>JAKSPJ010000005.1 GCA_024404915.1 Oscillospiraceae bacterium
TTGATTTAAACTGCAATGATGAGATTCAGTGGAGTTATGTATTTGATTGCGACGGAAGCGGTAATCTTACTGAAACTGATTTATATGCATGGGTTCCTGACTGCATTACTGAATTTAATGCTTTTAAAGCGGAAAACGGGGTAATGTCGATTAAGAACGGATACGTTGCTTACTGTCAGACCACCAATCCAAGCACAGGCTATGACTGGACCTGGAATCAGAGCGGTGACGGAGTTCTTACAAAAAAACTTGAATCAGGCTGTACCGAGAAATATGAAATTCCACCTACAGGCAATGGTATTGAAACATTTATCCTGTTAAAACCTGAAAAGGACGGAAAGGTTAACCTTAACCTCGTTTATGAAAGAACATTCGAGCCTGATTCAGCAATAAATACAATTGACAGGACTTTCCTTATCAGCGAAAACTGCACAAAGATAGAGGAAGAAAACAGAAGTCTCAATCTCCCTGAGCTTAAACAGGGCGAAGCAAGAGTAATCATCACTGATTACGATACAGGTGAGCTTATTCCTGAGGAACTTTTTTCTTCAATGGAATACTTTATGATGGGAACAAATATAGGCTATAAAAATCCAAATGTAGATGGCGGCTGGATGTATACTGGACCGATGTTTGAAATTGACAGCAATCCATACTACTGTGATGAGCTTGCAGGGTTTATCGACGCTGATTCATTTGGCGTCAATCTTACCGCTGCACCTCAGGGCTATTATCTCCCTGATGACTATAAAGTAATTACAATAAATGATAACGGCTCACTTGAAATTGAGTTCAGACTCAAAAAGTACACTAAGGGTGATGCAAACGGAGACGGCAATTTCAGCATTGCTGATGCCGTACTGCTTCAGAAATGGCTTCTCGGTATACCGGATGCAACACTCTTTGACTGGAAAGCTGCTGACCTTTGCGAAGATGGTGTGCTGAATATATTTGACCTTTGCATGATGAAACGTGAGCTTTTCAGCAATACTTCTATAAAGCCGATTCTTACAAAAGCAGAACTTCGTGATATTATTCTCAGCAAAGAAAAATATACATGGTCTGATTTTGAGCAGTATCAATCCGAAGATGTCGGCTCCGGAGTATATATTCTGAAATATAAGGTTGACTTTGATGATGAAGACATTGAAACATACCTCTATATCACAGGAAGCGATCTTGAAAAAGAACCACAAAAAATTTATTTAGATGTTGCAAGAGACAATGAAGAAGAAAAACTGGATATATATGAATTCAGACAACAATTAATTGATTTCATTGACTCCTTTATTTCGGAGGGGCTGCATAATCATTAATTCCGGCATTCTATTGAAGACATCTGTCACTTTCTCAGAAATGGACAGAAATATGCAACGCAAAAGGCTGTGTCACCTCAGGTAACACAGCCTTTTCTTTCAGGATTTATTCTCTTTATGGGGAGCATATCGATTCAGGAACCGGTTTCCTGCATGCTGAATATCAGTCAATCTGCTCCTTGATGGCAGCCAGCAGGTCGCTGTACTCCTCAAAAGCAGGATACTGGGGATAATCCTTTTTAATCTGCTCGGTAGAACGGAACAGGAATCCTGCCTTACTTGCCTGAATCATGCCAAGGTCATTGAAGCTGTCGCCGCTGGCAATGGTATCATAACCGATGGACTGCAGTGCCTTCACTGTGGTCAGCTTGGACTTCTCACAGCGCATCTTGAATCCTGTGATAGTGCCGTCCTCAGCAACCTCAAGGGTATTGCAGAAAATTGTGGGCATACCAAGCTTTTTCATCAGCGGTGCTGCAAACTGGGTGAATGTATCACTGATAATGATTACCTGGCACATAGAGCGGAGCTCATCCAGAAACTCCTTTGCACCCGGCATCGGATCAATCTTCTCGATGGTTGCCTGAATTTCCTTCAGACCCAGTCCGTGCTCCTTCAGAATTGCAAGACGATAATTCATCAGCTTATCGTAATCCGGCTCATCTCTTGTAGTCTTCTTCAGCTCCGGAATACCGCTTGCCTCTGCAAACGCAATCCAGATTTCAGGAACGAGAACGCCTTCCAGGTCAAGACATGTAATTGTCATTTTTCATGCTTCCTTTCCGCATATAAAGTAGAATAATAATTCTCAATGGATATTATACCATATTTTGCGTAAAAGGTCAATAACCTTTTCGTCTTTCTTTTTTTGATTTTTCTCTTTAAAATAGACAGAATCTGTTGACAAAAAAATCATTGTATGATATAATGGCGATACAAAGTATCTGATGCTTTGTTATAAGGAAACAATTTTTTGTATATCGGAGGTATTATTATGGGATTTTTCGATGATTTGACCGCATCTGTTTCCAGAACTGCAAAGCAGGTCTCTGAAAATGCAAAGACAATGGCTGACAAGAATCGTATTAAGAAGGATATTACATCAACTGAGAATGAACTTCGCAACCGTTTCTGCGATATCGGCGAGCATTTTTACAATGAGAACGTCGATAATCCGCCTGCAGAATTTGCAGAAGTATTCGCTGCAATCGCTGAGCTGAAAGCTGCCCGTGCCCAGAAACAGCATGAACTGGAACTCATCGACGGCACTGTGATGTGCCAGAACTGCGGTGCTTCTATTGCACTTGGCTCTAAGTTCTGCCCGCAGTGCGGCGCAACTGCCCCCGCTCCCACGCCTGCACCTTCCAATGCTCAGGTTCAGCCGATTTGCCCCTTCTGCGGACAGACACTGGCACCGGAAGCCATGTTCTGTGCTTCCTGCGGCAATAAGCTTCCGGCTCCTGCAGAACAGGCCCCGGTGGACAAGAGCGTCTGCCCGAACTGCGGTCAGGAACTTGCTCCGGATGCAATGTTCTGCGCTGTCTGCGGTACAAAGGCTCCCGGCATTGACTGAAACATGATGAATAGAGATACAGCCGCCCTTCTGGTCTGCGCAGGGAATGCCACCAGAATGGGCGGTATCCATAAGATACTGCATCCCCTCGGGAATACTTCTGTCCTGCTGCAGGACATTCAGGTATTGTCTTCCTGCGAAAGCATTGCAGAAATTGTGATTATCTGCCGTGAGCAGGACCTCAGTGAATTTCAGGCCGTTGTGTCCAGCGCAGACATTTCGGTTCCTGTGCAGCTGACTGTGGGTGGAAATACCCGTCAGGAAAGTGTCAGAAATGGTTTTGGTGCCGTCTCCGCAGACTGTACATATATCGCCATTCATGACGGTGCAAGACCGCTGATACGGAAAGCAGACATTGAAAAGGTCATTCAGGAAGCAAGAAACTGCGGTGCTGCTTCTCTGGGTGTTCCTGTGAAAGATACTATCAAGGTTGTTAAACATCAGATTATAGCTGCTACGCCGGAACGTGCCACCCTGTTTCTGACACAGACGCCGCAGGTATTCCGAAGACAGCTTTACGCAGATGCAATGCAGCTTGCCTCAGAACAGGGCAGGGATTACACAGATGACTGTCAGCTGGTGGAGGCACTTGGCTCTCCAGTGATGATGGTTACCGGTTCTTATGATAATATCAAGCTCACAACACCGGAAGATTTTGCAGTTGCTGAGGCACTCTTATCTTACAGACAATCGGAGGAGTCCTAAATGTCAAATATCAGAATTGGTCACGGATATGATGTTCATCGTCTGACAGAAGACAGAAAATTGATTATGGGCGGCGTGGAGATTCCACATACACTGGGGCTGCTGGGTCATTCCGATGCGGATGTCCTGACACATGCCATTATGGACGCAATGCTGGGTGCCCTTGCCCTTGGAGACATCGGACAGCATTTTCCGGATACCGACCCGCGCTATGCCGGAGCGGACAGCATCAAGCTGCTGCAGTATGTCAATGCACTGATTCAGCAGAAAGGATGGGAGGTTTCCAATCTGGATGCAACTATTCTGGCTCAAAAGCCGAAGCTTGCACCACACATTCCCCGGATGCGAAAGAATCTGGCAGATGCCATCGGCTGTGATACAGATCAGGTCAGTGTTAAGGCAACAACTGAAGAAAAGCTTGGCTTTACGGGGCATGAGGAAGGCATTGCCGCACACTGTGTTGTGCTGCTTCAGAAGCGATCATCACAGCTCTCAGGCGAACCGGCGGGTAGGATTGTGCAGCTGTAATTGTCCCCTGCCAGGCGACCACTTTTTCTCCGTTCTGTGATATAATACAATCACAACAGCAGAACACGGAAAATCTGCTGAACATATGAAACGGAGGAATGAAAAATGACTGCAAATAATCAGACCACAGAATTGGTGTTTATTCTGGACCGAAGCGGTTCCATGTCAGGACTGGAGCCAGATACCATTGGCGGCTTTAACGGCATGATTGAGAGCCAGAAAAAAGACCGTTCCGGCAAAGTGTATGTGTCAACCATTCTGTTTGACAATGTCAGTGAAGTACTGCACGACCGTATCGAACTGGAAAAAATCCCCAGAATGACGGACCGTGACTACACTGTCCGGGGATGCACCGCTTTGCTGGATGCCATCGGCAGCGCTATACACCATGTGAAGAACATTCACAAATACGCACGCCCGGAGGATGTACCTGCACACACCTTGTTTGTGATTACCACAGACGGCATGGAAAATGCAAGTCACCGCTATTCGCATGCAGATGTGAAGCAGATGATTGAACAGCAGAAAAAGGATGCCGGATGGGAATTCATGTTTATCGGTGCAAATATCGATGCCATGAATGTTGCCTCAACAATCGGCATTCAGAAGGAACGTGCTGTCAACTATAATGCAGATTCCATCGGTACTGCAAAGATATTTAAAGCATTGGCACCGCAAATCAGCAGACTTCGTTCCAATGCAAAAATGGAGGACAATTGGGCAGAAGAAATTGCGGAAGACCACAGAACCAGAAAACAGACCAGATAATCATCAGAACACCTGTTCCGTATCGGGAACAGGTGCTCTGTCGTTTTTTCTATACAAATACCTCCACATGTGCAATCAGATTTCCTTTGCGTGTCTGGCCGCTGATTTCCACATAAAGAAATTTTCCATATCCACGGACGCTTATTTTTTCGCCGCCCTTCAGCAAACGGCTGTGATTTTCCATCAGCATGCCATCTACAAAAACTTTTCCTGTGCGGAACAATTCTGCACAGGTACCCCTGGAAATATGAAACACCTTGGCAATCACACCGTCAATCCGTTCTGAGGCAACCTGTATGCTTCTTTCTTCCCTTTTGGGCTCCGCAGTATCCGGCAGCGTTTCTGTTATCGTGCATCTCACCGTTGTATGGCGAATCCGAATCAGCTCTCGGCAGATATACTCTGTCAGTTCGGATTTACAGAAAACATACGCATTTTTGCCGCATACCACGATATCCCCCACGGAACTTCGCTCTATGCCCAGATGCATAACCGCACCCAGAATATCCCGATGGCTCAGATTTTCGCCAAACTTTTCCTGAAGAGGCGAAATGTGTACGCACTGAATCGGAAATGCTTCGCTGTAGCCGAGATATTCCTCACTGCCAAAGCGAATCATCACACGTTCTGCATCTTCATATCCGCCGAATACGGTACAGCCCACTGCCGTCAGATGGGAGGACAGCGTGCAGAATTCTGCATATTCCCCTTCTGTCAGAAAATCCGTAAAGGTAAAACGTGCGGTGCGATCGCTTTGATTTGCTAAATCTGCAAATCGTTTCTTTAAAAAATCATCACTCATGTTTTTTCTCACTTTCCTTGTGTGCATTTGTCTCCCTTGCATTATATCACATCATATACGAAAATGCAATTCTTTTTGACGATTTTTCACCATGAATCACGAAAACGGCTTGACACAACTGACTTTTTATGCTATACTAATGTTATATAGTATCTTTTTACAGTGAAAGGAGGAGGAACGATGAAAAAGAGACTGCTCATTGGTGTCATTGTCTGCGAATCAGAACAATTGATGCAGCGCCGTTTGATTAAGGGCATTACTGCACAAGCTTTTTCTCTGAATATGAATGTGGCAGTGTTCTCCTGCATTACAAATGACTTTGAACTCACAGCACATCAAAAATCGGAATTCAACCTCTTCAACTATATGCACCTGCCTTCTTTTGACGGAATACTATACCTTCGGAATTCCATTCGTTCCGAGGAACAGCGGGAAATCCTTGACAATATTCTGCTGGAACAAAAAATACCTGTTTTGGTTCTGGATGATAATTCCAGCAAATTCCCCTATATTATGATGGATGACCGAAGCAGTTTTTATGCCATAACCAATCATCTGATACAGAAGCATGGGCTTACGGACCTCATTTGTCTGACAGGACTGAAGGAACACTATACTGCAGTTCAAAGAGCAGACGGATTCCGTGATGCAATGAGAAATGCCCATCTGCCCTGTTCTGAGGACCGCATTATATACGGCGATTACTGGTATGGCTCTGCAAAAAAGCTGGCCGCTGAAATTGCAGATGGGGTACGCCCACGCCCACAGGGAATTGTCTGCGGCAATGACCCTATGGCGAAAGCACTTTGTCATGAGCTGATCTGTAAAGGCATTCGTGTGCCGGAAGATATTATGATTACCGGATATGATGCCTCATTGACGGAATCCAGAAGCATAATTCCCCTGACAAGCTATGTGCGAAAAAACTTCCAGTTGGGCGCACAGGGCGTTGCAAGACTGTACAAGATGATGACCGGAGAAAACTGTGCTCTGACTCAGACAGAGAAGATTGAAGTCATTACAGGCTCCAGCTGCTCCTGCGGCGTGGACCTGGATTACCTGCGTCATCAGATTGCTGTGGTGGAAAAACAAGATGATTTTCAGACTATGTTCCGCACCAGCAATATGGGCATTCAGATCACCAGATATGAAACGCTGGATGACTGCATGGGTGCCGTGCTCCGGCATTTGTACCTGGTGCGGGATTTCCGTGAATTCTATCTTTGTCTGTGTGAGGACTGGGAAGGCGGCGGTGCGCTGGAGAATCCTTCGGAATACCGCAAAACCGGTTTCCCACAGCATATGATTCTGAAAATTCTGCATAATGATACAGAAAACGCAATTGTGACAAAACCGTTCCTTGCGACCAGGATGCTGCCCCAGCTCCATGAAGAACGCAAACATCCGATTTGCTATTTCTTCTCTCCTCTGCACCATGATGACCGTTTCTTCGGTGTCACTGCATTGAGTTTCGGCGAGCGTCTGGATACCTATGATGCCATCTACTGCCAGTGGGTAACGCTGGTCAGCACAGCATTGGAATTTGTCCGCATGCAGAATTATCTCAAGCGATTCAATAACCGCATTTATCTCTCCTCTATCCGTGATTCTTTGACAGGCCTTTATAACAAACAGGGTTATCAGACCTTCCTGAAGGAATCCTTTGAAGAGGCAAAGCAGAAACACAAGCGTTTTCTGCTCCTGTATGCAAGTCTGGATTCGCTGCGGCAGATTAATGAAACCTATGGCCACTCTGAAGGTGACAGCGCTGTCACTGTGCTTGCAAATGCCATGAATAACAGCTGTACCACCTATGAACGCTGCGCCAGAATTGAGGATGCGGAATTCTCTATTATCGGGTATCAGGACTATGAAGAAGATGCCTGCCAGCGTATGATTTATGCGATCTCCGGCTATCTGGAGCACTATAATCAAAGTTCTCTCAAGCCGTACAAAATCACCGCCAGCTTCGGCTGCTACTGCGATTTTGTACCGGCGGATGTGGCAATTGAGGATATCACTAAAAAGATTATTTCTGAGGTGGAAGAAAGCCGTGCCAACCGCCAGAATGAGAAATCCTCTCCATACTACCGTGAATTTGTGGATCTCCGTGAGCGAATCTACAGCAATCCCCGTGGTGAATGGAGCATTGATGCCATGTGCCGTGATCTGATTCTGAGCCGGGGTTATTTTCAGAAACTGTATACCCGCTGCTTCGGCATCAGCTTTACGCAGGATGTCATCAACAGCCGCATTGAGCTTTCCAAGAGAATGCTTTCCGGCACAGACTACAGCATTGCCTATATCGCTGACCAGAGCGGATACAGCAATTATGTGCATTTTATGCATCAGTTCAAAAAAATCGTCGGCATCACGCCAACGGAATACCGCAACCGAAAACGTCAGCCCGAAGAATGACAGGAAGCACTGCATTTCTCTGTTTACGGAGATAATGCGGTGCTTTTTTACTGCAATTTATTCAACATGAAGCAGCGTAATGAAATATTCATATTCCAGGCACTTGCATTTTTTACAAAAATATTGTATAATAAAGAGTACCTTATTTATTAGGAGGATGTATGAAAATATCTATCAATCGTTCCTCAATCGGATTCTGGATGCTGTATTTTTTAATGCATTTCAGTATTCTTTTGGTTGTACTGGTGTTCTTTCGCTGGCTGTGGATTATGATAGTACAGCCAACTTATACACTGGATTTTGCCGAAATGGCTTTTGAATCCGCCTGCTACTCCCTGATTGTCAGCATTTTTAAATACATCAGCTATTACATCGGAAAGAAAAGATACGAAAAAAACCCGGTTGACCGAAGAAAAAACAATATGTTCCGTGAGTAAGATTTCTCAGGAACATGGTGAGGAACATAAAATGAAATTAAAGCTGTTATTTATTTCATTGCTTCTGGGCTGCCTGACATGCAGCTGTGGCTCTTCCGTTTCTGTTTCAGAAGCGGAGAACAGCACTTCATCTGAAGAAAGCATTGCAGAAACATCTGATGCAGAACCGGAAAACGAAGATACTTTGATTCCCTTATGTGATGAATGCCCGATTCTGCTGATTCAGACAGACAATACCAGCAGTGATGTCATGGATTTTATCACAAAGCCTGTGGCACCGCATGTATCAGAACAGATTGCAACCTGGACACCGAATTACGTTATGCCGCCGGCACCCTATTATGAATCCTGCACTGTCACATTGATTGACACGCAGGAAAATATTCTTCTGGATGCTGTGGCTGCGAATGTGAAAGTACGCGGCAACTGGACTACCACCTATGACAAAAAGCCTCTTCGTATCAATTTCAGCGAAAAACAGTCTATGCTGGGGCTGAATCAGAATACGCCCTTCAAAAACTGGCTTCTCCTGGCAGAATATAAAGATGCTTCCTTGCTCCGTGACAAAACAGCGCTGGAAATAGCAAGAGGCATTCTGGAACAGGATAACCTGTATGCCTCCGATGCTGCTTTTGTGGAAGTGTATGTGAATGGGGAATATCAGGGTGTGTATCTGCTTGCGGAACAGCAGCAAATACATGAAAACCGTGTTGAGATTTATGAGGCAAATGAAAATGATGCCGATGTGAATATCGGATATTTCATGGAATTTGATGGCTATTATTCTATCGAAGAACCACTGCAGCAGTTTCATATGGACTATGCAGACAATGCGCCTCTGATTCCCTTTGACGGTGAAGACGGCAATGGGAAAACCATGGCCTGCCTCCCTACGGATTCTCCTGAAGATGAATACAAAAAGGATATCGGCATTACCATAAAAAATACGGTTTATAACCAGGAGCAGCATGACTTTATCGCCTCTTATATGAACAATCTGTATACACTGATGTACAAAGCCGCCTACGAAAACAAGGCTTATTGCTTCAGCGAAGATTTCACAGAACTGTACGAGAATGCTTCCATGACACCGGAGGAAGCTGTACGTCAGTATGTAGATGTGGATTCTCTGGCAGATATATATATCATCAGCGAACTGACCTGTGACGCAGATATCTACTGGTCCAGTTTCTACATGGATGTGGATTTCAGCGAAAACGGCGATAAAAAACTGCGCTTTGAAGCCCCCTGGGATTTTGATTCTTCCATGGGCAATAAAGACCGCTGCACTGACGGAACAGGCTTCTATGCTGCAAATATCGTCCCGGATGTAAATGACGATACCTATGAAACCATCAATCCGTGGCTGGCTGTACTGATGTATCAGGATTGGTATCAGGATTGCATCAGTAAAAAATGGACATATGCCTATGACAGCGGTGTGTTTGATAATGCTTTACAGCATATCTCAGATGATACAGCACAGCTGCAGTCTGCATTTCTGCGTAATTACGAGAAATGGGATAACATCATTCATAATGAATCATTCCGTGATGAGCTCTCCATTCCTGCGAGAAGATGCAAGACACAGGCGGATGCTTCTGCATTTCTGAAAGAATGGCTGGAAAGCCGAATCAGATTCCTGAATGAATACTGGCATACATAATAACAGAAAGGATAATTCGTACAATGATGAATCTGGAATTTGAAAGAAAACTCACAATCCCGAAGGAAACTAAGGAAATGTATCCTGTGACAGACGAGATGGCAAAAATTGTGAAGGAACGTGCAAAGGAAATTGAGGATATTTTCTCCGGCAGAGATGACCGCCTGATTATGATTATCGGTCCCTGTTCCGCTGACCATCCGGATTCCGTGCTGGATTATATCTCCCGTCTGCGGAAGATTTCTGAGCAGGTAAAAGATGAGATTTTTATCATTCCCCGTATCTATACCAATAAACCCCGCACAACCGGTGCCGGATATAAGGGTCTGCTGCATCAGCCAAACCCCAATGAAAAGCCGGATATGTTCAAGGGAATTATTGCTACCCGTGAACTGCATATGCGTGCGCTGAAGGAAACCGGTTTCTCCTGCGCAGATGAGATGCTGTACCCCGATAACTACCGCTATCTGGATGATTTGCTGGCCTATGTGGCTGTGGGTGCACGTTCTGTGGAGAACCAGGAGCATCGTCTGGTTTCCAGCGGCATTGATGTGCCTGTAGGAATGAAAAACCCGACCTCCGGCGATCTTTCTGTTATGATGAACGCCATTACCGCTGCACAGAATGCACATACCTTCATCTATCGTGGATGGGCCGTACATTCTCAGGGCAATCCTCTGGCACATGCAATTCTCCGTGGCTACATGAACAAGCACGGACAGTCTCTGCCAAATTATCACTATGAAGATCTGACACATCTCCTTTCTTTGTACGCAGAAGGTTCCTTTGCAAATCCTGCTGCCATTATTGATGCGAACCATGCGAACTCCGGAAAGAACCCTCTGGAGCAGCCTCGTATCATCAAGGAAGTGCTCCAGGCAAGAAAATATAACAATGACATCAAGAAGCTGGTCAAGGGCTTTATGGTGGAAAGCTATATTGAAGACGGCGCACAGAAAGTGGACGGCGGATGCTACGGAAAATCCATTACTGACCCTTGTATCGGTTGGGAGAAAACTGAGAGAATGCTGCTTGAAATTGCAGAGCTTCTGTAAAATTCCGCAATACCGCACATTTACTGTGCGGTATTGCCTTGTTATCTGAAAGGAGATCACGGTGATTCTTTTATCAGCTCAGAATATCTCAAAAACCTATGCAGAACGGAAAGTCCTGGATGATGTATCCTTTTTTCTGAATGAAGGGGACAAAGTCGGTATTATCGGCATCAACGGCACAGGAAAATCCACATTGCTGCGGATTCTTTCCGGGACGGAAACTGCTGACAGCGGTGCTGTCATCCGTGCAAACGGCATTCGTGTTTCCTATCTGCCCCAGGTACCTGCTTTTGATGAAAACGGCACTGTGCTGGAACAGGTTCTCGCCAACCTGCCGAAGGACCTGCAGCAGTCTAAGGAATTTGAAGCGAAATCCATTCTTGGAAAAATGGGCATCCACGATTTTTCACGCAGTATTGCAACACTTTCCGGCGGCGAGCGAAGACGTGCCGGCATCGCTGCGGCTTTGATTCAGCCAAGCGATGTTTTGCTTCTGGATGAGCCGACAAACCATATTGACAATGAAACCGCACAGCTTCTGGAGGATCTGCTTCTGAAATACAGAGGTGCCATTGTCATGGTGACACATGACAGATATTTTTTAAGCAAAATCTGCAAAACCATTGCTGAAGTAGACCACGGAAAATTATATTCCTGCAATGGAAACTATAACAAATACCTGGAATACAAGGCACAGCGGGAAATCAATCTGGCGGCGGCTGAGCGAAAGGCACAATCCTTGTACCGCCGTGAACTGGAATGGATCAGCCGGGGCGCAAGGGCAAGAGGCACAAAGTCCAAAGATCGTATCGAACGTTTTGAGGCACTGAAAAACCGTGATGTTCCCCAGACAGAGAATCTGGTACAGATGCAGTCTGTTTCTTCCAGGCTTGGCAGAAAAACCATTGAAATCAATGATATTTCCAAAGCCATCGATGGCAAACAATTCCTCAGCCACTTTTCCTATATCATTCCCCGGAATGCCAGAATTGGTATTGTCGGGCAGAATGGTGCCGGCAAAAGTACCTTTCTGAAAATGATTCATCAGGACATTCCACCGGATTCCGGCAGCATCGAATACGGTGATACGGTAAACCTGGCATTTTTCAGGCAGGAATGTGAGGAAATGGATTTATCCATGCGTGTTATAGACTATATCAGAGAAACCGGTGACATCGTTCATACACCAGATGGTACAGTGTCAGCCGCACAAATGCTGGAACGATTCCTGTTTACACCGGAATTGCAGTGGAGCAGAATCGAAAAGCTGTCCGGCGGTGAAAGAAAACGGCTGTATCTCCTGAAAATGCTGATGACCGAGCCGAATATTCTATTGCTGGACGAGCCTACAAACGATCTGGACATCGCAACGCTGACCATTCTGGAAGATTATCTGATGCAGTTTCAGGGGGCTGTGGTTTCAGTCTCCCATGACCGCTATTTTCTGGACAAAACTGCCACGGAAATCTTTGAATTCAAAAATGGAAACTGTACCCGTTTCACAGGAAATTATTCCGATTATGCGGATAAAAGGAGCCAGGAAAATCTCTCTGAAATCGCTTCAGCTCCAAAAAAAGAAAAGAAAGAACGTGTCTTCACCGGCAAAACAAAGCTCCGCTTCTCCTTCAAGGAACAGCGTGAATTCGACACCATTGACGATGATATTGCAAAGCTGGAGGAAAACATTGCTGCGTTGGAAAAGCGCATTGGGGAGAATACAGCAGATTATATCAAATTACAGGAGCTCAATGCACAGAAAGAACAGCTGGATACAGAACTGGCTGAAAAAATGGACCGCTGGGTGTATCTGAACGATCTGGCAGAACGAATTGCAAAGGGCGAATATGTCTGATGCGGCACATAAAATAAAGGAAATTTGAATAAATGGTTGATTTTTGAAGAAATATACGATATAATAGAAATATCTTATATTAAAGGAGCGTTTTCATATGAGCGAATTACTGGAATACAAATGTCCCTGCTGCGGTGGAAAAATTGAATTCAACAGCACTGAGCAGCAAATGAAATGTCCCTTCTGTGAATCTGTATTCGAACTGGAAGCACTGCAGGCCTATGACGATGTACTGAATAATCAGCCTGCTGAATCCGAAATGAACTGGGAAGAAGAAGCAGGTTCAGAGTGGCAGCAGGGAGAATCGGAGAATCTTCGTGTCTACAAATGTCAGTCCTGCGGCGGCGAAGTAGTGGCAGACGAGACAACTGCGGCTTCTAAGTGTCCTTACTGCGAAAATCCTGTGATTATGACAGGACAGTTGAGCGGTGACCTGAAACCGGACCTGATTATTCCTTTCAAGCTGAATAAGGAAGATGCGAAAAAATCACTGCTGCAGCATATGGAGGGCAAGCCCCTGCTGCCGAAGATCTTTAAGAGTCAGAATCATATCGACGAAATCAAGGGCGTTTATGTGCCTGTATGGCTCTTTGATGCAGATGTGGATGCGCACATTCAGTATAAAACACAAAAGCACAAAAGATGGAGTGACCAGCAGTTTAACTATCTGGAAAAAAGCGTGTTCTCTGTTACCCGTGCAGGTCAGATTCAGTTTGAAAATGTTCCTGTGGATGGCTCCGAAAAAATGGACGACACCATGATGGAAGCACTGGAGCCCTTTGACATGAAGGCAGCTGTGCCCTTCCAGACCGCTTATCTTTCCGGATACATGGCAGATAAATATGATGTGGATGCGAAAACCAGTATTGCCCGTGCGAATGAACGCATTGAAAACAGTACACTGGCTGAATTCGAGAATACAGTCAAGGGCTATGATGAAGTTGAGACAGAACACCATAATCTGCATCTGAATAACGGCGAGGCAAAATATGCCCTGTTCCCTGTATGGCTGCTGAATACCTCATGGAATGGACAGAAATATACCTTTGCTATGAATGGTCAGACCGGAAAATTTGTGGGCGATCTGCCCTCTGACAAAGGAAAAGCCTTTGGCATTTTCTGTGCTGTTACCATTGGTACAACCATTCTCAGTTATATCATCGGCACCCTGATGGGCTGGATCTGAAAGGAGAATTATTATGCTTACTTGTATTATCATCGGTTTAATTGTCGGCGGTATCACGCTCCTGATTCTGCTTTCTCAGCTAAAAACAGTTGTTCCCCAAAACCAAGCCTCCAACTATATCAAGAAAAACAGCCTGCACCTGACGGAACAAAAGGATTTCTTTCTCTTCAAACAGACTGAGAAAACACCCCGCCAGAATGCTGCTTCCAACACGCCAAACGCCAAACAATAATCTAAAAACAGTACAGAATGCAGTATTTTCAGTTCTTTGAATAAGTACTTCCAAGAAAGGTTCATAATATGGCTAAACCCAACGAGACAAATTTCTTCTCGAAACTCACGGCATTCCAGATTATTGCAGGAGGATTTCTTCTGTTGGTGCTGTTTGGCGCCTGCCTGCTGATGCTCCCTTTTGCTTCACAGGAACGAATCCTGACGCCTTTTTCTGATGCGCTGTTCACCTCAATTTCCGCAGCCTGCGTGACAGGACTTGTGGTGCGTGATACCGCAACCTACTGGTCCCTGTTCGGACAGATTGTAATTCTGTCCCTGATTCAGATTGGCGGTATGGGTGTAGTAACCATCGGCATGACCGTGGTAAAGCTTTCCGGCAAAAAAATCGGTCTGCGGCAGCGAAGCATTATGCAGGAATCCATTTCTGCCCCGTCCCTGGGCGGCATTGTCCAGATGACCGGTTTCATTCTCAAGATTACTGCAATCATAGAAGGCTGCGGTATACTCCTGCTGATGCCTGTTTTTTGCAGGGATTTCGGTTTTTTGAAGGGTACATGGTATTCTTTGTGGCATTCAGTCTCCGCATTCTGCAACGCAGGATTTGATCTTATGGGCGTACGGGAACCATTTTCCTCGCTTACCAGCTATAGCGGCAATATCTATTTCAATATTGTAGTGATGCTGCTGATTGTTATGGGCGGACTCAGTTTCTTCACATGGAATGACATCCGCATAAACAAACTGCACATCAAAAAATATTCTATGCAGAGCAAAGTCATTCTGATGACAACGGGTATTCTGATTTTGCTTCCTGCCATAATGTTTTTCTTGACGGAATATGCAAATCTTCCCTTGGGCGAACGTCTCTGCTGTGCATTCTTCCAGTCCGTGACAGCAAGAACTGCCGGCTTCAATACCAGTGATCTGGCACAAATGACGGAATCCGGGCAGTTCATTATGACAGTGCTGATGCTGATCGGCGGTTCTCCCGGCTCAACTGCAGGCGGTATGAAAACCACCACCGTTGCAGTACTGTTTCTGGCGGCACTGACTGTTTTCGGCAGAAGAAATGATGTGCAGTGCTTCCGCCGCAGAATCTCTGATGACACAGTTCGAAATGCCGGCGCAATCCTGTTTATGTATGTGGTGCTGTTCATCTCTGCCGGTATGTTCCTGAGCCTTCATGATTCCATTCCTCTGGTGACCTGTCTGTTTGAAACAGGTTCCGCAGTGGGAACTGCCGGCCTGACACTCGGCATTACGACAAGCCTTTCTCTTCCCTCACACATCATTCTGATGATTCTGATGTTCCTTGGAAGAGTCGGCGGTCTGACCTTGATTTATGCGGCGTTGTCTGCTTCAGATGACCATGTTTCCAGATTGCCGCTTGAGAAAATTACAGTTGGTTAAGGAGAGATACAATGAAATCGATTCTAATTATTGGCGCAGGTCAGTTTGGCGTTCATATTGCCAAGAGAATGAGCGAACTGCGGTGCGAAGTGATGGCTGTGGATTCCAGTGAAACCCGTATCAACGAGATTTTGCCTTATGTGACTAACGCCGTTATCGGTGACGGAACAAGTGCGGAATTTCTGAAAACTCTGGGTGTCCGTGATTATGATGTTTCTATTGTCACCATCGGCGACAATTTCCAGAATTCGCTTCAGACAACTGCATTGCTGAAGGAATTGGGTTCCCCCTATGTGGTGGCACGTGCTTCCAATGATGTGCAGATGAAGTTCCTTCTGCGAAACGGCGCAGATGAAGTAACCTATCCTGAGAAACAGACTGCAATGCGAATTGCAACAAAGCACGCTTCTGACAGCATAATGGACTATATTCAACTGGATGACCAGTGCTCTATCTATGAGATGCGGATTCCGAAGGAATGGAACGGCAAGACACTGGTTCAGCTGGACATCCGTAAAAAGTATAATCTGAATATCATCGCCATTAAAGACGGCAACCATGTGACTGTTCCGACTCCTTCGATGGAAATGCAGGAGGGCGACGAAGTATTCGTAATCGGTGATATCCGTGATATTTCAAAGTGTTTTAAAGTATGAGCGGTTCCGATCATCCTCAAAACACAGTATTTCCTGATGCTATAAAAAAAGGCAGCGTAACCTCTCGGTTACACTGCCTTTTCTTCTATGCTTTTATGCGTCTTTATGAGTAACAAGCTGAAGAAAACTCTTTTTGTGTACTGGCATTCATCAAAGCAGCCTTGCTATCTTTTTCAGAAGTATCATAACATCCTCCATGGTAATATTTCCATCCTGATTGATATCTGCATTCTTCTTTCCTTGGTCACTGATTACTGCCTGATGATCTTCTGCGATGACTCTTGCAACCAATACAGCGTCTGACACGTCCAGCATTTCATTGCAGTTTGCATCTCCTGCAGCAAAATCTGATTCTTCTGTGGATGGATTGGTATCAACCTTTTTTTCTGTTTCTGCAACAGTAGTCGTTGTTGTGGCTGCAGTGGAATTGGAATGATTCTCCGTTATGCATTTCGTAGTTGTTGTCATCGGCGGATTTTCGTAATCATACCACCATTTCGTTGATGTCACAGAACCCATTGTGGTAGTCATCGCTCTCGTGGAAGTGGTGACAGGAGCGGTTGTGTTGCCCGGATTTGACACGTATGTGGTTGTCAGGGTAGTTGCTGGTTCTGAATCCCGTGTATAGGATGTGGTTGTCGTCATCGTTGGGGTTTCCTCTTCTGTTTGTGAAGTTCGTGGGAGCACTCTGATTTTTTCAGTGGCTGTTCTTCCGTCTGAAGCTATCGCATGAATAATCGTCTCTCCCTCTTTGAGGGGCGTGATTTCCACCAGGCCACTTGAAGAATACATGACTTCTGCAATGGCAGGATCTTCAATCTCATAGGTTACATCAGAAGCCAATGCTCCCCTGACATATACCCAACAGCCCACGTCGTCTGGCGAAAATTCAATGGCGTCATCATACACAACCATATAAAATGGTGTATTCTTCGCTTCCTCTATATCATATACTGTTACACGGAAAGTGGAAACGTGTGGTGCAAGCTGGAATTCATATTTTCCAGAGGGCTCCGGCTTGCCCATATAATACAGCGGATTGTCATCCGTTGTTTCAAATGTAAAAGTATCGTCTGTTTTCGGAACCACAATTACATTGTAAACACCCGGCTCTGAAACATTCACTTGCGTGGTATTCAGAGAATAACAATCCGAAAGCCATCCGGAACCAATATTGAAGAACGAATAGTACATATCCTGATACAATATTGCAGGATTGGCAGACTCGAGATAATCAGGATCTTTTGTTGCCTCCAGACAAAGCTGAATATCATCCATTTTCAGCTCTTCATTCTGATACATCGCGACAGAAGAGGAGAAAAATCCTGCATACACTCTTCCATACAGAGAAGTGACTTCGTCATCCACCGCAGAAACCGCAGCGCACTGCAATGAACTGCCCAAAACCGAGATGGCCATTGCATAAGAGCAACCAGACAAATACATTTTTTTCATAATAATACCTCCTTATAGTATGCATCAAACTTCCGGGGATGCTGTTTTCCTTCCCCTATTCACTATAACGGAAACCATGGCAAAAGGTTACAGCTCTTTGTAAAAAATATGAATGTGGTGCATTTTTCTTTCCAGAAAAAAAGAACTGCCGGGAATTCACATTCCCGGCAGTCCTTGTGTTATGCCGCTGAACCATCCTGTTCCATTGCCGTTTCCATTTCGACGTATCGAACCATACGAACAATTCGCTCTTTCAGCTTCTGACGCTGAAAATCTTCCCATCTTAATTTTGCTTTGCGTTTCTTGCGTGTTACAGATGCCAGTTTTGACTTCTGTGACTTCTGTAAAATGTCGTCATATGCCTTGCCATTCTTATATTCCTTGAATAATTCTTCCTTGGAATAATACTCTGTGCTGAACAGGTAATGGCAGTCTGCGCCGTCGTTCATATAGAACGCTATCGCATTTCCCTTAACTCTTCTGCAAAAAATAACTTTTCCTGACCATGCATTCTTAGACATAAGAACCTCCTTAAAGCATCAATGGTTATGGCAGCGGCTTACCACACAGAATTATGCCTTCGATGCAGAGGCAGAATCTTCCGTTTCTCTGCATCTGATAATTGTCGGTCAGTACTACTATTATACCATCATTTACAGTTGAAAGTCAAGGGTATATTCAACAAATATCCTGTCTCTTTTTGAGCAGATAAGCCATAATGACTGTCCTGACACACAAAAAAGCCGACTGCAGCAGTCGGCTTTTTATCGTAAATTCAATTGAAAATGCATTTATACCCTGTCCGGAATATGCTCCATCAGAACGGCCTGCCCCCTGGAAAGACTCGCCTTCACATTCAGAATGCGCTGATTGGCTGAGCCACGAAAACGCAGCCGGATGCTTTTCAGCTCCTCAACAAACTCACCATCAACCAGGACGTGAATCATACGGAGCATTTCATCTGTCACTTCACACCGTGCCCTGGATTCCCCTGTCAGTTCCTCAAAGGTATAGCCGCTAAAGCACCAGATATCCAGTCTCGGATACAAAGCTCTGACCTTTTTCAGCAAACCAACCAGCACACGCTGATTGCATGGCTCAAAGGGTTCTCCCCCCAAAAGAGTCAGACCTGTAATATAATCATGGTTCAGATATGACAGAATCTGCTGTTCTGTTTCCTCTGTATAGGGTGTGCCATACTGAAAATCCCATGTCTCCGGATTGAAACAATTCTTGCAATGATGAGTACACCCAGATACAAACAGACTGACTCGTACACCCAGACCATTTGCAACATCGCATTTCTTGATTTCAGCAATGTTCACAGATGCAACACCCGATCCTTAATTTCAGCGGTTCTGCCCTGATTCCAGTACTGTGTACCGATATAGCCACAGGTTCTTCTGGCAATGTTCATCTTTGACTGATCACGGTTATGACAGTTGGGGCATTCCCAGATCAGCTTTCCATCAGACTCCACAGTGAAAATCTCGCCATCGTACTTGCAAATCTGGCAAAAATCACTCTTGGTGTTCAATTCGGCATACATGATATGCTCATAAATGTATTTCATGACAGACAATACTGCATCCAGATTATCCTTCAGATCCGGCACCTCAATATAGCTGATTGCACCGCCGGGAGAAAGCTTCTGGAACTGAGACTCAAAGCTCAGCTTTTCAAATGCGTTGACCTCTTCCGTCACATGAATGTGATAAGAATTGGTGATATAGCTTTTGTCAGTAATGCCTTCAATCACACCGAAACGCTTCTGAAGACATTTTGCAAATTTGTAAGTGGTAGACTCCAGCGGTGTACCATAAAGGCTGAAATCAATGTTCTCTTTGGCTTTCCACTGGGCACAGGCGTCATTCATCCGCTTCATAACCTTCAGCGCAAAGGGCGTTGCAGTGGGGTCTGTGTGGGATTTGCCGGTCATGGCCTTGACACACTCATACAGGCCTGCATAGCCCAGAGAAATGGTGGAATAGCCTCCCATCAGCAGCTTGTCAATGGTCTCGCCTTTTTTCAATCGAGCCAATGCGCCGTACTGCCAAAGAATCGGTGCAGTATCAGACAACGTGCCCATCAGACGATTATGACGGCACATCAATGCACGATAGCAAAGATCCAGTCGTTCATCAAAAATAGTCCAGAACTTCTCAAAATCGCCGTCAGCAGAAAGGGCAATGTCCGGCAGGTTAATGGTAACAACACCCTGATTGAATCTGCCGTAATACTTTGGCTTTCCTTCTTCATCCACATAAGGTGTCAGGAAGCTGCGGCAGCCCATACAGGTATAGCAGTGGCCTTCTCCGTTCTTGTCAACTTTGTATTCCAGCATCTTCTTTTCGGAAATAAAATCCGGAACCATACGCTTTGCAGTGCACTCTGCTGCAAGACGTGTCAGATACCAGAAGGGGCTGTCTTCATGTATATTCTGTTCTTCCAGCACATAAATCAACTTCGGGAATGCGGGTGTAATCCATACACCTGCTTCATTTTTTACGCCGCTGATGCGCTGGAGAAGCACTTCTTCAATAATAACTGCAAGGTCCTTCTTTTCCTGTTCGCTGCGTGCTTCACCCAGATACATGAACACGGTTACAAAAGGTGCCTGGCCATTGGTTGTCATCAATGTCACTACCTGATACTGAATTGTCTGAACACCACGGCGAATTTCATCACGCAGGCGGTTTTCCACCACTGTATCGATGGATTCCTTCGATGCTGAAACACCGAACAGTTCTGCTTCTGTCAGCACTTCCTTACGGATTTTTTCCCGGCTGATCTGCACGAACGGTGCAAGATGTGTCAGGGAAATGGACTGCCCGCCGTACTGGCTGGAAGCAACCTGAGCGATAATCTGGGTTGCAATATTACATGCTGTGGAAAAGCTGTGGGGTTTCTCAATTAATGTTCCGCTGATGACGGTGCCATTCTGCAGCATATCCTCCAGGTTCACCAGATCGCAGTTGTGCATATGCTGTGCGAAATAATCTGCATCATGGAAATGGATAATACCCTCCTCATGAGCCTGCACAATATCATGCGGCAGAAGTAAACGCCTGGTGATGTCCTTGCTGACCTCACCTGCCATATAGTCACGCTGCACACTGTTCACAGTCGGATTCTTGTTGGAATTCTCCTGCTTCACTTCCTCATTGTTGCATTCAATCAGGGAGAGAATTTTGTCATCTGTGGTATTGGACTGGCGAATCATTGAACGGGTGTAACGATAAGTAATGTACTTTCTTGCTACTTCAAATGCCTGTAACTTCATGATTTCGTTTTCAACCAGATCCTGAATTTCCTCCACACTGGCTGCACGGTTCATGCCCTTGCAAATATCTGTCACATGGTCTGCTGCTTCATGAATCTGTTTTGTTGTCAATCGTTCTGTTTCCGGTGCCTCTCTATTTGCTCTGTTCACTGCGGAAATAATTTTCTCTATATCAAACGTTTCCTCAATGCCGCTTCGTTTAATTATCTTCATAGAAATCCACCTCCATATTTTGTGTTGACGAATATTATTATACACTATATCTTGTTATCCGTCAATACTATTTCATAGATTTCTGCAAGTTCATCATATTCACAAAAATTTGCAGCACAGATACAGAAATTTTCTGTGCGACAATTTGAAAAGATTCTCTTGACTTTTCTGATACTAAACATAACTCACAAAAACGCATTGCCCTATATGTGCATTTAGACAATTTTCACTGTTGACTCTTAGGCTGTTCCTGAATCATTTCCTGCGGCTCTATGAGACTGATACATCATCGGGGCATTCCGCAGCGGCCCTTGAAATCATGTTTGCATTTGTATTATATTGCTATCACAAAATGAATGAAACAGCGTGAATATCACCATGCCTTACCCAGTCATCACTTCCTGATTCCAGGCATTTTAGCAATATAATGTACAAAAGCAGCCTGTGAACACACAAGCTGCTTTTGTTATTTCTGAATGGATTATTTCGTGTATTTCTTCTGGTCCATTTCACGGATCGCAGCACGACGGATTTTGCCGCTGCCCACGGTCTTCGGCAGTTCTTCAATGAACTCAACCACACGGGGATACTTATAAGGTGCAGTGCCCTTCTTGACATATTCCTGAATTTCCTTGACAAGGTCATCCGAAGGTACTGTGCCCTTTGTCAGAACGATGGTTGCCTTTACAACCTGTCCACGGATTTCATCCGGCACACCGGTAACAGCACACTCCAGAACATAAGGCAGTTCCATCAGAACGCTCTCAATCTCGAACGGTCCGATACGATAGCCGGAGGACTTAATGACGTCATCTACACGGCCGACATACCAGAAGTAACCATCCTCATCAATCCATGCAGTATCACCTGTATGGTAATAACCGTCACGCCATGTCTCAGCGGTGGTTTCCTCATCGCTGTAATAGCAGAGTGCAAGACCAGGAATCGGTGTATCCTGCAGTTTTACGCAGATTTCACCAGTTTCGCCTACACCGGCAGGTGTTCCGTCCGGCAGGAGAATCTGAACATCATACTGCGGATTCGGTTTACCCATGCTGCCCGGCTTCGGTTCCATACCCACATAGTTTCCAATGGTCAATGTGGTTTCTGTCTGACCAAAGCCTTCCATCAGCTTGATGCCGGTTGCACGCTGGAACTGATAAAATACTTCGGGATTCAATGCCTCACCGGCGATACATGCATACTTCAGGGAGGACAAATCATACTTGTCCAGGTTTTCCTTGATGAAGAAGCGGTACATGGTAGGCGGTGCGCAGAAGGTGGTGATATTGTACTTCTTGAACATCTGCAGGATATCATCTGCATGAAAACGCTCAAAATCGTATACAAAGACTGCTGTTTCGTTCATCCACTGGCCATACAGCTTACCCCACAGTGCCTTGCCCCAACCAGTATCGGAGATGGTAAAGTGAATACCATTGGGATCGTTATTCTGCCAATAGCGTGCTGTAACATAGTGGCCCAGGGGATACTGATAGCTGTGAAGAACCATTTTCGGGTTACCTGTAGTACCGGAGCTGAAGAAAATCAGCATCGGATCAGTACCGCAGGGAGCATCCTCAGCACGCTCATAATGTGTGCTGTATGCAGAAAGCTCAGCATTGAAATCATGCCAGCCTTCACGGTTTCCATTCACCATAACCTTGGTTTTCAGTGTCGGGCAGTTGTCACATGCAAGATCCACTTCCTTGGAAACATCGCCATCAGATGTACAAATTATTGCAGAGACACCAGCAGACTGGAAACGATACTCAAAGTCATGCTTCACCAGCATATTGGATGCCGGAATAACCAGTGCGCCGATTCTGTGCAGAGCCAGAATGGAGAACCAGAACTGATAATGACGCTTCAAAACCAGCATAACACGATCTCCGCGCTTGATGCCAAGAGATTTAAAATAGTTTGCAGTCTGACAGGAGTACTTCTTGATGTCGCTGAAAGTAAATCGCTTCTCAGAGTGATCCTCTGCCACATAAATCATTGCAAGCTTATTCGGATCCTTCTTTGCCATTTCATCTACAACATCGAAGGCAAAATTGAACTTTTCTGCATTCTTGAAATTCACGCCGGAAAGCACACCATTTTCATCTGTTTCGCAGGAAACGAACTTGTCAGAAATCGGGTGCAGCAGGCCGGCCTTATCCACATTGGTTGTGTGGTGGTCTGTTACGCTTTCACGGTATTCAGTCATACCGGATGCGCCATGAGGTGCCATTACAAATGCATAGATTTCACAGTCCTCGCCGCCCAGTGCAATCTCATCATGGGGCATAGAGCTGTCATAATAAATGCAGTCGCCCTCATGAAGAATTTCACTGTGGCTGCCGATAATCATACGAACAGAGCCCTTCAGGACAATATCCATTTCCTGACCTGCGTGACTTGCAAGGTGAAGCGGCTTGTTCAATGCTTCCTCAGAATACGGAATAACAACATGGAACGGCTCTACAGTCTTATTCTTGAACTTAGATGCCAGACGGTTGTACACAAATCCTTCACGGCGAACAATGGGAGAACCCTCCCCTTTTCTGGTGACGGTATAGCCCTTCAGCTCGGGGCTTCTACCCTCTGTCAGATCAGAGATCTCTACCTGAAATACGTTGGCACATTTGTAAATAAATGTGAAGCTGAAATCCTTTTCTCCGGATTCATACTGCTTGTATTCCTCCAAAGAATAATCCGTCTTTTCAGCCATCTCTTCCACAGAAATGCCCAGGTCTTCACGAAGGCGTGCAATTCGTTCCGCAGTCTCCTTAATTCTGGTTTCTGCATCCTGCATACGATTCTGATTATCCATCTCTTTTTTCTCCTTTACATAAAATAAACTCGTCCCAAAGAATCAATCTTTGAGACGAGCATCATCCAATGATTACCCGCGGTACCACTCAAATTGTGCCGCTATTGCGTTACACCACTCACAGACTCTAACAAGTCCTATACCTTGACGCAGCATCACGGGAACACCTACTGTACTTTTCAGCATTCCAGCTCAGAAGGGATACATTCTCATACTTGTTACCGATTTTCACCAACCTCGGCTCTCTGTAAACAGCGGTATTTGAATGCCTGTCTTCTTCAACGCTATTAAATTTATTATAGCACAGTTTTTTTTATTTGTCAATACTTTTCAGGCTTTATTTTGTTTTTTTTTGAATGACGGATTCGTGCAGTATTCTTTCAAAGGACAGCTTTCGCATTTTGGTCTTTGAGATGTACAGGTATCTCTGCCGAACTGCACAATCTGATGACAATACCGGGAGGAGCGTTCCGGAGGGAGTACTTTTCTCAGGTCATCCTCCACCTGCTTAGGCTCATGCTTTTTTGTGAGTCCCAGTCTTCCGGAAATGCGGATGCAATGCGTATCTGTCACTACAGCAGGTTTGCCGTACACATCGCCAAGAAGCAGATTGGCTGTTTTTCTTCCGATGCCCGGCAGAGTCAGCAAATCTTCCATATTATCGGGCACTTCACCCTGAAACACATCCCTGACACGCTGGCACATTTCCTTGATACTTTTTGCTTTGGAGCGGTAAAAGCCACAGGGATAAACTGCTTTCTCCAGTTCTGCAATATCCGCATCAGCAAAGGAATCCAGAGTGGGATACTGCTGAAACAAGTCTTTCGTTACAATATTCACTCTCGCATCTGTACATTGGGCAGATAGTCTTGTGGCAATCATCAGTTCATAGGGCTTTTCATAAATCAGCGAGCAGCAGGGGTCAGGATAGATGGTATCCAAAACATCACAAATCATTACTGCTTTTTCTTTGAGTTTCATTCTATTACCTCCCTTTGCACCATACTGCAAAAGCAAAAAAGATAACCGCTTGACATTTCCTTGGGTTCATGGTATGATTATATTGAATACAGAGCAACCCGGAAAGGAGTATTTATATGGGAATCGCTGTTCAATTTGAAAAAGAAAAACTGATATGCGCAATTTTATACACAGATGAACAACTGGCAGAAAGTGCCATCCGGAAGCTGAAATCTGCTTATGGTGACACCGATGCAGAATCTGCATCCTACAGTTTTTCTGAAATCTCTCCATACTACAATGAGGAAATGGGCGGAACAGTATACCGCAGACTCATTTCCTTCGCCCAGTGCAGAAACCCGGAGGAATTGGCAGATATCAAGACACTCACCAACGCCATTGAACAGGAAACCAATCCCGGTGACGGAAGAAAAATCAATCTGGATCCCGGATTCATCAGCCCGGGCAGACTATCCCTCGCCACCACAAAAAATGCAGGTCACCGCATCCCACTGGCAAAAGGCATTTACGCAGAGCTGACGCTGTTTTATGCACGCAAAAACTGGAATCCCTTTCCGTGGACCTACATGGATTTCAAATTGCCCCAGGTACATGCATTTCTCACAGAGGCACGCACAATTTACATGCAGCAGAGAAAGAGCTGGCTTTCCAGCGACTGACGCACCTGGCGTATTTTTTGTGTCAGGACATCTCCACGCAGACCGCACATACTATAAAACCACACTGCACCATAGGCAAAAGCAGCAGACATATTTTCCAGCGGAATCGCTCCCCCCTGCACCAGATCATAGCCGGAGCCGTAATCCTGCTCTGACATATGACAGGGCACAAGATAGCAGGGAATTCCACGTTTACTGCATCTTTCAATGAGCGTCTGCATGCCATAGGGCGAAAAGCGAATCGCATTGGCTGTTTCCGAATGATAAGTGCCATGCACTACCGCCGCCACATCATCCAGCACCATTTTATCATAACGCAGCCCGTTATAAGGGCGAATCAGCAGCACGTCTGCTTTCTGATCCATATGATTCTGAAGCATCTGCACATGCATGTCAGATGCTTTTCTTATACTCATTTCCCGATGCTCCAGTACATAATCCACCGTTTTCATTGTGGTACTGAAAAAATCGATACTGTTATTCAGACAGGGCTGCAAATCAAAGCCCCGATGCAGATACACTTCACCGTCACTATTGGCATAGACTGCCCACACACCGGGAGCCACATGGTTTTCTATCATCCGCACTCCATTCGCAAAGTTGATATGACCGTTTGTCAGCGCATCATCCAAGGGGGAAATCGCAGAAATCAGAAGCACCGGAATGGAGATATCATACAATACCGCTGACAGCATGGCAGAGGTCTGTTCCAGGGTATCCGTGCCATGCGCAATCAGAATCCCGTTGTATTCTTTTAAATTCAGCGATGCAATCGAACGGAGCAGAACCACCCAGTCATCCGGTGTCAAATCTTCGCTTAACCGATTCAAAGGCATTTTTACATCAAATTCCACCACAGAATCAGGATGCGTTTCATAATAATACTGTTCCAGTATGGTGGTAGCAGCGGCGACATCGCTTCTTCTTACCCCTTCCTGCGAAGTCCGGCAGCAGATGGTACCGCCTGTCAGAAGCAATGCGATTCTCGTTTTTTCCATATTTTACTCCGTTACTTTAATAGTGACTGTTACGATTTCCGGATGGTTAAACAAGCGGAACGGGAATGCGCTGTTTCCAAGGCCACGGCTGATATACATAGTGGTATCCTGTACCGTATGAACGCCTTCTGTCAGGGATGGAAGAACGCCCTGATCAGGCGCATATAAACCCTGATGGGTAAAGGGAATGCGGAACTGTCCGCCGTGTGCATGTCCTGAAAACACCATATTGACATGGCTTTCTGCATAGTATTCCTTCAGAAACTGCGGTTCATGCGCCAGCATAATCTTAAAATCATCTGTTGATTCTTCTGCCAGGGTATTCATAATATTGGCCTGCAAAGAATTGTCATCCATGCCAATCAAAGAAAAGGTCTGACCTGTATCAGATACAATCTGCACTGTTTCATTATTCAGGAAATGAACACCGTATTCCCCGAGCTTTTCCAGATAGGGAGGAAGAATGGATTTGTCCAGCAAACGCTCATGATTGCCAAACACATAATAGGTCGGCGCAATTTTGGGAATCTGCTCCATAAATAAAAGCGCATCATCCACATTTGTGTGGTTGCTTGCGTCAATAAAATCACCGGTGAGCACAATCAGATTCGGCTTCTGCTCTGCAATCTGTTCTAACAGCAATGTATTGTTTTCCGGAAACACCTTATTGTGCAAATCACTCAGGTGTACGATTTTAAAGTTGTTAAAGGAAAAAGGAATCACATTTGTCTCATAGACATACTCTGTAACTTCAACATGGTTATTTGCGCCAAGGATCAGCACAAAACAAACCAGGGCTGCAACTGCCCACATGCCGATGCGGCGAAGGATTCCGGAAATTACATTGTGACTCTTTTGATTGGATGAATGATTCATGGTGCATACCCTTTCTTGCTGTAAAATGCAATTGCGCACGGATAGCCATATGCGATAATTGCTATTGAAAATGTCAGCTCACATATATATACAACACGGATACGACATCAGCCGTATCCGTGTGCATAATCGGAATATTCAGATTACTCTGTTCGATGCGCTCAACTGATAATCAGCGTGCAAGATCACTCTCAGAAATGAACATTGCGATGTATCTCAGAAGCTTGATGATATCATCTGTCTTCAAAGCACCATCATGTGTAACATCAGCATTCTTTGTTCCCTGGGTAGAAACATTAGCGGTTGTATCTTCTGAAGTGAAACGTGCCAGAAGAACTGCGTCTGCAACGTCAACCTTGCCATCACAGTTGGTATCGCCCCACTTGACATTGCCGCTGTCCTGCTTTACAGTTGTTGTCGTTGTAGTAGTTGTCTGGCTGGGCTGTGTCTGCTTTGAAGTGGTGGTGGTAGTGGTTGTTTTGGCAGTAGTGGTTGTAACAGTTGTCTTGGATGTGGTCGTCTGAGAAGCAGTGCCGTCCATTTCGAGAATTGCAGAAACGATTGTTGCAGTATTCGGCCACCAGACACGGAATGTTACATTCTCTGCGCCGGAAGGAACCGGAATCTCAACCTCAAACTGACCGCTGGAAGAATCTGCCTTCCAATCCTTGTCGGTACCATTAATTGTATACTGACCATTGGACTCCCAGTCATTGGAGTTTGTCTTGATTGTCAGTGTAAGCTTCTTTGCACCTTTAACGCCGATATTCCACATGCCGTCGCTGCCGTTTACAGTTGCTTCCTGCTTGCCGCCCTGAGACGGAGCTGCAGTTGTCTGCTGAGTCTGGCTTACTGTGGTCTGAGCAGGTGTTGTAGTAGTTCCGGGATTCGGACTTGCGCTATCCAGAACAACCGGGCTGATGCCCTCGATGGAGGTTACGACAGAACCGGTCTTATACTTTGCATACAGACCTGCTGCTGCGCCAACCAGACCAGCATTGTAGTCGATTGCAACTTCGTTGGATTTGTAATCATCAATAACATCGGAATATGTTCCGCCTGCATCAGCAGGACCGCCTGCCAGTGCACCAATCAGAACATGACCGTACTGGGGATGATATGTCTTAACGCCCTCATGGAATCCGGCATCTCCGTCATATCCCTGATAACCTGATGCAGCTCTGTGGTGTGTATTCTTGGAGCTGTTGCTTGCAAAGCCTGTTACGAAGCAGACATTCTTCGGGTTCTGGCCCAGAAGGTAAGTCATCTGTCCCTGAGCCCAGGAAGCATAATTGCCCTTTCCATGCTTATCGGCAACAAGAGCAGCCATCTGCAGTGCGCAATTGTATCGGGCACTACCCCACTCAGTCAGGCACTTATAACCGCTTCCGTTTGCCTCTTTTCCGAGATATCCGGTTGCACTGTTCCAGTCACATGCACCGATTTCAGCACCCAGAGTAAACGCACCCTGTTCTACGTTGTTCCAGCTGTGAACCCAGCCAACACCCCACTGATAGGAGCCAAGATACTGCTTGCAGTCATTCTTGTAACCTTCATCCTTAGTTGCAAGATACATCCATGCTGCTGCCCATGCAAGATCATCATTAGAAGAATCAGACTCATAGAAAGGTGGAACCGGAGCCGGACTGTTATTCTTCTTTGCGTATTCATAAAGAGCCTTTGCATAAGTCAAATCTTCTGCATTTCCGAAGTTTACATAGTTTGATGCAAGAGATGCTGCATACTCAGCGGCAATTTCACCGGCACCGTTGCTTCTCCAGTCGCAGCCGCCTCTGTCGCCCTGCTTTTCCGGAGCACCCCAGTATGCATGGTCCATGTTGCCGTCGCCTTTCTGGATGCAGATGCTGGCGACAGAAGAACCGTTCATCCTTGTGGCATTCTTGAAAAATGTTGCAAAATAATCGCTGATTGTCTTATAGTGTGTTGTCAGTCCGAGATCGGTAAAAGCATCCTTAAACTCGTAGTATGCCCAACCGATTGTGGATGCTGCATAGCCCTGCGGAAGACCAAACATTACATGGTCACCTGCATCGTGGAAGCCGCCGTCAACCTGATCATTTGTGTGGCAGTTGCCTCTCCATGTAACTGCTGATGCGCTTTCTGCCTGCTTGCCGCACATGTTCGCATCATAAAAATACAAGCTGTACTGCAGCAGCTTTGCGTAGTTGTCAGTGTCAGCTGCATTTACAGCCAACTGTGACATTCCTGTTCCCATCAAGGAACTCATGGTCAGGACAGCACCGGTACATACAGCACTGACCTTGCGAAGAATACTGTTCTTCATTGTAAAAATCCCCTCTCGAAAAATAAAATATACCAAAACCCCTCACGTTTTTGGGTCGGCATTCACCGACACTTTAATTATAATCGAAATCACTTCATATTATATGGATAAATTATGAATAGATAATGAACATTTTTTGAATATTTCAAAATTTGAGTATTATTTATCCGTCTCAAGTTCAAATTTTCGTTTATTATCTTCAAGTCGATATGTAAAAACATCATTTTTAATATGCCATTTGTCATTTTTTGCTATTACATTTTTCGTTGTCATTTTCAGCAGCACAAAAAACGACCATTGTATCCTGAGAATCGTTTGACAAATTCACCGCCCTATGTTATACTATAGGCATCCTGTCAAGATGCAGGTATTTCCATTATAAAAGGAGAATCATATGAAAAACAATCAGAAACACATAATCATGCTTACAGCCCTCCTGCCTTTGATTGCTTTTGCAGGCTGCGGCACACAGGCCGGCTCTGAAAGCGGTACCGCTGAAACATCGGCAGTTCAGCAAACAGAATCCCAGACTGACGCCCCCACAGAGACCAATGATGCTTCTTCAGAACAATCAGATGGCGAACCGAATCAGGACGATCATACAGACTCCGAAAAAACGGCGACAGAATCTGCTTCAGATGCAGATGAAAAGGCATCCGGCAGCAGCAATGGCACAGCAGCAAATCATCAGACCGCCATCATCCAGCAGACCACGAAAACAACTGTCACCGTTCCTGTGGATACTGATCTGAAAGTGATTACCAATCCCACCATCGGTATTGGTAAAATCAAGGCGAAACCGGGTGATACCAACGTGGCCGTTCCGGTGGTATTCGTAAACAATCCCGGCTTTACCGTTTCCGGTATCCAGGTGTTTTATGATGAAGCGCTTTCTCTCGTAATGAAAGATGAAGAAGCAAAATATGATTTTGGCGAGGCAGTCGGATCACTCACCGGCCTCTGCAAAGCCAACACTGGAAATCATACCATTGCATTCGCTTCCATGGGCGTGGAGGACAGCACCAAAAGCGGTACCATTTTCACATTCTATCTGGATATCCCCAAGGATGCTAAGGTCGGACAGACATATTCTCTTCCCGTCAATACAGACTGCATGTATAATCTGGATATGCAGGAGCTCTCTGTCGATATAATCTGTGGTGAAATTGAAATCATTTAATGATTTTGAAAAATGACTTGACGGTCATCCAATAAATGTGATATAATAGTGTAATGTACATCTGTTCTGCATGTTCCGTGCCTGAAACAGATGATATAAAAAGTTGCAGGATGTACCTGCACACGCAATGCAGTATGGCAGAGCTGCAGATGCGTTCCGCCTTCTGCTGTTGTCAAGAGAGGGATTCATTATGAAAAAGTATCTCGCAGAATTCATTGGAACATTTACCCTGGTGCTGATTGGCTGCGGCACCGCAATGCTGGTGGGATGTGATGCTGCAAACGGCTGCGGCTATATCCTGACCGCATTCGCATTCGGCCTGACTATTGTCGGCATGGCTTACTGTGTGGGAAATATTTCCGGATGTCACATCAATCCGGCTGTTTCTCTCGGCGTACTGATGTCCGGCGGCATGACTGTTTCCGACTTCCTTGGCTATGTGATTTCACAGTGTCTCGGTGCACTGGCAGGATCCGGTGTTCTGGCACTCATCTGGTCTCTGGCCGGTAAAACCGATATGACAGGCGGTTTCGGTTCCAACGGACTTTCCAATGTGGGCGACAATGCTTTTGCAGGTCTTCTGGTTGAGATTCTGCTCACATTCATCTTTGTTCTGACCATTCTGGGTGTCACTTCCAAAAAGGCAAATCACGGCTCCTTCGGCGGCGTTGTCATCGGTTTCACTCTGGTTCTGGTTCACATCCTTGGAATCAGTCTGACCGGTACTTCCGTAAACCCGGCAAGAAGCTTCGGTCCTGCTCTGGTGGCTGCATTCGGCGGCAATACTGTTCCGATTGCTCAGCTGTGGGTATTCATCGTTGGCCCGCTGGCTGGTGCAGCACTTGCAGCAGTCTGCTACAAGTTCCTGGAGTCTGAAAAGCAGTAAGCATCCATTAATAAGGAATACAAAAGCGGACAATCACGAAAATGTGATTGTCCGCTTTTTATCTGCTGCATTTGTCAAGCCTCTTCACGAAGCAGATCCTGCTTGAATTCTTCATTGATTTCCGGATATGCGGAAAGCATCGGTTCAATGTTTTCACCCTTCTTACGGGCAAAATAGTTCCTGGTAATCTTCACCACGAGTCCGTTCAGTGCCACCAGACAAATCAGGTTCGGCACTGCCATCAATCCGTTAAAGGTATCATCAATTGCCCAGATCAACTCGCTGTGAATGGTTGCAGATGCCGCAATCAGAAGAATATAAACCACCTTGAATACTGTGACAATCTTCCTGCGTGTTGTTTCTTCCAGCCAGCCGAAGCAGAATTCTACAGCCTTTTCGCCGTAATAAGACCATGCTATAATGGTAGTAAAGGCAAACAGAGGAAGAATCAAAGAGAATACTGCGGTACCGAAACCGCCGTAGTTACTGGAAAACAATGCCATGGACATTGCGGTGTCTTCCATTTCTGAACTCAGAGTATTTACATCAAAGGATGTCAGGAAGGAAATCGATGTCAGTGTGCAGATAATAAAAGTATCAAAGAACACTTCGAATACACCCCACAAGCCCTGCTTCACCGGCTCACGGGTTTCAGATGCAGAGTGTGCAATTACGGAAGAACCAAGACCTGCTTCATTGGAGAATACGCCTCGTGCCATACCTTTTTTAATGACAGTTGCAAATGTATAACCAAGGATGCCGCCGCCTGCTGCCTTCAGTTGAAATGCGCTTTTGAAAATCATGGCAAATGCCTGAGGCACAGCAGTAACATGGCGGAAAATGGTAACCAGTGACATTACGATAAACAGCAGGGACATAACCGGGACAAGCATGGATGCTACCTTGCCGATACGCTGAATGCCGCCCAGAATAATAAAAGCAGAGATAATCGCAACTATCACACCAATAATGAGATGCATAATATCCGTATTTACAACTTCAACAACCGAGGAAATTGCTTCTGTGATTGTGCCGGAAATCTTATTTGTCTGAACGCCGCTCATGCCGATGGCTGCAAATACACAGAACACCGCAGCACAATAGCCAAGCCATTTCTGCTTCATGCCATTTGCAATATAATAGAAGGAACCGCCGGACAGATTGCCGTGCTGATCCTTTTTACGGAAATACAAACCAAGCACATTTTCAGAATAGTTTGTCACCATACCGAAAAATGCGGAAATCCACATCCAGAAAACCGCACCGGGACCACCGGTCAGAATTGCGGAGACTACGCCTACAATATTGCCTGTTCCTACAGTACCGGAAATTGCCGTGGAAAAAGCCTCAAACTGTGAAACAGCTTTTATGTTGGAGTCTGAATCATTCTTTTTTCCAAGGCTTTTCAATGCCGGGACAATCGTGGAATTCAATGAATCCTTAAAATGTGACAGCTGCAGGAACCCCGTTCGGACTGTCAGCAAAATACCTGTCGCAAGGATAAGAATGATGACAGGCCAGCCCCATACAATCCCATTGAGAAAATCATTGATTTCCTCAATTTTTGCAAGAAATTGGTCAAACATGAAAATAAATCCTCCTTTATTTCTATCGCACCTTTGTGCAGTCATTTGGAGATAGCTCCTTTCCGGAGATATCCCTGTTATATTATACAGAAAATTCATCAAAAATGCAAGCAAAATGAACCTGCTGCAAGTGCATTTAATAGATTATAGACAACAATCTTTCATCATTCGAATTGTTTTTTAGTTAATATAGCAATAAACAAATACAATACTTCTTTTCAACAACTGCGAAGATAGTATCATTTTTCATAAAAATATATTTTCCTATTGCAAAAACATATCAATATATGTTATAATCATTATTATAAGAACAGTACCCTGATTATCAATTTCTGAATCTTCAATTAAAAATACTAAGGAGGAGTAAATGGAATTCAAAAGAAAAAATACATTCCTTTCTCTTGCGGTGACCACAGCCATTCTTACGGGCTGCGGAACAGGAAGCAATCCCACTGTAACACCGGATACCCCTGTGATTATGACAGAATCCACTACAACTGCCGCCGCAAGTGAACCAGAGGAAGAAGAAGTAATTGCTACAGCACGCATCGAGATTTCTGAAGAATACGCTGAATTAAAGGAAACGTATGATATGAATTCCGGCACCATTGCAAGAGTATACAATGACTATGAAGTCAGAATTTTCCGTATGGAAAAAGATTGGTATTACTGCGAATGCGCCGGCATGAAGGGATATATCAAGGCAGAGTATGTACGATTCAGCGACAAGAAAACAGAACCCGTTACGGAAACCACTGCGGCACAGACAGAAGCCACTGCCACAAAAGATATTCGTGTCAATGAAGACCTCACCCAAATTGACAACTACATCAATGAATACGCCTATGTCAATGTGAAAAGCTCCCTTACTATGCGCTCCGGCCCATCCACCGATTACAAAAAGCTTTGTGATCTGAAAAAGGGCGATGAGGTTTATGTCTATCATTCAATGACCAATTCCAGAGGGTATGTCTGGTACTATGTGACCGTGAACGGCATGAACGGCTATATTCTGGCAAAGTACGTTACCTTTGACTACAACGAAGTATTCCCCGATGCGGGTTATGACTATTCCTTTGATGCATATGTACAAACCAAAGGCTCAAAGCTGACACTGCGGGATGCGCCCAACGGCAATGCTGTCACCTATATTCCAAATTCGGAGTATGTCCTTGTCATTAATACCGACAATGCCCAGTGGTGGTATATTTGCTACAACGGAACCTATGGCTATGCTTCCTCTGAATATCTCATGCCATGCGGCGGCATCGAAAAACCGGTCATTTATCTGTATCCTGAAAAGGAAACCGATGTTTCCATTCAGCTGAATTTAAAGGGCAGACTGATGTTTACCTACCCTGAATACCAGAATGGCTGGCAGGTAAAAGCTGCTCCGGACGGCACATTGACAGATTCGCAGGGCAATCAGTATTCCTACATTTTCTGGGATGGTCAGATGTATGAACCCTTCGATTTCTCCAGCGGTTTTGTGGTCAAGGGAGAGGACACGCTGGAATTCCTTACAGAAAAGCTGGAATATATGGGTCTCAGCGAAAATGAACGCAATGAATTCATTGTGTACTGGGTGCCCAGAATGATGAATAATCCGTATAATCTGATTTCTTTCCAGACGGAGAATTATGAGGAAATGGCAAAAATGACGGTCAGCCCGAAACCCGACAGCATGCTGCGTGTCTTTATGGCCTTCCAGCCGCTGAATGAAGCAATTAACGTTCCTGCGCAGAATCTGACACCCTTTACCAGAAAAGGATTTACTCTGGTTGAATGGGGCGGTGCAGAGGTACACTGATTTCTGCCATTGACACTGCACACAAAGACTGAAAAATGCAAAATGGCATTGCTGCTGATCTGACACCTGAACATGCAGCGCATGGATCGAAAAGATGAAACAAAAATACAGGAATCCTTCAACAGCACATATCAGAATTTAATGAAGTAATATTATTTAAGGCGGCACCGCATAATCTTTATGCGGTGCCGCCTTATGAAAACAGATTTTCCATACGCTGTCACTGATAGGGAACGCATAAATCTGTCAGATTCAAGGTTGTATACATACAAATATATCAAAAGTATAAAAAAATATAAGTAAATTGCGATATCTTTAATATATATTCAATGAGTTGAACAAAGAAATCTTGTTCAATTCTGGGCATTTCGTAGAAATTTGCATACAAATATTTGCTTTGTGCTATGATTATGCATTTTTTGCTTGTAAAGATTTTGTGTAGCTGTTATAATATTGATATATATTACATAGGGGGTTACCGCATGTTTCACAAAAAGAAAAAAATCTGTTTCGCAGTATGTGCGGCTGCACTGCTGGCAGGCACTGCCATTGCTGATTTACCATCCGTGATTCTGGATACCGCTGTTCTTCCTGCGGCGGCATCCTCCTCCGAAGATTTAATCATGCACTACAATACTTCTGCCGGCTCTAATTTTTCAGGCAATGCCTGGGACAATGACGAATCATTTTACAAGGCACTGCCATTGGGCAACGGCAGAATCGGCGCAATGGTCTACGGCAACTGTCCCACAGAACGCTTTGACCTGAACGAAGCCACTTTCTGGAGCGGCGGTCCCAGCTCCAACAACAAGCCGGTTTCTGCCGATACCATGGAAAAATGCTGGCAGCAGATGATGGCAGGAGATTACACCGGCGCTGACGGCACCATTGCCAACTCTATGATTGGCGGCGGCATGGCAAAATACCAGTCTGTCGGCACACTGAACCTGGATACAGGTCATCAGAATGTATCCGATTATCAGCGGTATCTGAATCTGAATACCGCTGTTGCAGGCTGCTCCTATTCCTATCAGGGAAAGCAGTATCGGCGTGAAAGCTTTGTCAGCCATCCTGACCAGGTACTTGTCACACGGATTTCCTGCAGCGAGGCAGGCGGTGTTTCCCTTACAGCTTCCTACGATTGTTCACTGAAAGACCAGTTCACCATATCGGTCAGCGGAAATGATACGATTGTTATGAATGGTCACGGCGATTCGGAATACGGCATGCCCTATGCAGTTCATTTCTCCACTGCAACAAAACTGATTCCCCAGGGCGGCACCGTCTCCGCAGACGGCAATAAAATCAAGGTTTCCGGCGCAGATTCGATTCTGGTTCTGACAACCGTCCGCACCAATTTCATTGATTTCCAGACTGTTAACGCAGACGAAAAAGGAATGGCAGCGGCAGATTTGGAGGCAGCATCCAGGAAATCTTATCAGGAATTACTGGATGCTCACGAAGCAGATTACACAGAGCTCTTCAGCCGTGTGGATGTGGAACTGGGCGGAGACGGCAGCAATAACAGTAAAACCATCCCACAGAGAATTGCAGAATTCGGTAAAAACAATGATCCCAAAATGGCAGAACTGATGTTCCAGTACGGCAGATATATGATGATCAGTGCTTCCCGTGATTCAGAACCTATGAATCTCCAGGGTATCTGGAATAAATTCCGTGATCCTGCCTGGGGCTGCAAATACACCACCAATATTAACTACGAGATGAATTACTGGCCCGCACTGACCACCAATCTGGAAGAATGTTTTGCACCCTTTGTGGAAAAGGCAAAATCCCTGCAGGTACAGGGTGCAAAAACTGCAAAGGAGGTCTATGGCGTAAATGACGGCTGGGTGGTGCATCATAATACGGACCTGTGGAATCACACCGGTCCCATTGACGGCACATGGGGCATGTGGCCCACAGGCGGCGCATGGATTTCCGATATGCTGTATGATGCCTATCGCTTTAATCAGGATGAAGCATATCTCCAGGAGGTTTACCCTGTCATTGAAGGAAGTGCAAAATTCCTGAACAGCATTATGCGTGAGGCGGATATCGACGGGCAAACCTATTCTGTTGTATTCCCAAGTACCTCCCCGGAAGTGGATACTCCAAAAAACAGCGGCGGAAAGGGTGCAACCTGCGCCTACGGCATTACTATGGATAATGCACTTGCAAGGGCACTGTTTTCCGATACGGTGGAAGCGGCGCAGATTCTCTCCAGGGAAAGCACCTTCACAGGCACGCTGCAAAACCGTCTGAATCTGATTAAGCCCAATACCATCGGCAGCTGGGGACAGATTCAGGAATGGGCATATGATTGGGATGCCAGAAATGAACAGAACCGTCATATTTCACATATGTATGATTTGTTCCCGGGCCAGCTGATTTCCAAGGGTGATACAGCACAGCTGGCAGCGGCGGCGGCAGTCAGCCTGAATGGCCGGGGCGATGAAGGTACCGGCTGGTCTGAAGCATGGAAGCTGAATTGCTGGGCACGTCTGGAGGACGGTGAACATGCCTACAATCTGATTAAGCTGCTGATTTCTCCTGTGAATCACTACGGCCGTCTTTATGACAACCTCTGGGATGCCCACCCGCCTTTCCAGATTGACGGCAATTTCGGCCTGACATCCGGAATTGCAGAAATGCTGCTGCAAAGCCAGGATAATGAAATCAAGCTGCTGCCTGCCCTGCCTGAACAGTGGAATACAGGTCATGCCAACGGCCTTTGTGCCCGTGGCGGATTTACCGTTGACCAGGAATGGAAGAATGGTCAGTTGGTTTCTGCATCCATCTGCTCCAAAAACGGCAATGTCTGCACAATTTCCTATGGCGGGGAAACCATCAGCTTCCCCACCCAGGCAGGCAAAACCTATCTGATAGACGGCACCCTGGCAGTGGAACGCACCGATACCCTGAAAAATGTTGCAAGAGGAAAGGCTGTGCAGTCCTCCGCAGATATCATGTCAGATATGACAGGCTTTTCTGCAATGTATGCAACGGATGGCCTGGAAAGCACAGCGGCACAGTCCAACAGTTCCAGCGGATACCTTGAAATTGATCTGACATCCAAATCCAAAGATCCGGATAAGGTTTATACCCTTTGCCGCTGGGATCTGAAGCTGGCAGGTGTATCTGGAGATTACAAGGATAATGCACGTTCCTTCAGACTTTCTTTCAGCAAAGACCATGGAAAAACCTATACTGATACAGTAGAGGTCAACGGCAATTCAAAGAATATCTGCAGCGGCGTTCTAAATCACATTGATGCAAACTATGTGCGTGTAGAAATACTGGAGGCAGCCCAGTATAACAAGGGCAGGATGAAAGTGAATGAAGTGGAAATCTGGGGCATTTCTGATGAACCTGACCCCACTCGTTATGCTTTTGAAACCATCGAAGCCGAATCCTACGACAGACAGTCCGGAATTCAGACAGAAGATCTGGAGGACGGCGGTGCAGACGTGGGCTATATCCAGAATGGGGATTATATTATGTTCCGCCGTATGAATTTCGTCAGCGGTGCAGAGAAATTTATGGCAAGGGCAGGCAGTGCCGCAGATGGCGGTTATATCTCCCTGCGTGTGGATTCTCTGAACGGAAAGGAAATCGGCCGCTGTCAGGTTACTCCCACTGATGGATGGCAGAAGTGGCAGACTTTCTCCTGCGATGTATCCGGTATCACCGGTGTTCATGATTTATATCTGGTATTTGAAGGCGATGACGGCTATCTGATGAATGTGGACAATTTCAGCTTCAGCACAGAAAGCATGCTGGGTGACCTGAACGGCGACTCTTTAGTGGATGAAGAGGATGCATCAATGATGCAGAAGCATCTGTTGACCATTCAGGCATTGACGAAAGAACAGGCACCTTTGGCAGATCTCAATCAGGATGGCGTTATCACCGGCGTCGACCTTTCCCTGCTGAAAGGCCTGTATGTAAACTTGTAAACAGAATAAGAAAACCGCATCCCTTCATATATCCGGAGGGATGCGTGTTTTATAGATTGTTCTTCTTAGGCAGAGTTGAAACCTGGGCTGTGGCTTCTTTGAAAAATCTGCATGTCAGGTGCAAAATACAGTCAGACTTTTTTATCAATAGCATTTGACAAAAAAACGATCATGTGATATAATGTAATATGTATGCACCTATCAAAATCAATCCGAACTTACGGAGGAACATTATGCTGGAATTAAAAAAATACCGTGGACATATCCGCAATTGGGAGGCACTGTGTGAAGAGCTTTCCATTGACAAGAATCTCTCAAGAGAACAAAGAGAAAAGGAAATCCTGTTAAAAGGCTTTTCAACGTGGGGAAAGAAGCTGCCGGATCACCTCTATGGCATGTTTGCTTTTGCAATCTGGGATCAGGAAACACAAAAGCTGACCTGTATCCGTGATCAGTTCGGCACAAAGCCCTTCTATTACTATCAGACAGCAGATAATCAGCTGCTTTACGGCACCCTGATTTCTGATATTATGGAGCAGGACGGCTTTGTCAGGGAACTGAATGAATCCATGCTTCAGATTTATCTGACATTGACCTATGTGGCAGGTGAAGACACCTTCTTCAAAGGTGTAAAAAAACTGATGCCCGGCTGCATCCTGGAATGGCAGCAGGGAGAACTTTCCATTGAGAGATACTGGACACCCGAATTTCATCCGGACCGCAGCAAATCTCTGGAGGACTATGCTGATGAGATTCATACCACTCTGGAACAGATGATGCGGGAAGTAAAGACACCGGATGAGACTGCAGAATCCTTCCTGTCCGGCGGTGTGGATTCTTCTTATGTGCTGGCAATGTCCGATGCAAAGCGTGCAGATTCCTGCGGCTACGACGAGGAACGCTTCGACGAATCCAGAATTGCACGGAAAACCGCAGATCTGCTGGGTGTGGAGCACTCCGTTGCAAAAATCACACCGGAGCAGTTCTTCGAGGTTGTGCCTTATGTGATGTACCACATGGAACAGCCCCTGGGTGATGCTTCTGCCATCGTCTTTACACTGGGCTGCCAGGCAACTGCTGCACATACAAAGCTTTGCTATTCCGGCGAGGGTGCTGATGAATTCTTCGGCGGCTATAATATGTACCGCAATGCAGAGCGTTACGGCGATAATCTGAAAACCTTCTATGTGGGCAATACCAATATCATGAAGGAAGAGGAAAAGCAGCGTATTCTGAAGCATTATGATCCGTCTGTCCTTCCGATTCATCTGGTAGAACAGATTTATAAGGAAACAGAAGGACTGGATCCGCTGACGAAAATGTCTGATGTAGATATTCAGATCTGGCTGGAGGGCGATATTTATCTGAATGTGGATAAAATGAGTACCGCCGCCGGTCTGGAAATCCGTATGCCGCTGACTGACCGCCGCATTTTTGACATTGCTTCCAGAATGCCTTCTGAGTATAAGGTCAATGAGGAGCAGAATAAGGTGGCATTCCGTACCGCTGCTGCAAAGGTGCTGCCGGAAGAAATTGCATTCCGCAAAAAGCTGGGCTTTATTGTGCCGATTCGTCTGTGGCTGGCTGATGAACAATATAATGCGGATGTTCGCCGCCTGCTGAACAGCGATATCTGCGGCATGTTCTTCCGGATGGATGAGATTCAGGCAATCTATCAGGAGTATGTAGACGGCAATTCTGATTTGTGGCGCAAAATCTGGACAATCTACACATTCCTCGTCTGGTATGAAGAATACTTTGTCAAGCGCTGAGCAAACCGGGGGAACATATGAACGAATGTGATACCTGTGCATACAACGCTTACGATGAAGAATGGGAATGCTATGTCTGCGAAATGAATCTTGATGAAGATGAATATGCCAGATATATGCAGGACCAGAGAGCGCATTGTCCCTACTACCGCAATGGCGATGAGTATGCAATTGCAAGAAAACAATAACAACAAAACATGCAGAATGTGCCGTGAAATTTCTGTTTCATGGCACAGGTCTGCGCTTTATCATTGAAACGGAGGTTTTCAGTTTTGCGAACAATGGAGGAAGAAATCCGGAGAAGACGCACCTTTGCGATTATCTCTCACCCGGATGCCGGTAAAACCACACTGACCGAAAAATTACTGCTGTACGGCGGTGCTATTTCCATGGCAGGTGCCGTAAAGGGAAAGAAAAATGCACGTCATGCAGTATCGGACTGGATGGAAATCGAAAAACAGCGTGGAATTTCAGTTACTTCTTCAGTTATGCAGTTTGAATATGACGGCTGCTGCATCAATATCCTGGATACCCCTGGACACCAGGATTTTTCAGAGGATACCTATCGTACACTGATGGCAGCAGATGCTGCAATCATGGTCATTGACGCTGCTAAGGGCGTTGAGCCGCAGACAAGAAAACTGTTCCATGTTTGTGTTATGCGGCATATCCCAATTTTCACTTTTGTGAATAAAATGGACCGTGAAGCTCAGAACGCCTTTGACCTGCTGGAAGAAATTGAGCGTGAACTGGGCATCAAAACCTATCCTGTCAACTGGCCGATTGGCTGCGGAAAAGACTTCAAGGGCGTTTTCGATCTCGAAACACGGCACATTATCTCCTTTGAAGGCACCGGCGGTATGCACGAAGTATCTGCAACAGAGGTAGAGCCGGACGATCCTTCCCTGGCTGATCTTATCGGAAAGGATAACCATGCGCAGCTCATCGAAGACATTGAGCTGCTGGATGGTGCATCCGAAGAGTTTAATGCGGAGGCCATTCAGAACGGTTCTCTTTCCCCTGTGTTCTTTGGTTCTGCATTGACTAATTTTGGAGTAGAGCCTTTCCTGAAGCGTTTTCTGGAATTGACTCCGCCGCCTCTTGCACGTATTGCAGACGGAGAAACCGTCTCTCCCTTTGATGAAACATTCTCCGCATTTGTATTCAAGATTCAGGCGAATATGAATAAGGCACACCGTGACCGTGTGACATTCCTGCGTATTTGCTCCGGAAAATTCACCCGTGATATGGAAGTATATCATGTGCAGGGAGATAAGAAAATGCGTCTGTCACAGCCGCAGATGATGATGGCGGAAAACAGAGAAATTATTGACGAGGCATTTGCAGGTGATATTATCGGCGTATTCGATCCGGGTCTTTTCTCTATTGGTGATACCGTATGTGCGGCCAGCCGCAAGGTAACCTTTGAGGGCATTCCCACATTTGCGCCGGAACATTTTGCCCGTGTCCGCCATAAGGACACCATGAAGCGCAAACAGTTTGTAAAGGGCGTTATGCAGATTGCCCAGGAGGGTGCAATTCAGATTTTCCACGAGCCGGAAACCGGTATGGAAGAAGTAATTGTCGGCGTTGTAGGCGTACTGCAGTTTGAAGTATTTGAACATCGTATGCGCACAGAATATAATGTTGAAATCATTCGGGAGCCGCTGAGCTATCAGTATATCCGCTGGATTGGCGGAATTCCGACGGATAAGAAGCCGCAGCTGAATATCACAGAGGATACAAAGCTGGTTCAGGATTTCAGAGACCAGTATCTGCTCCTGTTTACCAGCGAGTGGAATATCCGTTGGGCACTGGAGCGAAATGAAGGTCTGGAGCTTCAGGATTTCAGCAAATAAAGCGTACAATTTGAAAGGCAGCCGCCGGAGTGATTGATTTATGGTTCTTTTAGGTTATATCTTTACCATTCTGAATTATGCATGCTATTGTTTCAGCAGATTTCTGAAAGACAAAAAAAATATGCTGGTATTTGATATCATCGCCAAACTGCTGACAGTCGCAGGACTTTACTGCCTGCAGTCTCTGACAGGGGCATATAATATGATGGTTGCAATGCTGGTACTATGTACTGCCAGATACAAAGAAAGCCATGAAGAACAGTTCTCTCATTTCGGAAAAACCGCCTTTTATCTGCTTTTTGAAACTGCCTATATTCTGGTCATGGTTTTCACCTTCAAGGGGTTTTCTTCCCTTCTGATTACACTGACATCCAGTATTACCCTGTGCAGCATCTGGTGGATGCCGCCGCAGAAAATGAGACTCATCGGCAGCGGAAACAGTGTTCTGTTCCTGATGTATCAGATCAGCATCAAAAACTGGGCAGGATTGCTGGAGCTCCTGGTTCTGGCTTCCAATGTAACCTCTTATCTCAAATACCGGCGGTCTGCCCGACAAAATGCAGAAATATAAGATGTCTGTTCAGAATCACTTGTTTCAATGTAATAAAGAGTTCGCACCGTCCCCCGGCGTTCATGCAAATTATTGATTATATTTATCAAAACAGGTGCCCATACATTGTATAGGCACCTTTCCATTTTCTTATTACGATATCTGCATATTTCCTTGTAACATGTTTTCGGCAATTTCAAAAAAGTGATTAACCCGAAAAAACAAAAACGGATGCTCTCTCACATTCGCTGTATTTACGCCTCCAGAGCCTGGGGATACTGCTCCTCAATAATGGAAATGAAGCGGGACTGCACCGCATGGAAAACCATCTTGTCATCCCCGGGAACGGCATCTTTCCGAATCATGCCGCCTGCCATAAAGGCATGACCTCCGCCATTGCCCCATTCACACAGCCCTGCCCTTGCAAGAGCACCGGCATCCACATCTGCACGTTCACTGCGGATGCTGAACTTATAGCCATCCTCACGCTTGGAATATACAATGGCAACTTCCACTTCAATCAGTGACAGCAGAAAATCACACAGGATTGCCACCAGAGCATCCGGGCAGCTGTAATCAATATGGGAAAAACCGACTTTGCCGTAAATACGGGTATTCTTGATGGATACTCCATAAGCCTGGAGGTCTTCAAATTCCATATTATTCGTTTCCAGCCGTGTCATCATATCCTGATTCACAAAGGGGAAAAGAAACCGGAACATATCCACATCAAATGCAGTGACACCTCTGCTGAACTGCAATGTATCCATACGCAGACCGTAGAGCAATGCAGTTGCCGTTTTATCAGAGGGTACAAGCCCCAGCTCCTGATAATAGCTTGCTATGATAGACGCACAGGAGCCGGTTATGCGAATATCCTTATACTCATATGATACTTCTGTTCTGGTCGGATGATGATCCACCACAGCCAGTTCTTCTCCGACGAAATCTGTGGTATTGCCCGTGTTCTTCTGACAGTCTACCAGAATAATCATATCCTCCGGCTGCAGCTGTCCACGGATTTCATCGTGAGAATACATCTGAATATCCAGAAGATTCAGCATTTTGGTGCTGCTCAGTTTATCAATGGCTCCTTCATAACAAAGCTTTGTGGAAATTCCGCAGTGCTGCAAAAGATTCTGTAACGCAAATGCAGAGCCGATGGCATCCGGGTCCGGGAAATTGTGCGTCTGAATCCAGATATTTCTGCCCTGACACAATGTAATCAAATCCTGAAAAGCCATAATATTGTTCTCCTTCTTTTCTTTCAGGCAGTATATCTCCGTGCAATACTGCCTCTCAGTTACCATTATAATATAAATCTCCTTCTTTCGTCAAGTCTTTTTTCAGATTTATGGAAAGAAAAATGCATTTTCTCTTGACAGTATGCGTGAGTTATGATATAATCAATTATGTATTTGAAAGGCAGTCTGCATTCGAATCATCTTCTTCCCGCCGTGACTGATTGTTATCTGTCGCCTTGGTACGATGGCTTCGTGCAGGATGCTTTTTCTTTATTCCAGATAAAAAGGATCGGTTGAGTGAAGCATGAACCTTGAAAAGCAACAACGTGCCCCTGTTTACGAGGCATTGGAACGCCTGCGCCGTCAGAGAGTCGTTCCCTTTGATGTGCCGGGCCATAAACGTGGCCGTGGAAATCCGGAACTGGTGAAGCTTCTGGGAGAACAGTGCGTCGGCATTGATGTGAATTCCATGAAGCCGCTGGATAATCTTTGCCACCCCGTTTCCGTGATTCGTGAAGCGGAAGAACTTGCCGCAGATGCCTTCGGTGCAGCCCATGCATTCTTCATGGTGGGAGGTACGACCTCTGCTGTACAGAGTATGATTCTGTCCGCATGTAAGGCCGGACAAAAACTGATTGTCCCCCGAAATGTTCATAAGAGTGTGATTAATGCGCTTGTACTCTGCGGTGCAATCCCGGTATATGTCAATCCGGATGTACAGTCCCGCATCGGCATTGCACTCGGAATGGAACTTTCACAGGTGGAAAAGGCAATCAAGGAAAACCCGGATGCAGTTGCTGTTCTTGTGAATAATCCCACTTACTACGGAATCTGTTCCGATATCCGTTCAATTGTCCGTCTGGCACACGAACACGGTATGATGGTTCTGGCAGATGAAGCCCACGGAACACATTTCTATTTCAACGATGCACTGCCTGTTTCCGCAATGGCTGCCGGTGCGGATATGGCGGCGGTTTCCATGCATAAATCCGGCGGAAGCTTAACCCAAAGCTCCATTCTGCTTCTGAATCATGGAGTAAACGAGGGATATGTCCGTCAGATTATCAATCTTACCCAGACGACGAGTGCCTCTTATCTCCTGATTTCCAGCCTGGATATTTCCCGTCGGAATCTGGCACTCCGAGGCGAAGAATCCTTTGCAAAGGTCATGAAAATTGCTGAGTACGCCAGAGAGGAAATCAATGAAATCGGCGGTTACTACGCCTACAGCTCCGAGCTTTGCAACGGCACAAGCTGTGTGGGCTATGATGTTACAAAGCTTTCAGTTTATACCAGAGATATCGGACTGGCTGGCATCGAAGTATATGACCTGCTGCGGGATGAATATGATATTCAGATTGAATTCGGCGATATCGGTAATATTCTGGCCTATATTTCCATTGGTGACCGCATGCAGGATATTGAACGTCTGGTGGGCGCACTTGCGGATATCAAGCGTCTGTATTCCTGTGATACGACCGGTATGCTGGATCAGGAATACATCGCACCCATGGTGGTCGCAACACCGCAGGAGGCTTTCTATGCAGATAAGGAAATGCTGCCGCTGACGCAGACAAAAGGACGTATCTGCTCAGAATTTGTAATGTGCTATCCCCCGGGTATCCCCATTCTGGCACCCGGTGAAATAATTACAGAAGATATTATCAATTACATTCGGTACGCCAAGGAAAAAGGCTGCTCCATGCAGGGTACGGAAGACCCGGATGTGGAGCATCTGAATGTACTGCGATAATAATGGAGGAAAAATGGAATTCTGGTTTTCCGAACTGCATACGGATAATGTCAAGGCATCCATCCGATGTGAAAAACAATTGTACAGCGGACAAAGTGATTTCCAGCGCATTGATATTTTTGATTCCGCTGAATTCGGACGTTTTCTGGTCTCAAACGGAAGCGTGATTTTCTCTGAAAAAGATGAGTTTATCTATGATGAAATGATTGTGCATGTGCCGATGGCGGTGCATCCGGATGTCAAACACGTTCTGGTCATCGGCGGCGGTGACGGCGGTGTTGCCCGTGAACTTTCTCATTACGATGAAATCAAAACCATTGATGTGGTGGAACCGGATGAAATGTTTGTGGATGTGTGCAGGGAATACTTCCCTGACAATGCCAAGGGACTGGATGATCCAAGAGTCACCATCTATAATCAGGACGGCCTTCGTGCACTGCGGACACGGCAAGGAGAATATGACCTGATTATCAATGATGCCACTGATCCATTTGGCCATACAGCAGGCCTGTTCACCAAGGAATTCTACGGCCTTTGCTACAAGGCACTGAAAGATGACGGCATCATGGTATATCAGCACGGCAGCCCCTTTTATGATGAAGATGAGGGTGCCTGTCAGTCCATGCACAAAAAGGCATACCGTGTATTCCCAATCTGCCGTGTGTATCAGGCACATATCCCCACCTGCCCCGCAGGCTACTGGCTGTTCGGTTTTGCTTCAAAAAAATATCATCCTCTGAATGATTTTGATGCAAAGCGTTGGAAAAAGCGGGGAATTCAGACCTGGTATTATACTACAAATCTGCACACCGGTGCTTTTATGCTTCCGAAATATGTGGAAGACCTGATGGAAGATGCAGAGGACCGAAAAAAATAAGGGTGTATTTGTTTAAGGAGGACTATTATGAGCAAAGTATTGATTATCGGATGCGGCGGTGTTGCTTCCGTGGCAATTCAGAAATGCTGTCAGAATGACGCTGTTTTCTCTGAAATCTGCATTGCAAGCCGCACAGTCAGCAAATGCGACGCACTGAAGGCAAAAATTGAGGCAGAAGGAAAAACCAAAACAATCATCACCACTGCAGCTCTGGACGCTGACAACAAGGATGAAGTCCTGGCTCTGATTCAGAGCTATCAGCCGGATGCTGTTCTGAATCTGGCTCTTCCCTACCAGGATCTGACCATTATGCAGGCCTGTCTGGAGGGCAATGTACACTATATTGATACTGCAAACTATGAGCCGGAGGATACCGATGATCCTGCATGGCGTGCAGTCTACGAGAAACGCTGTAAGGAGCTGGGCTTTACTGCATATTTCGATTACTCCTGGCAGTGGGCATATCATGAGCAGTTTGAAAAGGCTGGTCTGACTGCTTTGTGCGGTTCCGGTTTTGACCCTGGAGTAACCTCTGTTTTCACTGCATATGCGCTGAAGCACTACTTTGATGAGATTCACTATATTGATATTCTGGACTGCAACGGCGGCGATCACGGTTATCCCTTTGCAACAAACTTCAACCCGGAAATCAATCTGCGTGAGGTGTCTGCAAACGGCTCTTACTGGGAAGACGGCCACTGGGTTGAAACAAAGCCCATGGAAATCAAGTATGTCTATGATTTCCCGGAGGTCGGTACGAAAGATATGTATCTGCTCCATCACGAAGAAATCGAATCTCTGGCAAAGAATATTCCCAATGTAAAGCGTATCCGTTTCTTTATGACCTTTGGCCAGAGCTATCTGACTCATATGAAGTGTCTGGAGAATGTGGGAATGCTCTCAACAACTCCTATTCGCTTCAATGATACAGAAATTGTGCCGATTCAGTTCCTGAAAGCGCTGCTGCCGGATCCTGCTTCTCTTGGTCCCCGCACTGTGGGCAAAACCAATATCGGCTGTATCTTTACCGGCATAAAAGACGGCAAGGAAAAGACAATTTATATCTATAATGTCTGCGACCACCAGGAATGCTATAAGGAACTCGGCTCCCAGGCAATTTCCTACACCACAGGTGTTCCTGCCATGATTGGTGCTGCACTGGTTGCAAACGGCACATGGAGAAATGCAGGTGCCCGCACCATCGAAGAATTTGATCCGGATCCCTTTATGGATATGCTGAATCAGTGGGGTCTCCCCTGGGTTGTGGATGAGAATCCACAAATCGTGAAATAATGCGTCGGGATGTATTGCCGACACCCTGTTATATCATAGACGAAGCAAAGCTTCAGAGCAATCTGAAGCTTTTGCACTATGTGGAACAGGAGAGCGGCTGTCATATTTTGCTGGCACAGAAGGCATTTTCCTGCTTTGCAGTTTATCCCTTGATTGCGCAGTATCTGAGTGGTACAACGGCCAGTGGTTTATATGAAGCACGTCTGGGACATGAGGAATTCCGCAAGGAAAACCATGTATTCGCACCTGCCTATGAACCCGGAGAATTTGAAGAGCTTTGTCTGATTTGCGATCACATTCTGTTCAATTCCTTCAATCAGCTTGAGAAATATCGCTCCGTCTGGGAAAAAGCCAAGGTCAGCGTGGGCATTCGTGTCAACCCGGAGCATTCCACACAGGGAGACCACGCCATTTATGACCCCTGCGCACCCGGCTCACGTCTCGGTGTCACAGCCGGCAATTTCCGACCGGATTTACTCAGCGGTGTGGAAGGACTGCATTTTCATACCCTCTGTGAGCAGAATTTTGATGACTTGCTTTCCACTTTTTCCGCCTTTGAAGAAAAATTCGGAAAGTATCTTTTGCAGATGAAATGGCTGAATCTGGGAGGCGGTCACCATATCACCCGTGAAGATTATGACGTGGAAGGTCTCATTGCTCTGATTCGCAGAATTCGTGAAAAATATAATGTGGAGGTCTATCTGGAACCTGGTGAAGCCATTGCATTGCAGGCAGGCTGGCTGGATACGGAGGTCATGGACATTGTTGACAACGATATGAAAATTCTGATTCTGGATGCTTCGGCTGCCTGCCATATGCCAGATGTACTGGAAATGCCCTATCGGCCGCCGCTGAAGGATGCCGGACGGATTGGCGAAAAGCCATTTGGCTATCGGCTTTCCTCCCGCACATGCCTGGCAGGAGATGTCATCGGTGACTACAGCTTCGACCATGAAATTCAGATTGGTGAACGTATTACCTTTGAGGATATGGCTATTTACTCAATGGTGAAAAATAATACGTTCAACGGAATGCCTCTGCCTGCCATCGCCATTCAGCATAAAGACGGCGACTGTCAGCTCATCAGACAATTTGGCTATGAGGATTTCAAATGCAGACTGTCTTAAAAGGAGATACCATGAACACACCAAAAACAGACGGATTCCATATGCCCGGAGAGTTTGAACCGCATCATGGCACAATTCTGATTTTCCCTGAACGACCGGGATCCTGGGCAAACGACGCAAAAGACGCAAGAAAAGCATTTGCACAGATTGCCGACAGACTCTCTCAATGCGAACAGGTCTATATGCTGGTCAATGACAGAACACAGGCAGCGGCAAAGGAAATGCTGTCCCCCGCTGTAAAACTGCTGAACATTGACACAGATGATGCCTGGGCACGGGATGTTGCCCCCACCTTTGTCAAGAATCCATTGGGTGAAATCAGGGGCATCTCCTGGCAGTTCAATGCCTGGGGCGGAGCATTTGACGGGCTGTACACTGACTATGAAAAGGATGACGCTGCTGCAGATGCCATCTGCGAAGCACTGAATGTGCCATGCTATAATGCACGTCCCTTCGTGCTGGAGGGCGGTTCTATCCATTCGGACGGTGAAGGCACGATTCTTGTGACGGAAGCCTGTCTCCTCAGCAAGGGCAGAAATCCGCAGATGACAAAAGAACAAATCAGCCAATATCTTATGGAATATCTCGGGGCTGAAAAAATCATATGGATTCCTTACGGCATTTTCAATGATGAAACTAATGAACATATTGACAATATTGCCGCATTTCTTGCACCTGGAAAAGTTGTTCTGGGCTGGTGTGAGGATGAAAATGATCCCCAGTATGCAATGTCAATGGCAGATTACAAAGTGTTATCCAATGAAACAGATGCCAGGGGCAGAAAACTGGAGATTGTAAAGCTGCCTGTTCCCCATCAGCCTGTATGCGTTACGGAAGCAGAATGCAGAGGTTATCTATTTGCCCCAGGTGAGGATACCAGAGAACCCGGTGAACGTCTGGCCGCATCCTATGTGAATTTCTATTATGGGAATGACTGCGTTCTGGTGCCGCAGTTCGGGGGAATCTATTCCAAAGATGATGCAAAAGCCTGTGCCATATTACAGGCAGAAATCCCGGAAAGAACGGTGGTTCCCATCCCTGCCCGTGCCATTCTTTTAGGAGGCGGAAATATTCACTGCATAACCCAGCAGATTCCATCCTCACAGTGTCTCTGATATACTGCCTTTTCAGGCATTTATATGTGCTGCAAAAAAGTCCGGATCTCATTTTATTTTGCTGCATTGTCCGATTTAGAATGCTCTGTCTTGTTGAATTGTGAAAAAAATAAGAAAATATCACAAAAATACTTGTAATTTATTTTGAAATGTGGTATAATAACTGTACCAGGTCGATGCAGCCGCATGGGCATCGGTCAGGAAGTATGCTTTTATCACCTTGCGGAGAAAGAGGAGTGACTTATGAAGAAACTTACCGGTCTTGCACTTTTTGCCGCAGCTGCTGCCGGCGCTGCTGCTGCTATTATGATTTTGAAGCGCCGTCAGGATGAAGCTTGCTGCAGATATGATGCAGATGACTTTGATGATGATGACGATTTCTTCTGTGAGGATTGCGGTGTTTGCAACGATGATCTCACCGAGGAAAATGATGAAACCCCGAATGCAGACGAATTCGCTGATGAGCTGGAAAAGGTTTCCGGTGAAGTTGAAGCTGCAGCAGAAACCGCTGTTGATGAGGAAGCAGAAGAAGCTGCTGACACTGAAAAAACAGAGGAAAAAGAGTAATTGTTTTACGGATGAATGGGGCGGCAGGCATCTGCTGTCCCATTTTTTATGGATAAGGGTTGATTATGCAAAAGATATTAAGTTACTTTCGCCGGGCTGTTCAGGAATATGATTTGATTGAAGATGGCGATGTAATTGCAGTCGGTGTTTCCGGTGGAAAGGACAGCCTGTTATTATTGGCAGCATTGCAGGCTTTTCAGAAATTCGGGCTGTATGATTACAAAATCATCGGAATCACGCTGGATCCACAGTTTCAGGGCGTTTCCACGGATTACTCCCCCGTCATGGAATTCTGTCAGTCCCTGGGCGTAGAATATCATGTTGTGCCGACAGAAATCGGAAAAATCGTATTCGATATCAGAAATGAAAAGCACCCTTGCAGCCTTTGTGCAAAAATGCGCAGAGGTGCTTTGCATGATAAAGCCAAAGAATTCGGCTGCAATAAACTTGCACTGGGACATCATAACGACGATGCCATCGAAACATTTATGATGAATCTTTTCATCGAGGGCAGAATCGGATGCTATGCACCTAAATCTTATCTCTCACGAAAAGACCTCACACTGATACGTCCGCTGAGTTTCGTGCCGGAAAAGGAAATCATACGGGTGGCGAAAAAACAGATTCCCCAGGTGGTCAAATCCAAATGTCCTGTAGATGGCCATACTATGAGAGAAAGCATGAAGGATTTTATCCGTGAGCAGGAACGCAATGCCCCCGGATTCAAGAAACGTATCTTCGGCGCATTTTGCAGGGCAAATATTGACGGCTGGGGCGGAAAAACCTATTTCCGTGACCTGGTGGAGGACCACCCTGCCTCAAACGGGAAAGCAGAACGATATCATTTGCTGGAACAGGAAATCGCACGCAGATTGAAGGAAGGTCAATATGAAAATCTTGGGAATTGAAAGCTCCTGTGACGAAACAGCTGCTTCTGTAGTGGAAAATGGAAGAGTCATTCTTTCCAATGTCATTGCATCTCAGGCAAGTGAACATATGAAATATGGCGGTGTTGTGCCCGAACTGGCTTCCCGCCGGCATTGTGAAAATATACTTCCTGTGGTTCAGAAAGCCCTGGAGGATGCCAATGTTACTCTGGAGGAAATCGATGGCATTGCAGTAACCTATGCACCGGGGCTCATCGGTGCACTTCTGGTAGGCGTCAGCTTTGCGAAAGGACTGGCTATGATGGCAGATAAGCCGCTGATTCCTGTGCATCATACGGAAGGGCATGCTGCTGCCAATTACCTGGTGCATCCACAGCTGGAGCCGCCTTATCTGGGCATTATTGTCAGCGGCGGACACACGCGTCTGGCAGAAGTTACGGACTACAATACATTCCGTACCATCGGCAAAACAAGAGACGATGCCGCCGGCGAGTGTTTCGATAAATGCGCACGAGCCATGGGATTTCCGTATCCCGGCGGTGTACATATTGACAAAGCCGCTTCCATCGGCAATCCGGATGCCTTTAAACTGCCGAAAATTAAAATGGAAGGCAATCCCTATGACTTTAGTTTTTCAGGCTTAAAAACATATATTGTCAATCTGCTGCACCATGCAGAGCAATGTCATGATACAGTGAACACCAATGACCTAGCGGCTGCACTGCAAAGAGAAATTGCTGTCACTGTGGCTGAGAAAACCATTGCAGCAGCAAAGGAATTCGGTTATCAGAAAATTGCATTGTCCGGCGGTGTTTCCGCAAACAGCGGTGTCAGAAGCACGCTGGAGGCCGCCTGCGCAAAAAATGGTTTTCAGCTGTATATGCCTCCGATTGCACTTTGCGGCGATAATGCCGCCATGATTGCAGCTCAGGGGTATTATAACTATCTGGCAGGCATCACTGCGGATGAATCCCTGAATGCGGCTGCCTCAAAGGAATTGCGGGGCGAATCCGCACAATGCTCATAATCAGATAAGAGGAACACCATGGAATTTGAATTGCTCAAATCCGGCCTATATGTGTGCCGCAGTGAAAATCACACCTTTGGCACAGATGCATTTTTGTTAACCGGATTTTCCAGATACCGTGCCAAGGACAGAGTCTGCGATTTTGGCACAGGCTGCGGCATCATTCCCATGTTAATGCAGAGAAGATATCCTCCGAAGGAAATCTTCGCTGTGGACATCCAGCCGGATGCCATCCAGCAATTAAAAATGGGAATGGAGAAAAGCGAAGGTCCGCTGAATATTCATCCGATTTGTGCAGACCTTACAAAACTCTGGCCGGGGGCACCAGTCGGACAGCTGGACCTGATTACATGCAATCCGCCATACAAGGCCAATCAGGCAGGTATTCTATCCAGCAGCACTGCAAAACAAATTGCACGGCATGAGGTGGCATGCGATATCGGGGATATCTGTGCTTCCGCTTTTCGCCTGCTGAATTATCACGGCAGACTGTGCGTCTGCTGCAAAACAGAGCGCCTCGTTGATGTCATGGCAGCCATGCGTGCCCATAAAATCGAACCCAAACGACTGAGAATGGTTTCCAAGACACCGGAAAGTGCCCCCTGGCTTTTCCTTTTGGAGGGCATTAAAATGGGAAAACCTTTTCTGAATATCGAGCCGACGCTGTACATGCGTTCCGGAGAAGGAATGACTTCGGAAGCAGCACAATTATGTTATTTTGGAGAACATGCACCATGAGCGGAATTTTATACGTTGTTGGCACTCCCATTGGAAATCTTGGAGATATTACAGAACGACAGTTGGAAATACTAGGTTCTGTTGCATTTATCGCAGCAGAGGATACAAGGGTTACAAAAAAACTGCTTTCCCATTTTGAATTGCATACACCCCTGAGAAGCTACCATGAACACAGCCCGGAAGCAGTCATTTCTCAGATTGTGGAGCGGCTGCATACAGGTGAGAACTGTGCTGTTGTCACAGATGCGGGTATGCCCTGTATTTCCGATCCCGGAGCTTTGCTGGTTCAGCGCTGTATTGCAGAAAATATTGCGATTCAGGTTGTTCCGGGACCAAGTGCAGTTATTTCTGCTCTGGCAGTTTCCGGACAGGATACAACTCGTTTCTGCTTTGAAGGCTTTTTGTCTGTAACAAAAAAACAGCGTTTCTCCCATCTGGAATCCCTGAAGCATGAAAAGCGTACAATGGTATTCTATGAAGCTCCCCATAAGCTGGTGAATACCCTGAAGGATATGTATCAGACCTTTGGCAACCGCTCTGTCACCCTTTGCCGTGAATTGACAAAAATCCATGAAGAAGTGAAAAAAACCACGCTGGCTGAGGCACTGGAGTACTACACTCAGAATTCTCCCAGAGGGGAATTTGTGCTGGTTATTGCAGGCTCTGCGGAAGAAGATTCTTCTCAGCAGCTTTCTCTGGAAGCTGTTCTTGCCATGGCAAAAAGTCGTGTCAGCAATGGTGAACGTGCAAGCGATGTCTGCAAAGAGCTGGCAAATGAAACCGGCTTCTCAAAACGGGAATTATACCACGCATTATTGGAAGAACAGAAAGATTCTGACTGATAAAAAACGAACCATCGTGAAGATGGTTCGTTTTTTATTATTCTGACTTGTAGTTTTTGTAAAACAAGGTATCCAGTCCCTTTAGCAGCAATTCATCATCAATGACAATGTCATATTTGCAGTGAGGGACAATCAAAGGTGCAAGGCCACCCGTCGCAATAATCGTAACAGAATAGCCAAGTTCATCCATCATACGTTCAATCAGCGCATCCATAGCACCTGCATTGCCGTATATTACACCGGACTGCATAGAAGAAATCGTATCCATATTGATGACTTTTTTCGGCTGCTTCAACTGAATATGGGGAAGCTGCGCCGTACCGCTTTCCAGAGACTGCAAAGCAATTGCCACGCCGGGATAAATTGCGCCGCCGATAAAATCCTTGTTTTTATTGATAACCGTCACTGTTGTTGCTGTACCCATATCAATGATGATTGCCGGTGCACTGTAAAACTGAATGGCTGCCACTGCACCTACAACCAGATCCGCACCCACGCCCTGCGGAAGCACATTGATACCCGTTTTCATGCCGGGGCCGACAATCATAGAGGAAATACCCGTCAGCTTCATCACCGCCTGACGAATAATATCCGTCAGAGGCGGCACAACGCTGGAGATGATTGCTCCATGCAAAGAAGAAATATCAACATTATGCAGTTCCAGTACCATTTTTACCAATACAGCAAACTCTAAATCTGTTTTCTTGCGGTCGGATTGCATACGCTCAACAAATTCTACTTTATGATTGTTCACACAGCCAATACAGATATTGGAATTGCCAATATCAATCGTCAAAATTTTCATTTCATGAACCCTCTTCTGTATCATGCGTTCTTCTTGTGCTTCACAATGCGAAGAATTCTGACAACAGCAGTGCTCAGGAACAGATTGATTCCCAGTTCCACCAGGAAATTCAGTCCGACAAAGCCAAACAGGAAATATGCGCCGACATTGGAATATCCGGCACCTGCACCCCATTCTGAAACGGTGTCAAGGAAGAACAGTACACAGCCGATCAGGAAAAGACCAGTATTTACAACCGGAGCAACAACGCCTGCTGTAATCACAGCAACCCAGTCATTCTTCTTCTCCAGAAGCTTGAATACCAAGCCGGCCGCCACACCCGCCAGTGCACCTTTCAGCAAACATGTCGCAATTGTGCCGGGGACGGAAATAGCCATAAAGGGAGCGGCATCACCGGTCAGCAGAACCATTGCGCCAAACACAAGACCAAGCCAGCCGCCGGTCTTCCAGCCATAGAGCGCTGCACCGATAATAATGGGTGCCAGAACCAGCGTGATGCTGAACACACCAAACTTAATCGTGATTGCAAAAGCCTGCAGCACAACAACAATTGCGGTCAGAATGCCCATTCCAACCATAGTCTGAATTTTTGTGGATTTCATAAACATCCTCCTCCTGTTATTATTCCCATCCAGGGATACAATACAAGCTCGGACATCGCCAAGCGAACACCTGTGCATGTTTGCCTTCATCAAATCACCGAGCGGGAGTATCTGTTTCGGCACACACTGTGTTCATCCTTAGTATAGCATATTTCTAAAAATCTGTCAAGTATTTTGAGGCAATACTACCTAAAATTCAACAATGAACTTTGTGCAGTATTGCCTCATTCAAAACACCATAACGCTTTCAAGCCTCAGCGTTCTGCCGGGCACAAACACTATTAAAATCATGCTGCTTTATGGTTTCTTATTCAGTTTACCGAGTAATATGGATAAATCCAATCCGTTCAATTTTCGGTCTTGATTCATATCTGCCTGCACAGCCTGAGAATCACTCAACTGACTGCCAGTCAGTAGATAATGCATCAGCAGCCCTGCATCCTGCATATCTGCTCTGCCATCTGCATTGATATCGCCCTCCGTTTTTTTCTCCTTCTTCAGGCGAATTGTGCAGTCATCTGCAGAACCATAACTGCCGTCTTTTCCGTAAACTGACAATTCCAGGATTATGGTTTCGCCCTGACGTGCAAAGATGTCCAGCGTCGGCTTTTGCCAGTTTGCCCATCCACTTCCATTCCCTGATATATTTACGGATTCACCGCCGGAAGTTCTGGCTGACAGCAGATACTGCATGGTTTCATCTCCCTGCAAATACAGAGCACATTCATATACGCCATCTTCTTTGACTGTGACTGTTGTGCGTGCTGTGCTATTCTGAAATGCCTTCTCTGAATACCAGTGCAAGGCGTATGCACCCGTGCGGACATCTTCGGCCCGCACATCAAAATGTGCATCCGCAGTGGGGTGCAGTTCCCATCCAAACGGACGGTCAGACCATCCGCCATTTGCTTCAAAACCACCGTTTTCAAGCAGATTTGTGCCATATTCATTCCTGCCGGATGCTGTACCATGTACAGTTGAAAACACATACAGCGAATCCAGGGGCACTCCCTCCCAGCTGAACAAGGATTCATTATCAACACTGCTGCCGCCATAATACTTCCCTGCGTCTTTGTCAAATTCAGCAGCGGATTGTGTAGCCCATCCAGCACCGTATTGTTCCCAAAGCATCTGATTCTGATTGTAATTGCTGCCCACAGGAAGCCAGGCAGGCTCCCAATAAAACACACCAATGCCCATGCCCTCCGGCACAGCAGCCACTGCCTGAAACAAATCATGGAGAAAAGCAGACTGCCCCTGGGGACTCACTTCATAAGACACATAATCCCCCATTGCCTCACGGCTGGAAATGGTATTGGCAAAGCCATCGCCATTTTCCATTGTGCGCAGCCAGGAAGTTTCTGCAACCATTACTTTTTTATGATACGCCGCAGAAACGGAAGACAGCACATTGGTTAAATTGGAAAGAGTGCCATGCCAATAGGGATAATAGGAAGTTGCAAATACATCATAGTCAACATGGGATTCAGAAAGCATTTTTGCAATATAGTTCATGTTAGAAGCTTTTTCCGGATTGGTAAAATGCAGTACAACCAGTGTATCTTTTCTATATTCCCTGACTGCCTTTGCGCCTGCGTTAAACAGCTTCGCCAGTTCATTCCATCCTTCGGCACTCCATTGATATTTCTCCAGCATCACGCCGCACATACCTGTCGTTGTCTCATTTCCGACCTGTACCATTGCAATATCTGCCCCTGTGGCATCAATCTTTTGCAGCACATCCTTTGTATACTGATAAATGGCTGCTGCTTTCTGATCCACGCTGAGATTCTGCCATTCCTTGGGTGCGGTCTGCTTTCCAGGGTCTGCCCAGAAATCGGAATAGTGAAAATCCAGCAGCATTTTCAGGCCTGCTTTGGCACAACGCTTTGCTATCTGTTCTGCCACATCGGCATCACATATGCCGCCGCCATAACACGCCTTTGTATTACTGTTGTAAGGATGATTCCAGATGCGCACACGAATCGTATTTACGCCTGCCTCCGCCAATGTCTGAAAAATATCCTGTTCCTCTCCCTGGCGATTTCGGAAGATTACACCACTGTTCTCCAAAGAAATTACAGAGGAAACATCCACGCCTTTAAAAGGATCGCCGTTCTGAAAAGGCGTATCTGTCAATTCGGAAAACAATACTTCTTCTGCAGCCAGGGCAGGAGAATTTGGAGCAGAGGTAAAGAGCGTTCCAAACAAGCCCAGGGAAAGCAATGCTGCTGTCATTTTTCTGTATTTCATTTCAAATCCCCTTTATAATAATACCTTCAATATACAATAGAAATCATTCAGATTTATGATGCCATTATGATCCAAATCGCATTTGGGTGCAATCATGGCCAGAACGGAATACATAGAGGAATCCTCGGTCAGAATCTCACTCATCATAACAGCATCTGCAATACTGACAATGCCATCCATATTAATATCGTACTCCCTTGGTACAGCAGGCATTGGGACAGTTGTAGTGGTCTCGGTGGTTGTGGTTGTTTCTGTGGTTGTGGTGGTCTCTGTGGTTGTGGTTGTTTCTGTGGTTGTGGTGGTCTCTGTGGTTGTGGTGGTCTCCGTGGTTGTAGTGATCTCTGTGGTGGTAGTAGTTGTTGTGGTGGTTGTTGTCGTCGTTTCAGGATCCTTTTCACCAAACGAAAGCGGACACATAAATAACACGCTGTTCCCCTCATAAATATCAATGCCGGCCCACATAAAAGGTGCACCCTCATAGAAAACCTCTTCCAGATGATTGCAGGAATCAAAGGCAAAGGTGTTGATCGCAGTGACCGTCTTCAGGATTCTGCATTTTGTGATATCGGAGGAAGCCCACAGTATCTCTGTGGCATCTGCAGAATACAGAATGCCATCCCTAATCTGATACTCCTTACATGAGGCATCCAGAGTGTATTGCTGTATTGCACCGCAGTCATAGAAAACACCGGTGCCAATGTTACGGATGCTTCCAGGCAATGACCATGTCTCCAGATTCGTACAGCCGGAAAAAGCATAATCGCCAACAGAGGTTATTCCCTCTCCGATCTCCACCTGCAAAATATCCTGCTGATAATGATACCAGGGTGCAGGAAATTCCGGAGTGTAATCTGCCATTTCTCCTGAACCGGACAAATACAGGCTGCCGGCATCATCCAACCGCCATTGGATATTTTCCATATCTGCGCCGCAGAATCCCTCCGCAACCGTTTTGGGACGCGGCGAAATAACCGTGATCCAGCCTGCGTACCCTCTTATGCCAATGGAATACCGGCTATTTTCCAGTAACTGCTTGATTGTCGGTGTAATGGTATATTTTGTATCAGGTACTGCATTCTCCGGAACCGTAAAGGATACAGTAAACATGATGCCGCTGTCTTTCTCCGCTGACAAATCAGATTGTGGAATACCTGCTACAGCATATCTGCAAAGCGAATCCGTATTACTTGCATAAATTGCCTGCAAATCGTCCATAGCTTCGCCAAATGTTACAGCAATATTCCCCTCATCATCCAGAACGGGATTCAGCTGACTGTCATAATCCACAGTCATTCCAACAGCACGATACCCCGTATTCTTACACAGATAAATATGATAATCAACGGTTTCTCCCGGTTCTGCGTAGATTCTGTCTGCAAGGAGTGCCATAGATGAACGATTATATTCCGGATACAATGTGTAATCTGGTTGTGCAGATGTTTCAAAAGCACCATTTGCACGAAGAGCACACATGGAGAAAGATTGCGCCAACAAAATGGTACATGAAGCTGCATAGCATATCAATTTTCTAAAAAAAGCCATAATATCCCTTCTATCCTGCAAAATTGAACTATCATTCCTATACATTTTAGCATACTATTTATAAAAGGTCAATAGAATATTGGGTAAAATCAATAGTTTATCATAGGTAACTAGAAATACATGTATGAATTGTGCGAAATGCACAAGGCAAATCTTTATTATTTTTGAATCATTAGCAAGGGATTCGTTTCAATTCCTGTCAAGACTTGACAAAATAAAAAAAATATGCTATAATGAATGCATATCGAATACAACTGTCCGTCATAGACGGATGAAGTGGGAGGTCAGATGCATTGTCTGTACAGGATAAAAACTGGGTTGTAGTGGATGCAACTGTGTTGCCGGAAGTCATTTTGAAAACACTTCAAGTCAAAAGAATGCTGGCAAATAAAGAAGAACGCAGTTCCTCCGCCGCTTGCCGTTCCGTTGGTATTTCCAGAAGCGCATTCTACAAATATCGGGACTATGTTTTTATGTATGAAGATCAGATGCAGGACCATGTTTTCACGCTGTATTTGCTTTTGCACGATGAATCCGGCGTGCTGTCAGGAGTGCTTCACTCTCTGACAAACGCTTCCGCAAATGTCCTGACGCTGAATCAGAGCATACCTGTGGATGGCGCAGCGACAGTTACCGTCACATTCCGATTACAGGATTCAGCAGGAGTGACAGCATTGTGTACAGAGCTTTCCGAGCGCAAGGGCGTTGTGGAAGTCCGCTTGCTTTCCGGTTCATAAACAGTTGTAAAAATTTGAAAGAAATGAGGTCAGAGCCCTGAATTGGGCGAGAAAAGATGAAAAAGTTTGCTGTATTAGGTTTTGGTACCGTTGGTTCCGGCGTCGTTGAGTTGTTCTACAAAAACCGACATAAGATTGAAGAAAAAGCTGGTTCTGAGATGGAAATCGGCCATATTCTTGATTTGCGTGATTTCCCGGATTCTCCGTTCGCTGATAAATTCACAAAGAGCATTGACACTATTCTAAATGACCCGGATGTCACTGTTGTTGCTGAATGTATGGGCGGTGTGGAGCCGGCATTCACATTTTTGATGCAGTGCCTGGAAAAGGGTATGAGCGTTGTCACTTCCAATAAGGAGCTGATTGCAAAGAAGGGTGCTGAGCTGCTTTCCTGCGCAAAAGAGCATTCCTGCAACTGTTTCTTTGAGGCAAGTGTAGGCGGCGCAATACCGATTATCCGCCCGCTTCACAGATGCCTTGCTGCAAATGATATCAGCGCAATCTATGGTATCCTGAACGGAACTACAAACTATATTCTGAACAAAATGGTTTCTGATGGCATGAGCTTTGATGATGCGCTGAAGCGTGCTCAGGATCACGGCTACGCAGAGCGTGAACCCAGTGCGGACGTGGATGGTCACGATGCTTGCCGCAAAATCTGTATTCTTTCTTCTCTGGTGTTCGGCAAGCATGTTTATCCGGAGAGCGTATACACCAAGGGCATCCGTGAGATTTCCCTGGAGGATACCACCGCTGCTGATGAGCTGGACGGTGCAGTAAAACTGATTGCCAGCGTTGTGAAGCTGGATGAAAACCGAATTCTGCCGGCTGTTATGCCTATGTTCGTATCTCACGAGAATCTGATTTCCCGTGTTGACGGCGTATTCAACTGCGTACAGGTTGAGGGCGACGCCATTGATCGTGCATACTTCAGTGGCCGTGGCGCAGGTAAATTCCCGACGGCAAGTGCTGTTATGGGTGACGTAATCGAAGCAGTCAAGCATCACAAGACTGTATTCTCTCAGTTCTGGGTTGACGCAGAAACACAGGATTTTGTGGCAGGAATTGAAGATCTGGTCTGTGGTCTGTTTGTACGTTTTGAAACCGCACAGGATACTGTGGAAACAACAGCACTGCTGAATGCATATCTGGACAAGAAGCAGTTGACAGACAGCGTTGTCAATGTGACTGATGCCGCATTTGTTATTGATGCACCGCTGACTGCTGCAGACCGCAAGGAACTTGTGGATATGCTGACAGAGAAGGACATGAAGGCAGCGAGTTTGATGCCTGTTATGCCTGCTTAATCGATAATATATTTTCATGGGCTGTGTATCACTTGGTACACAGCCCATGCTTTTGTTATAATAGCATAACCACAAAGAAAGCCGCACAGCATAAACTGTACGGCTTTCTTTCAATCTCAATAAATCCCAGAATCAATCCATCTGTGATTCAGTTGTCTCATTCGACATTTCAGTTTGTGTCGCTAACTCAGATGACGAAGAAGCAGATTCACTGCTAACTGTGATATCTGAACTTACAGCCGGCATCGGTCCGCTCGTAGCATTACTTGTAATGGTACTAGTCGAGACACTCGATGACACGGAGGGATTTACATTTGCAATGTCCTCAATGTATTCAAACTCAAACTTCGGAGACTTCAGATTCAATACGCCTCTCAGGTCATTGCCCCTTACACGAACTTGCCCGCCGATTACAGCATAGGCCACATAGCCGCCGTCACCGTACTCAAGTTTAATCCAATCACATGGGTTGCCAGTCAAGGTAATATTGTACTTTCGTTCCAATTTTGATTTCAATTCGGATGCAGTGAAAACCTTTGCAGAATGGTAATTCGGATCCGAAGATTCATCGTGCTGTACTGTGATGCTTCTTAAATAAGGAACATCTGAAGAAAAGATATCTTTGCAGGAAGCAGTTGTTCCGCTGCTGGATGCATAGAACGATGTCAGTGCCGGAGCACCGTTATAATAAAGAGCAATGCCGCATACTGAACGAACAGCATCTACAATGCTCTGCGGCGGATTTGATTTGCAAATCATACCTGCGCCATATCCATTGTAAAGATAAAATGAATATGCAGCGACCGCCTGCGCTTTATAGGCTTCAGGTGAGAACGTATCACCCATTTCGTTGTAAACAATCTGGGAAAGAATAGATACCACGGTATCTGTCTTTCCGCCTACTGTCATTTTGTTCCACTCCTGCGTACCGGTTTGAACAAGCTGTGTACCAGGATAATATAAGCTTAAAATTTGATCATAAGTCCAGCCATCGTATATTGCATAAAAATTCGCACCATACTGACTCATTCCAACGCCGTGACCATGTCCCGACGTATAGAATACGACGCTACCCGGAGCTGCGTTGACTGACTGAGGAGTTGTGATTGCAGGTTCCGTGATAGTTGTAGTTGCAGGCTTTTCTGTATGAACAGAGTCTCCTGTGTTTTTATTATTTATCTCACCGGAGATGATGGTATTTGTTGTCAGTGCAGTAGTCGTCGTTAGCGGTTCGTCCGGCCCCTGATTCTCTGCCTCGTAGCTGACCAGCGACAGACTATTATCATATTGATTTAAATCTGCCTTCCACCAGTCGGCAACTTTACCCGTGCCCTCTTCCGACACAGCGTTGTCAGAAACAGCATGTTCATCCGTTTCATTTTTTCCGCTGATCGTACCAAAAGCATAAGCTACATTAGCAGAGCCGGAGCGCTGCATGGCATCTCTGTTATCCTGCATTGCACATGTACTTGTGAAACACAGAATCATAGAAAGCAGGATTGCCACGCGGTTTCTGCGCGTTCGAGCTTGCATAGTTTCACTCCAATTTTCAATCTCACCAGGTTAACCCGGCTTTATTTCCCCAAGATTGCTGTGAGGATTTTGTCTAATCGTTCTGTCTCCCTTTCGCAAAGCACCTGTCCCAAACAGATTCCCCGCGTGTATCATTGTGATACATTGTTCTATTCGCAGTTTTGTTGTTTCTGCGTACATCTCTCTATTAGCTGCATTCGTATCATATTGCGAAGATGTGCGCCGCAGCATCCCAGCTGCGTTGAGAACATCGCCGTTCGCTGATGTCTCTCATTGAACAATATGAAGCAGCGAAACCAAAAAACAACGCTTCTTCAAAACGGAAACTCGTTCGTTTGCCGCAATGCTTCCGGTTATTCTTCAGCCTGATTTCTGAAAGAAATCGATTCCCGAATTACGACTCTGCGCCATAGGGCACGAAAAGATTGGGATCGTAATTAACAGGATGGCCACTGTCGTAGTAGGCCTTTGGATACAGCACATTCTTATTCAATGTGGCATTCTCTGTACCCTCATAAGGATCTTCGCCGGCACGAACCTCTCTGCACATGAGAATGAGCTTTGCATTTGGAACCAATCCGTTACAAGTATACAGTGACAAAATCGGATCCCCATACTTCACATCAATGTCATTGCTTATGAGTGTGCGTTTTTTTGCCTCGTTCACATACCAATAGAATGTTTCTTCATCCGGAAACTCCAGTGTATTCCAGCAGTCAAAAGCATACTCGGAATCATAATCCTCGCCGTCAACGATAATGATAGCAAAAATCTTATAGGTATAATCCTTGTAGCAGGATGACAGCTGAACAATCGGATGTTCCTTATAGAAAGACGGATTATTCACATAGTCACGAAGGCTTCCGAACATTGTTCTATTGTTCATATTATGACCATAAATAAAAACATTGCCGGAATTATCTTCGATGCGGCGATGTTCCACCACCTCATCAAAGTGACACCTATAGTCCATGAAGATACAACCAGAACGGCTGTCCTCCTGATGGAAGGTGCGGTAAAGGTAATAGTCATTCATATTAACCTGGATATCTTTCGACTTCTTTTGCACAACGGGATAGCTTACCAGTGTTCCCGGAACCGTAATATAGCCCACAAGGTCGGGGTTTTGGCTCAGTAATCTGTTCGCTACATCGTTATACTCCAGATACTCAAATACATCGCCGGTTACCGGATCTTCTGCTTCGGATGTCTCCTGTGTCTGAAATCCTCTGTTGCCACGTGATTCTTCAAGCATCTGCTGGATTTTATTGTACTCCTGTTTGGCTTTGTACAAGTCAATATAATAGGATCCAATCAAAAACGAACAAACGCCCACAACAACCAGTGCTGTCGAGAACACAATTTTCCGGACTGACTCCAGTACAGAATCCCCACGCCAGGGCAAAAATACTTTCAAGATATCTACAAAGGTATAATGACTGCGCTTCTTCTTCTTTTTCTTCGGCTTTTCGCCATTCATTCCGGCTTGCTTTTTTGAGGACTGCAAAGTCTCTGCTTCCCCAGAAATGCGGCTGCCGTTTGTCCGGCTCAAATTCGGGCTTTTTCTTCCCTCTTCCTTCTTTTCAGGACGAATAGAAGGAGCTTCAGATACGTTCAAAGAATCAGCGGTTTCCGGTTCTGATATTGCGCCATCCAACTTTTCTTTCCCCATCTCATCGGAAAAATGCTTTGTTTCGTCAATCATTGCTTCCGTTTCATCGTCATCTGCGTCAACGCCTGCATGTCCAGCAGATCTTCTGAGCACCTGACGATTATTGTAAGCTCTTCTCGGCGAACTTCCTGCACTCTCACGCAAAGGTGAATTCCCTGATTGGGTTCTGTTCTGTGCATTGGCATCGAAATCTTCCCCGGATTTTTCGAGATCTCTATTTCTAAGATCCATTTCAGCGCCTCCATCATTTAGCATTCATTCTCAGCTTCAATCTATGCAGAGCAGCATAGTCTTATCAAAGATTGTGCTTCAGGTTGATGCAGCACAACAACCTGTACTGTCGTTATGCAAGCAGCAATTGTTTCGCAAGTTGAAAAACACATAAAGCGGTTTTTCTCCGAACCCCTTCCCTGTCTAATTCCGGGAATTCCCACAATTTCAACAGAGTCGCAGCCACCTGATTCTGATAAGCGAAACCGGCATAGACAGTACCAACTGGTAGTATCGTTGAACCGCCTCCCGGCCCTGCCAAACCCGTTACTGTCAGACACAGGGATGCTTTTGACATTTGCCGTAAACCTTTTGCCATTTCATATGCGGTCGGCCGGCTTACTGCCCCATGCTGCAGCAGAATATCGGACGGGACATGAAGCATGTTTTGCTTCATCAAATCAGAATAGGTGCAGATTCCAAGTTCAAACACGCCGGATGCGCCTGAAACTGATGTTATGCGCTCAGAGAGCAAACCTCCTGTCAGGCTTTCGCCCGTAGATACAGTTAGCCTATTCTCCATTAATAATTGTACTACATCAGCGACTGTTTTGTCAAGGTCCCCATACATAATTTGGTCATTTTTACCATATTCAGGCTTTATTATTTCGCTAATATTCATATTTCCACCAATTGTATTTGTTCCACATGAAACACTCAAAGGTTCTGATTTTCGGAAACATGCTGTGCAAATACTTTCATTTCTGCATTTTCAATGGCTCTTTCAATCATTGGCGCAAAGTCCACTTCCTTCTGCGCTTCTTCAATCTCTGCAAGCACCGGACGAAGTTTCGGGTGTCTTGGAGTAAATACTGTACAGCAATCCTCATAAGGCTGGATGGATGTTTCATAGGTGTCAATCGTTCTTGAAATGTTAATTATTTCAACTTTGTCCATTCCAATCAGGGGGCGCAGTACCGGCATGGTGGCAACAGCATCTGTGCAGGCAATTGCAGGCAGTGTCTGGCTTGCAACCTGGCCAAGGCTTTCACCAGTAATCACAGCACCGCAGTTTTCTTTTTCTGCGATTCTGCATGCAATTTCCATCATCAGACGGCGCATCAGAATGGTGAAGAATTCCTCCGGACAATTTCTCTGGAGTTCCTCCTGAATCTCTGTAAAGGGAATGCAATAGAAAGCCATGCTGCCGCACCACGGTGTCAGCTTCTCGCACAGTTGCTCAACTTTCATCCTGGCACGATCTGAGGTATAGGGCGGGCTTGCAAAATGGCATGCTGAAATACGAAGACCACGTTTTGCCATCATATAGGCTGCAACCGGGCTGTCGATACCGCCGGACAGCAGCAGCATTGCATTGCCTGCAGTTCCCACCGGCAAACCGCCTGCACCCTTTTCCTTTGCCGCATGCACATATGCATTCACATCACGGATTTCAACAGTAACGGTAACATCCGGATGATTGACGTCCACCTTCAGATGCGGATAATTCTGTAAAAGAATGCCGCCAAGCTCTGCGCAAATCTGCGGTGATTTCATCGGGAATGCTTTATCTGCACGCTTTGCCTCGACCTTAAATGTCTTAGCAGCTGTCAGTGTATCCTGCAAATAGGGAACGGCTCTCTCAGCAATGTTCTGAAAATCCTTTTCACAGGTCAATGCACGGCACAATGCTGCAATGCCAAAAATCTTTTTCAGACGCAGCATTGCTGCATTTAGCAGCTCATCTCTTTCTTCATCGGATTCAGTTTCCGGTGTAATATAAATTGTAGACTGTGCTTTTGCATAGGAAAATTTGCCGATTTTTTTGAGACGGAAGCGGATATTCCGCAGGAGCACATCTTCAAATGTGCTTCTGTTCATGCCCTTCAATGCCATCTCGCCATATTTTACCAAGATAATCTCTTTCATTTGTCCATACCCTTTCAAATTATCGTTTATGCACAAGCTTCGCCTGCGCCTCCTCCAGATATGCCGCCAGTGCATGCATATCCTCTGCCGTGTTATCCATACAGAAACTGACACGCAATGTACTGTCTGCCAGATCTTGTTTTATGCCGAATTGCTGCAGAACGCCGCTTTGCTTTCCTTTGGAACACGCAGAACCGCTGGAAACAGAAACCCCTTTTTCCGCCAGAAAATGCAGCATCGTTTCAGAACGCAGGCCTTTCACGGAAAAGCTCAGAATATACGGCGATCCCTCTTCAGGTGACTGGATAGCTATGCCATCTAACGCAGACAATGCCCGGATACACTCCGAACGCAAAGCAGAAATGTATTCTCCTCGGCTGGGAATCGTCTTCCGCAGCTCCTCAACAGCTGCTCCGAATCCTGCAATCAACGGAACCGATTCCGTTCCGGGGCGGATTCCCTGCTCCTGCTCTCCGCCTTTCATCAGAGATGCCAGACGGACACCCTTCTTATGATACAGCGCACCGATTCCCTTGCAGGCATGCACTTTATGTCCACTGACAGTCAGCAAATCTGCATGCATTTTTTCCGGCTGTACCGGCAGCTTCATATATCCCTGCACCGCATCGCAATGGGTAATAACCTGGGGATAATCTCTCTTGACTCTGGTAAAGATTTCCTGAACCGGCAGAATCGCACCCGTTTCATTGTTCACCATCATCATACTGATCAGGCAGGTGTTTTCATTCACAGACTCCATCACCTGATCTGCAGTATAGCTGCCATCGGGACCGGGGGCAATCCGAATCACTTCGAATCCCTGCTCCTCCAGCATATCAAAAGCCCCTCGCACAGATGCGTGTTCCACCGTTGTGGTAATCACACGCCGCAGCCGTTTTCCATATTTCATTGCAGCGCCGCGAATGGCAAGATGATTGCTTTCCGTTGCACCGGAAGTAAACAGAATCTCTGCACTTTCGCAGCCAAGAGAAGCCGCAATCTGTTTTCTCGCCCGATCCATCACCAATTGCGCATCCAGTCCGACGCTGTGCAGAGAGGACGGATTGCCGAAATGGCCTCGCATCGCCTCTGTCATACTTTGAATGCAGGTTTCACTTGGACAGGTGGTGGCAGCAGAATCCAGATAGATTGCCATTGATGCTTTCACTCCTTCGCATGTATTGTACCATACTTTTTTGATACTTTTTTGAAAATTGAAAAAAAAACAGTAAAAAACTGTGTTCTTCTGTATGATACAAGCCTTTACTTTATCCGTATCCTATCTATTATACTATATAATATAGAAATAGTCAAGACAATCATTCCTGATTCTCACAATAAAATAAGGATGATCCGTTTCTGATGTCAAAATGCCATCCAAAATCCTTTTTCGGTTCTGTATGCATTATAAATTGTTGCCAAATGGTCTATAATCAAAAAAACTTTAATAAAATTTTAAAAAAGTACTTGCTTTTTTAAAATATACATGTTATAATATATCCATCATAATTTACGAATTGTAATTTTGTTTTGCATTGCCCCTTATGTATAGCAAAATAGATAACGAAAGGATGATTCAGAATGAAAAAAGCCCTGCTCCTCCCCCTGGCACTGCTTCTTGGCACATGCCTGACTGCTTGTTCCTTCCATTCGAATTCTCAAGGCAGCTCTGATAGTATTGAAGATAATATCACTATCGATGGCGGATGGAATACTTCAAAAAGCCGTACAGCAATCGATAATAATCCCAAGGCAAAGGCAGCTTTTGAAAAGGCAACGAGTTCACTGGTTGGTATGGAATACGAAGCTGTATCCCTGTTGGGCACCCAGACCGTTTCCGGAACCAATTATTCTGTCCTCTGCCTTGGCACAGGTGTTTTCCCAGGTGCACAGCCTGCCTGGGTCATCCTGTATATTTATGAGGATCCGGACGGCAATTGTTCCATTCTTCGTGAACAGAATCTTACATTGGATATCAGTGAAGAAACGGATACCGGCTATGAAGATTACAATGAAAGCACTCAGATTGCCAATCCATGGTGCGATTATGCCACCATTGACGAAGCAGTCCAGGCAAGCGGTGTTCCATTTATGATTCCTGATATGCTGAGCGGCACTCCCCGTACTTCCATTCAGGCAACTGACTGCATGATTGATGTGATTTACGGAGAACCGGAAGTACTGCGCCTGCGAAAAGCGAAAGGCACAGAGGATATCTCAGGCGACTACAATGAATATGACTTTGAAGAAAATATGGAACTGGAGAACACCCCTGTTACGCTGAAAGGAAATAGGGATCAGGTGTTCCTGGCTGTCTGGAATGACGGTACCTGCAGCTATGCTTACTATAGCACCAATGGAATCGATTCTGCAGCAGCCAGGGAACAAATTACAACGCTGATTCAAGCCAATCACGAAAACTAAGAACGGCAATGCCGATGGAATCAGAATTCAGATTCCATCGGCATTGTGTTTTCCGGTGTTTCTGACAGCAGGCTGATATTTTGTACATCTGCCAGCTTTTTATTGATTGCTCTTGTACGCACACCAACAAGCTGGTCCAGTTCTGTTCCTGCCGCCTGGATTTTCTTCTGGGTTGAAGAAAGGGCACTTTCAAATTTACTAAATTCCGTTTTAACGCCGCTGAGTATCTGCCATACACGGTCAGACTGTTTCTGTATCGCAAGCGTACGAAATCCCATATACAATGCATTCAGCATGGCCGCCATGGTAGAGGGTCCTGCAACATTCACAGAATATTTCTGCTGCAGTTCCTCTGTCAGCCCACTGTTCACCACTTCGGAATACAGTCCCTCAAAGGGAAGGAACATAATACCGAATGCTGTTGTTTCCGGCTCATGAATATATTTTGTACGGATATCCTTGGCAAAACTGAGAATGCGCTGGCGGAGATTGCTTTGTGCCGTCTCCACCTGTGCTTTGTCTCCGGATTCCTGTGCTTCTATCAGCTGCATATAGCAATCCGCAGGAAATTTGGAATCAATCGGCAGATAAACAGGCTGTCCATCCTCTGTGGGTAGTTTAATTGCAAACTCCACACGTTTATTTGTGCCTCGAACGGTCTCCACATTGGTATCATATTGTTCCGGTGCAAGAATCTCCTGCAAAATGCTGCCCAGCTGTATTTCACCAAGGGTGCCTCTGGTTTTCACATTGGCAAGCACACGTTTTAAGCCGCCCACATCTTCTGCAAGGTTTTTCATTTCTCCAAGACCCTTATATACTGCTTCGAGACTTGTTACCACTTTTTTGAAGCTTTCGTTCATGGTGCTTTCCAGCTGTTCATGCAATGTATGATCCACTGTGGTCTGAATCTCTTTCAGACGAGCCTCATTCTGCATGCGAAGCTGTTCCATTTGCTGCGTTATTGTATTGCGAAGTGCTGCCATATTGGCTGCATTTTCTGATTCCAGTCCCTGAATTCTGATTTCAAACTGTTTTAACTGGGAGGCAGTGGTATCACGGGTTTGTGCCTGATTCTGGGAAATGGAATCGTTCAGCATTCGCATTGACATTTCAATGGCATCATTTGTAGATTTGGATTGTTCACGCCGCAGATTCTGTTCTTCCTTCTGCATACGCTGCAGCATCGGGATTGTCTGATGGCTCCTGCTTTTAAAAAGCATGTAGATAACAAGCATCTGAAGCAGTATACTAATTATCACAAAAATCATAATTGCAATCAGCATTCTATTCTTCTCCTTTATGAAAACTGTGATTTCACAGGGATTTGATATGTTATATTATACCATATTCCGGCTGTTTTGTCTACTCATACTGATTTTACAATATTTTATAGAAAATCCTATTGAAAAAAAAGTTTATCTATGCTATAATAAAAAAAACACTGCACGCCTGAATGATATTACAGTCGATATCCATTACAGCAATCGTGCAGAATGGAGGATTATATGGGATTGCTAGATAAACTTTTTTCCAGAAAAAATGATGCTGTCGATATGCTGAAGGATATCTCAAAATACATCAATCAGGAGGCTTCCACAGCCACACAGAATCCCCGTCAAACCACACAGCCCCAGAACATACATTCCGCAGCCGTACAGCAGAAAACACCCCAAGGACAGTCATGGGGACCCACTATGCCGGAGGAGGAAAACCAGTATTCCTATCACGGAAGCTATGAACAATACTTTGAAGATATCTTTCAGTCTTCTTTTTCACAGTATTCGCTGACGAAAGAGAATATACAGAACCGCACAGTGTATACATTTATGAAAGATGCGAACAAATGCCTGGTGATCGAACTGGTTTCACGCAAAAGCAACCCTCAGAAGATTCGCTGCGACTGTGCCAAACTCCATATTCCCTATCTGCGCTTTTACTATGACTATCATGGCTGGTGGAATACACGTTCCTATGTCATCAATCGTACAAATAACGCGCTCAGATGAGCGGTTCATATTGATAAAAACAGAAAGAAAACGCTCTGCGCCTGTGGCGGACCCGGCACAAATCTTTTTTATGCTTCGCAGGCAGCTGATTTGTGTACGGTCTTGTACTTCCTGGAATTTTCCAGGCTTTAACGCTTTTTCTTTCTGTTTTTTTATGGATATAGAAAGACCAGCATCATAGTATGATACTTCCCTGAAAGGATGATGAAATGAGCCTGCTGAATCAGCTGTCTGATGAAAAAGTATGGCATGCTTTTTTGGAATACAAAACTTCCTTGATCTGCACAGAGCAGTTTCGTAATGAACTGAAGAACTTTATTGACGAGAAAAGATATCTGCCTGTTGTGCAGATGATTTTACAGGGTGAATCCTTTCCCCTGCCTCGAAAAGCAATCATCAGCAAAATGTCTTCCGAAAAGAAAAGGATTGTCTACACATATCCATCAGATGCAAACATAGTACTGAAACTGCTGACCTATCTTCTGCTGCGAAAATATAATGCACTCTTTTCACGAAATCTATACTCCTTTCGGCCGGGACGTACTGCCAAAGATGCCATTCGTACCCTGACAAAGTTCAGCCGGAAAAAGGCATATTACGCCTATAAGGCAGATATCAGCAACTATTTTAATTCTGTGCCTGTGCCTCTGCTGCTGAATGAACTAGCAGAAATCATTCAGGGTGATGCACCGCTGCTTCAGTTTTTAAGCAGACTGCTTCTGGAAGAATGTGTACTGGAAAACAAATGCATCATCAAAGAAACCAAGGGCATAATGGCAGGCACGCCACTGGCCTCTTTCTACGCAAATGTATTTCTCCGCAAACTGGATATGTATTTTTCTGATATACCATATGCACGATATTCAGACGATATCATTTTGTTTGCAGACAGTCTTTCAGAGTGTCAGCAGTATGCAGGATTCATTCAGCAATATCTGAAAAAACGTGGGCTGACCGTCAATCCGGAAAAAGAATTCTATTTTGAACCTGAGAAAGGCTGGCATTTTCTCGGATTCTCTTATTGCAGCGGCATCATTGATATTGCACCTGCATCTGTTCAAAAAATAAAGCAGAAAATGCGCAGAAAAACAAGAGCACTGATGCGATGGCGTCAGCGGAATCAGGTGGAGGGCACAAAAGCAGCCGCCGCTTTCATCCGCATTTTCAACCGCAAATTGCTGGAACATACAGATGAACACAGTCTTTCCTGGAAGCTGTGGTTTTTCTCTGTCATCAATACCGCCGACAGTCTGCATATTATTGACCAATATGCCCAGGACTGCATTCGCTATCTCATCAGCGGAACGCACCGCAAATCCCGTTATCAGGTTCGATACGCAGACTTAAAAGCCCTTGGCTACCGCAGCCTGGTGCATGAGTATTACACCGCCCGACGGGATCATGACAATACAGCATAAATAAAAAGCCTTAGTATTACAGACAATTTATCCGTAACACTATGGCTTTTTTCAATACATATTAAAATGGCTTACTCGCCGAAATATCTCTTCAGCAGGCCTGCAAGAGCCTTTCCATGTCTGGCCTCGTCCTTAGCCATCTCATGAACAGTGTCATGGATTGCATCCAGATTCAGCTCCTTTGCCTTCTGAGCCAGCTTCAGCTTGCCTTCTGTTGCACCATGCTCAGCTGCAACTCTCTTTTCCAGGTTTTCCTTTGTAGAAGAAGAAACCACTTCGCCCAGCAGTTCAGCGAACTTGGCAGCATGCTCTGCTTCCTCATATGCTGCCTTTTCCCAGTAAAGGCCAATCTCCGGATAACCCTCTCTGTGAGCAACACGAGCCATTGCAAGATACATGCCAACTTCCGTGCATTCGCCGGAGAAGTTTGCACGCAGACCATCCAGGATTTCCTGGTCTGTCACACTCTTTGCAATTCCGACTTCATGCTCACAAGCAAATGTCAGCTCTGCGCTGTCATCCTTCTTTATAAATTTGGAACCCGGAACACCACACTGGGGGCACTTTTCCGGTGCCTCATCGCCCTCGTGCACATAACCACATACAGGACATACATACTTTGCCATTTTCTTATCCTCCGTTTTCATTGCAATTTTTTCAAAGTCGGATGAAGGGTGCTTACACAGCGGACAGATGAAATCCGCCGGCAGCTCTTCTCCAACATATTCATACCCACAAATGGTGCAGCGCCAGATGGTCTGACCATCCGGTGTAGTACCTGCAGCAACCGGCTTGGGCTTGATGTTTTCCAGGTAATAACTGTAGGTTACAGAAGGAACTGCACTCAATACCTGCATATCTGTAATCTCACCGATGAACATTATGTGTGAGCCAAGGTCCACCATCTGGCTGACCTGCACAGAAAAACAGGCATTTGTTCCTGTCAGCAGATAATACACACCGTTTTTATCACGTTCACAGCCGGTATACCCTGCAAACTTGTCTGTATCTTTGCCGCTCTGAAAGCCGAAATGCCGGAATAAATCAAAGGAGGCATCCCGACTGATGACAGACACAGCAAATTTTTTGCTTTTGGCAATCATCTCGCAGGTGTAATTTGCCTTATTCACAGAAATACTCAGCTGATTTGGTGCAGATGCGGCCTGAATCGCAGTATTGATAATACAGCCGTTATCCTTGCCGTCACTGCAGGAAGTCAGTACAAACAATCCATAACTGATTTTATGCAATGCTTTTGCGTCCAAGAAAACTCCTCCTATTCTCATTGGTTACAGTTTCAAAGCACGGTATCTGACAATACCGGCGAATGAAACATCCTCATAAAGCAACTGATACTTCCGATAGCGCTATCCAGTTATAATTATATCCTATTTTGCAATATTATACAATTCACATCATGCACAATTTTTGCAGTATAAAATCGTATATTTTTCACAAATAAAGAAGCCCTCTGTGATTACAAAGGGCTTCTTTTCATCTTATCAATATTATCTGCGATACAGAATATCGCCAAGCATCAGGTCACGTTCCAGACCAACCGTGGTAGTATTTTCGTTGATACATACCAACTCCAGATTCATGATGCGTGCGAAATCCTGAACCGCTTCATCCGTAATGTCATAAGACAGCACAGTATGGTGCGCACCGCCTGCAACAATCCAGCACTCCAGACCTGTCAGGAAGTTCGGCATCGGCTTCCATGTAGCACGGGCAACCGGCAGATTCGGCATATCCTGGAAAGGCTTTTCACATACAACATCCTGCACAATCAAGCGCATTCTGCCGCCTGCATCAATCAGGGAGAGCACCTTTGCCTTGCCTGCAATTCCCTCAAAGACCAGTCTTGCAGGCGGCTCTTTGCCGCCGATGCCCAGCGGATGCACCTCAATTCTCGGCTTATCCGCTGCAATGCCGGGATCAACCTCCAGCATGTGAGAGCCAAGAATCACCTCATGCTTATAGTCATAGGTGTAGTCTTCCATAAAGGAAGTATTGCCATCCGGATACATTGCCTTGACAACAGCAGTCAGACCGGCTGTTTTCCAGTCGCCCTCTGCACCAAAGCCATACCCCTTTGCCATCAGATGCTGGGTTGCAAGGCCGGGCAGCTGACGCATTCCATGCAGGTCCTCAAAGGTATTGGAAAATGCCTTTGCACCAACACGCTTCAGAATTCTTTCAATGGCAATTTCCTCTCGTGCCTGATAACGCACTGCGTCCAGATCATCTGTGCAGATGTCATAGCAGGATTCGTATTCCTTCATCAGCACGTCAATCTCAGCTTCTGTAACAGCGTCCATTTCCTTTACCAGATCGCCCACTGCCCAGGTATTGACCTGCCAGCCAAGCTTAATCTGTGTTTCAACCTTATCGCCCTCTGTAACGGCCACCTCACGCATATTGTCGCCGAAACGAACAATTTTCAGTTCCTTGCTGAACAGAGAGCCCACCGCAGCACGCTGCCAATCCCCAATTTTTTTCTGAACCTGGGGATCTTTCCAGTAACCTGCCACAACAGCACGGGACATACGCATGCGGGCACCGATGAAACCATGTTCACGGTCACCATGCGCAGACTGATGCAGATTCATGTAGTCCATGTCAATGGCTTCATTCGGAATGGACTCGTTGAACTGTGTGTGGAAATGGAGCCAAGGCTTCTGAAGCATTGCAAGACCATTAATCCACATTTTAGAAGGAGAGAATGTGTGGCAGAATGTAATAATACCGCCGCACTCGTCGTCGTAGTTTGCTTCCTTGATAATGCGCACAATCTCATCATTGGATTTTGCAGTCACCTTATATTCTACCGGGAAAGGAAGCTGCAGACCGTTGGCAATTTCCTTTGCATCTGCTTCCACCTGACGAAGTGTTTCTTCGCCATACATGGCCTGTGAGCCAACAATAAACCAGAATTTCATAGTTATCACTCCATTTTCTTTTATTGAATCGCTGCTTTCTCCGCAGCAAGTCCGTTCCGATAATTCTCCATGTAAGCATCCAGTCCCCTGCACATTTCCGGAGAAGGTGCTGCGGTATGCTGTTCCTGATTTGCAAACACACGTTCATTCAGGAATTTATCAAGAGTCTCATTCTGATTCTCACGAATCAGATATGAAGCCAGAAGAGCAATACCCCAGGCGCCGCCCTCTCCTGCAGACTGCATCAAAGTCACATTTGCATTCAATGCAGCCGCCAGTGCAGGCTGTGTTATCAGCGGTGTCTTGAACAAGCCGCCATGGGCATAAATCTGCTGCGGATGTACCTGCTCCTCCCGGTTCAGAATATCCATACCGATTTTCAAGGTAGCAAAGCAGGAATATACCAGACTGCGCATCAGGTTCTGAATGGTAAAACCAGAATCCGGCGTGCGAATCATCATCGGGCGTCCGCTCTGCATACCAGTGATTTCCTCACCGGAAAAATAATTATAGCTGACAATATCGCCGCAATCCTCTTCGCCCTGGGCTGCCGCCGTATACAATGCATCATACAACTGACCCTTCGGCACGGAACATCCCATCACATCCAGGAAACTGCTGAACATCTTTACCCACGCATCAAAATCAGAGGAACAATTGTTGCAGTGCACCATTGCCACGGGATCACCGCAAGGAGTGGTCACCATATCGATTTCCTTGTGAACAGCCTTCAGATTATGCTCCAGAACCATCATTGCAAAAATGGAAGTGCCTGCAGATACATTGCCTGTATTCGGACGAATGCTGTTTGTTGCAGCCATTCCGGTCTGTGCATCACCTTCCGGCGGACAGAAGGGCACACCCATCTGAAATGCCCCTGTGGGATCCAGCAGCTTTGCGCCCTGCTCCGTCAATCTGCCTGCACATTCTCCCAGCGGAACAATTTGCGGCATGATTTCCAGAAGCGGTGCCTGCAAAGGCGTATCCTGAACCAGTGCGTCAAAGATGCCGCACATGGTATTATTGTACTGTCTTTTTTCAGAATCAATCGGGAAAATACCGGAGGCATCGCCAATACCAATGACCTTTTCACCGGTCAGCAGATAATGCACATAGCCTGCCAGCGTTGTAATAAAGCGGATGTTCTCCACATGAGGCTCTTTGTTCAGAATCGCCTGATACAAATGTGCAATACTCCATCTCTGAGGAATATTGAAGGAGAAAGCATCTGTCAGGGAATTTGCAGCCTCCTGTGTGATAGTATTGCGCCAGGTACGGAACGGCACAAGCAGATTCATGTCAGAATCAAAAGCCAGATATCCGTGCATCATTGCAGAAATACCGATGCTGCCTGCAGTAGTCAGAGGCACACCATATTTCTGCTCTGTATTCTTCATCAGATCTGCAAAGCAGGCCTGCAAACCCTGCTGCACTGTATCCAGGGCATAGGTCCAGATTCCGTTTTCCAGCTGATTGCACCAGTCAAAGACACCGGATGCCAGAGGCGTATAGTCAGAACCAATCAGAACAGCTTTGATTCTGGTTGACCCAAACTCAATGCCGATGCTGGTCTTTCCATTTCGTATTTCTTCAGAATAATTCATCAGATCACCTCATTTTCAGATTAGCGTGCAGCTGCGGAATTCGCTTTTTTACGGCGTGCAATAATAATGCTCTGCACAATCAGGAACAAGCAAAGCATTGCCGCAATTGTAATACCTGTCCACCATGCCTGATCCAGACCAACAGAAGAAACGATATTCTGAATCAATGCCAGGGACATAACACCAAAGAATGTGCCGATGATGTTGCCTACACCGCCTGTCAGCATGGTACCGCCGATAATAGAGGATGCAATTGCATTCATTTCTGCGCCCATTGCATGAGATGCAGAACCGGAACCGACATGGAGGAAATACACAAATCCGCCAATGCCCGCAAGAAGTCCGCAAAGCAAATGAGAGAGGAAAGTTGTGCGCTTCACATTGATACCGAGCATCAGAGCACTCTGACGGTTGCCGCCCACTGCGTAGAAATTGCGGCCTGTCTTTGTCCATTTCAGTGCAAAGAACAATGCTGCAACAATCAGCAGCGCAACAATAACGCCGATTTCAATATAGGCATCGACATAGACGCCTCTTTTGTTGTAGGAGCCAAGAAACGGAACGATAATACGGGCATTTTTGAGTTTCAGGAATGCTTCGTTTTCCACATTGAAAGGATTGGTATGCACGATTGTTGTCATGCCTCGTGCAAAGAACATACCTGCCAGCGTAACGATAAAGGGCTGAATGTCAAGATAAGCAATCAGATAGCCCTGTACCAGACCAAAGGCAAGACCGATTCCCAAGGCCAGAAGCAATGCACCAAATACGTTTCCGCCATGATAGTCAAGATACACCGCACAGCTCATACTGACCAATGCAGTCACACCGCCTACGGAAATATCAATTCCGCCGTTAATCATTACAAGGCTCATACCGCAGGAAAGAATGATGAGGGAAGCGTTTGCATTGAGCATGTTAAAAAACTGCTGTGACTTCAAAAATCCATCACCAAGGAACAGGATGGCTCCCAGGTACATAACAAGAAATACCACAATCGTGATAGACATGAGCAGATTTGTATCTGTCATCTTTCCGATGCGCTTTGCCAATCCGCTCTTGCCGGCTGAAGAAGTTTTAGACATAGAATTTCCTCCTTTGTTATGTCGGACTCTTCGCAGAACGAAGTCGGGATGTGGCCAGCTTCAGAAGCGAGGAAAGTTTTTCCCTGACAACAGGAGCACTCAGTACAACCAGAAGAATTACGACGACTGCCTTATATGCAGAAAGTGCATCAGACTGGACATCGAATTTATACAATGTGGTTGTCAGGAACTGAATCACATAGGCACCCAGAATGGATGCACCCATATTGAATTTACCGCCGCTTAATGCGTTTCCGCCCAGTGCAACCGCCAGAATGGCATCCATTTCGATATCTTTTGCAATGACGGAATAGTTGATGGTAGAAAGACGGCTAACCTTAATCAGACCGCAGACTGCCACGCAAAGGCCCAGCAGAACATATGTAATGAACTTAATCATCTCCGGGTTCAGGCCGTTCAGTCGGGAAGTTTTTTCGTTGATGCCCACTGACTGCACATACAGACCCAGTGTGGTAAATTTCAGCACTGCCCATGTGATAACAAAACAAATCAGGGCAATGAAGAAGGGGGTCGGAATCGGAATGCCAGGAATATAGCCGCCGAAGAAAGAGAATGTTTCATCACTGACAATCGGAAGCTCATTGTTGTTAATCCATGCTGCAATGGAACGGCCGGCAGTAAAGAGAATCAGGGTCGCCACCATTGGCTGAATCTTGAAATAAGCAACCAATGCACCATTGAATGCGCCGAATATCATCGCAACAACCACGCAAACCAGAAATGCCACGATAATTGGTGCCTGCAATGTTTCCGGACGGGATTCTGTTCCGCATAACACACGGAGCAGTACACTGCCGCTGATGGCAATACCGGCACCGACGGAGATATCCTGTCCTCCGGATGCGGCGGTAACCAGAGTCATGCCGATGGCAAGAATTGCCAGCTCAGATCCATAGTCAATAATTGTAATCAGATATCCGGAAAGCACAGGATGGCCTGCACTGTTTGTACCAAGGGTGATACGGAAAAATGAAGGATCAGCAATCAGATTAAACACGGTCAGCAAAAGCAATGCAGCAATCGGGATAATCAGCTGATGATGTAAGATGGACGACAGAAGCTGTCCTCCCTTTGATACAGGTTTTGTACTCATCTTGCTCATTTTGCACTTCCTCCTGCAATTGTATTCATAACGGTGGTCTGTGTCAGCTGCTCACCGGTCAGCTCACCGACCTGTTTGCCGTCCCGCATTACAATCAGTCGGGAGCAGGTACGCAGCATTTCATCTGTTTCAGAAGAAATAAAGGTTACGCTCATGCCCTCTGATGCAAGCTTGAGAACCAGTTTCTGAATGTCAACCTTTGTTCCGACGTCGATACCTCGTGTCGGTTCATCCAGAATCAGGTAGTCAGGTTCTGTCAGCAGCCAGCGGCCAAGAATAACCTTCTGCTGATTGCCGCCGGACAGGGACTTGATGGGGGTATTTACAGAGGCAGTTTTTACATCCAGCATTTCAATGTACTTCTCTGCAAATTCGATTGCCTTTTTCTTGGAGAAAGGCTTGAAAAATCCGTTTTTCACCTGCAATGCCAGAATAATATTATCCTTGACTGACAAATCGCCTACAATGCCGTCACGTTTACGGTCTTCCGGCAAATAGGCAATGCCGTTTTTCATGGCATCCAGCGGTTTGCGGATTTTAACGGATCTGCCCTTGACTTTGACTTCACCGGAAGTTACCTTATCTGCACCGAATATTGCACGGACAGATTCACTACGGCCGGAACCAAGCAAACCTGTGAAACCATTGACCTCTCCGGAACGAATATGGAAATCAAATGGTCTGATGCCTTCTGAAGAGCAAAGATTTGCTGCTTCATATACAATCTCATCTTTATTGTTTTTGCTTTCCGGAGCACTGTTCTTGATATCCGCCATGTCGTCCAGTTCCTTGCCAAGCATCTTGGAAACCAGCTGAACACGGGGCAGTTCCTGAATGCTGTACTCACCTACCAGCTTGCTGTCACGCAAAACTGTAATACGGTCACAGACCTCATACACCTGATCCAGAAAATGCGTTACAAAAATAATGCCTACGCCTCGTTCTTTCAGCTGACGCATCAGCTTGAAGAGCTTTGCAACCTCTGATTCATCCAGGGATGAGGTCGGCTCATCCAGAATCAGGACACTGCAGTCCATATCCACTGCTCTTGCAATGGCAACCATCTGCTGCACTGCAATGGAACAGCTTGCAAGCTGCTGTGTGGGCTTGACATTGATGCCCAGTGACTCAAGCACTTTTCCGGCATCTGCATTCATTTTCTTCCAGCTTAACAGCTGCTTTTCCCCTCGGCCAATATACATATTTTCCGCAACAGAAAGATTCGGGCACAGAGAAATCTCCTGATAAACGGTACTGATACCTGCATTCTGTGCTTCCTGAGGAGAATGGAATACAACGCTGCCCTTGTCCTTGACATGAATTGTACCGCCATCCTTGGGATACACGCCTGTCAGCACCTTGATCAGAGTGGATTTGCCTGCGCCATTTTCACCCATCAAGGCATGAATCTCACCCCTGCGAAGTGTAAAATCAACATTCTGAAGTGCTTTGACACCAGGGAATGATTTATAGATTCCACGCAATTCCAGAACGGAATTCTCCTGCATTTTTATCACTCCTTCATTTTGGTAAAATAAGAGCGGAGAGACATACAGATATCACTATATGCCCCCCCGCACATCAAGCTTTTTTTATCCGATGAACATTCTGAAGAAATCAGATGCCGTAGTTAGATACATCTTCATCGGTGATTGTTGCTGCATCGAAGCCCTTTTCATCCATTACAATGGTCTTGTCTGCCAATGTCTCACCGTTTTCAAGCTTTTCAATAATATTAACAATGTAGGATGACTGGAACGGGTTGCACTGTCCATCATAGTTCCAGTTGCCAGCCTTCAGCTCTTCCAGAGCCCAGCGGTTGCAGTCAAAGCCCATAACGATAACATCCTTGCCCACACCGTGAGAGATGTTTGCCTTGTCCAGAGCTGCAACAGCACCCTTTGCCATGTCGTCGTTCTCTGCGTAAATGACGTTGAAGCTCTTGCCTGCATCAATTGCGGACTGAACAATCTGCTGTGCCTTTTCAGCGTTCCACTCTGCGGTCTGCTGTGAAACGATATCCCAGCCAAGCTGGCTTGCAGTATCTGTCAGGGAACCGGAACGGCCCTTCTGCGCTGCAGTACCCATTACACCCTGCAGGTGAATGATCTCGTACTTGTCCAGATTCTGATTCTTCAGCCACTCAACAGCTGTCTCGCCTTCCTTGTTCATGTCAGAAACAACGGAAGCCTCATAGAGATCCGGGGAAGCATCAATGGTTCTGTCGAAGAGGATTACCTTAACGCCTGCATTCTTTGCATCCTGCAGAACGGAATCCCAACCTGCTGTATCAGCAGCGGACAGCAGCAGATAGTCAACTTCATCCTGAATGAACTTCTGTGCAAAAGAAATTTGCTCGTCATTCTTCAGGCTGTAGGAGAACTGTGCATCGAAGCCGTTTTCCTCTGTGAAGGTGTTCTTCAGATCGTTTACGTTTGCGGTACGGTAACCGGACTCGTTCGGGTCGTTGTTGATGATGCCAACCTTAATCAGGCCGGAATCATTTTTTGCGTTGCCGCAGCCTACGAATCCTACGCTGCATACAGCAGCTGTCAATACCACACCAAGAACCTTTTTCCATGTACTCATTTTCTTTCCACTCCTTTTTTCATGTTACAAGTTGTTTGCTAACCTGTATTTACATTATATTCCAAAAGTACGCACATATCTACCAAAAATATTATGCGAAATGTTTATTATTTTACGTTCTTTGCAAATTGTATTACACAAGGCATTCCAGACGATTGCTGCTGTTCTGAAATTGCCGTGGTGTCATGCCGGTATGCTTCTTGAAAATCTGTCCGAAATAGCGATAATCCCGGAAACCCACTTCATAGGCAATTTCCGATATCAGTTTTGAGGTGCAGCAAAGCAGCTCCTTTGCCTTGGTCACACGCATAATTGTCAGATAATCCGAGAAATTCTGCTTTGTTTCACGCTTAAAAAGCATGCTTAGATATGTGGGTGTCAGCCCCACGCTGTCCGCCACCCGATTCAGGGAAATATCATCATCCATGTAGTGCGTGTCAATGTATTGCTTCGCCTTGCTGATGATATGATTACTGCTTTCCGTCACGGATTCTATACGCCAGCGGATACACTGAACAACCAAGTCATACAGAAAGGAAGTTGTTGTTTCAACTGTCTGCATTCTGTTGGCCACATCGTCTATCGAACCGAAATATGATATAAATTCCCCGTGGGACACACCAAAGCTCTGGGACATATTCTGAGCTGCGATATACACATCCATGCTGATATACAGCCGCAGCATCAAAGATTCCAGACTGAAAAAGTCGGACTGAGCCAGATAATTATGCAGTAAATCCCGGCAGTTATCCAGTGTTCCGTATTGTAAGATTGCTGTTATTTTTTCTTTATCCAGCATTTTTATCCCCTTCTGATGATCAATCTGCACTGTTTGATACATCATAAATATCCCCCTGTAAATGCATAAATATATCTTAAATTCTCTTTACGGATTCTCTGATTTTCAGCTCCGGCATGTAAATTACGTCTTCCACATTCTGATGCGGATATTCCATCTGCTGAAGCAGCATTTCTGCGGCAGTAATGCCAAGAAGCTGATGCGGATGACGTACCGTTGTCAGGGCAACATCACAAAGCACGGAAATCTTGGAATCATCAATACCGATGACAGAAACATCATTGGGAACATTGATATTATTCTCTCTGCAGAAGCGCAGCAGCTTGATGGCAAGTTCATCATTGTAGCATACAACCGCAGTAGATTCGCTTAGAAGTGCCAGAAGCTTTTTCCTTGCAAAGTGGAACAATTCGCTTTTGTCACCTGTTGCAAACCACAATACATCTTTCTCTGCAGAACGAATATTATGCTCGATACAGCTTTTCATAAAGCCGCTGTACCGCTTGTGGCCCTGAATATCATCCAGCGCAAAGATACCCGAAATCCTGGTATGACCGCATTCAAAAAGATAATCCGTAGCAACTTTTCCTGCAAGTTCGTCATTCATTGCGGTATAGGGAAAATCTGCCCAGGGGTACTTTGCATTGAAGAACACAATAGGAAGATTCCGCTTTTTGATTTCCTGATACAATTCGGTATTCGGATTGGGCAAAGCACTCTTGGAAGGCTCAATAATCAGTCCCTGTACACCATTGGCAATCATGGTTTTCAGTGCCTCTGATTCCTCCAGAACCTGATTGTGAGTAATGGCCATCTGCATCGCAATGCCTGCTTTATTCAATACGCCTTCAATGCCTGTAACAATCTGCGGAAAAATGTAATCACTGAAGTATGTAGAAATCACTCCCACATTCCGCACAGCGGAATTTTTTTCTGCGATGGTCGCAGTACTCTTCTTCACAAATGTACCGCTTCCCCGCACACGGCAGATGATATCTTCGCTCTCCAGGCACTTCAGCGCCTGTCTTACGGTCTGACGGCTGACACCATGAATAGAGCATAATTCATTTTCAGAAAGGAATCTGTCATTGGGATGCAGATTCTTGCTGCTGATATAATTCTTGCTCCACTCAACAATTGTCATATACTTGTATCCGTCCATATAACGCCTCCTGTATTTTGCTGTATTGAAATCTGCAGCTCATTTGTATCGCATGCCTTCTGTATAACGTTTCCGCATCACGATACAACTTGCGTACAGGTTCATTTATATTATAAGTGCAAATACTATAAGAATCAACGAATAAAACGCAGAAACAATGGACAATCTGCATCTATTTCAAAAAATAGTGCTGTTTCAGCATGTATTTTATTGTATTATTATTCGCTTTTATAATTATATGCAACTTATACCAAACAAATAAATGCATACTTGATTCGTTGTATGGTCCTTATTTTAGTCAACTTTTTTTGTTTTATTAAGATTTTCTTCATTTTTTCCAGTATTTTCATTATATTTGGTATTTCATTCCACATATGAATGTGCTATAATTATTGTATGCTGTATAGCATTCTGCTTTTTTGTATTGCAAATGATAGATACAGTAAAACTAATTTTTAGGGGTGGTTTTATGAGTAAAAGAAACAAAACACTTGCATTGATTGCCTCGGCAGCACTTCTTTGCTGTTCCGTGCCAGTGAATGCAGCAATGCCTGTTTCCGCAGCCTATGGTTCCGGACTGAACATTGCAGAAAATCTGGACAGAGGTATTGTAGCAGTGAACACAGGAAACGGCATGATGGTAAGCTGGCGTTTTCTCGCCAACGACAATGACAAATCCGAATTCCGGCTGTACCGCAATGATACCCTGATTTACACCAGTAAACCGGAAATGGCAACATCCTTCCTGGATAAAGGGGGAAATGCTTCCTCCAAATACCGTGTGGATACCTATGTTGGCGATAAGAAAACTTCTTCCGATACCTGCACAATGATTTCCGGAAACGGATACTTTGATATTCCTATGAATATTCCTGCTGGCGGCACATCACCCGACGGTGTAGCATACGGCTATTCCGCAAATGACTGTTCTGTAGGCGATGTGGACGGCGACGGCGTTTATGAAATCTTTGTCAAATGGGATCCAAGCAATTCCCACGACAACTCCCAGAGCGGTTATACCGGAAATGTCTACATTGACTGCTATCGTCTCACCGGTGAACAGCTGTGGCGTGTGGATCTTGGCAAAAATATCCGTGCCGGCGCACATTATACACAGTATCTTGTTGCAGACTTCGACGGCGACGGCAAATGCGAAATGACCTGTAAAACGGCTGACGGCACTGTGGACGGAAAGGGAAAGATGCTGGGTGACGGTTCCAGGGACTACCGCAACAGCGGAGGATATATTCTGGACGGTCCCGAGTATTATTCCCTGTTCGATTGTGAAACAGGCGCAATCATTGATACAGTCAGCTATGAATTTCCGAGAGGAACTGTAAAACAGTGGGGTGACAACTACGGAAACCGCTGCGACCGTTTTCTCGGCACCGTGGCATACCTGGATGGGGTGCATCCCAGTGCCGTCTCTATCCGAGGATACTATACCAGAATGACCGCAGTTGCATATGATGTTGTGAATAAAAAGCTTGTGAAGAGATGGGCATATGATTCCGGCTTTAACGAAGCGAAAAATACAGGCTTCGGCAATGGTAACCACAACTGTATGCCTGCCGACGTTGACAATGACGGCAAGGATGAAGTCATCGTTGGTGCGGTGGCATTTGACGACAATGGAAAAATACTGTGGTGCACCAATCTCGGTCACGGCGATGCAATGCATCTTGGCGATTTTCTCCCGGACAGACCCGGCATGGAAGTGTGGGTCTGCCACGAGCACGAGCCCTACGGCGTTTCCCTGATTGATGCAGCAAACGGACAATTGCTGGTACACGAAAACCGTGATAAAGATACCGGACGCTGCTGTGCAGACAATGTCTGGACAGGCAACCCCGGCGGTGAATTCTGGGGTTCACGCTCCAGTGCAGTATTCGACGGCAGCGGAAAAACTATCAATATGTCCTGCCCTGCAATGAACTTTGTCATCTGGTGGGATGGCGATCTGGAACGTGAGTTGCTGGACGACATTACTATCACTAAAATAAATCAGAGCGGCGGCATTGATGAATTGTTCAAGGCCGCAGGCTGTGCATCCTGTAATGGCACAAAGGCAACGCCAAACCTCTCCGCTGATTTGTTCGGCGACTGGAGAGAAGAACTGATGCTTCATACAAGCGACAGCAAATACCTGCGTATTTTCTGCACTCCCTACGAAACACAGTACCGTATCACCACGCTGATGCACGATACACAGTATCGCAGCCAGGTGGCTTCTCAGCAGAACTGTTACAATCAGCCGCCTCACACCAGTTTCTATCTTGGTTCTGACCAGCCTTTGCCGGATCGTCCTGCCGTTACCATCAACGGTTCTCTGACAGGCTCCACCTCCCCTGCCGCTGTGGATACTGCAAAGGCATTCCGCATAAAAAATGCAAACAGCGGATTGTATCTCGCAAATGTGGATGACAATGCGATTCAGGTACCTGCAAATCTGAATGGAAACACCATCTGGAGATTTGAAGAAGCAGACGAAGATTCCTACTATGTGGTAAACGTCGAAAATGAATATCTGACCCTCCAGGATGGCAATATTCTGGGCGTTTACGGCGGAAAAGATCAGGCAGTTAAAATCCAGCTCTGGCGGACAGCAGGCGGTTTTATCATGACCACAGACGGGGAAGCTGCTTCAACCTGTATCGAAGTTAAGAACGCCTATACAGATGCCGGCGGAAACGTACAGGTATGGGAGAAGAACGGTCACAAGTGTCAGAGCTGGAATCTTGAAAACATTTCCTACCACTTGCCGGAAGCTGATTTTATCCCTGGTGATATGGACAACAACGGCAGAATCAATGCGGCGGATGTCACCATTCTGAAGCGTGAGCTGCTGGCTCCGGCTCTTTCCAGAATTGCAAGACGCCCCGGTGATCTGGATGCAAACGGCGAAATCAATATCGCTGACAATGTGGCAATTCAGAAGTATCTCCTGGGAGAAAACACCATCGGCAGCGGCTTCTATGCAGCCATTGATGCGGCATACTATCTTGGTATTTCTGAAAGCGTAAACGAAGGCTTCCATGATTCCGCTTATCTGAATCTGGACAACGTAGCAGACAGCTTTGTTGAATTCCGTGTATTTGCACCGTCATCCGGCACCTATGAACTTACCATTCATACTGCAAACGGCAGCACCGTTAACCGCAGCATGTCAGTTTCAGCAAACGGATCTGCACCTAAGAGCATTGATTTCAACAGCACCGGCACATGGACAACATGGAGTGATATCACCACAAGCGTTATGCTGATGAAAGAGGGCATGAACACGATTCGATTCCAGTCAGAAACCGAACAGGGCGGCCCGAACATCGACTACATCATTATTCAGCACAAATAAATATTAACAAAGCCGACACTTTCAAATTGAAGGTGTCGGCTCTGTTTATGCCATTTTTTCAAATGCATACAAAAACGCAGCACCACGCTAGTGATGCTGCGTTTCCGTGTTCGTCAAATTCTAATCATAGAATAATGAGTATTTCGCACGAAAATTGCGTTCATTCGCAGTCTGCGAAGACTCACAGACGTGAAATTAGAACTTACGCTTACGTGCTGCTTCAGACTTCTTCTTACGCTTAACAGACGGCTTCTCATAGTGCTCACGCTTGCGAACTTCTGCGATTACGCCATCCTTTGCGCAAGAACGCTTGAAGCGCTTCAAAGCGGTGTCCAAGGACTCGTTCTTACCAACGCGTACTTCTGCCACGAATTTTCCCTCCCTTTGTCCAACGACAGAGGCTATTTATAAAGAGGTATCGGATGATACTCCTTATAACCATTAATCATATACGCATATTATATCACATTTCGCTTGATTTGTCAAGCCTTTTTTTGAAGCTCAATGAATCCTGCTATATTTCGTCAATTTGCAACAAAATTCAGGAGCTTATTCTGTACATAAATTTGCTTACGGATGGTCTTTCCTGCCAGAGCTTCCTTCACCTTTTCATCTTCCATTGCAATAGCAACTGCTGCCGCTTCATCTGCGCCGTTGGGAATCACAATCTTGGACTTGATTTTACCGCAGAGCTGAACCACGATTTCCACCTGCTGATCTTCACAAAGCGCAGGGTCATAAGATACCCATTCCTGCTCGTTGAGAATGCCGAAGCCCAGCTGCTGGAACATCTCTTCTGTGATATGAGGTGCAAAGGGGTTCAGCAGAATCAGCAGTGTGCGCAGCTCTGCTTTGGTAATGCTGCCCACAGTATAAATCTGGTTCAGCAGCTTCATCATTGCTGCAATCGCAGTATTGAAGCCCATGGATTCAATATCATCGCTGACCTTACGAATCGTCTTGTGCATATAGGAACGCAGTGCATCACTGTATTCATTGCTGTCTGTCATCATATCCTGCAATGCCCACACACGGTCCAGGAAACGCTTACAACCCTTTACGCTGTCATCACTCCATGGTGCAGCAAGCTCATAAGCACCCATGAACAGTACATACAGACGCAGAACATCTGCACCATACTGGTCAACAACATCGTTGGGATCCACAACATTGCCCTTGGATTTGGACATCTTCTCACCGTCCGGTCCCAGAATCAGGCCCTGAGCGGTACGCTTTGCATAGGGCTCTGCAGTGGGAACAGCGCCGATATCATAGAGGAACTTGTGCCAGAAACGAGAGTAAATCATATGTCTGGTAACATGCTCCATACCGCCATTATACCAGTCAACCGGCATCCAGTACTTCAGTGCTTCTTCTGATGCCAGGCAGCTGTCATTCATCGGATCACAATAACGGAGGTAATACCAGGAGGAACCTGCCCACTGCGGCATTGTATCTGTTTCACGTCTTGCAGCACCGCCGCACTTCGGGCACTTGCAGTTTACGAATGATTCCAGCTTTGCCAGCGGAGATTCTCCGTCTGTACCGGGCTCAAAGTTTTCCACCGGAGGCAGTCTCAAAGGCAGCTCCTCATACGGAACAGCCACGATGCCGCAGCTGGGACAATGCACCAGCGGAATCGGCTCACCCCAATATCTCTGACGGTTAAATGCCCAGTCCTTCATCTTGTACTGAACGCCTGCTTCACCACAGCCCTTTTCCTCAAGAATTGTCAGCACCTTCCGGATTGCTTCCTTCTTCTTGGAGATGCCGTTCAGCTCGCCGGAATTGACCATCTCACCGTCACCGGTGTATGCTTCCTTGCTGATGTCTCCGCCCTTGATGACTTCAATAATCTCAATGCCAAACTTCTTTGCAAATTCGTAGTCTCTGGTATCATGTGCAGGCACAGCCATAATAGCGCCTGTACCATAACCCATCATTACATAGTCAGAAATGTAAATCGGAATCTCTTTTCCGGTCAGCGGATTGATGGCTGTCAGACCCTCAATCTTCACACCGGTCTTATCTTTGACAAGCTGCGTACGCTCAAACTCTGTCTTCTTGGCACACTCATTCTTGTATGCTTCCAGTGCGGCATAGTTGGCAATGCTGTCCTTATACTTCTCAATCATCGGGTGCTCAGGTGCCATAACCATGAATGTGACACCGTGGAGTGTGTCCGGTCTTGTTGTATAGATGCGGAGGCTCTCATCCTGCTCCTTGATACGGAATGTGACAAATGCACCTGTGGATTTGCCAATCCAGTTTTCCTGCTGCAGTTTGATGTTCGGCAGATAATCCACATCCTTCAGTCCCTCCAGCAGCTTATCAGCATACTGGGTGATGCGGAGATACCAAACCTCCTTATTCTTCTGCACAATATCGCTGTGGCAAATATCGCACTTACCGCCCTGGGAGTCCTCATTGGAGAGAACAACCTTACAGCTGGGGCAGTAGTTTACCAAAGTGGTATCACGGAATACAAGACCGTTTTCAAACATCTTGAGGAAAATCCACTGTGTCCACTTGTAATAGCCTTCCTCTGTGGTATCCACAACACGGGACCAGTCAAAGGAGAATCCGACACGCTTCAGCTGACCTGTAAACTTTTTGATGTTGTTATCAGTTACGACTCTCGGATGCACACCGGTTTTCACAGCGGTATTCTCTGTAGGCAGGCCGTAAGCATCAAAGCCGATGGGGAACAATACATTGTAGCCCTCCATTCTTCTCTTTCTGCTGACAACCTCCAAGCCGGAATAAGCCTTGATGTGGCCAACATGCATACCGTGGCCGGAAGGATACGGGAACTCTACCAGTGCATAGAACTTCTTCTTGTCACTTCCATTTTCTGCTTTGAACGTATCATGCTCTTCCCAATATGCCTGCCATTTCGGCTCAATGGCAGAAAAATCATAATCCTGCATAATTTTTATTCCTCCTATTATTTATGACCCACGAAATTCATTCTGAACTGTGGGGTGAAATGCAAGTACAATTGCGCCCAGAATATCCACGACGCCTTCCAGCAGATACAAAAGCTGAAAATGCATGAGATTTCCGGGCAGATACCGCAGCGCCACCACTGCCATCACTGCAGCCAGCACATAATTGCTGTATCTGACATTACGGTAAAAGCACAGGGCTGCGACCGCTCCAATGATCAGTATTGCGGTATTTTCCGCAGAAAAACCGCCGATACATCCGTTCAGAATCTGCTTCGCAACAACATACACTGCGACTGCAATACTGATTTTTTTCCCGTTGCTCAAGCCTGTTCTCCTGATTCATCAATCAGCCATCCGGAAATATCCACCTGTTCGCCGTCTGCCCAGAGACGCTCCAACTGATATTCCTCACGGGTATCACGATAAAAGACGTGTACAACGATGTCACTATAGTCCAGTACGATCCAGTTGGCATTGCGGATACCTTCGATGCCTCTTGCCTCTACGCCCTGCTGTCCAAGCTGAAAATCAATCTCATCTGCCAGAGATTTGACCTGTGTGGTGCTGGTACCGGTTGCAATCACAAAATAATCTGCAATAATCGTCAGATTCGTGATGCCGATTACCTGAATATCTTCTGCCTTCTTGCTGTCAAGAATGCGTACAATTTTTTCAAGCTTTGCCTGTGTATCCATTTTCTACTCCTTTCGTTTCCTAAGTACCCTGGAATCCTTCTCCGTCATCTATCTGCTGGAAATCAATAACATCATCATCGTACAGCGTACTCAGATAGTTTCCTTCTGTCACCAGCTCCGGGATTGCCAATTCAGGCTCCTCCTCGAAATACGGACGGAAATAGGTATTCAGCAAATTAATGACTGCCCGCTTATGCATGGACCAGACAGAATACACCTTGATGTCTGAACTCGGCATGGGGGGCTCGTAATTATATCCCTCACCCGGAAGCATATGCATGGAGATTCTGTCCATACCGATGGATGTCGCAAAATCGGAAAGCTTGCTGATTTCATCCACAGTCAGGTTGGAACCAATCAGTTTCTTATCTACGATCTTGTCCACATATGTCATCAGCTCAATGGTGCCGATATCGCAGACACGCTCCATAGCAGCTGCCATGAAAATACGCTGTGCCTTCATTCTGCCAATATCGCCCTCTGAATAGTCATGACGGAAACGAACCATCCATTCTGCCTGCTGACCATTCAGTGTCTGTTTGCCTGCCTCAATGATTTTATCCGCCTCATATGTAATTTTATAAGGCATGTCGATGGGAATACCGCCAATCAGATCCACAATCTCCACAATATCTGTACAGCTTGTGGTAATATAACGGTCAATCGGAATCTTATAAATATTCTCAATGCAGTCAACTACACGCTGCACCGGTGCCTTTGTCTGGTCGCCCATTGTGTATACGCTGTTGATTTTATACGCCTCAAAGGCGGTATAACCCGGAACAAAAGTATCTCTCGGAATCTGCAGAATATGAATCTGATTTCCACGGATATCAAACATTGCCAGCATCATAACATCCGTATTGGAACGGGATTCGTCCGTACCAAGGAACAATACGGCAAACTGACCCTCCTGAATCTGATCCAGATCCAGACCGTCATTGATCATTCCATCTACCACACCGTCAATCTCGGATTTCGGCTCCATTGAATAATCCTTGGACTCCAGCTCACCATCCGTTGCAATAAACGGCTTCCAGTTCCTGAATTTCTGCATCAGCGAAATATGAATCGGATATTCCCTGCCGAAATCATCATACTGAACCGCAGGAAACAGTTTCATATTCAGAAACATAATAACAATAAGGAAGGCTGCTGCCACTGATACCAGCGAAATGGCAATCTTCTCTTTCGTTGTCATTTTGCGTCGCTTATGTATATGATTCTCATGCTGCTTAACCGGCGGTTTCGCTGCAGCGGTTCTTCTCTTCGGCTGAGGTGCAGATGCCCTGCCACGAAAATCATTCCTGTCTGCCGCAGGACGGCGTCTGGGTGCTGCTGTCCCTTCGCCTGTCCGAGGACGGTGCTTTCCCGAATGCGTGTCTCTCGCATTCGGCGCCTCTGAAAAATGAGAACCTCTGTATTCAGAATGGGATCTCGGCTGTTGTGACGAAAGACGTTCTGCAGAAGAAGGTCTTGGTCCTCTGCCAGGCTGCCCGGCGGTTCTTCTTCTTGACTGAGAATGTGCTTCGGCTCCATTCGGATTGGAAGGACGCCGAACCTTTCTCATATCCTGATTATTCATGAATGACTCAACCCCTTTGTTGAAACGATGGATTCAGTAATCGGATTATATTTTTTCTGTTCTGGCATTTATGCGTATCAAATAATAATTATATGCTTCGACAGTGGAAACAGGAAGAAGATTTCCTTTTTTTAATACGCTCTCGATGGCATATTCCAGTGCGCAGAACATGGTCTTTTCCAGGTCAATCTGTGCCATTTTTCGAAAACGCTCCACATCCCTGTAAGTGCGGTCCGCAGAAATCAGATCTGCAATATAAATAACCTCTTCCAGGCGAGACATATTCGCTCGGCCAACGGTGTGCCATCTGACAGCATTCAGAATATCTTTGTCTTCTATCCCAAGCTCCGCAGAGATAAACGATGTTGCGGCAATGCCATGCCAGACCGGCTTACTCTGCCATTCCGCCTCACTGACTTCAAAGGGACCTTCCTGCATCAGAGCTTCCTGTTCCGGAAACGGCAGTTCCTTGCAGCAATCATGCAGCAGTCCCGCCAGACATGCCTGCTTCGGATCTGCCCCCCAGCGTTCTGCCAGTTCCACTGCTGAACGAGCAACATTCACGGAATGTGTATATCTTTTCTTTGACAGCTTTGCTTTCACTAAAGCTGTGATACTGCGCACCTGTTCATTCTGAATTTCCTTGCCCACATTTTCACCTCATAGCTGTGAATTCAAATAAAGCCTATTCTCACCAATATATTTTACTACATTTTTCGGCAAAAGGCAAGAGCAATCTGCATTCTTTTTAACATTCTGCCGAATTTGTGTAGATGAAACAGGAAATGCTTGTACAGACAATACTATAATATCCGCATAGCAGCAGCTTTTTTTCAGCAATTCTGCTTTTTCCTGCAGCACGGGCAGGTCGTTGTATTCCCGTGATACCACACAAAGCCGTGCCAGCTTCAGAATCTCTTCCCAGCTGCGCCACTGATCAAAGATCAGCAGCATATCGCTGCCAATCATCAGATTCCAGCGAGTATCCTTCGACTGTGCTGTCAGCATCCGCAGAGTATCCACTGTATAGCTTTTCCCCTGTTTCTGAATCTCATAATCAGATACAGACATCCAGTCGTATTCTTCTGCAGCCAGCTGACACATGGCCAGACGATGCTGCGGTGCAGCATATGCATCAGAGCTCTTATGCGGGGCTTCCCCTGTGGGCATCAGCACAATTTCATCCAGAGCAAGCTGTTCTTTCACGCTTTCCGCAAGATGCAGATGGCCATTGTGAATCGGATTAAAGCTGCCTCCGAACAGACCTTTTTCATATCTCATTTTTTCTTTTTTGTATCACACAGCTGAATGACAGGCTTTTTCGGATGGGGTTTGTACAACACGAAACGATTTCCGATGGAACACACCACCTCTGCGCCTGTCTGCTCTGCAAGGATTGCTGCCGCTTCCGCTGCTGAATAACCGCAGTTATCCAGAATGTGGCCCTTAATCAGCTCTCTCTTCAGCAGTGCATCCCCTGCCTGCTTTACAACCTGTTCGGTAATGCATCCCTTGCCAACTGTAAGAATGCTTTCGATTTTTGTTGCCATGGACCGCAGCTGTGCCCGCTGTTTACTTGTTAACATAATTTTTCTCCTTATCTGTGCCATTTATTCGACTTGGCAATTTTGATCAGATCTTCCTGATTAATCCATTCCTCTGAGAATCCGCATTTTCCGCAGATATATCTGTTGACCTTGACTGCCGAAAAAACGCTGCCTCCCAGCATAATATTGTTGCCTGTTCCATAGGGTCCCACATTGCCGTCAACGACCGCAATATCTGTGGAACTGCATTTCGGACATACCTTGGTATTTTTCATAAATCTCCAACTCCTTTATTCAACAATATGTCTGCCCCAGCGCAGCCATATTCTGCGGAAGAAGCCTGCCTTCTCATACATGGCAGAAGCCATCTGCATTGCCGTTCCGTACAAACGCTTGGCATCCCCGGCAGTTACGCCGTTTCTGCTGAAGGCCGCTGCCTGTATAATGGCGATTGTCTCGCTGATTCTGCCCTTTGCAGCAAGGCCGGAATGCGCTTCCGCAGCTTTGGCAAATGCCTCATAGGAAAGCTTCTGCTGTTCAATCCCCTGTATCCGAAGCAGCTTGACAATAAACTGATATGATGCCATTGCCGCATCATTCGGGCTTGCCTGCTGCATCTGCTGTATCCGTTTTCGTATAATACCTTTATGAATCCGGATATAGACAGCCGCAATTACCGCAATGACTGCCAAAGCCGTCAGAATCACTCGTACCTGCTTCGGAATTATCGGATGTGCCGGTTCTTCCGATATCGGATTCTCTTCTGCGGTATTTCCGGATACTGCGGTTTCCGTCAGGGACTGTACTTCTGTTTCAGTAAAAGATACCGTTTCCGAATAAGTAGTGACTGTTTCCGTCACAGTTGCAGTGGTCTCTGTAATGTCTGCGGGTTCTTCCGAAATTCTGTGCCATTCCTCTGCAACAGATTCTGTAAATTCGTAGGGTACCCAGCCAAAGCCCTTGACATAGATTTCTGCCCAGGCATGAGACTGTTTATCCAGGATATTGATTTTATAGCTGCCTGTATCCGTATATGACGCAAACGCTGTACTTGGCAGTACATATCCCTGACAGTATCGTGCAGGAATGCCGTTCATTCGGCACAGTACCACCGCAGCAGAGGCATAATGGGCGCAATAACCCTTATGCCCTTCGTTGAGAAAATACTCCACATAATCTCTGTCCGCAGGCTGCAATCCGGCTGCTGTGGTATATTCTGCCCGGGACCAGATGTAATCCCGGATTGCATCCAGCTGTCCTATCAGGGTGTCCGGCTTTTCAGGAATAGCCTGCTTCATATCCTCATAAACCTGATGCATGGCCTCTGTCTCCGGAACGCCCAGATACGTCTCCTCCGCAAACTGCTCATATTTTCCCACCAGTGGATTCTGGGAGGGTGCTGTTCTGTCTGAGATATCATTCCAGTCAATGGAGGCATTGTTCAGAAGCCAGAATGAATAATTCTGATAACTGGGCAGTTCAATCTCTGTATCATAATGGTAGAGTGTACCTGCCTCAAATACACTTTGGTAGGGAGCATAATTGCAATTGGGCTGATTCATCGCAATTACCTCACAAGGAACCGCAGGATACTGATTCTCCGGCGGAATCTGTAATTCTGTGATATGATCAGAATGGAAAATGGTCTGGGCGGTCAGGTTTTCCTGTGTAAGCTGACTGAAGAGCTTTTTGTTTCTGCGGTAAATGCCGTTGGGATTTCCCCATCCGCTGCCCGTATATACAGAACGCACTGTGCCACGGAAATAGTAATCATCTACAGTGGCATTTTTTCCGATGGTCACATGCAAATCGGTTCTGCCGTCAAAATGAACATCTCCGTTGTTTACAAGATTCAGTTCATCTGTCACTATATTGGCAGAAGAAGAAAAGGGCAGATGATACAACAAACCTGTAACATCCTCGATGGTGAGATTCTGATACCACTGGCGAAATTCTCTCCGCTTCTGATTCATCTCTTCACTGCGGACATAATTTCTTGTCAGAATCAACGTGGCTGCGCACAGAAGGCTCATCAGAAAAAGCAGCACCGCCGCACTTGTTTCATAGGTTGCATATTTCCATTCTGCTCCCATCATATCAGCATATTTATAACAGGAACGAGAATCTGCCTTCACTTTTTCCTTGGGCGTGTATCTTCGCAGCACCCAGGAACAAATCCAGAAAAACAGCAGCGCAAAAATGGCGATACTGCTGCTCTCCATACCAAAATACAGTCCCATTTCCAGAAACAGAAAGGGAATAATAAACCGAAGCACTGCACCATTGGAGGATGACTTGGAACGCATCAGCATCATATCCGTATAATGCAAAATGGTAACAATGGCAATGATTGCAATAATAAAAATCAGCTGTATGCACTGAGACTCCGTCCAGGAGATTTCCTCCGGAAAGGATGACTCAAAGGTTTCCTGCATCATAATACTGCTGCGAATCATCTCCATCATCGAGGAACCGCCGGCTGCCACCTCCTGCAAATGCCGCAGAAGTGCCACAGGAATGCTGAATGCAGAAACCACCATTCCTGCAATGCCCAGTTTCGGGTGCAGTCTGCGCAGAATCTGCATAACAGTCACGATTCCAAAGGTCAGAAGGCTTAAAAAGCCGATGGAAACCGGAAAATGAAAAAAACCATTGAAGCAAATCAGCAGGCTGATGCTTCCCATGAGTATCACCAGATAGCGAATCAGCATTTCGGGAACATGGGGATGCCGTCGAAGAGACACGTTCACACTCTCCGGCTGAATCAGCAGCTGCGGTTTCTCATCTTCCTCATCATTATGGAATAAAAAGCGAGTACTCATCTGACATCACCACGCTTTCCTGCTTTGCCGTCCCCATTCTGAGAAGCATCTGCCACAGGAACTGCTGTTCCCGGTTTTGTATTCATCAGCACAGGAATGCACTGATATGGAACCTTCTGTTCTCCCGTGTGCTCTGTCTCCTGCTGGGATACTGCATGATATACCATGATATTTCCGTTCAGAGGGAGTGACATCAGAATCCGACACAGCGCATCATCCAGATATGGGGTAAACAGAATGATGCTCTCCTTCTGACTGTATAACATCAGAAAATGCTGTAATTGCTGAAAATACCGCTCCTGCTCAGCTGCTGAGACAGGCTGCTGCACCAGCAACTGATGCAGCCATTCCAGGCTTTCCGTATCGGATGCAATCTCATCGGAAATGATAAATTCTTTTCCTGTGCCACAGAAAGAAAGGGCACAGCGAAGCTGCTCCTCTGACAGAAAATGTATCATGGACGACATAGCAGATAATGCATAATCCAGGCGAACAGCACCATCCGCTTCTGCAGTCCCCATGCGATAATCCGTCAGCAGAACATACCGATTCTGAATTGGCTGACTGAATTCCTTCACCATAAGCGCATCCTGTCTGGCACTGAGTTTCCAGTGAATGCGGGAAATCAGGTCGCCTTCCCGATACGCATGGACATCAAACACCTCGGAGGAATCATCTCCGGGCCGTTCCTTGGAGTACTCCTCTGCATTCTCATTCCAGAGGTTATCCGGAGGGGGCACCAGGGCCAGCTGCTCCAAAATGGTGGGATAAATCATCACCTGATGATGCAGATTCAGCTTCTTCCTGCCGCAAAAAATGCGCAAGGGATCATATATTCTGATTTCAGTGATTCGCACACCCATGATGCCACAGGTATCTGCGTGAAAGGACAGCTTTACATTCTGGGTGTTGCAGGGCACAATCGGCAGAACCACAACCATGGTCTGCTGCTTACGGCTCAGGTTATTATAGTACTCCAGCCGTATTTTCGCATGGGTTGCAGAGAAAATGCTGCGATTGCGGATTTCCAGATTCCAGTGCCATGTATCCCCTTTCCGTACCGTTTTCTGTTCGCTGTTCAGCCGCACGGAAAGACTCCATCGAAACACCAGCACCCAAATCAGAAGCAGAAGCGGAAACAGCAAAGCAAACACCAGCAGCTCAAAGGAGAGTCTTCCTCTGTACAAAAGAAAAAACAAACCGGATATCACAACCAGTCCTGCATACAGCAGCTTATTTCCTATCATTTCTGAATCCTTCTCAAGCGAGGCATTTCCACCTTCGCTGTAATATCCCTGAGGATTTCCTCCGGGGTGACTTTTTCTGTTTTTCCCCGGACGTTCATAACCAGTCTGTGGGCAAAGGTATCTTCCAGAATAATCAGAATGTCATCGGGAATAACATAATCTCTGCCACGAAGCAGGGCTGTTGCCTTTGCAGCGGCGCACAAGGCCAGGGATCCACGGGGGCTGACACCCAGCCGGAGCATGGGATGAGAACGTGTTCTGCCGGCAATCTCTGCAATATAATAGACAATTGCCTCATCCATATAAATCTGTTTCACTGTATTCTGCATCACAATCAATTCATCCGCATTGGTCACTGTCTGTATCTTATCCAGCGGATTACTCTGATTGCGGTCCAGCATAATCTGAACTTCACTTTCCACATCCGGATACCCCATATGCAGCATGAACATAAACCGGTCCATCTGGGATTCCGGCAGCATCTGGGTGCCGACTGAGCCTGTGGGATTCTGTGTTGCAAGCACACAGAACGGAGTGGGCAGAGGATACGTCACGCCATCCACCGTAACCGCTGATTCTTCCATCAGCTGCAAAAGCGCAGACTGGGTTTTCGGAGAGGTACGGTTAATTTCATCTGCCAGCAGCAGATTGCAGAAAGCGGTTCCTTTTTTAAAATCCATTGTATCAGTTTCACGGCTGTATACAGTAAATCCGGTAACATCGCTTGGCAGTACATCCGGCGTAAACTGAATTCTATGATAATCCAGATTCAAGACTTTCGCAAAAGAAAGAGCCAGCGTGGTTTTTCCAACACCGGGCATATCCTCCAGCAGCACATGGCCATTTGCAAGAATCGCCAGGAGCACCTTCAGAATCACCTTATCTTTTCCGATTACCACTTTCTGAACTTCATGCAAAATACTGTGTGCAATGGAAGATGCTTCTTTCATACTGAAAACCTTCGTCTGATCCATCCTGCATTTCTCCTTTCAGGTAGGGTGCATTCTATCTGTGTCTAATATGGTATTCTATCATTATATCACAAAAGAAAAGCTTTTTCAATATCTTTCATTGAATTTTCAGAGGAAGTCTCCCCGTTTCCGCTTCTCTGCTGAAAATACGGCATGTATTATTCTTTCAGTTCAGCCATGCGCTTTTCCAGCACTTCAGCAATATCATCTGTAATGCGGTCTGTAAAGATATCCGGCAAGCCGCATTCCTCCATTGCGCTGCAAAACTGATATTGATTGTTCATTGTGGAAAGGGATGAAAGCTGATCGTATATCTGCATTGCAGTATCCCTGTCATCCAGCATCATAGTATAGAGGTACAGTGCCGGCAGGGCTGATACGCCATAGCTGACATAATATCCCGGCTGTTCAAACAAATGCGTCACCTCATTCAGAGGCAGTTCCATGGCGCATCCTTCTGTCAGATCATAGTACAGTTCCACCACTTCCTCAGCGGTAATGCTGTCCAGACGCTGCATCACTTCATATTCAAATTCACCGACTGCAAGGCCGCTCACGACAGAATCAATCATATTATAAAGCTCCGTCAGTTCCAGATACTCTGCATTGTCGCCGAAAATCTCCGGGTAATACTGTGTAAAGAGGATTTCCATACCCTGGGACTGCACCTCTGCCAGATCAATACAGTTCACCTGGGAATAAACCGGTGTCGTATCCCTCCAGTCTGAATGGAAATGTCCGAATTCATGGGATACATCCACGAAGTCATAGAAGCTGCCGTCAAGATGGGTATACATCATTGCAGACTGTTCATTGGTCAGAGCAATGGTATAACTTCCGTCATAGCAGTCCTCCGCTTCCGGCACAACATAGAGCGACTCATCTATCAGCTTACGGGCGGATTCTCCAATAACAGAAGACATTTTCGGAGCATATGTCTCCAGCAGTTCATAGGGGTCCTTATATTCGAAATCAGTGACTGCATGATTCTTAATTCTATCTTCATCCGCCAGATAATCATAATATAAGGTATACAGCGGAAGCAGCTGTTCCTTTGCTTCAAAGAACAAATCAGAAGCCTGCTGTACTGTATAATCACGGTTATATCTGGAATACAGATAATCGCTGATATCTGCATCCTTCAGAATATCCAGGTAAAGTTCTGCACACTGCAAATCAATATCCGTTTCTTCTGTTTCGTCAGATTTATATGCAATATCGTAGTAATCATTCAGGTTATCGAATTCGCCCTTCGCTTCCCTCTGGGCATTGCTTATCACACGGCGCAGATTATTCACCAGGTAGTAGCTCATCCATTCTGTAGAGACATATGGTGCAAAGAGTTTGGAATAATTGGATTTTTTATATCCATTTGCCAGGAACCATGTTGCCATTTCAGTGACGGTATAGTAATTAGAATAAGCCTGGTTCTTTATTTTCAGCAAAGAATCCTTGGACCAGTCTGCATAATAATCCATCTCTGCTCTGGCATAGGCAGAAAAAGAAACATCCGCCATCGAAATAATTTCCTCAATCTGCTGCTGCATTTCCTCTTCTCTGTCATCGTCATTCCACTGCTTCATTACTGCGTGAATCTGTTCCTCATAGGTTTTCAGATTGACAGCAGGCTCCGGAAGCACCACATCCTCCGCTGCAGAAGACTCTTCTTCCAGCAGTTCACAGGCAGTCAGACAAGGCAACATACAGACTGCGGCGAAAAACAAGGCAAGGGTTTTCTTCTTGTTCATATATCCTCCTTCTGTAGACTGTAAAACAGCGCACAAAGTTGAAATCAGCTTTGTGCGCTTCATAATCAGGTATCCTTCATGCGAATGGCTAAAATAGTAAAGCAGGTACACACCAGATGGTAAATCACCAGAATTGCACAGGAAAGATCTTTATTGGCATTCAGCAAAATAAAGATGAATACAAAAATCAATCCCAGGCAGGCTGTGACTGCCTGTAAAATCAATCCCATGACAGCTATGGAGCGAATGCGCTTTGCACCAATAATTGTCTGGATAAAGCCTGTCAGTCTTCCGGCACAAAGCATGGAAGGATTTGCGGATTCCAGCGGCATTGTTTCTTCGTTGAAATCGTTTTCCATACGGACCGGCAGCACCTTCAGGTGATGTTCCCGAATGCCGAACATTTTCGCAATTCTGCGCTGGGAAAGCAGTGCATCGTTGCTGCGCACCAGCAGGAACAGAGATTCTTTTTCCATCAGCTTCAGCCAGCGGCTGATATTCTTTCCCGCTTCCAGATGAATCATAAACAGAGCGGAAACAGAACCGGATACAGAAAGATACAGCGGCTCAGAGCCCTTCGGTGTCAGTGAATGCACCTTCTGAACAGGCGGCAGTCCTTCCACACTGTGTTCAATCATCATATCACGGGTACCCAGCAGCACACGCTTATTCTGAATCCAGCCGCTGATGCCCTTTCCCTCATCATATACATAAGAATCTACCGGAAGCAGCATTTTCTGCTCGGTCAGAATGGCTCCTGCAAATACCGGCTTGAGAATACTGCCTGCATGCTGTGTCAGGCTGGCGGCATACTGCAATACTTCTTCGATTCGGCTTTCACCCATTACCTGAATGGATTCCAGGGATGTGGTGCCGCGTGGGAACAGCTGAACTGCATCAATCATCACCGTGTTGACATCGTAGAAATCATCCACACTCTGATAGCCCAGCATAATACCGCTGTTCTTGACATAGTGCTTCGTTCCGGATGCCAGGGGCAGATTGGAAATCAGGGTAATTGCCAGGCAGGCACAGGCGGAAAAGCAAAGTGCAAATACGGACATGCCGTAGCAGACAGAGCTTTCCATGTTATCCCCACGGAACACCATGATACCCACAGAGAATGCCATTGCGATCAATGTGATAATCGGCACCGCAGGACGGCAGAATTTATCTGCAATATCCGTGGAAAATGTGTACTTCAGGAAATCACGGGGAGAACGCACAGACTGCATGGCAGCAATGATCGGGAAATCACCGTTGGTATTGCGTGTCAGGTTTTCCGCACGATGTTCATCCTCCACATAGTGAATACCATATTTCAGACCGCCGTCTGTCAGGCACTCAAAATTGCGGATGGCACGATCAACAATCATTTTCTTGCCGACAGCGTTGCAAAAGAGGGAAAGCAGTCCAACAGAAATATACACAGAAACCTCACCGTTCCGCAGCATGCCCGGACTGGGCAGAATCAGAAAGGCCGCAATTTCTGCGGACATCATGGACATTGCGGCAAGAGAATCGCTGTCTGCTTTGAACTGCAGCAGCTTCAGATAACCATTTTTCAGCAGACTGCCGCAGAATGGCAGTGCGGAAAGGCCAAGCAAAAGCTGAATAATCAGATAAGAAACCGGAGATTCGGCACTGGACAGGAACGAGGGCAGCGGAATAAAGGGCAGCCAGTCCACAAGTGTATAAAGACTGCTGACCAAAGCCACTATGCCCAGAATTACCACACGCAGTGCGGCATTGATTTTCAGTTCATTTAAATCCTTCCAGATGGTTTCCCGATCCTCACGGTCTGAAAGTTCCTTCACCTTTTTCGGCAAATCCATCCGCTGCCGCTTCTCATCCGGATAACGGATATCAATGTCAATGCTGCTGCGGGTTTCGTCGCTGCTTGCTGAAAAGTCAATCTGTGTCTGCTCCGCTTTTTTCAGATACTCCGGTGCAGGCATCTGTTCCACGGGATGAGATTTCAGATTCTCCGGAATCCGCTCCAGTACCTCCGGCGTGGAAGACTGATTCTTTTTCTTCCGCAGCTTGGCAGCAGGCAGCGTCTGAGGCGCAGAAACAGGTGTGATTTTCTCGTAGGGCATGGCGTCTCCCGATTGTCTGCGGCGGCGCTCCCTTGCACGGGTTGAATCGCTCATACGGCGGATTTTCGGCTGATAGTCCCCCTGTTCCGGCACATCTCCAAGAATCACCGCATGATCATAGGCCTGAGCTGTGGTGTTTGCGCCGTGCTGAGAACGGGCTTCTGCCTCAACATTGGCGATGGAATTCATAAAAGATACCTGGGGCTTCTTGATATCGGCAGGGGTTACATCATTGGCAGGCACCGCATTTCTGCGGGGGCCCTCCTTTTTTGTATCTGCCGCATCTGCTGCTTCGGAAGGTATTTCCTCTGCAGCAGCGGCATTCTCCTCCTGAAGTGCTGCATCAGCAGTGGAAATCTGCTCCGACAGGTTCAGGTTATTGTTCTTTGGTTTCTTGGATTTCCGATGCTTTGACATGATTTGCATCCCTTTCTTATACCCTTTTTATTCAATCAGCATCTGTCTGTTATTTGCCCTGCTGTCGCTGACGGACTGCCTCATACATGAGAATACCTGCAGCAACAGAAGCATTCAGGGAGTTGACACGGCCAAACATGGGAAGTGATACCATCGCATCACACTGTGCCTGTACCGGGGCACTTAATCCGAAACCCTCTGAACCGATGACAATACCGATACCGCCGGTGAAATCCGTCTGAAATGCGGCAGAGCCATCCATATCAGCACCAAAAAACCAGATATTCTTCTTTTTCAGTGCAATCATTTCCGTTGCAAGATTGCTGACCCTTGCAACCGGTATCCAGCTTGCTGCACCTGCAGAAGTCTTGAATACAGTCTGTGTCAAAGAGGCACTTCTGCGCTTCGGCAGAATAACGCCATCTGCACCTGCAGCCTCTGCTGTACGAAGTATGGCACCCAGATTGTGGGGGTCTTCAATTCCATCGCAAAGAACGAGAAAAGGCGGTGTACCCTTCTTTTCTGCCTGTGCAAGAATTTCTGCAACTGTGGCATAGCTGGCGCAGGCGCCCTCGGCGCAAACGCCCTGATGATTGCCGTTGCCCGTCAGGATATCCAGCTTGCGGCTGTCTGTCTGCTTTACAACAATACCTCTTTTTCTTGCTTCGGCACAAATTGCACCAAGACTGCCTGTCATGCTGGTAACCAGAATATGATTCAGCGGTGTATCCGCTTTTAATGCTTCCAGAACGGCATTTCTGCCGAAAATCAGGTTTTCATTTTCATTACGCCGGAAATCTTCTTTCATTCAGCACATTCCTTTCCATTATAATACTCCTCCTATTATACCACATTCTGCTCAAATATACAAGAAGAAACAGATTCGATTTTTCACTGGACATTTGTTGAAATTACACATACATATATTATGGTATGTCAAGGCCGCAGACGGATGCAAAAGATTTCCTTTGCAGAATCACTCACGCCAATCCTATGAAAACATTGGCAACAATGCCGAAAACAAATCTCAAACAGCTCTTTCAACATGTGTAAAACACCAAAAATCCATGAGAACATATAAATTGTCTTGACTTTCAGATAAAAAAAGCGGTATAATATGACTAATCGGAAGTATCTGCGCATAAAAGCAAAGGATATGTCATAGCAGACCAATCTTCTTCAGAGAAACTGCTCTCAGGCTGAAAGGCAGTTGCTGATTCCTGCTCTGGTACCACCGTTGCTGCGGATAAGGATGAGAATGAGGAAACGCTCGGGTGGGACCGTGCGTGTTTGAGCCGTAATATATGGAACAAACCCGTACCCCGAACAGATGATGCTGTTCGAGGTATGGGATTTTTTATTTCGAGCAGAAATATAAAACGGAGGGATTATCATGAAAATCGAGTTTGAAAACGCTGCCTCATTTGAAAGTGCATCTTCCATGACAGTGTACGACGCTGCCAGGGAAGCAGGCGTACTGACCAAGGAAGTCATTGCTGCTGTCGTTGACGGACAGCCTGCTGACCTCACAAAGGAGCTGTCCTCATCTGCAAAAGTGAAACTTCTCACCTTTGCAGATGAGGAAGGCCGTCATATTTTCAACCACACTGCTGCACACGTTCTGGCACAGGCTGTCAAGCGTCTGTATCCGGATGTCAAGCTTACCATCGGCCCTGCAATTGACCGTGGATTCTACTATGATTTTGATACCGACAAACCGTTCAATGCAGATACACTGACTGCTCTGGAAGGTGCTATGAAGAAAATCGTGAAGGAAAATCTTCGCATTGAGCGCTTTGAACTGCCCAGAGATGAAGCAATCAAGCTGATGCAGGAAAAGGGTGAAACCTACAAGGTGGAACTGATTCAGGAACTGCCGGAAGGTGAAACCATCAGCTTCTACAAGCAAGGCGAATATGTAGATTTGTGCGTTGGCCCGCACCTCTTCTCCACAGGCCTGGTGAAAGCATATAAGCTCACTGCATGTACCGGCGCATACTGGAAGGGCGACCAGAACAACAAGCAGCTGACCAGAATCTACGGCATCGCTTTCCCCAACAAGGATCAGCTGAAGGAACATCTGGAGATGCTGGAAGAAGCTAAGAAGAGAGATCACAACAAGATTGGCCGTGAACTGGGTTATTTCACCACTGTTGACTATATCGGACAGGGACTGCCGATTCTGCTGCCGAAGGGTGCAAGAGTCGTTCAGCTGCTCCAGAGATGGGTTGAGGACTACGAGCAGGCAAAGGGCTGTCAGCTGACCAAAACTCCGCTTTTTGCAAAGCGTGACCTGTTCAAGATTTCCGGTCACTGGGATCACTATCTGGATGGCATGTTCGTTATGGGTGACCCTTATGATGAGGAAAAGGAGTGCTTCGCCCTCCGTCCTATGACCTGTCCGTTCCAGTATCAGGTTTATCTGAACAAGCAGCGTTCCTACAAGGAGCTGCCGATGCGTCTGACAGAGACATCTACCCTGTTCCGTAATGAGGACAGCGGCGAAATGCACGGCTTGATTCGTGTCCGTCAGTTCACCATTTCGGAAGGCCACTTCATCATTCTCCCGGATCAGCTGGAAGAAGAATTCAAGTTCTGCCTGGAGATGGCAAAGTACATGCTGGATACCGTCGGTCTTCTGGAAGACTGCACATTCCGCTTCTCCCAGTGGGATCCCGCAAACCCGAAGAACAAGTATGAAGGTACTGCAGAACAGTGGTCTCTCGCACAGGAAGCAATGGGCAAGATTCTGGATAACCTGGGACTGGAATATGAAATCGGCATTGATGAAGCTGCATTCTACGGCCCGAAGCTGGATATTCAGTACAAGAATGTATTCGGCAAGGAAGACACTCTGGTTACAATTCAGATTGATATGCTGCTGGCAGAACGCTTCGGCATGTACTATATCGACAAGGACGGCCAGAAGAAACTGCCTTACATCATCCACAGAACATCTCTCGGCTGCTACGAAAGAACTCTGGCATATCTGCTGGAAAAATATGCAGGTGTTCTTCCGCTCTGGCTGGCACCGGAACAGGTTCGTCTGCTGCCTATCGGCGAACAGCACATGGAATATGCACAGGCATTTGCTGACCGCCTGACAGAAGCAGGCATGCGTGTCACTGTGGATAAGGAAGACCGCAACATCGGCACAAAGATTAAGAATGCAAGACTGGACCGCATTCCCTACATGCTGATTATCGGCGACAATGAACTGGAGGCAAAGGGCGTGACAGTCCGTTCCCGCAAGGAAGGCGAGCTGGGCTGCCTGTCCCTGGATGAAACATTCAATAAGCTGATTACAGAGGTCGCAACAAAAGCAAAATAACGGCGAAACCGCCTATGAAAAGTCAATCACATCTTTAGGGATGTGGTTGACTTTTTTTGTGAAATGTGATATAATAGAAAAGTGGGTGTTTCCACTTAATTTCAATTCGCAAAGTGAGGTGAGGAATGTGGCAAACGGTGACAGTTGTGGCTCAAACGGGCAATTACCGCAGCAATGGATGCATGAAGGCCGGGATATGACAGACTATTTGTCATGTTCCAAAGAATTATTCATCTTTTATGCATTGTGCGGAGTGTCTTGATGTGTCACACACAAGGCGATAGCATGCCCATTTGTCCGGTACTGTCATGAGATCTTGAGATTTCATGAAAACGGAGGATATAATGGAAGAAGAGATGATTCAACAGGGTTTTGCTGCAGAGTCCGCCGCAGCCGCAGTAAAGCCGGATTACGAAAACGAAATCATTCAGATTATTCGCAGCAATGACTCCCCCAGAGCCATGCTGATGAAACTGGAGGATTATCACGCAAATGATATTGCGGAAATCATTGAAAGACTGAGCTCACAAGAGCGAAAAAAACTAGTCCGCATCAGTACGGTTCCCATGCTGGCAGAGGTGTTTGAACATCTGGAAGAAAAGGCCGTGGGTGCCATTTTAAATGAAACTGATATTCAAAAAGCGGCAAGCGTCATTGCAGAGCTGGAAACGGATACCGCACTGAATGTTCTGCGTGAAACGGAAAAAACACGCCGTGAATTACTGATTGAAATGCTGCCGCCGGATATCCGCAGCGAAATCCGCATGCTGGCTTCCTTTGATGAAGATGAAATCGGAAGCAAAATGACCACGAACTGCATTGTAATCCGTGAGAACCTCAGTGTAAAAGAGGCCATGAGTGAATTGGTGCGGCAGGCAGAGGAAAACGATAATATCACTACACTGTTTGTGGTGGATGAAACCGGTACCTACTATGGTGCAATGGATCTGAAGGATCTGATCACTGCACGAAAAACGGTGCCACTGGAACGTCTGATTTCCACGTCTTTCCCTTATGTATATGCGCATGAGGCGATTGATGACTGTATTGAAAAGCTGAAGGACTATTCCGAAAATACGATTCCTGTCCTGGATAACAGCAATCAGTTTCTTGGAGTAATTACTGCTGCAAGTATCATTGAAGTTGTGGATGAGGAAATGGGCGAAGACTATGCAAAATTTGCAGGTCTGACCGCAGAAGAAGACCTGAAGGAGCCCCTTCTGCACAGTATGCGGAAACGTCTGCCCTGGCTGATTGTGCTGCTGGCCCTGGGCATGCTGGTTTCAGGCGTTGTGGGTATTTTTGAGCGTGTCATTTCTCAGCTGACGCTGATTATTGCATTCCAGTCACTGATTCTGGACATGGCTGGTAACGTGGGCACACAGTCTCTTGCAGTTACAATTCGTGTGCTGATGGATGAAACACTGACATTTCGCCAGAAAACGCAGCTCGTCATAAAGGAAGTGCGTGTCGGCCTCTGCAACGGCCTGCTGCTTGGTTCACTTTCATTTCTCTGCGTTGGGCTGTATATTATGATATTCAAGCAAAAAACAGCCATGTTTTCTTTTGCCGTATCAGGATGCATCGGCATTTCCCTGCTGATCGCTATGCTGATTTCCAGTGCAGTAGGCACACTGATTCCTCTGTTTTTCAAAAAAATCAAAGTTGACCCGGCTGTTGCATCCGGTCCCCTGATTACAACAGTCAACGACCTGGTAGCCGTTATCACTTACTACGGCATGAGCTGGATTCTGTTGCTGAATATCCTGCATCTGCAGTCATAAAGGAAGGAATATTGCTATGCTTTTTCAAGGTTCATTCAATCATAAAATGTCACCATTGGCAATCGTTCTGATTCTTGCCATTGTACTCCTGTCCGGCGGCTTTACTATAATAACATGGGATGGCTTTTCTCTCGTTCTGGCAGCAATTTTACTGCTGTTCTGCGCTCTCCCGATTGGAGCTATCGTTGCTGTGCATCTTTTAAATGAATCCCATGCTGCACAGAACAAGCTGGAGCTTTATGCAGACCACATTGATCTGAAAATGATACAGTCTCTCAACGGTGCTGTCATCAGAGAGCAGATTCCTCTGGCAGATGTGTCCTCTGTCGATCAGATTTCCGCCAATGAAATCTGTATCGTAACCTCCGGCAGACGTTTTAAGGTCCGGAATCTTCAGAACGCCGCAGATTTTACTGATGCCGCAATCCATCAGCTGAATCAGTATCGCAGCGCAATGATGCAGCAGCAGGGAATGCAAATGCCGATGAATCAGACAACAATGAACAATAACCAGCAGATGATGATGCAATAATCAGATATGAATGCCATATTCAGTTTACGGGATATGGCATTTTTTTAGGGGGTTATTATGAAAAAATTATTTATCAGACTGATATCAGCGGTATTGACGATGCTGCTGTGTGTCACTGTTTTTCCGTGGAAAGAGGCAGATACGCTGAAAGGCAATGCTGCAGATGGAAGACTGTACAATCAATATGATCCTTACTGGAAAACCATTGTTTATACACAATACTCTTCATCCGGTAGTTCTATGTATTCATCCGGATGCGGCATTTTTTCTTTCTGCAATGCCATGTATGCACTGAACAGCACCGTACTGGAGCCAACGGAATTGGCAGAATGGGGCATCAAAAACAAAGGCTATCGTCCCGGATCGGGTGGGCTTTACCGGGATGATTTCTACAAGAATGTTGAAGAAGAATGGGGCGAAAAGGCGAGTTTTCATATTGAAGCAAAACAATATGGAACTGTGAAGGATGCCGCACTGAAAAACCATCTGAAAAACGGCGGCACCGCTGTCATTCATGTAACCGGTCATTTTATGGCACTCAGCGGTTACAATCAGAGTGCTGACATGTTCCATGTGCTGGAAAGTGCGGTCTCATCCTCCAGAAATCTCGCTGCGGACAGCTGGGTTACTTCTGAAAAGCTGCAGACAGGAAAAACCGCTGTTGACTGGTATGTGCTGTTTTCTTCCACCAAAGCTCCAACCTATGCAAAGGTTTCCCTTGAGAAGTCCATCTATGGCGTCAATGAACCAATCTGTTTTGAAATGGTGAATGATGAGCGCAGCTATTACGGTCTCGGTATCAATAACGACAAATCGGAACGACTCATCACGCTGTATGAAAATGAACGCTGGGCAGGTGTCACACGCCATCTGACTGCTGAACTGGAAAAACCGGGCACCTATTCTGCCTATATCACGGCAAGGAATGAGTTGGGCATGATTGACAGCACACCGCTGCTGTTCTATGTGTATGATGAAGCCCCTTCCGATGCCGATCTGGAATGCATCTCTCAGGGCCGTGTGGGGGAAGAGCCTGTAAAATTCTCCATCAGCGGACAGATTGCAACCTCCTATGCCATCGAATGCATCAGCGAAACCGGACAGGTTTTCCATATCGCATCAGACGAATTTGAAATGATAAGCGGAGAAACCGTTGTTGCCTGGGAGCCGGAATATCCCGGAAAATATACCTGCACCCTGACATTGGGCAATTATATCGGCACTTGCACATCAGATGCCATTGATATCACCGTTGCAGGAACCGTTCCTGTTTATCTGAATGACGGCTGGAACGATACACAGTGCATTTCACTGGAATACGGCAATCCCATCGGTACATTGCCTGAGCCAGAACATCTTGGATACAAGATGCTGGGATGGTTTACAGCGGCAGACGAAAGCGGCAGACAAATACAGGAACAGGATTTGCTCCTCCAGCCTTCAGAACAGACCTATTATGCACATTGGGAAAAGCTGCCTCCCCTCAAAGCAGACATGAACGACGATTATCAGATTGATTTGCAGGATGTCGGACTGTTCATGCAACTGTTAACACAGAATAAAAACGACACTTTTAACGAGACAGTTCTGGAAAATGCCGACACCAATGATGACGGCATCATCGACCTGACAGACCTTGCCTATATGATGCAGTTGATTCTTTCCCCTGCTGCTGAATAAAAGAGAATCACTTTCAAAAAGGGACTCTGAGAATCTGATATCCATATAAAATTTTCAGGCTGTGCACCAAGAGACTGCACAGCCTGTTTCTATTCCTGTAGTTGTTTCTGTCAGCCGCTGCGGAAATGACAGCAACCATCTGTTTTCGTTGTGAATTATTTCTTATATCTACATTCAATGTACTTTGCTGCCCAGGCTTCATCTCTATTAGTATCGTATTCAGACATCTGGCAGTCATTGTACAAATCATCCGCTGTTTCAAGTATAATCTCGCTTAATTCGAGATTCTCCTTGTATTTTTGGGGAATATTCGCATAGCCAATATATGTTCCCAATATATTTCCAAGAACCGCACCCGTAGAGTCACTGTCCCCATTATGGTTAACGGCAGTAACAACTGCTTTTTCAAAATCGTCTGCATATTTCAGGGCACAGTATACGGCAATGGCCAGTGTCTCCTCAGCAACCCATCCTTCTCCTAATTGATGAATGGCATCAAGATCATTGTCGGAGGTCTCTGCCAGGCTAATTGCTTTGTTGATCAATGCCGTAAAATAATCAATATGCTTTGAACCACGGAACATTTTTTCCGTGCATTTTAACGCATCAGCAACTGCTTCTTTGATTGTGACAGGCTCCTCAACCAGTTTTCTGATGATATGAACCAGAGCCGCAGAAGGGATATATCCCAATTCATGTCCATGCGTACATGCGGATGCTTTTGCTCCGATTAAATCTGATTTTTCATAGCTCATGGATTTTTCGGAAAAATACAGACCAATCGGTGCAACTCTCATGATACCGCCGCAGCCTTTGCTGTCATTAATTGGTCTTTCAATAGTACCTTCGCAGCCATTGCTGATCGCATTCATGCATGTGATTCCCGGAGCTCGTCTGCTGTAAAGCTCCGGTATATCCAACAGCCATGATTCCTGATATGTGTCAGTAATCGGGTATCTTTCTGTCTGTGTCCGATACCAGCATTTATACATGATACTGATATAGGAATCGTATTCGCCCATGATTCCACGCATCATGCCTCTTGTTGTTCCTACAAGAAGACCATTGGCTGTAAATAAAGTCATCTGTGTATCATCAGAAATCAAGGCTTTTCCATGTGTCAGCGCATAATCTGTAATACCCTTTTCTCCGTATCTTCTGAATATTTCTGCTTCGCGGAGAAACTCCACCGCATATCCGAGTGCATCGCCCGCAGCGCCGCCAATGAGACAGCCTCTGAATTTATCAATGTTTTTCATAATCATTCCCCTTTATCTTCTTTTTCGGTTTCAATCTCTGCATGTACGCTGTGCGGCACGATGAAATCTGTCACACAGTGTAAAGCATTCTGTAACACAACCTCTGTTTTAATTATACACGCAATCTCCTAAAAATGCAAGTGCCATTTCATAATTCTTGTTGTCTTTAAGAATCCCTGCCTGTTTCATATCGGCTTGTGCCCCACCAGCCCGGCATCAGTTCTTTCAGCGTTATGGTTTTTCTTTTTTCGTAGTCTGACATAATTTCCATATTTCTGTTTTCATAGGAAAGCTGCATCAGAAATTCACGGCAGGCACCGCAGGGCATTCCGCTGCCTTCAATCATTTCACAGGGCGGTGCATCACGGAATGCAATCATTCTTTTTATGACTGTCTGCCCGCTGCTGATATACATATTCAGTGCAGCAACTCGTTCTGCACAGAGGTTCATAACACCGCTGCAGCCCTCTATACAAAAGCCGATAAACAGATCTCCGTTTTCCGCTTCAATGGCGCATACAACATGATGTGCCGTGACAAAGGGAGAAACATCCGTCGGGTGATATTCCGCTTTCGCACGTTCATATAGTTTTTCCCAGATATCCATTTTCTTATTCCTTTCTTTCATGGAAACAGCACAAAAATCTGCGCTGCATTTTTAGGCAATTATGCGATAAACTATTGACTTATTCTTCATTTTCGTGTATAATCAAAATGTCGCTGTATTCACAAACATCTGCGGCATTTGGCTTTCACAGAACCAAAACTGTCATATCATCAGAGGTGTAATATGAAATTTAACATTAAGCACGAAGAAACATGGGTTCCGATTTTTGCAATCCTGTCATTTGCAGCTTTTATGGGCTCTTTATTTGTGTCTGCATTTTTCATTCAGATGCCGGTCCGCTCCCTGCAGCTCATTGGATTTCTCATGAGTCTGCTGGGTCCGCTCTGCATGATTCTGGGAGTTCTGATTCTCATCATAGAAAAAAAAGTGGGCACAACCGTCTCCATTGAAGCGGATGGTATCTGTATCCGTCATTTGTTCATTCCTAAGAGAATTCGCATGGATCAGATCAGTTCCCTGCAAATAGAACACTATGAGCGAAACAGCCGCAGAAACGGCTTTATGGTTCGTCCCCGTGCAGGCGGCGGTTATCATTTTCTGGAAAAGCGTCTGCAAATGACGATTCACCTGAACAATGGAAAATCCGTTGTTCTGAATGATTCTGCTACCATTGTTCATCTCAATCCGATACTGACAATAACCGGCAGCTCCCATGAATATCTGCCCGATGAGGCGGTGCCGCTATATATGGTATACATCACGATGATGTCCATGCACCCATAAAGTTCAGAGGCTGCATCATAATTCAGCGAAAAAAGGCTGTGCAAAACTGCACAGCCTTTCTCTTTATTCCTCCTCAAAGGAAAAGAGTTCCTCCACCATCACTTTAGAGAATTTCACAAATACGAGTAACATTTCTTGTTGAAAGTGATATATATGTAACACAAAGTGAGGGTGAATCAATATGAATCAGAATAGCTGTATAAAAGATGTCGTTCCGTTGACGCAGCATTCAACGGAACGACGATTCAAAGGGAAATTCACAACGATGTGATTGTTAACAGGATTATTCCTTGACACCGCCCAAAGCAACACCCGCAATAATGTACTTCGAAAGGATGAAGTAGATTACAAAAATCGGGAGCACTGTCAGCAGCAGGCCAAGATATACAGCGCCGTATTCTGTCTTGTACATATCACCGCTCAGCTGGGATACCATCATAGGCATTGTCCATTTATCCTTTTCGGTGAGCAGAATCATCGGCATAAAGAGGTTGTTCCACTGTGTAACAAAAGTGAAAATTGCCTGTGTTGCCATACCCGGCTTACACATAGGAATAACAATCTGATTGAAGGTGCGGAATTCGCTTGCGCCATCAATTCTTGCAGACTGTACGATGGACATCGGCAGTGCAGGAATCATATATTGCCGCATGAAGAAAACGGTTGCCGGTGCAGCAATGGCTGGCAGAATCAATGCGAGGAAATTGTTTGTCATGTTGATCTTGTACATAAACTGATAGAAACCAATGGAAGAAACCTGTGTCGGAATCATCAGAACAGCCATGATCAATGCGAAGAATGCCTTCTTGAATTTCCAGTCATAAGCCACAATGGAGTATGCGGTCATGGTGGAGAAGTATACAGACAAAAAAGTTGCAGATACTGCAATGATTGCAGAGTTAAAGAAACCAGTCAGCGGATGGAAGGTCTTTGTAGTCAGCACCTTCATATTTGCAGAGAAATTGGTTCCAGGCAGAAAAGAAATTGCATGTGCCTGAATCTGGGCTGAACTTCTGGTTGCGTTTACAATCATGATGATAAAGGGCAGCAGGCTGAGACATGTAAGCAAAATGCATACGATGTACTGGAATACTGTATATGCTACTGTCCATTTGTTCTTTCCCGGTGCATTTTTACTCATAAGCCTGACATCCCCTTTCTTTTTTCTTTCATTTCCTGCTTCTTCATCTTCTCAAGGGCAATTGCTTCCTTGTCACGCAGGAGCCAGAAGAGGAATGCAGAGCAGAGAGAAATGATGATGAACATCAGCATACTTGCAGCAGCTGCTCTTGCGAATTGCTGTTTACCGGTAAATGCCAGATCGTAGATGAACACGCTGACAGTCTTGGTTGCATTGTCAGGGCCGCCGCGGAGATACAGCTTCGGAATATCGAACATATTCAAGCCGCCAATCAAGCTGGTAACCAGTGTGTACAGAAGAACGGTTTTCAGATTCGGAATGGTGATACGGAAGAAAATCTGGAGGCCGTTTGCACCGTCAATATCAGCTGCCTCATAGATATCAGGGCTGATACCCAGAACACCGGAAATCAGAACAATCATCGTATTGCCGTACCAAATCCAGAACTGGATAAATGCAACGATTAACTGTGAGCCGGTTTTGCTTACAAAGAAGTTGACGGAAGATTCCTTCAGACCGGTCGAAACCAGAAAGTCATTGACAGGACCATTCGGATAACCAAAAAGTGCATTAAAGAGAATCGCGATTGTAGCCGCCGTAATAATATTCGGCATATAGAACAGCACCTTGAAGAAGCCCTGCCCTTTAATTGTAATGCGCCGTGCGGTAAACCACGCAGTCAATACCATCGCGAGGGTAATCTGCGGGATAAAATTCAACATCCAAAGTATAACAGTGTTTTTAAGGGAAGTTATAAAAGTATTGTTTGTGAGGATTCTTCTGAAATTCTCAAAAGGTTCCTCCAGAAAACTTGTTGTATTACCGACACCTTGTGCATCGGTAAAGCCGAGAATCATTGTATAGATTGTCGGATACAATGTAAAGAATAAAAAGATTAAAATGAACGGAAGTGCAAATAAATAGCCATACTTGGCATAAGACATTCCTTTGAGGTGTTTTTGACTGCCTGACAAAGTAAATGCCTCCTTTCTGTAGTCGCTTCCGGGAGCGGACTATATGTCCGCCCCCTGCGACCGAAATCAACGCGGGAATTCGTTTTCAGTTTTCAATTATTCAGCTTCGATGTCCAGCTCATCCAGAACAGACTGCTTGAAGTCAGCGATTGCATCTTCACGAGACTTCTGGCCGGATGTGTACATACGAACCTGGTCACGCCAGAAGCTGTTAATCTTCTCGTCGTACTGGGTCAGGTTCTTACCGTTTGCATAGTTGTTAGCCGGAACGAATGCATCGAACATATCCTGACCGCCCAGGAAGTCCAGAGTACCGTCAGACTTCTTCATAACAACATTGGATGCAACAGCGTCCTTTGTGCCGCCTTCGCCGTTGAATGTGCCGTTTGCCCACATATACTGGAGGCCATCCTCCTCGGTGTTCAGAGTAATCCACTCGATGATCTCACCAACAGCTTCCTTGTTCTGGCTGTCATTTGTGCCCAGGAGCCATGTACCGCCCCAGAAGAAGCCGATCGGAGGCTCGCAGACTGCCCAGTCGCCGTATGTGCCTTCGCCAACAGCAGAACCTCCGCAGTTCTTACCGATGGTGTAGTTGATCAGCCATGCCGGACCGAAGAAGCCCAGAATGCCCTTGGAGCCGGTACCAGCCATATCTGCATACCAGTCATCAGTCCAGTCTGTGGTATCATTGTGATAATCATTGTCCATGAGCTGCTTGGAGAGATCCAGGAATGCTTCACGCTTCGGATCAATGTGGAGCTTATCGTTGACAATCCAGCCCTGATCGGAGCTGTTCTCAACTGCGTGCCAGATGTCACCGTCACCGGAAACGATGCCGTAGCCCTTGCCCTTCAGCTGCTCAGCTGCCTCATAGAACTTATCCCAGCTCTGTGTGCCGCCGCCGATTGCTGCAGATACGGTTGCAGGATCATCTGCACCGAAGGCATCCTTAGCGATGGAACGACGATAGATGAAGGCACCGCCTGTTGCCTGATAACCCAAAGCAACAACCTTGCCATCCGGATTTGTACCGATATCAACGGTGTACTGTGCAATCTCAGCGTCCTTAATCTTCTGGTTTACATCAATGCCCAGATCCTCATAAGGTGCTGCATACTTGGAAGCCTCGCCCTGTGTATACTTCAGAACGAATGCAGCTTCTGCTGCGAACAGGTCAACAGAACCATCTGCAAGAGCCTGGTCCAGAGCCGGCTGATAGAGACCATCAGTTGTCGGAATCTGGGTGTCGTTCATCTCGTACTTTGCTGCGAAGTCCGGGTGTGTATCCATGAACTTCTTGATCATGTTCGGAACTTCGTCGGTGAAAGCGTAAACGTTCAGCTTAATCTTGCTGCCGTCAGATGTGCTTTCCTCGCTGCTCTCATCCGTAGCAGCCTCAGAGCTGCTGGATGCCTCGGACTGAGTATCTGCTGTTTCGCTTGTATCACCGCCGCAAGCAGTAAAGCTAGCCATCAGGCTCAGTGCTGCCAAAAGAGATAATGCTTTTTTCATAGTGATATCCTCCTCATAATTTCTGTTTCACTTTCTATTTGTTCCGCGTGGTCAGGTCTACGGAACATGCACAGTTTGATTACAAACTGAACATTACATTGTTAACGATGGATTCCAGCATTTCCTGTCTGCCGCTTGTGAGGGAATCCATAACCTCACCCTTTGCCAGCGCATATTCGCTGAGGCTTTCCAGTGTTGCCTTGCCTGCAATGATATCTGCGCCGATGCCTGTGGTCCAGGAAGCATAGCGGTCTGCAACAAACTGATCAATTCTGCCGTCTGCAATCAGCTTGCGTGCTGCCAGGAAGCCCAATGCAAATGCATCCATACCTGCGATGTAGGAGAGGAAAATGTCCTCCGGTGTGAAGCTGCCGCGGCGTGCCTTTGCATCGAAGTTCAGACCGCCGTTGGTAAAGCCGCCAGCCTTGATGACTTCCAGCATGCAAAGTGTGGTATCATATACGTTGGTGGGGAACTGGTCTGTATCCCAGCCAAGGAGTACATCACCCTGGTTTGCATCGATGGAACCGAAGAAACCGTTTACTCTTGCAACATTCAGCTCATGCTGGAATGTGTGCTGTGCCAGTGTAGCATGGTTTGCTTCAATGTTCATCTTGAAGTCCTTGTCAAGGCCATACTTGCGCAGGAAGCCCATAACTGTTGCAGTATCGAAATCATACTGATGCTTTGTGGGCTCCTTCGGCTTCGGCTCAATGTAGAAATCACCGGTAAAGCCGATGCTTCTGCCGTAGTCAACAGCCATATGCATCAGCCTTGCCATGTTGTCAAGCTCAAGGCCCATATCTGTGTTCAGCAGGGTTTCATAGCCTTCTCTGCCGCCCCAGAAAACATAGCCGTTACCGCCAAGCTTTACAGTTGCATCAATCGCCTTCTTAATCTGTGCTGCCGCATAAGCAAATACATCAGCGGAAGGAGATGTGCCTGCTCCGTGCATATAGCGGGGATGATCGAAGCACTTTGCGGTACCCCACAGAAGCTTCTTTCCGGTTTCCTTCTGCTTCTGCTCCAGATAATCCACAACTGCATCCAGCTTCTCATTGGACTCTGCCAGAGTTGCATACTCCGGAGACAGGTCACGGTCATGGAAGCAGTAGTAATCAATGGAAAGCTTCTCCATGATTTCAAAAGCAGCATCCACCTTTGCCTTTGCACGAGCCTCGGAATCGGATTCGCCCCAGGTCTTGTCAGCAGTGCCAACACCGAACATATCAGTACCGTCGCCGCCCATAGTGTGCCACCAGCTCAAAGCAAATTTCAGATGCTCACGCATCGGCTTGCCGTCAATAATCTCATCCGGATTGTAGTACTTGAAAGCAAGGGGATTTGTGCTGTTCTTTCCTTCATAAGGAATCTTGGGAATGGACTTGAAAAATTCGCTCATTTTTTATTCCTCCAATAAGTTTGGTTACTTCAGCGGCTGTATCTCTGCTGAGATACAGGATGTACCGGTGAGTTTTTCACTCAATGCATCGGGCTGACAGGTTCCTGCATATACTGTATAATGCTGACCGCGTACTGCACGAACACCGTTGTCATCCACGGATTCAAATGCTTTTGCGGGAACATCCAGAGAAATGGTTTTCCGCTCGCCGGCTTCCAGGGAAACTCTCTGAAAACCGCAGAGAACCGGATAAGGAGCAGCACAATCACTGTCATCCTTCAGATACACCTGCAATACGTCATCTGTGTCCGTATTTCCGATGTTCTGTATATCTACCTGAATGGTATTTCCATTCACTTTCAGATTGGAACATTCTGTTCTGGAGTAGGTCAGACCATAGCCGAAAGGATACAGAATATTCTCTCTCGTATAACGGTATGTGCGGTTGCACATGGAATAATCACGGAAATCAGGAAGCAGATCTGCATTCTCATAGAATGTGACGGGAAGCTTTCCGGAAGGTGAAATCTTGCCGAAAAGGATTTCTGCAAGTGCCTGGCCGCCAAACTGACCAGGATACCACGCATGAATCAACGCATCTGCACCCGCCTCATTGTTGATTGCAGAACCTGCAGCCGTTACAATGATAACCGGCTTGCCCTTTTCCATAATCCTGGAAACCAGGAGACGCTGAGGCTCCGGCAAGCGAAGATCAATCTTGTCTCCCGAAGCAAATTCGTTTCCGGCATCACCCTCTTCGCCCTCAATGCCTGCATCCAGGCCAACGCAAAGAATCACCAGATCAGAATGCTCTGCAACCGTTTCTGCTTCTGCAAGGCGGTCATTGGCTCTTGCCAGTCCGCTGACACGGTCTTTAAAGAGGTGACAGCCTTCTGCATAAAGCACTCTGCCGTCAAATGCATCCTGGATGCCCTCAAGGAAGGTGATGTAGCGATCAGGTGTACCATTGTAATTGCCTTCCAGAGCCTGACGGCTGTTTGCATTCGGACCAATCACGCCGATGGTCTGATACTTGTCTGCCTGCAGCGGAAGAATGCCGTTGTTTTTCAGCAGAACCATGGACTTTCTGGAGCACTCCAGCGCAAAGTCCTTATGTTCCTTGCAGGCCAGCACAGAATAAGGAATATCATCATACTCAGTATGTTCATCCAGCAGTCCCATACGAATGCGGGTACGCATCACATGAACACAGGCATTTCGGATTTCCTCTTTTGTGACTTTGCCATCCTCGTATGCACTCATCAATGCATTAAAGGTTCTGCCTGCGTTCAGGTCAAGGCCTGTTTTCAGGGACAATGCACATGTATCTTCCGGGAACATTGTCAGCCCATGATGCAAATGAATGTCATCCAATGCGCCGTAATCTGAAACAAAGTGGCCGTCAAAACCCCACTCCTTCAGTTTTTCGGAAAGCATCCTGCTCGCACAAGCGGCTTCGTCATTCACACGGTTGTATGCACCCATGACAATCTCTACGCCTGCTTCTACCAGAGTCCGGAATGCCGGCAGATAGGTTTCTTCCAGATCCTTCGGAGTCACCTTCGCATTAAAGGAATGGCGGTCTGCCTCCGGACCGCTGTGCACTGCATAATGCTTTGCACAGGCTGCTGTACGAAGAATCTCCTTGTCACCCTGCAGGCCCTTTACAAAGGCCCTTCCAAGAACAGCTGTCAGATACGGGTCTTCGCCGTAGGTTTCCTGACCTCTGCCCCAGCGGGGATCACGGAAAATATTGATATTCGGGGACCAGATTGACAAACCCTTGTAAATATCACGGTCACCGTGTTTGGAATATTCATTGTATTTTGCACGGGCTTCCACCGATACAACTTCGCCCTCTTTTACAATAGCGTCCTCATCAAACAGGGCTGCCATTGCAATTGCCTGAGGAAACATAGTTGCCGTACCGGCACGAGCCAAACCATGCAATCCTTCATTCCACCAGTTGTATGCGGGAATACCCAGCCGCTCAATGGCAGGAGCATCATAAATCAGCTGTGCTGCCTGCTCCTCAATGGTGAGACGGTCTGTCAGATCCTCTGCACGCTCCAATGCGGAAAAGGATGGGTCTCTGTACTTCTCCAAATGAAAACCTCCGTTTCCAATGATTAGGATGTATTTTTCAAAACTGAAATCCGTCAGGCCTTCAGTTCCTGAATCAAAGAAGATATCACCTGCTGCTGCGGAAGAGAAGTATCCGAGATTTCCCAGGTTTCTTCTATCACTGCTTCCTCCTTGGGCATGTACCTGCGGTACTCGCCCAGCAGCTCCATTTCCAGAAAATGATTGTTGGTATATGTTTCAAAATTGCAGCCGAAATCCGGATACTGAACATCTTTGCAGGGTTCAAATGTTTTCCGGAAAATCAGATGATCTGTAATATACACAACATAGCCGTCTGTCACGTTGCATCCCATTTTAAAAGCTTTTGTATTTTGCGGGTCATGTGTAAGAGATGCATATTCATTTGTCAGACGGAAACGGGGATCATTGATATCGGAATAGCTCCAAAGTGCCATTGTCCGATTCGGAAGAAATCCCTTGTTATCTCTGCAAAGCGGAATGAACTCTGTGCCGCCCAGTGATAAACCCGTAATAGACCAGGGGGCAAACAGCATCGGCTTATCAGATACATTGCGGACGATATTCCGGACTTTCACCGTATAATCATCCGACATTGTAATTGTCAGGGAAATCTGTTTTCCGAATGCAGTGGGTTTTGCTTCCAGCCGCAGGACACGGTCTGTGAAGCTGTAGGTAACACGGTTGTTATCCGGATAATAAGTCTCCGGCATAACCTCAGGTGCAATCCAAAGGCGATGTCCGCCGTAAGCATACCATGTTCCGTATCCTTTGTTTAGTTCGCAGAAGTCACGGTTAATGTCTTCAAATAAGATATTTCGTCCGCCCCGTGTGCTGAAGAATACGATGCGGGGGCCGAAGTCCAGTGCCGCAATCAGTTTTATCAAACCATTTTCCAGACAGATGCACTTCCCGAAATTCTGGTATTCGATCTCGTAGCATTGAATTGCCATAAATTGCTCCTTTCTGCTTTATGTGTATTATATCCTATCCAAAACAAAAAGGCTAACCAATAATTGCGATGTTCTTACTGTTTTTTGCACAGTTATCACAAATTTGCGAATACTTCTTTACAAAATCAAGTCTTTACGCTATAATATATGTATAGATAATATAAGGAAAGCGAATGATACCTCGCAAGATATAGATTTTTTGTTAATTAAGGGGGCTCTCATATGATTAAAAACCTTTCAGGCGAGTTTGAAACAGTCGAATATGAAAACAAACGGTTTGTCATGCTGTATGACAATAATCAGGTAGAATGTTATCCCATTCACTGGCATAATGCGGTGGAAATCATTATGCCCATTGAGAACAGTTTTGTAGTGCGCACAGGTGCACAGGAGTATCAGCTTCAGGAGCGTGAAATCATTATCATCCCCCCCGGCGAGCTGCATATGCTGCCGCCCCAGGAAGGAAGACGTATTATCTTTCAATGTGATAACAATGTTCTGGGCAGCGTTTCTGCACTGGAAGCAGTGCTTCCGGTGTTCCAGTCCACGCTGGTAATCAAGCCGGATACAGACAGAGATCTCTATCTGATGGCAAAAAAGCAAATTCTGGATATTTACTCTGAATACTACGCAAATTCAGAGATTTCCGATGTGAAGATTTATATGAATGTCATCAATCTTCTGGTTGCTGTCCGTGAATATCAGATTGAGCAGAGCAGACAATCCCTGCCCTGCGCAAAGGATAAGGTTTATCAGTACAGCGAAAAATTCAAGCTTGTACTTAAATATATTGACCAGAATTATATGTACGCCATTTCTCTGGAACAGCTGGCAGCTATCGCAGGATACAGCAAGTTCCATTTCTCCCGTATTTTTAAGCAATACAATTCCATGACCTATATTCAGTATATCAATATGCGCAGAACCCGTGCGGCAGAAATGCTTTTGCTGGATCCTTCCATCCCTATTACAGAGGTAGCAATGCGGTCCGGTTTTTCCAGTTTATCCACTTTCAACCGCATTTTCAAGGAATACAAACACTGTACACCTTCCAGCTATCAGCGCTTCTATTGCTCGACCGGGGAATTCTCTTTGTCGGAATAACATAAAAATATTGTAATAACAAAGAGAGTATCAACAGACTGTATAGTGCATATATTCTCGCAAACACGTTAGTTATGTTTCTAAGCCGCAATATTTGGCAATTACATATCAGTATATGAACAGTATGATATACAGTATGTTGAATGTATCAGGCAGGTAACTATGGACCATGAACGTATTTTATATATACTGGAATACCTGAATCGTCATACCAATGAAACAGATGAGGTTACTATCAAGGATATTCTGGATCATCTGGCAAAGAATTATAATCTGCCTGATGTATCTCCCCTGACCATACGCAGGGATCTGGAACGGATGATGCTGGCAGGATACCAGATTCACCTGCGGCGGGGGCCGCACAATACCGCATACTACCGGCTGGAAAGCCGTGGATTCACCTTCAATGAAATCCGTTTTCTGGTAGACTCCGTTTCCATTAACCAGTTTTTATCGGACAGGCAGAAACAGCAGCTGATAAAAAAATTTGAGGTGCTTTGCTCTGAAGATGAAGTGCGCCGATTGATCAGCCGCATCAGACTGAACGGTGCATCCGGCGGCCAGGGCAATCTGCTGGAGAATCTGGATAAAGTGCATCAGGTAATTGCCAACCGGCAGAAAATCAATTTTGAGTACGGCAAATACGATGTCAACCAATGCATACAATATTATCAGAAATCCAGAAATCTTATTCCGCTGCAAGTTGTATATATGAATAACCGTTTCTACCTTCGTTGCGCTGACACAGATCAGCAGAAGCTCCGTACATACCGCATTGACCGAATGAAAAACATTGTGGGAGGAGAAGCGTTCACGAAAAGAATCGCCATCCCGAAGCCCGAAGGTGTAATCCTGGATATGTTTGAACCGGAATACTATGAATCGGTGAGACTTCGTGTCAAGCGTTTTCTGTTGGATGATATGCTGGAACAAATGGGGAATTTTGCCTCAGTACGGGAAGATACAGAACCAAACTGGGTACAGGTTGCCGTTCGCATCGGAATTAACGGCAGTTTCTTTCGCTGGGTAATGCGGTACGGCGCAGATGTGGAACTGTTGGCACCTGAATCACTCCGCAGTCAGTTTTGTGAGTATTTACAGGAAACATTGCAGCTGTATCAGGGATAGCATCTTAATGATATTTTAACTTGACAGATAGGACAGCGTGTGATATAATGAAAAAAATCATTCAATATTAAAGGGTTGATCGCATAATGAAGAAGCGCAAAGCATCATTCTTGGCAGCTGCAGGTCTGCTTTCCCTCACTTCTTGTTCTCCCTGCCTCGTATATGGTCCGCCTCCTGCGGAAGAAGAAAGCAGTATTTTCAGCGAGGATGTTCAGGAGGTATACGGACCGCCCCCTGCAGACGCTGAGGAAAACGCTGATTCTGCATTATATGATAATTCACCGGAAGAGGTTCAGACTGTGTACGGTCCTCCCGCTGCACAAGACTGAATCATCCGATATAACCATATGCAGTTCATAGAATTTTACGAAAGGATGATACCATGAAAAAGTCACCACAGACAGCATTAACCGCCGCAATGTTTGCAACAGCAGCTGCCGCAATCGGTTCTGCGACTGTTCCTGCGTTCCCTGCAAAAGCATTGGAAGCATTTGAAGCAGCAACTACTACTACCGTTCGTACCGTGTATGGTCCGCCGATTACACAGGAAACTACTACAGCAACAGAGGAATATTTTACTACTACAGAAGCAACTCCTTCTGTGTCGGAAGAATCCCTCACAATAACGACGAATACTACAACGCTGGAGGAGATTCTTACAACACCGGAAAAACTCCCTCAGCCGACATATGGTCCTATGCTTTATATTCCGTGTGATCTGAATGCAAACGGTAAAACAGATATTCAAGACCTGACACTTATGAAGAGAGCAATACTGAAAGGCGATATTCCTTTCGGTTATCAATACGATATGGATCTCAATTCTGACGGCAATCTCAACATTGAAGATGTCAAGGAAATGCGACGGATGCTGACAGGCAAATCAAAAGAACAGGAAGATGAAGAAGAACGACTTCGTGAACAGGAAAACGGCACAACCACAACCACTGCTGTCACGCAGTTTACCAATCCGATTGAACTATCCACTGTCACCACAGAAACGGTCGTGGTATTGTACGGACCGCCCTGGGCACTGGACTAAGGAGATTCTATGCTTGATACAAAAGTAAAACAAAAGAAAATGAACCAGCTTGCTGTTTACCGTGAGGGGCTCAAAGCAATGCCGCAGCTGCGGAATCTTTTTCTGGAGCTGACACTGCACTGCAATGAAAAATGTCTTCACTGCGGCAGCAGCTGCGGAGATGTTCCCTCAGATGAAATGTCCACTGAACAATATTATGCTATTCTGGATCAGCTGAAGGATGACATGGGTGTTTCCGACTACATGCTCTGCATTACAGGCGGCGAACCGCTTTTGCGGAAAGACTTTTTTGAAATTATGGGCTACGCCAATAAACTAGGGTTCAGCTGGGGCATGACCAGTAATGCAACACTGATTACTGAGGAGGTTGCACAGAAGCTGAAAGATGTGGGAATGAAAACCATTTCCGTCAGTCTGGACGGCCTGCCGGAGACACATGATGCTTTCCGCAGAACGCCAGGCGGCTGGGAAAAAGGCATGCAGGGCATCAGGAATCTTCTGAAAGTCGGCGGTTTTCAGGCCGTACAGATTACAACTGTTGTCACACATGAAAACATTTCGGAGCTGGATGCACTGTATGAGATTTTCAAGGATATGGATATTGACTCCTGGCGTGTCATCAATATGGACCCCATTGGACGTGCCAAAGAGCACCCGAATCTCCTGCTGACGAAGGAAGACTATGTGACCTTAATGGAATTTATCCGCAATAAGCGTATTGCAGGTGAACCAGTCGTTTATGGCTGCAGTCATTACCTTGGCATGGAATATGAACGGGAGGTCAGAGACTGGTATTACCTCTGCACAGCCGGATTATATACCGCCAGTATCATGGTGAATGGTGACATCACCGCATGTCTGGATATCGAACGCAGGCCGGAATTCGTTCAGGGCAATGTGCTCCGGGAACGTTTCAAGGATATCTGGGAGAACAGATTTGAAATATTCCGCCGTGATCTGAGCAAAGACAATGAAAAATGCAGGAACTGCAGCGAAGTGAAATATTGCCACGGTGATTCCTATCACACATGGGATTTTGACAACAATTGTCCGCAGCTTTGCATGAAGGATATTCTTTTCTGAATACAAAAAAACGCATTGTACATTATCTGTACAATGCGTTTTTTATCAGTGGAATGATTATTTCAGGAAGCCGTTGATAATCTGCTCCTCTGCTTCAGCCTCTGTCAAGCCAAGAGTCATAAGCTTAATCAGCTGTTCTCCAGCGATTTTTCCAATTGCAGCCTCATGCACCAGGGCAGCATCTACGCTGTTTGCCTCCAGAGAAGGTACTGCAAGAATTCTGCCCTGATCCATAATAATGGAATCACACTCCGTATGGCCGGAACAGGCAGCATTTCCAAGAATACAGGCATCAAATTTCTGATAGCTCTGGTCTCTGGCAACAGAACGGGAAACCACATCCGCACTGGAGCCATCTCCATTTAACTCAACTTTATAAATACTCAAAGCCTGCTGCTGATTATGAGTCATCAGTCGCTCACGAACCACCAGTTTTGCACCTGCATCCAGTTTTGCCAGTGTTGTGCGCTGTGTGGAATCAACACCCTTAATCTGTACCATTTCCATTTCAGCAGTTGCATTTTCTTCCATGTACACTTCCGTCACCGGATTCAGAATACGCTGACCTTCGCCTTCACCTGAGCCGTAATGCTTTTCAACATATCGAATCTTTGCGTTCTTTCCGATAAAGAAACGATGCACACCATCATGCTGGGAATCCTGTTCGCCGCAGTTGTGAATGCCACAGCCTGCAACAATCAGAACATCGCAGTCTTCCTCAATATAAAAATCATTATATACTGTTTCCTTCAGGCCGCTCTCACTTAATACAACCGGAATATGCACACTTTCATTTTTGGTACCTGCTTTCACACGGATATCAATTCCTGAGCCGTCTGCCTTGGACTGGATATCAATATGAGCCGTTGTCTGACGGCCTACAGAAACACCGTTTGCACGGAGATTATATGCACCTTCCGGAATATCATGCAAATCTGCAACTTCCTGAAGAAGTCTCTGCTGTACAGCATCCATCTGATTCATATAGTACCCTCCTTATTCTGCACCCCGGCACATATTCTGTGCATAGGTTGTTCCGATAATCTCAGGGAGGATTTCATCCTTTGTTCCCTGCTTCATCACCTGACCATCTGCAATGACAACAATACGGTCAGCGATATTGAGAATCCGCTCCTGATGTGAAATCACAATCACAGTGCGCTTCTTATCGGAATTACGCAGCTTCTCAAAAATACGAATCAGATTATTAAAACTCCACAGGTCAATGCCTGCTTCCGGTTCATCAAAAACAGCCAGTTCCACATCACGGGCCAGGACAGTGGCAATTTCAATACGCTTCAGTTCGCCGCCGGAAAGAGAGGCATTGATTTCACGGCTGATGTAGTCCTTTGCACACAAACCAACTTCGGAGAGATACTGACAGGCTTCACTGACTGTCAGCTTTTTGCCTGCTGCAATACGAAGCAGATCCAGAACTGTCAGGCCCTTGAAACGAACAGGCTGCTGAAAAGCAAAGCCAATGCCCATTTTCGCACGGTCAGTAATAGATTTTTCTGTGATATCCTCACCATTATACAGAATCTGACCGGACGTGACAGATTCAATGCCGGCAATCAGTTTTGCCAAGGTGGATTTACCTCCGCCGTTGGGACCGGTAATGACAACAAATTGATGATCCTGAATCTCCAGATTCAGATTGCGGATAATATCAACACTCTGACCGTCTGTTTCTGCTGAGAATGTCAGAGATTTCAACTCCAGCATATAAAAAATCTCCTTTCAATACTATACTAAACAGATAGGTTTTCGCATTCTTTTATTATACACTATTTCACCATTTTTGTCAAGTAGAAACATCCGGTATGATTCGCTGGATGCGATATCCGGGCGCATTGCATATTAGTTTGAAAAATTAATAGCAAACTATACAATCTGGAATCATTATAGTATATCCCCTTTTGTGATATTGTGAAAAAATGGTGGAAAAGGCTTTATTTTTTATAGCTATTATGTTATAATTACACCAGAAATATAATATGGCATAAGTGTTGCTGTTTGCATATTTATGTACTGATGAAAGGGATATTCTAGGAATGAGAAAAGCGGATTTAAGGAGATCTTTTTTTCAATATGTCTTTCTGAATATAATCAGTACGCTGGGCGTTTCCATCTATATTCTGATTGATACATTCTTCATATCAAAAGGTATGGGTGCGGATGGCCTGACAGCATTGAATCTGTGTCTGCCGATTTTCAATTTCATCAATGGCTTTGGCCTGATGCTGGGCATTGGCGGAGGCAGTAAGTTTTCCATTAAATACGGTAGTGTTGACAAACAGGAGACAGATAAAATCTTCACAAACTCATTCTATATCGGGTTGGCGGTGTCGGCTGTTTTTGAGCTCATCGGATTATTCTTCTCCAGACAATTCACAACATTACTGGGTGCTGACAGTTCCATTTTCGACTTGGCGCACGATTATCTCAGGACAATATTGCTGTTTTCCCCTGCATTTATTATGAATCACTTGCTGATATGCTTTATCCGTAATGATAATGCACCAAAACTCGCCATGGCGGCTGTACTTACCAGCAGCGTGGTAAACACCTTCCTGGATTATGTATTCATTTTCCTGCTGGGCATGAAAATGGAAGGTGCTGCCCTGGCAACCAGTATCGCACCGCTGTCCAGCCTTTGCATACTGGCTACACGTCTGTTCGGCGGCGGAAATTCCTTCCGTCTGCGTCTGACCATTCCCTCTCAGCTTATCCAGAAAGACATTCTTTCTCTTGGTCTGCCCTCCTTTGTAACAGAGGTTTGCAGCGGCCTGGTTATGATTGTATTCAACTTTGTTGTATATCGCCTGATTGGCAATACCGGCATTGCTGCCTATGATATTATCGCAAACCTCGCAATTGTATTTGCGGCAATTTTCACGGGACTCGCTTCCGGCGTGCAGCCGCTGCTATGCCGTGTTTACGGCCGTAAAGGCGTTGTGGAGGCAAAATACCTGTTTTTCTTGTCCATCACCATGGTAATTGTGCTGTCAGCGATTCTATATACGCTTGTATTTGTGTTCACGTCGCAGCTTGTTTCCGTATTCAACCTGGAACAGGATGCCGAGCTAAAAAAAATTGCTGAGTTCGGTCTGCGGATGTATTTTACCTATCTTCCCTTCATGGGTATCAACACCATTCTTTCTGTGTATTTTACATCCATTGAAATTCCCCTTCCCTCCCAGCTGCTTGCTTTGCTGAGAGGTGCGGTCCTGGCAATTCCCCTGGCATTCATTTTCTTCCTGTTCAAAGCAGACAAGGCACTCTGGCTGACGGTTCCCATTGCAGAAGTTCTGACAATGATTCTGGGTATCATCATTTATTACTTTATTGCAAAGCCCTATGAAGTCTATGTTTACCGATATGTGCCCAAGAAAAAAACCGCTACAGGTATTGCATCCGGCCAGCCGATTCCGGATATTCCCAGCGGCCCGGTCATTAAGCTTTAATACGATAAAAAGGACGTTCCGATTTTTACGGAACGTCCTTTTTTACGGTTATTCATTTTATGCTTTTCCCAATTCTCCCCAGGCAGAATTTATATCGGAAAGGGCATATTTGCAGCCGCAGGTGCCGCTGTCCGCATCGCCGTAATGCCTGCAATCGTTTTGTATAGTATCATAACAATTATTCTTCTTTTCTATATTCACTGTAACCGCAGTGAGATATATGCATTATTCCATAGTATCCGCCGAAATGTCAAGAGGATTCTCCAGCGGCATCTTATATTAAGATTCTATTTAACTATTGACATATTGGCTGAATAATGTTATAATCATATTGCAAAAAGAAAGGAAGAGAGTTTGAAAAAAGATTTCTTTTCTGAAAACGAAAAAGGGAACAGCAAAGCAAGCCATAGCGGGCTGGCTTAATGCTTTATTTAACGCAAGTTATCAGGCGAAATCAGCTGCTTATAAAGGCACATTCTCTGCGTGCACCAGCCTGACGGACATATCTCTCCCTGCTGATTCGGGTTATCCGGGAGAAGCCGCCTTTTCCGGCAGTAAAGGTTCCACCGCTGAGGAATACGCAGATAAATCCGGACCGTGTTTTTCCTTAACACCATTCCATACATTCTGCCCCGACAAACAGAAAGGACAATACCTGAATGAAAGCACGTTTTCATCTGCCCGATTTTGCCGGGCATTTTAAATTCAACCTTGTGTTTACAGAACTGCTTGCCAAGCATCCGGAATTTTTCCGTGAGGGCGTGGAAATCGCATCCGTATACGGCGCATTCCCCCCTGCATTATGGAACGGCGGCCGCATTCAGACGGGAAATTGCGACCCACGGTTTATAAAAGGCGTATTAAAGGCGTTCAATGACAGAGGCATCCCGCTGCGCTTTACTTTTACAAATCCGATTCTTGAAGAAAAACATCTGGAGGACGCTTTCTGCAATGCTGTCATGCGTTATGCAGACAATGGTCTCAATGAGGTCATTGTGGCTTCTCCCCTTCTTGAGGAGTATATCAGAAAGCAGTATCCTCGTTTCAAAATCACAAGCTCTACCTGCAAACGAATCATAAACCGTGATGAGCTTTACAGCGAGGTGGAAAAGGATTATCACATTGTGGTGATTGATTACGACCTGAATCATGATTTTGAAACGCTCCGCCGGATAACTGACAAAAAGAAATGCGAGCTGCTTGTCAATGCCGTCTGCAACCCCAGCTGCCCGACACGTTCAGAACACTACAGAGTAATTGGCCGTCAGCAGATGATTGTGGCACAGCATATGAAAAAGAACCCCAATGCACCAATCGATATGGAGAAGGTTCAGAGAGACTACCCCGGTATACTGCGGTTTGATGACTGCCCCTGCACCGGCAGAAATCTCTTTGACATTAAAGGACTGAAGAACCATATTACCCCGGAGGAAATCTGGAATCAATATATTCCTATGGGCTTTGAGCAATTCAAAATCGAAGGAAGAACATCAGAGATTCTGAATCTGACAGAGCATTATATGTATTATATGGTTCAGCCGGAATACAGGGACGAAGCAAGATTTACATTCCTGAAATGGCTTGAACACAATGACGTGATTCAGATGAATGAATTCGGCACTTGAGTCACCCTTCGGAATTTGTGCCGTAAACCCGGGACAAGAGCATTCTCCTTGTCCCCTTTTTTTATGCTGAACAGCAGCTATTGCAGTATGACAGTGCGAGACCTGTAAGCAGCAAAATCATCACATAGAGCAAAAGATGATATTCTCTCCACATATGATAGTAGTTTTCGACACAAATTATAAATGTTCACCATACAAACACATTTGTCATTTGTATAAATACATTTATTTTTAAAAAGGGCTTGACAAATAATAAATTGTGTGATACAATATAGAAACGGACAGAGGTGCGGAATTGATGAGTACTGCTCCTGAGAAAGGGAAGCCGTCCCAACGCTTTCGGGCGTATCAGAAGCAGAAAAGGCAATGCCGCCGAAGTGATTTGTGTCAGGCTGCATAAATTGCTGGGTACACACTCAATAGGTGTGTGACTGTCACAGAGGATTGCTCTGTGGAGTGCTGACCGGTCATTCATAAATGCTTTGCTGCATTCGTATGAATCCCGTTCAACAGCTCATGTCCGCCAGAAGATGGCGGTTTTTTTCTGCCTGAAAACGGATAAATGATTATTGGAGGAAACAATTATGAAAGAATTTCGCGTAGGTATTATTGGCGCAACCGGTATGGTTGGACAGCGTTTTGCACTTTTGCTGGCAGATCACCCATGGTTCAAGGTAACTGTGATGGCTGCATCTTCCCGCTCTGCAGGCAAGACCTATAAGGAGGCTGTAGGCGCAAGATGGGCATTCAAGGATCAGCCCATGCCGGAGCAGTTCGCTGATATCGTAATCATGGATGCTGGTGAAGACATTGAGAAGATTGCTGCACAGGTTGATTTCTGCTTCTGCGCAGTTGATATGAAGAAGGATGCACTCCGTGCTCTGGAAGAAGCATATGCAAAGGCAGAATGCCCCATCGTTTCCAACAACTCTGCGCACCGCTTCACAGCTGATGTTCCGATGATTATCCCGGAGCTGAACCCGGAGCATCTGGAAATCATCGCTTCCCAGAAGGAAAGACTGGGCACAAAGCGTGGCTTCATCGCAGTAAAGTCCAACTGTTCCATCCAGAGCTATGTTCCTGCACTCCATCCGCTGCGCAAGTTCGGCATTAAGGAAGTACTTGCTTGTACATACCAGGCAATTTCCGGTGCCGGAAAGACCTTCGAGCGCTGGCCGGAAATGGTTGACAACCTGATTCCCTACATCGGCGGTGAGGAAGAAAAGTCTGAGCAGGAGCCGCTGAAGATCTGGGGTACCATTCAGAACGGCGAAATCGTAAAGGCACAGAGCCCGCTGATTACAACACAGTGCCTCCGTGTTCCGGTTTCTGATGGTCACACAGCAGCTGTTTTCGTCAGATTCGAAAACAAGCCCACAGAAGAAGAAATCAAGGCTGCATGGGCAGAGTATAAGGGTGTTCCCCAGGAGCTGGAGCTCCCTCACGCACCGAAGCAGTTCCTGAACTACTTTGAAGAGCCGGATCGTCCGCAGGCAAAGATTGACAGAAATCTTGAGGGCGGCATGGCTATTTCCGTTGGCAGACTCCGTGAAGATTCCATGTTCGATTACAAGTTCGTCTGCCTGTCTCACAACACACTCCGTGGTGCAGCAGGCGGTGCAGTTGAACTGGCTGAACTGCTGGCAGCAAAGGGTTATTTCGACTAATTACAACTTCCGCTGAATGCTGTACAGCGTGCGTTAACAAAGATAAAAGGAAAGAGGCGATTTTGTGCGGCATGTTTTTGTATTGCCCAGGGACGATGAAATAGACATCGCACCGATAGAGCTGCGGGTTGAAAAACGTGTGTTCGGCGGTATTCATTTTCACACCTATCGCCCCCAGGAACCGCCTCTTTATCCCTTTGTGCCCGCTTATTTTCAGAATTATCATCAGCAGAGAAAACCTCTGATGAAGTTCCTGAAGGAATACACCTACGGTCTGAAACCGAAGAATTATCTGCTGGCTTTGCATGACGATGCAACGGATCTGGAATCCCATGCGATAAGCGAGTTGCTGATTGCCTGCGGTGCAAAAGAAACTCTGATTGAATACCGTGCGTTTCTGCTTTCCGCAAAGCCGCAGTATATTGCAGTCACCAGCTCAAAGCGTGCTGTGACAGTCACCAGAGTAGACACCATGCAGGCCGATACCGAACGGATTTTCATTCCGATTCATGAAGCGGATACGGATATTGTACATGATGCAATCGTAGATCTGGATTATGAAAATAATCTGCCCGTGTACACATTCGGGCTTTCTGAACAGTTTGCAGGCCTGGGAAAAAGCGTAAAAGCCTCCCGCATTCTGCAAAACTTTATCCGAGTGTTATAATCAAGGGGTGAGCAGTTTGAAGGAATCCTCTGCAGCGTATCTGATTCGGATTACCACTGGCGGCAGGATGGAGAGCATTCCTGTTTCTGAAACGAAAGTGTCACAGACTGTGCTTGCTGATTTGCTGCAAACTGATGTGACGGAACGTATGCGTTTATCTGTTATGCCGGATGGAATGCCAGAAGAACAGGTGCTGTGTTATTTTATTGATGCAAGAGGCGGAGAGCGGGAATTGCCAGTGAATTTCCTGGGTACCTGTTTTTATCACACAGGCTGCCCGATTTACGGTGATTTGCTGATTGCCCTCTGTCAGGCAGACTGCGAAACGGATACCGTTTACAGTTTTTCGCCAGAACAATATGATACCGTTCAGGCATGGCTGCTTGAACAGTATTCTGCATATATGCAATAATATCAGAAGATAGAAAGGATATCATGATGAAGCAGGTTATTTTTACCGGTGCCGCAGTCGCCCTCATAACGCCTTTTCATGAGGATGGTTCTGTCAATTACGAAGAACTGGGCAGACTGATTGATTTTCAGATTGAAAATGGTACCGATGCAATCGTGATTGCCGGCACAACCGGCGAAAGCTCCACGCTGTCTGAGCAGGAGCACATTGATGTCATCAAGTATACAGTTGATTATGTCAACCATCGCATTCCTGTCATTGCTGGTACCGGAAGCAATGATACTGCAACTGCAGTTATGCTGTCCAAGGAGGCCGAGCAGCTTGGCGCAGACGGCCTTCTGCTTGTAACACCCTACTACAACAAAACCACACAGCGTGGTCTGTACGCACATTATGCAGCCATTGCAGCCAGCGTCAATCTGCCGATTATTCTGTACAATGTTCCTTCCCGTACAGGTATGGGCATTGATGTGGAAACCGCTGCAAAGCTGGCAGAAATTGACAACATCGTTGCTATGAAGGATGCTGTTGGAAACATCAGCTATACGGCTAACCTCATTGCACGCTGCGGCGACAGCCTCACTGTTTACAGCGGAAACGATGACCAGATTGTGCCTATGATGTCTCTGGGCGCAAAGGGCGTTATCTCTGTGCTTTCCAACGTCATGCCTAAGGAAACACATGACCTGACCGCTGCTGCACTGAAGGGCGACTACAAGACAGCAGCAGAAATGCAGCTTCGTTATCTGAATCTGGTACATGCCCTCTTCATTGAGACAAACCCGATTCCTGTAAAGGAAGCAGTTTGCCGGATGGGATATGCAGCAGGGGGATGCCGTCTGCCTCTGTATGAAATGGCTGAGGACACAAAGGCAGTTCTGGTTAATGAAATGAAGAAACATAATCTCATAAAGTAATTATGCAAATGCCGCCTGAGACAATTCAGACGGCATTTACTGAAAGGAATGAATGATATGATTAAGATTGCAATCAGCGGTGTATGCGGAAAAATGGGCCGCAATCTGGTAACCAGTATCGCAGAACGCAGCGACTGCGAAGTATGCTGCGGCATTGATATCTCCGGCAGCGGTTCCTATGATTTCCCGGTTTATACCTCTCCTGCGCAGATGGCGGAAAAACCGGATGTCATCATTGACTACAGCCATCCGAGTGCTCTGGAAGGACTGCTGGACTATGCCAAAAAGAACGGCACTCCGATTGTCCTTTCCACCACCGGTTATTCAGAAGAGCAAATGGCTGCTATTGAAGAAGCCAGCAAGGAAGTCGCACTGTTTTCTTCCTTCAATATGTCCATCGGCATTCAGCTGCTGATGGCACTTTCCAAGAAGGCGGCTGCAGTTCTTGGAACACAATTTGATATTGAAATAATTGAAAAGCACCATAACCAGAAACTGGATGCGCCCTCCGGCACTGCTTTGATGCTGGCAAATGCAATCTGCGAAGAAGCAGAGCCCCAGAAGCATCTGGTATATGATCGCCACTCTGTTCGTCAGAAGCGTGATATCACTGAAATCGGCATGCATTCTGTCCGTGGCGGTACCATTGTCGGAGAACACGAAGTGCTGTTTGCAGGTCCGGATGAGTGCATTTCTCTCAAGCACACAGCTTCATCCAAACGTGTATTTGCAGAAGGCTCTGTGAATGCCGCAGTATTCCTTGTGGGCAAAAAGCCAATGCTGTATAACATGACCAATCTGCTGAATGAAGCATAATTTCAATACAGTACATGCTAAAATACGGGCACCGTTATTCTGGTGCCCGTATTCTGTATACAGAAAACACCGTACAAAGTCCATACAGGCCTTGTACGGTGTTTTTGCTTAATCCAATTCAAAGGAACCGGTATACAATTGATGATATGTACCCTTCTGGGCAAGCAGCTCTTTATGGGAACCTCTTTCAATGATTCTTCCATGATCAAGCACCATAATCACATCTGCATTACGGACAGTTGACAGTCTGTGTGCAATGACAAATACGGTTCTGCCGTTCATCAGCGCATCCATACCTCTGGATACAATCGCCTCTGTACGGGTATCAATCGAAGAAGTTGCCTCATCCAGAATCATTACCGGCGGATCTGCAACCGCTGCACGGGCAATTGCAATCATCTGACGCTGACCCTGTGACAAGTTGGCACCGTTGCTGCTGAGAAGTGTTTCGTAGCCATCCGGCAGACGTGAAATGAAATCATCAGCACCAACCAGCCTTGCCGCATTCATGCAGTCCTCATCGGATGCATCCAATCTTCCATAGCGGATGTTATCCATAACCGTTCCCGTAAACAAATTGGTTTCCTGCAGCACAATGCCGAGTGAACGGCGCAAATCGGATTTCTTGATTTTATTGATGTTGATGCCGTCGTAGCGCACCTTTCCATCCGCAATATCATAGAAGCGGTTAATCAGGTTGGTAATGGTGGTTTTTCCTGCACCCGTTGAGCCGACAAATGCAATTTTCTGACCCGGTTTCGCATGAATGGTAATGTCATGAAGCACGGTTTTGTTTTCCTCGTAACCGAAGCTGACTTCATTCAGGGTTACTTCACCACGCAGAGGCTGATATGTCACAGTGCCATCTGCATTGTGCGGATGCTTCCACGCCCATTTATGTGTGATGCTGTCGCTTTCTGTCACATTGCCGTTTTCATCCTCTGTAACATTCACCATGGTAACATATCCGTCATCCGGTTCAGCCTGTTCATCCATCAGTGCAAAAATTCGCTCTGCACCAGCCACAGCCATGGCAATGGCATTGATCTGCTGTGTCACCTGATTCAGATTGCCTGTAAACTGTTTGGTCATGTTCAGGAACGGTACAAGAATATCCACGCCCAGCGCCAGACCGGAAAGCGCAAGATTCGGCACACCTGCCAATACCATCGCACCGCCGGCCGCCGCAATGATAACATACAGCACATTGCCGATATTCATAATAATCGGAACCAGTGCATTGGCGTATGCATGCGCACGGAACATATCCTCATACAATGCGTTATTAATTTCATTGAAGTCTTTTTTGCTTTGTTCCTCATGGCAGAATACCTGTACAACCTTCTGACCATTCATAATTTCCTGCACATAGCCTTCTGTTTTGCCGATTGCAGCCTGCTGACGGATAAAATATTTTGCGGAGCCGCCGCCGATAGTCTTGGAAACCCACATCATTGCAAAAATACCCGCAATGACAATCAGCAGAAGCCAGACACTGTAATAAAGCATGATACAGAAAACGAATACAACCACGGAACCTGCCTGAACAATGGAAGGCAATGCCTGTGACAGCAGCTGACGCAGGGTGTCAATATCGTTCGTATAGTGGCTCATGATATCGCCATGCTTGTGTGTATCAAAATAGCGAATCGGAAGATTCTGCATACCATCGAACATGGCACAGCGCATCTTATTCAGGAAGCCCTGTCCCATAATGGCAACCAGCTGCTGATAAAGGGTCATCGCACAAATGGAAATCACATACAAGACAATCAGGAAATACACCTTCGGCAGAATCACAGCCTTTGCTGCTTCCCAGTCACCGCTTGCGGAAAATGTCTGAATATCCACAATGACCTTCTGCATGAATACAGCAGGAATGGAAGATGTTGCAGATGAGAACAGAATACATACGATGGTTACCGGAAACAGCACCGGGTAAAACTCACGCAGCATTTTAATCAATCTGCTTAAAGATTTGAAAATCTCCTTGGGATTTCTCGGGGCACCATAGCCTTTCGTATTACGCGGCATCTCCATCACCTCCGTTCGTCTGCTGCTCATATACCTCACGGTAAATATCACTCATATTCAGCAGTTCCTCATGGGTTCCTACTGCTGAAATCCTGCCCTGATCCAGTACAATAATCATATCTGAATTCTGCACGGATGCCACTCTCTGGGCAATGATAATCTTGGTCGTATCCGGAATGAATTTCTCGAAGCCGGCCCGGATACGAGCATCTGTTTTGGTATCAACTGCACTGGTTGAATCGTCCAGAATCAGAATCTTCGGCCGCTTCAGCAAAGCTCTTGCAATACAAAGACGCTGTTTCTGTCCGCCGGATACATTGGTACCGCCCTGCTCAATCATGGTGTCATAACCATCCGGGAATGTCTCAATGAATTCGTGTGCCTGTGCCAGTTTACAAGCTTCCATCATTTCTTCATCCGTTGCATCCGGATTGCCCCAACGAAGATTATCCTTGATTGAACCTGAGAACAGCACATTCTTCTGCAGAACCATTGCCACACTGTCACGAAGTGCATTCAGGTCATACTTGCGCACATCAATGCCGCCGACCATAACAGTACCTTCCGTAACATCATATAAACGTGGAATGAGCTGTACCAGTGTACTCTTACTGGAACCTGTACCGCCGATGATACCCACAGTTGCACCGGAAGGAATGGTGATGTCAATATCAGACAAAGCAAATTTCTTGGCAAGCTGGGAATACTTAAAACCAACATCGTGGAATGAAATCTCACCATTCGGCACTTCTGTCACAGCATTTTCCGGATTGGAAATATCTGTTTTTTCGTTCAGGACCTCTGCAATACGGCGGCCGGATTCTGCGGAAAGTGTCAGCATAACATAGACCATAGAAAGCATCATTAGCTGAATCAGCACCTGGAAGCCATAGGTCAGCATACTGGACATATCACCCACATTGATACCGCTGCCGCTTCCTGTAATAATCATACGAGAACCCACAATCAGAATAAAAGCCATGTTAAAATACAGACAGACCTGCATAATCGGGCCGTTGCAGGCAACAATCCGTTCTGCCTTTGTGAACTCCCTGCAGATATCCTCTGCTGCCACATGGAACTTTTTCTTCTCCTCTTCTTCTCTGGAGAAGCCCTTTACCACACGCATACCACGGACATTTTCCTCAATGGATTCATTCAGCTTATCATACTTCTTGAATACACGATGGAATGCAGGCATTGCAAATTTTGCAATGGTCAGCAGACCTGCAAGCATGAAGGGAATGACAATCACAAAGGTCATGGCCAGCTTGCCGCCCATGATAAACGCCATAATAATGGAAAAAATCAGCATCAGCGGCGCACGGACTGCCATACGAATCATCATCATAAATGCCATCTGCACATTGTTGATATCCGTAGTCAGACGTGTGACGAGGGAAGCAGATGAAAACTTATCAATGTTGCTGAAGGCAAAACTCTGCACCTTCTCGAAAATATCGTGACGCAGATTCTTGGAAAGACCTGCTGCCGCTTTGGCACTGGTATAGCCTGCCAGACCGCCGAATGCCAGAGAAATCAGCGTCAGCAGCACAAGTATCAGGCCGATCTTTATAATGAAAGACAGCTCTACGCCTTCGCTGATGGAGTTCACCATCTTGGCTGTGATAAAGGGAATCACCGCCTCGATAATGGCTTCGCCGGTAATGAATAAAATCGTCAATATTGTTGCACTTTTGTATTCACGAACGCAACGAAAAATAGTACGGAACATTTTATTACTTATTCTCCTTTCCATTCACTTCTGCAAGATTCTGCATCATTCGTTCCAGAAGGACATGCAGCTGGCTTTTTTCTGATTCGGAAAAATGCTTCATCAGCTGCAACTCCAGTTTGTGATTCTCCACACGAATCTGCTCGGTAAACTGCCTTGCATAATCCGTCAGCAGAATGCGTTTCAGGCGGTCATCGCTGGCAACCTTTGTACGTTCAATAAATCCCTTCTTTTCCAGCTCTGCCACAATTTTTGAGACGGCTGACCGACAGATGCACAAATCTTTTTCCAGATCCCGCTGATAGATTTCATCCTGCTCATGATCAGACAAATACCGCAGAATCCAGCCATAAGACCCCATGCTGTGGTCCAGATTCTGCTTCGTGGGTGTCTCATCCACATATCGTTTAATCTCCCGATTGATATGCCGCAGGTCACTCATGATATCATACTCCATGACATGCCTCCTTCCTTTCGTTCACCAGTAAACTGTTCACCGATAAACATTATACAGCATATGTTATAAAATGTCAATAGACATTTTGGATATTTACACAAATTCTTTTTCATCTTTCTTCATCGATATTTCATATCCAGTCTGTGAAGAATAGACCAAAACAACAAAAAAGCAAATAAATCTTGCATTTTTTTTCATAATGTGTTATACTATAGAGTGATAAATTCTCTAAAGAAGGAGAGTGCCCTATGCTTGAGTCATCCCTGCCGTCACCGTGCTACCTGATTGACCAATCCAGATTAAAAGAAAACCTCAGTCTCCTGGATGATTTGCGTCAGCGGTCCGGCTGCCGCATTTTGTTCTCGCAAAAGGTTTTTTCATCCTTTCCCTTTTATTCTATGATTTCCAGATTTCTGGATGGCACTGCTGCATGCTCCGCCTATGAAGCACAGCTTGCGCATCTTTATTTTCACGGAGAAAATCATATCTGCCAGACCGCCTATCTTCCGGAGGAATTTGAACAGATTGTTTCCATCTGTGACCACATAACATTTAATTCCCCTTCCCAATTGCAGAAATATGCCGGCCTCGCCCATGCAAACAGCTGTTCTGTAGGGCTTCGTGTTAATCCGGAATATGTTTCCCAGAATGTGGATGCCTTTGACCCCTGTGCTCCCTGCTCCCGGCTTGGCACCACACTGAAGCAGTTTCCCATGCAGCAGCGCAGGCAAATCAATGGTCTGCATGTGCACGCCCTCTATGAGCAAAATGCAGATCAACTGGGATATCTTTCCGCAGCACTGGTTGAAAAATTCGGTGCATTCCTCCCGGAAATGGAATGGATTAACCTTGGAGGCGGCCATTCTCTCACAAGAAACGGCTATCAGCTGGACACACTGGAACAGATTATCGCTGTGTTCCAGAAAAAATATGGCCTGAAAGTCTATCTGGAACCGGGTGAAGCTGTGGTTTGGGAAGCAGGCTATTTTATCACAACGGTTGTGGATATCATTGACAATGGGATGCCCATTGCCATTCTGGACGCTTCCGCATCCTGCCATGCACCTGATATTACAGAATTTCACTATCGCCCGCCACTGATTGGTGCAGACAAGCCCTCTGTACTTCCCTATACCTACCGTCTTGGGGGCAGAAGCTGTCTGGCGGAGGATATCTTTGGTGACTATTCCTTCTCACAGCCTCTGGAAATTGGTCAGCGGCTTGTTTTCAAGGATATGGCAATCAATACGCTCACCAAAGCCCGTATGTATACGGGAATGCCAATGCCTGCGGTTGCAGTCCGTGAACCGGACGGCGACTGCCGCTTGCTTCGCTCTTTCTCCTTCGGAGATTACAAAAACAGATTTTAACCTGCGACAGATAAGAACCGCACAAACACAGCACATTTTTTGTGTCAATTTGTGCGGTGCTTTCTTGTGCTTTACAGTATCATGAGAGGATGATTATTTTGAAAGCAGCCGCTGTTGACATGACCAAGGGCAATGAAATCGGGCTGATTATCCGTTTTTCGCTGCCGCTTCTGGCAGGCAATCTGCTGCAGCAGTTATATAATGTGGTGGACACCGCAATCGTTGGCAAAACACTCGGCGATGATGCCCTTGCCGCTGTCGGCGCCACAGGTTCTGTCACCTTTTTATTCTATACGCTCTGTCTTGGCCTTGCCACCGGCTCCGGTATCATGATTGCACAGTTTTTCGGTGCCGGTTTTCTTCAGAGAATGCGCTCTGCCGTATGGAATTCCGCTCTGGTCACATTGTTCCTGGGTATCGGCATCAGCATTGTATCCGTCATTCTGGCTGAGTCTGTCCTTCGGATGATGGATACAGAACCACAGCTGATTCATATGTCCGTGCAGTACATGAAAATTGCCTGCGGCGGTACTGTGGCAGTCGCCGCATACAACTGGATCAATGCGGTCATGCGTTCACTGGGAGATTCACGAACGCCGCTGCTGTTTCTGGGTGTCTCCAGTGTTTTGAATATTCTGCTGGATTTTCTTTTTATTCTGACATTTCATATGGGTGTCAGCGGTGCTGCCTTTGCAACGGTATTATCCCAATGCATTTCTGCGGCAGGCTGTATTCTGTTTGCCTTCCGCCGTATGCCGGAACTAAAATTCACCCCTGCTGATTTGCAGGTGGATTTCCGCATGATTCTGCTTTGTTTCCGGACCGGTCTGCCCATTGCGCTGCAAAGCGGTCTGATTGCCATTTCCATGGTAATCCTCCAAAAGGTGACCAATGGCTATGGTAAAACCGTCATGACGGCCTATACCGCATCTACCCGTATTGAACAGCTTGTGCACCAGCCGTTTATGTCTCTGAACACTGCACTATCTACATTTGCCGGGCAGAATATCGGTGCAGGACAGACAGAGCGTGCACAGAAAGGTCTGATTTCCGGACTGAAGATTTCCACTGCCCTTGCCCTTGCCATGCTGGTATTCTTCCAGCTTTTCGGCGGCTTCATGATTCGCATTTTCATCAGCGGCAGCTCTTCTGTTGCCATCGGAAAACTGGCACTCCGCATCACTTCCCTGTTCTATATTCCTCTGGGATTCATCTATCTGGTGAGAGGATTTCTCAACGGTGCAGGAGACACCTTCTATGCTCTGCTCAATGGTCTTACGGAGGTATTCTGCCGTATTTTCGGTGCCATTATCATGGCGAAACTGTTTCACTGGGATTATATGTCCATCTGGTACACCACAGGCCTGACCTGGACCGTCACCGGTCTGGTGGGATGGATTCGCTACAAGAGTGATGTCTGGAAAAGCAAATCGCTTTCTGCATAGGAAAGGAGCATGCTATGATTCTGCATAATGTGGGCTACGATCATCATCATGATGCGGATTTCTTCATCAACCGCCCAAACGGCAGCGGCGATTATCTGCTGCTGATTCTCAAATCCGATGCGATTTTCACATTCAACGGCGAAGATGTGCTTGTGCCGAAAAAATCATTTTTCCTGTATCCCCCTGGCATGCCGCAGCAATACCGCTGTGTGCCGCAGCACACATTCACCAATGACTGGATTCATTTTCAGTTTGAACATGAAGAAGCAACCTGGTTTCAGCACAAAAGCGTACCCATTGCCAAGCCGGTACAGCTGGAATATACGGAGTTTTTCAGCTACTGCATCAAAGCAATTGCAGATGAGAACTGTTCCTCTCATCTGCATAAATCCGATTCCATTTCCCACTACTTCTGGCTGCTCTGCAATAAGGTCAGCGAACAGCTTCACGAAAACAACAGTTTTCATTATTCCGCAAAGCATGAACAGATGCTGACCATCCGCAATAAAATCTATACCGCACCCTATCTGGAATGGTCCGTGGAATGGGCATCTCACGAAATACGCATGAGCCGTTCCTCTTTCCAGCACCATTATAAAGAGCAATTCGGCGTCACTTTCATACAGGATCTGATTGCCAGCCGTACCGCTCGTGCAAAAATGCTTCTCTGCACAACCAATATGTCCGTTCAGGATATCGGTAGCCAATGCGGATACCGCAACTATGAGCATTTTGAAAGGCAATTCCGGAATCAGTGCGGCATCTCCCCCTCTGAATTCCGAAAATTCGGAATTCCCTGAACAGACTTTGTTTTCAGAATTCCTTGCAAAAAAATCATTTATCCCTTGCAAACAAAAGAAAAATGTGTTATAATGAAGGGGTGGACGGCTAACAATCTAGCCGGTATCAAATTTACTGGAGGCTATTACTATGGCTATGTTTGACAAGCTGCTTGCAAACCTGAAGGCAAGCAAAAAGACAATTGTTTTCACTGAAGGCACCGATGCAAGAATTCTTTCTGCAACAGACAGACTGCTGCGTGAAGATCTGATGGGTGTCATCCTCTGCGGCAACGCTGACGAAGTTGCAAAGGCTGCTGCAGAAGGCGGTTTTGACATTTCCAAGGCAACCATTCTGGATCCGGAAACCTATGCTGAGATGGATTCACTGGCTGCACAGATGTCTGAACTCCGCAAGGGCAAAATGACTGAGGATGAATGCCGTACTGCTCTGATGAAGTCCAATTATTTCGGCACCATGCTGGTTAAGGCTGGCAAGGCTGATGCACTGCTGGGCGGTGCAACCTACTCTACCGCTGATACCGTTCGTCCTGCTCTGCAGATTATCAAAACAAAGAAGGGTTCCAATCTGGTAAGCTCTTCCTTCATCCTCTTCCGTGAGAAGGACGGCCAGAATGAGACCATCGCTATGGGCGACTGCGCAATCAATCTGGGCTACACTGACAGAGTAGACAAGGAAGGCAACGTGGTTCTGACTGCTGCTCAGCAGCTGGCAGAGGTTGCTGTAGAAACTGCCCGCACAGCAGCATTCTTCGGAATTGATCCGAAGGTTGCAGTTCTCAGCTTCTCCACCTATGGTTCCGGTAAGGGCGGCACCGTTCAGCTGAGCCACGATGCTGTCATCGAGGCAAGAAAGATTGATCCGGAGCTGGTCATTGATGGTGAATTCCAGTTTGATGCTGCTGTTTCTACAGAAGTTGCAAAGACAAAGTGCCCGGATTCCAAGGTTGCAGGCCAGGCAAATACATTCATCTTCCCGCTGATTGAAGCAGGCAATATCGGCTACAAGATTGCACAGAGACTGGGCGGCTATGAGGCATACGGTCCGATTCTTCAGGGTCTGAATGCTCCGATCAATGACCTGTCCCGCGGCTGCAACGCTGATGAAGTCTACAAGATGGCTATCATCACTGCAGGTATGGCCTGATTCCCATTGCACATTTCACCTTCGGGTATAATGATACTATTTATTATTTAAATACAGGAGAGTGCTTTTTGAAACAGTACAATACACTGGAGATTGTGGCATAATCGGGAGATTTGCCGACAATCGACAAACCTCCCGGAATGGATGATATGCTATTATTTTCAGGAGGTTTTATATGAATAACAACGATATTCTGATTCGCACAGAGGAACGCAGGGACTACAGAGCTGCAGAGCATCTCGTCAGAGAATGCTTCTGGAATGTGTACAGACCAGGGTGCTGTGAGCATTTTGTTCTGCACCTGCTGAGAGACCATCCGGATTTTGTTCCGGAGCTGGATTTTGTCATGGAGAAGAATGGCGAAATCATCGGGCAGAATGTGTTTGTGAAAACGCACATCACCCTGGATGACGGCTCTGCCTATCCCATCATGACAATGGGCCCGATTTGCATTGCTGAAAAAGAACAGAGAAAAGGATACGGCAAGTTGCTGCTGGATTACTCTCTGGAAAAAGCCAAAGCATTTGGCTGCAAGGCACTGTGCTTTGAGGGCAATATTCAGTTCTACGGAAAAAGCGGTTTTGTGGTTGCTTCTTCCAAAGGCATCCGCTACGAGGGAATGCCGGAAGGTGTAGAGGCTGATTTCTTCCTGTGCAAGGAGCTGGAAGAGGGGTATTTCAACGGCATCCATGGGGTATACGCTCCGCCAAAATGCTATTTTGCGGCAGATGACTACCCGGATGCATTTGAACAGTTTGATGCAGAATTCCCAAGAAAAGTCAAGCTGAAACTGCCGGGACAGCTTCCCTGATATATCAACAAAAAAGTCGGTGGGCATCTGCTCACCGACTTTTTATATGATAAACCTGTTTCACTGTACCGCAGCAAGGACGATTCACTTACTGTTTTCCCCATTTCATGGAAATATCAAAGGCCTTCACGCTGTGTGTCAGCGCACCAATGGAAATAATATCCACACCTGTTTCTGCAACACCACGCAGTGTATCATGGGTAATACCGCCGGATGCCTCCAGCATTGCACGGCCGTCTGTAATTGCAACTGCCTCTTTCATTGTTGCGTTATCCATATTGTCCAGCATAATAATGTCTGCCTTGGCTTCCAATGCCTGACGCAGTTCATCCAGGGTACGAACCTCCACCTCGATGCGAACCATGTGGCCGATATGCTGACGCAGCTGCGTAATTGCGGGCAGAATTCCGCCGCAGGCATCAATATGATTATCCTTCAGCATGGCACCGTCTGATAAGTTGAAACGATGATTCTTGCCGCCGCCGCAGCGCACTGCATATTTCTGCATCGCACGAATGCCCACCATGCATTTTCTGGTGTCTGCAATGGATGCCTTGGTGCCTTCAATGATATCTGCACAGCGTCTGGTTTCTGTGGCGATGCCGGAAAGATGCTGCAGCAGATTCAGGGCTGTACGCTCCCCTTTCAGAAGGGTTCTGGTCTTTCCGTGCATCACTGCCAGAATATCACCATATTTTACCCGGGCGCCATCCTGCACCTTCGGGGTAAATGTGACACCATCCCCCACCAGTGCAAAGACACGTGCCGCAATATCCATGCCGCAAAGAACGCCATCATCCTTTGCCATCAGATAGGCGTCCGATTCGTGAGATTCATCCAGCAGAAAATCTGTGGTCACGTCCATACCGGTAATATCTTCATGCAGGGCACGAAGAATCACTTCGTCAACATAAGATTGCAGTAATTCCATTATAACTGTTCCTCCAAAATCAAATATGCACAGGTTGCCTGGGATTTTGCTTCCAGATAATCCAGGTCAATTTTCCAATCCTCACAGGCAATCAGCTGAATCAGCTCCGTAACACGCTCATACGCTTTCTGCATATTCTCTGTGTTGGGAATGACAAAATAGTTCTCCTGCAGAATCTTTCGCAATTCAGTACGGATTCCGTGAGGAATCGGCTCCTTTGCGGTAATCTCGGGGAACACGCCGTGTTCAAATCTCGGGCTGATGTCTGCTGCCTCCTTGGCAATCTCCATGGCGGCACGGCGGGAAAATACCAACGCTTCCAGAAGGCTGTTGCTTGCAAGTCGATTACTGCCATGTACACCGGTATGCGCACACTCGCCACAGGCATACAAGCGGTCAATTCTGGTCTGGGCATTGGTATTCACATCAATACCGCCCATAAGATAGTGCTGACACGGGAAAATCGGAACCGGCTCCTTGGTCAGATCATACCCCTGTTCCAGAAGCTTATTATAGATTTTCGGGAATCTTGCCTTTACCACTTCCGGTTTCTCGTGAGAAATATCCAGCCAGAAATCCTTTGAATTTGTTTTCTGGCTCTCAAAAATAATGGCATGAGAAACCACATCTCTGGGGGCAAGCTCCAGACGGTCATCATATCTGTGCATGAAACGCTCTTTGTTGCAGTTCAGCAGATATGCGCCCTCACCACGGACTGCCTCAGATATCAGGAAGCATTCTCTGGTATGTTTATTGTTAAATGCAGTGGGGTGGAACTGAATCAGGCTGAGATTCTTAATGCGTGCGCCCAATTCATAGGCAATGCGGATACCGTCGCCTGTGGCAATGGCGGAATTCGTGGTATACTCATACACACGGCCAATGCCGCCTGTTGCCAGAACAAGGAAATGGCAATCCACTGTTTCAAAAACATCCTCACGGATAACCTCAATGGAAAAACCAGTCTCCGTTTTGATGGCACGGCTCATCACGGTATTTTCGGAGATGGTTACATTGGGCAATGTGCCTGTCTGTGCAAGAAGTCCACGAAGAATTTCGGCACCCGTGGAATCACGGTAATGGAAAATTCTGCGGCGGCAGTGGCCGCCCTCCAGTGTACGGTCATATTCGCCGTCACTGTTTTTGTCAAATTCCACGCCGTATTCCACCAGTTTTTCAATATCCTGTGCCGCCTCAGAAACAAGAATCTGAAGGGATTTGGGATTGTTTGTAAAAGCGCCTGCAATGCGGGTATCATTTGCATGCAGCTCAATATCATCGCCCGGAGAGTTCCATACACCTGCGATACCGCCCTGCGCCAATGCGGAATTACACAATGTTGCTTCCCGTTTGGAAAGCACGAGAATCCGAAGATGTTCCGGCAGATTCAGTGCGGCATATAAGCCGGCAGCACCTGCGCCTGCAATAACAACATCATAGTTTTGTTCAAGCTTCACCATACAGATGGCTCCTTTGTATTCAGATTATATCTCTATTATATCACTTTTTTTGATTTTTGTCACGCTTTTTTTCTCATTGGGCAAAACTTTTTTTCGAGGAAAGTATTATCTGTCCATTAGAAATACTGCCGTCATTTCAAGGAACGAGAAAATCATTATGTGATTTCCTATCCATGGTTCTCTCCAAAAGCACTTTACGGCTTGAATTTTTTGGATTTTTGTGCTATAATGGAACAGAGGAAGTCGAGTGCAAACTGCTCGATAAATCGGAATTTGTGGAGGGCTAATATGGTATTAGAAACCAAAAGGTTGACACTACGTCCGTTTCAGGATTCGGACGCAGAAAGCATTTATGAATATGCGAAAGATCCAAGAGTGGGTCCTATTGCAGGATGGCCTGTTCATACTAGTGTTGAAAACAGTCTTGAGATAATCAGAAATGTTTTGGCTGTGCCTGAGACATATGCAGTGTGCCTGAAGGATGACAATAAAGCAATCGGTTCAATTGGACTGATGATAGGAGAAAAAAGCAATCTGAATATTCCTGACAATGAAGGTGAAATAGGCTACTGGATTGGAGTGCCTTTCTGGGGACAGGGTTTGATTCCTGAGGCAGTGAATGAATTGATACGGCATGCTTTAGATGATCTGAAGCTTGTTAATTTATGGTGCGGGTACTTCGATGGAAACGAGAAGTCCAAACGATGCCAAGAAAAATGCGGATTTAAGTACCATCATACTAATACGGATATACATTGGGAATTGATGGATGATATCAGAACTGAACACGTTACTCTGCTGGAAAGATAAATCCCAGTTTACAGGGATAAATTAGAATTTGTTAAACTGGTTTAAATCGGAAATTAACACAGATTACACTTGTCAGGAGTTATAAATATGAAACTTAATGAAAATAATTTTAACGCCATTGTGAAGAAACAGGAAAATAAAGTTACAAAAGAAGAAATGAAACTGCTCAAAAACAAACGCAGGAATAAATGGTTCAGACTATTTTTTTCTGTAGTATCAGTAATCATGCTGATCGCTATTCTTTTTATCTTGATTGCTAAAATAGAAGTTTCTATTTTCCCTATGTTGATTATTTTGTGTTTATGTTTGCTAATAACAATTTCAAATTATAGAGGTATAAATAAAGAATTATGTGCCTGCTATGGAATAGTCAGGGAAAAGTATATTCGCTGTGCCGAAGGCAGAGAAGTTGGGTATTTTCCTTCTGAACAAACGGTTGAAACCGCAACACCACCCGAACACACTTCAAATGAACCAGTAACAAAATTCCATTACTGCACAGTTGAAATAGACGGAGAAATCTATGAAAATGTGAGATGCGATACCAAAGATTTTCCGAAAATCAATATCGGAGACAAAGTATTAATTTCTTTCAGTGACTGGGGGTTTCCTGTTGTATACTCAACAGGGAAATAGCTGTTATCCCAAAACAGTATTATTATGCAAGTAATTTAAATTTTCCTTTAACTCAGTTACAACTTCCAGTTTTCTTAACAAGGTGAGATATTATAATGAAAAAGCCAAGTAAAAAAAGTATAGTAATTATATTATTGATAGTATTAGCATTGTTTGGGATTTATTGTTTTGCACACTTTGCTTATGTTGCCTCAACAACATAAGCAAAAGGCAAGTTATTCAAATCCCAGTTTGCAAGGCTGACGCCTTCTTTTTCCGTAACTGTATTTGTTCAGATTGTATCAAACGTATCAATCACCCAATAAAAGAAAAATACAATGAAAAAAAGTCTCATAGCAGGAATGCCTGCTTCTGTTACGATTCTTTCCGCTTCTGGCAGTTTTCTTGATCGAAACGGGACACTGTTTCCTTCACTGCAAATACCGCTGATGAAGAATCCGAACTGACATACAGGAAGAAAGGCTGTAACAGTTATTTTTATATCACGAAAGGCGGCTGTATTGCAATAAAGCGTGGATTATGGAATGTGTCTTTTTAGGCAGCCATGGCTTGACGTATGATAAATTCTAAAAAGAGTATCAACCCGGTTTGCAGCCTGTGTTGATACTCTTTTTGTTATAATGATGATAAGGGATTGTATTTTTTTGCATTGTGTGTTATAATGATGTGAAATCATTTCATATCAGGTGGTAACGTATGGTGAATATTGCAATTTGTGAAGACGAAAAAACGTATTCTGACAAACTGATTTCTCTTTTGAATCAATATTCTGAAAAGAATGGTCTTGCCTTTGACTATCAGGTTTATACTGACGGAAGCCCCTTCATTGATGAAATCGTTTCCGGGAAACGATTCGGTATCTGTTTTTTTGATATTAAACTTGAGAAATCAGATGGGATTGACACGGCATCATTTATTCGGAAGTATGATTCTTCTGCCGCATTTATTTTTGTTACAAGTATTGAAGACAGAGCTGTAGAGGGTTATTCTGTCTCAGCATTCGACTATATCATAAAGTCTTCTCTTGAAGAACGGCTGTTCGCTGTTCTTGACAGACTTTTCTCCATGCGCCGGGCTGCCATGTTATCTCTTGCATCAGATGACGGTGCAGTGAGTCTTGTTCCTTCATCCGATGTCATTTATATTGAATCGGATGGCAGAGGTACTATGGTAACTTTACGGAACGATACGATTCATTCCCCCGCTCCGGTTGGCAAAATCGCTTCATCGCTTCCCGGTAACAGGTTTATTGAGATTCATAAATCCGTTTACGTTCAGGTATCAAAAATCAAGCGTATAGAAGCGACCACAGTGCAAATGATAAATGGTGCAGTGCTTCCGCTCAGCAGACGCAAAAGAAAACAGGTTATGGCAGCTGTTATGGATGGTATAAAGGATAATATGGTATGACCTCACGCAGAAACCTATTTATTGTCATTGTAATTCTCGGAACAATGCTGATTGCCAATTTTCTGATTATGCTCACAAATATTCAGAATATGAATTATGTAACATGCGGAAACACAGTCATGACGAAAGGCACACTTGACAATGTATCCCAGATTATCAGAAGTGTCAGCAATATGCCTCCGGATGAGGCTGTTTCCATGCTGGAAAAAGAAGCAGAACAATTACAGAAATACTGCACTGCTCTGAATCTCACGAATAATCCGTATCTGGAATACGAAGGCGATGTTATGTCGGCCGATGAAGCCGAAAAATGGATTGGCCGTTATTCAATGACCGCCTCCCAGGCTGAATCAAAGCAGAGAATCATTGCTCTCGCTATCGACAGATTGAATTATGTCAGGGATTATCCAGAATACATCACAGATATAAGAACAAACGTTCAGGATATGATGTCTGTGAGTATATTTAATAACCGACTGAAAAATGGTATTCTTACTGCCGAAAAAAAGTATTTTGGCTTTGAGAATATGATAATCAGTGCAGAACAGGATACAGGAATCAATATTCTTTTCACTGACAGAATTACGGATATTCTTTGTATCGTGACCATGCTTGCCTGTTCATGGCTATATATTGTCGGATGTCAGACAACTGCGGAAGGCAATGTGGTTGAAAAAAACAAACTCCCATTATTTGTTCTTCTGATCTCATCTGCAATCATTCTGATGTATGTTGAAAATGCAGTCATTGTGAATAACACATTCGGCCTTGGTGATTTGAACAGGTCTGTTCAATCTGTCTGGAATTATATTGCGTGCCCGTATAAAATTTCAACCGGAACCCTTACTGTTTTCAGAGTTCTATCGAAACTTTCCGGTTGTCTGACCATATTTTTCCTGTCCTCCGTATTTCTTTCCTCTGACTCTCGTTTCAGATGGTGTGTCGTGTTATTTCCGGTTCTTGCGGAACTATGCATGCATCTGATGAAAAGCAGCCAGCATATATTCAGTATATTCAGTCCGGAAAAACTGATAAGGGACTATAACTTCTGCAGTATTTACGGCATAATCGTTGACTATACTCTCATATTCGAAATCATTACAGTGCTGTTATTGGCTTTCTCTTCCGTGTGGTCTTCGCATACTGTTGAAAAAATGCTCCTCAATGAGAAAAACCTTGCTGAACGAAGATATTATGATGAAATAAACGAAAAATATAATGAAACAAGAATGATACGTCATGATATTAAAAATCATCTGACTGCTGTTGCAATACTCATCGATGACGGCAAAATCGATGATGCAAGAAAATATCTTGATGACATATCTTCTGAAATGGACAGGGTGCGGCCGCCTGTGAATACCGGATCACTTGTTCTTGATTCCCTGCTATTCAGAAAAGCATCAGATATGAAGAAAAAAAAGATAGAGCTTGTCATTGCATTTTTAGCAGACTTTTCAAAATGCCCTGTTTCTGAATATGATCTTTGCAGTATATTCGGAAATATCCTCGACAATGCAATGGAAGCAACTGAAAAACTACCGGATGAAAAACGCTGTATTCATCTTACTGTAAAAAGACAACTTGATATGATCTGTATTATCTGTGAAAACCCGTTTGAACAGATAAACGAAGACCTTTCTACACAAAAGTCTGATAAGGCATATCATGGATTTGGCCTGAAACGCATACGCAGAATTGCAGAAAACTATTCCGGCGATGTTAGGATAAACAGTTCAGACAGCATTTTCAGAATATCCGTTTTATTGAATACCGGTACCGAAAAATGACCACTTCTGCATTAAAATCGACCGCTTCTGCAAAAGCGGTTGATTTTTTTTGCCCGATGTACTATACTGGTATCACATAAGAACAGCAGTTCTTGAAGAAAGGAAAAGATCATATGAAACATACAAAAAGAGCAGCATCATTTGCTGCGGCACTCATGATCCTGCTGAGCGGATGCAGCATGAAGAAACCTGATACTATGCCCGCTGACAATATCAGCGGAAGAAGCATAATGGAAACCGAAAGCGGTTATTATTATAACACTGTCCAGGACATTCTTTCCATGAGATATCGGGAGAAGACAACAGGAACAGATATTTTTCTATGTGCAAAACCAGAGTGCAAGCATGATGGAAACGAAAACTGTACTGCAACCTATAACTTCAGTCTGATTTCTAACACCATTCTGTATAATAATTCCATCTACTTCGTTGCAGAGGACAGGACAAAGGAACATTTATTCTACGCTCTTTACAGACTGTCTCTTGACGGTTCGACACTTGATAAGGTTGGAGAGGTTGCAAAGGTGATGAATCCCGGTGGCGACTTCAATGACACCTGGGGCAGTACGGCCAAATTCGCAATTCATAAAGGCTGCGCCTATATTCCCTATCAGTTTGGCGAATTAACGTGGGGAAAATTTGTCCAAAGCGGCTTTGTAAAAATGGACATTCAAACAGGTGAAAAGGAAGCATTGTTTGAAGACACGGATTACAAAACAGGAAGGTCAGTACGAATCATTGGCGGAGCCGGAGATTATTTCTATTATTCCGTATATGCCCGCAAGCCTAAAGACGGCGGAGAGTTCAGAATAAATATCACCACAGGTGAAACAGAAAGATTACAGGCGCAGAAAGAATCGGATGGCAATGTTTACGGGCTGGAAGGATACCGTGAAACTTTAGCTGTAACTGAATCCACTATTTTCGTACCAGAGAAGAATAAGGATAACAGTATCGTAAAATATATTGCCGTAGACAGTCAGACTTTACAGCCAACCGGTGTTTCCTTCAATTCCGAAATACCGTTTATGACAACCTTTTTTGTTCCATATAAGGGAAAGATTTATATGCTGAGACAAGATGAGCTGAAGGTTTATTCTGAAAATGGCGATTTCATAAAATCTGTTTCACTGACAACGAATCCGGATGGCGGCTATTTCACCACATCACCCCGTTATGGAATGGAATTCGCCATAGATCATGATAAAATCTATATCGGCATGCCTTTATCTGAAGGTCAAAGCTTCTTTTTGGGACATCGAATGGTATTCAGCACAATTGAGGATGTGCTTGATGATAATCCCAGATGGGAAACGGCTTATACAGTGAATTCCCCGGATTCATACTGGAAAGAAGGGTGGCCTACTCCGAAAATGATTGAAAAATTAAATGAGACAGTGCCGGTGGAATGAAAGGATGTATTCCTATGTTGGAAATCAAAAATCTTACAAAAAAATATGGTGAGCATACTGTCCTTGATCATGTATCCCTCAGACTGGAAAAAGGCGTATACGGCATTCTCGGAGCAAATGGTGCCGGAAAATCCACATTTCTGAATCTCATAACCGATAATGTGAAACGAACCACTGGTGATATTCTCTACAATGGTACTGAGATACTGACTTTAGGAGCAAAATTCCGCAGAAAAGTGGGCTATACACCGCAGCTGCAGGGTATGTATGAAGATTTTACAGCCGGTCAGTTCATGCGGTATATCGGTTCACTGAAAGCAATGAAAAATCGTGAATGCAGGAAACAAACCCAGGAGCTTCTTGCTCTTGTGGGACTTGACAGTGTGGCACACAAAAAACTAGGCTCTTTTTCCGGCGGAATGCGGCAGCGTGTCCTGCTTGCCGCAGCAATGCTTGATCAACCGGAAATACTCATCCTGGATGAGCCGACAGCAGGTCTTGATCCGGAGGAACGAATCCGCCTGAGAAATCATATTGCGGAAATTTCTGAAAACCGAATTGTGCTTCTTGCAACGCATGTTGTCGATGATATTGAATGCATCGCAGAAAAGGTCATTCTGATCAAAAAAGGAGTGATTCTCAGATTTTCTTCACCAGCTGATCTCATGAATGAAATCAATGGAAAGGTTGGAGAATTCTATGGTACATTTGAAGAGGTCAATGCCTTGAAAAAAGAATATGGAAAAGGTCAGACCATACGCCGTGGAAACAAATTTGTTTTCAGAGCGGCAGAGGAGCATCTCCCGGACAGCTTTCACTGCGTTGACAATATCACTCTTGAAGATGTGTATCTGTATTATGCGGAGGGAAGAACATGAATGAGCTGAAAAGGATGTATCGTCTGAAAACAATATTTATCCTCTTGGCGATCATTATAATAAATTCCGGATTATTTATGATGTCGTGTGATAAGAACAAAAAAATCACCCTGACAGGTGAAGAGCTTCAGACATATATAGACGAGTATCCTGATTTTCTCCAGAAGACAAAAACCAACAGCAATTTAATGAAATCAATGAACATGTATCAGTCAGGTTATGCTGCGGATAATATTATAAAAACTGCCGAAAGATACAGCAGGCTTGAAAATGTCACGCTGGAAGCCGGAGAAAACCGAGGAATCGTGATTTTTTCAGATTATGCGCTTACAGATATTTTATTGCTTGCATTCCTGATGATTATGGCAACAAAGCTTCTGATTGAACGAAGAAAAGGACTTGTCAATATGATAAGGAGCACAAAAAACGGCAGAGAAAAACTTTACTTACAGCGCATAGGAATCCTTTTCATATCTGCTTTTTCTGGTGGAATCCTGTTATATGGCGGTAATCTGATTGGAAGCCGTATCATTTATGGAGCATCTGATTTTTCGAGAGGATTACAGTCGATTCCGGAATTTATGCTGTGCCCCTATAAAATCAGCATTTCTAAGTATATCATTATTACATGCCTTTCTAAAATCATAACCTGTTTTTTGATTGCATTGGTATTCTTTCTGGCAATCAGTGTATTTGGAACAGTTGCCGCATACACAGCAACATGCCTCTTTGCTGCAGCGGAGATTCTTTTTTACAAGCTGATTATCCCTGTATCAGCACTAAACAGTTTAAGATTCATCAATGTCGTATCAATCATAAAGATAAGTGATGTATTCAGAACATGCCAGAATATCAATATATTCGGAAAAGCAGTTCCGGCGTTCACTTGTGATATTGTTTTTCTAACGGCAATGCTGATCATATGCACCTTATCCGGATTATATATTCACGGAAAGATGTATGTGCAAAGCAAGGAGCTGTTTTCAGGAATAGATGACAGAATAAAGAAAACGCTGGAAAAGATTGCACTTTCAAGAACACTGTTTGGGTGGGAACTATATAAAACCTTAATAAAACAGGGCGGAATCCTATTTATTTCAGCTGCTTTTCTGCTGACATATTCGGCATCGGTGAAGTATAAATATGTCTGCCTGGTGAATGAATATGAGGAATACTATTACAATATGTTTGAAGGAGAGATAACTAGCGAAAAGCTTGCAGCCATAGAAAAGAAAAAAATCAATCTAGAGGACACAATCGCATCCTGCAGGATGGAGATAGAGAAACTGATGCAGTCAGAGAATGATAACAGTACCGCAATTGCAGCATTGGACTTTGAAATTGCAGAAGCTGAATCACATCTTGAAGGACTTATGCCTGTATATGAAAATGCAAAGGACGGAATGGAATACATCGAAAGAACAGGACATTCCATCCAGCTGATTAAGCCATATTCATACGATTTGCTGCTGCAGCGTGACCGTTCCACACGCACCAGGGCATCACTGTATATCCTGATTGGAATTATAGGCGCAGTATCGGGAATATTTGCATTTGACCGGCAAAACAATATGAACGCTTCGCTGAGATCGGCATATCGAGGCAGATGGAAACTGAACATCACCAAAACAGCAATTGTATTTGCAGTCAGTGTCATACTCTGTCTTGCATTGCATATGATACAATTTGTACAGATCGGAAAAATGTTTGGATACAATAATATAACATCACCACTTCAAAGTCTGATGTTTATGCGTGACTGGAAATTGCAGATCAGCATACGGGAATATCTTATCCTATTGTTTGCAGCAAGAAGTCTGTCCGCATTTCTGATCGGTATCATATGCATGGGAATCAGCAGAATCTGTACGGATACTGTATCCGCAATGGGCGTATCAGCATTTCTTCTTGCAGTTCCTGCAATATTTACAGAGTTCATAAGCGAATCCGTATTCTTCAATCCATTGAATCTGATAAGCGGAACATTTTTGATGTAGATTGCCCTTTGATACGCAGGCGCATTCTATTCCCCACTCTGCAAAAACAAATCACGCAATCGGGAAATCAATAAACAGTTCAACGCCGGATCTCATTACAGCCAACTGCTTCTGAACAATTTTTTCAGTTTTTTGATTGTGTTGTTTCCGCCGCCGTCTTCTATATAAATATCGTATGCACCCTTGATACTGCCGAATGTAATTGTTTTTTCAGAATTGGTAAATGCTCTGATTTTTTCTATCATTGTATTTTTTGAAGCATACGATGAATATATTTTCAGGCATAAATAATGCTCGCAATCCGATTCAGTTACTGCGATTCTGACAGCAGTATTAAAATGCTTCTCGAGTTCTTTTTTCAGATGCATAATTCTATCCGATTTCTCAATCACGCTAATGCAAATAATCTTCTCATTCATTTTTTTATTTCGGAAAGAACAATGTACATAATTGCAGTACGGCGATTTTTTCTGCTTTTCAAAATAGCTTCTTTCACCTTCATTGATTACTCCGTCATAATAATTCAGCAAGGTATGATCATATAAAGCAGAAACAAAACACTCAAACCCGTGTGCTCTTATGTAAGACACAATCGCATTGCTAACGTCATTATCCAACGCCACTGTTTCTAAATATGTATTATCACTGATATCATATAAAGCTGCTCCATCCATTACAATCACCGGAAGCTTCAGGTTAACGCCCGCCATAAGCGGAATGAGCTCTGAAGGTGTATGAATGGTTGATATTGTAAAATTCATTCCTTCAGCAATCAAGCGATTCAGTTCCACTTTACTGTATGGAATGGAATATGGACTATCGGATATTAAAACAGAATCAATTCCGCTAATAAAGAGTGTTGCATCATCATGTTTCACCGGCAATCGGAACTCATTTACGCCGACTCCGACTGCAATGCCAATAAATGTATCCAGTATTCTGTTTAACACAAACAAATACGGATTTTCATCAAAAGAATGGGTAAGCACGATACTCAGAAAAACAACACACGAGAAAAAGGATGCATTCTTTTTATTCATGACAACTGTTGTGTATAATACAGGTATTAACATAACCGATGCTGTAAAATACACCAGCATTTGTGAATTCACATTGCACAGCTGAATGAAAACCAGAATTATCAGACCATACACTGCACCAATCAATGTTCCAGCTGATCTTTGCAATGCCATTTCTTTTGTTGAGTTCTGATATGGCTGCATACACCATAACGCTGCAAGTGCGCTGTAAAAAGGAATGCCGTTTCCTAATGGTAAAAGTGTTCTCAGAAAGTATATCATCATGCAAAGTGAAACAGCAATAGAAGATTTTATGATTCTTGCCCCAGGCTTCGGGAATTTTCTTTTCATGTTTAACCTCATAAAAGGTGGTGCCGGTTCTTCAGCACCACCTTTTTCTTTATTTTTGAATTGTAACAGTTGTTGTCACACCGTCAGAGGTTGTAACCGTCTGTGTTGTTACCGTTGATGTCGTGGTTACCGTGTTGGAATCTGATGTCGTGCATCCACTGACCGTTGTAGTAACCGTTGTTTTTCCATCGGGGGATACGGTTGTTTTCGTCTCGCTGAATTCCTTTTTTTCCATATTTCCTCCCCTTATTTTATTATCTTAAAGCAAACCGTTTTTTCGTTGATCAGCGGGCTGTGGTATTCGAAGTACACAATACCTGAAACAGGACTTCTGACTTCAGAAAGAACTTCTCCGTCAAATGGATCTGTGATTTTTCCGAGAACATCTCCACGTTCAACTCTTGTACCGATTTCAACACTGCTCATGAAGATGCCTGCTGCCTCAGACTGAATCTGAATATTGTCTGATTCATCAAGCAATTCAGTCAGATATCCGGGGTGCGTTTTCACACTGACAATGCCTCTGCTGTTCATAAATCTTAGAATCGCATTCACTGTTTCTTCTGCTGCTTTTGCATCTATTTCATCTGTTGCATTGGCATATACAGAAAATGCTTTTGTTTCCCAGATCTGCCAGTTGTAGTTAAGCGTTGTTGTATCATAAGGTCTTGGTTTTCTGATAATTCCGAACTGCAGCCCAAAATCCTTCATCAATTCCGTATCCGTAAAGCCGGTATCCATGATCTTAACATGTGGGAGAAAATGCCCCGGCTGATAAAAGCTCGCAAGCTGAACGCCATATTCATATCCCTGCAATCTGCTGAAAAGTCCATCTGCGATACGCTGCGTTGTTTCACCTAAATTATAACCTGGGAACATTCTGTTTATGTCAGTGTTATCCATTGCCCAGAAACGCTTTCCGATATTCATTGAATAATAGTTTACGCAGGGAACAATGAGAATCTCGCAGTCCTCTGCAATTCTTCCCGTTGCTTCAAGCTTTTTCAGTTCCTGCACCATACGGCTGCAAACGTACATCTGCTGGACTTCATTACCGCGCATTGCACCAACAATTGCCATTGACTTTTTGCCATGTCCGAACTTGAATCCTGTGATATCGAGCTGTTCACGGTATGGTGATTTCAGAGAAAACAATATCTTTTTCTTCATGATTCAGCACACTCCTTTTCCGGTTCAAGAATTCTCGCAAGGAGCGAGCCGCCATATACTACGGGGTATTCTCTCAATGTAAAAATCAGTCCGCCGCACACTGCTTCCACCTTTTCCACAACCTTTGAAGATAATGGGTCAATCACATCCCCGATATGGTCGCCTTTTTTGACGGTATCGCCGAAATTCGCACAGGGAACAAAAATGCCTGCGGCTGCTGAATTTACAAAGCCGACTTCGTGATTGATTGAAACAATCGGCTCACGAACTTCATGAACTTCACCGTTCCACATTCCCATGTATTTCATAAGGCTGATCAGTCCGTCAAAAAGCTGCACACAGTATTCCTTTGTAATTCTCATTCCCACGCCCATTTCCACAACAAGCGTTTTTGTGCCTCTTGTATTGAGTGTATGTGCAAGGGTGGATTCCAGTACAGTTGCAGATTCGTGTACCCACACAAAATCAACATTCAGCTTTTGTGCGTATGGCATAAGCGTTTCAGCCGTAGGAACACTCATTCTGATTTGTGGGATTTCCTTCAGAAAAATATTGCTCGCATGAACATCAACGCACACATCAGAGCCTGAGATATCATCAACAATTGATGAACAGATTACCTCAACCATTGTACCGTCCTTTGTACCCGGAAAGACTCTGTTCATGTCGAGATCAAACATAGGGATTCCTCGTGTGATGGAATCAATACCCATTGGATTGAGCGCAGGGTAAATATCAACAATTCCGTCCAGCATATCAATATGCTCATCGAGGAAAGAACCCAGCATATAGGCTAAAAACTGTCCCTCCAGCTCATCTCCGTGCGTACCGGTCACAAGGCTGAGTCTTGTTTTGCTTTTGCCGTTTTTTATGCGTCTTTTCTGAATATTCAGTTTTTCATTTACTGCAAGTCCGACACTTGCAATTGTTTCTATCATATTTATTCTCTCCTTACTGCATCACAGTTCGCACAAGCTGTAACTGTTTTGTGTATGTACCGAACATTACACCCCTGTTAATTGCACAGTCTCTGAAATCACGTCCCTGTGAAATAACAAGGTAATCGTCTGTTCCAGGGCAGTTGTTTGCAGGATCGATTCCTTCCCAGTGTTCACCTGTCCAGTATTCAATCCACGAATGGGTTTCCCCGTCACAGAATGCAAGCCCTGCAATATATCTTGCGGCAATTCCGTCCATTCGTAAAATGGAAATCAGTATGTGCGAAAAATCCTGACATACACCTTTTTTAAGTGCAAAAGCCTGTGAAGCTGTCGTTTCGGTTGACGTAACATCTTTTTCGTAGGTAATCATATCAGAAAGCACATCACAAAAATATTTTGCCCTTTCAGACGGTGATTCTGCCCTGCATGTTTCTTTCAGTTCATTGTAAAACGTTCTCAGATTTTCATCGGGAAGGGTATATTCCGATTGATAGAGATAACATGGCATATAATCTGTTCTGTACTTTTCTGTATTAACCTCAGCTTTGCCTTTCAACTCAAAATCAAGGAAACGATGTTCTTCCTTGATATAGCCTGTTGTGACATTATTTCCAAATGCATCAACAGTCTGCTGAGTTGTCACAAAGGGAGAGATTTTCAGATTGCTGGTCAGAATGTGCTGTGTTTCCGTTTCAAGGGGCATAATCCGGAGTGCAAAGCTGTGGTCATGCACATAGTCATCAAATGTCAGCTTTGTTGAAAAAAAGAAAGATACTGTTTTCATGCTGACACCTCCGTTTTATCGAAAATATGCCCAAGACTTATGATTGCCTTCTGTCCGTCTGTTTTGTATTCATCTGATGAATCAAGAATATCTGAAAGTTCATTGTAATAGAATGAATTATAGCGGTACGGCGTATTTTCAGGAATGCTTTCAAGGTTCTTGCAAAGTCTCGTGTACTCCTTTTTTACCTTTTTGTATGAATAGTTCATACGCATATAAAGGTCAAGTCTTTCCACTGCCTTGCCGCATTTGATGATGTTTTTGATTTCGTCATCATAGATATTTTCATACACACAGCCCCAGAAGCCGTACAGCAAATCCTCAAGGGGAAGAAGTGCAAAACGAGGATTCGGTGCTTTCTGTGCTTTTGCAAGCGTATCCTTTGCAAGCTGCAAAAATGAAAGTGCTTCGGTTGAAATTTCCTCACGCAATACAATTCCGTTGTCATAGGCCCGTTCCAGGCTGAAAGCAAGGGAATTATAATTGTTCAGGTCATACAGAAAACTTTTAATAAAATCCCAGTTATCCGCATAAATATCAGTCAGTCCGAAATATGAAAGATATTCCGTATATCCATGTTCACTTTCAATCATCTTGTCAAATGTCTTCTGTAATGCTTTGAGAGTTGTAAAAACTCTTTCCGTGTAACGACCAAGCCAGTAAAGGTGGTCACCATGTTCTATCGAGATAGTACCCATGTGTCTTTAAAGCCTCCTCCTTGTGATGAGTTTACTACGAATGAATCGGGATTTCTTGAAAACCGCGTGAGTCCCGATGCCCATACTTTCGTTGTTTCGCCAGAAAGCACAAATGCTCTCAGATCCGCCTTCCGCATAACAGTTTCACCGTTGTCAGTAATCGGCAAATCCAGGAAATCAATTACCTCCTGTGCAATAAATCTTCTCGGCTCGGCAATTATGGTTTTACGGAATTCTTCAAGCTTTTCCTTTGAAAGCTCATTTCCGAACACAACACCATAACCGCCGGCCTCAGCAACATCCTTGATAACGAGTTTTTCAAGATGATCCATGACATATTTCATATCATCCGCATAGAACGGCAGATATGTGGGAGCGTTGTGCAAAATCGGTTCTTCACCAAGATAATATTGAATCATCTTCGGCACAAAATAATAGATGCCCTTATCATCAGCAACACCATTTCCGGGCGCATTGATAATTCCCACATTTCCGCTTCGATAAGCCTCCATGAGATTTGGAATACCAATCAGAGAGTCCGGATAGAATGTCAGGGGGTCAAGATATTCGTCTGCTATTCTGCGGTAAAGTACACCAATTCTTGTCTTACCGCCTGAATATGTACGGTGATAGAGCATATTGTCCTCAACGAATAATTCATCATTCTGAACGAGAACGGAACCTGTATGTTCGGCAAGATATGAATGCTCAAAATATGCAGCATTGTAGCGTCCAGGGGTTAATATCGCCCTTATACCGCCGCAGTTTGCGTGTTCCATAGTAGCCTTCAGAAGCTTTGCATAGTTTCTGTTATCAACAATATCATTATTGGTGAATGCTTCAGGAGCAGCAATTCTTGTTAATTCTCTTGCAATGAGCGGATACGATGCTCCAGATGGAATGCGAAGATTATCTTCCAGAATGTACCATTCTCCATCTTTTCCCTGTACCAGGTCAATTCCTGAAATATGGCTGTAAATCCTGTTTTTAGGAGTAATCCCTTCACACTGTGCAAGATAGCCTTTTGAGATGTAAATAAAGTCTTCCGGAACGATGCCGTCCTTAACGATTTTCTTTTCGTGATAAATATCAAAAAGGAACTCATTCAGTGCGTTTACTCGCTGAACAAGTCCCTTTTCAATGCCTTTAAAATCCTCAGCCGAAATGACTCTCGGAATGGGATCAAAGGGGAAAAACTGTTCATTGAAAACACCGTTTTTATAGATACCGAATTTCACACCGTATCTTCGCAGAAGTTCATTGATTTCATCTGCATTTCCGACTGCTTGTGCAAATTTTGTCTGTTCAGGCTGTAATGACATTTTTCTCACTCCATTTCTAAATAAAAGATGGTGCTTACCCTTAACCGAAAGGCACCATTTAGTATCATCGGAGAGTACTCCGAAAAAACTAAATGGTGCCTATCCACATAAGGATAAGCACCATTGCTTTGTTTACGCCTATATTATATCACATTGATTATGATTTGTCAAGGGGTTCTGATGTATTTTATTGTCAAGAAAAGCATAGTAAAATATACGCCAGTGTTTCCTCAGGTTCAATAAAACAAACGAAGTATCGAGAAAAGTGGTGTAATAAAAGTGCAAAGAAAAAGTCCCAAAGTTCTTATGAACATCGGGACTTTCTTTGGATTGCGGAGGCAGGATTTGAACCTACGACCTTCGGGTTATGAGCCCGACGAGCTACCAGGCTGCTCCACTCCGCGTCATTAACAAATATATTTTATCACATTCGCAGTAAAAAGTCAAGCTCATTCTGCAAAAAATATCACAACGCACAATATATAAAGCGATTGTATAATATTATTAGGCATACTCGCTATATCAATGGCACATTTCACCTTATTATACAAAACCTTTTGTTTTCCGTGGTTCACAAGCACTCAAAAGACGCACCTCCAATATACGATCTGAATCTGCGGTGTCTGGACATATGCTTCTGAGCACATAGTTTTTCTTGATAGTCAGCCATATTATTAGGCACAATGCATAAATATCAAATCTGAATTCTGCGCTGTTACAGCGTGTATCCGAATCATTTTCGGAATGGCGGTATTGTCCTATAGTCTATTGACATTAAATATATATTTGTGTTATAATATAAAATACAACGCCGATAAAGCTGTTTTTAGTGCATTTTTATCGATAGTTGTACGGGTAAATGGAACGGTAAACATAAGTTATATTGTGTTTACCCACATTATTTTTTGAGGGGGCTTTTTTATGAAATTCAAACGACTCGTAAGCATTCTTTGCAGTGCAGCGACAGCTGTGGCATCACTTGCCATGCCGCTGCCACCCGCCATGCAGACGGCAAAAGCAGCCGCTTCCGGTCCTGTCAGCTACTATGGACAGCTTCAGAAAAGCGGGAACCAGATTGTAGGCGCAAAAACAGGCAATCCTGCGCAGGTGAAGGGCATGAGCTTTTTCTGGAGTAACTGGGGCGGACAATACTGGAACAGCGGCATCGTAAACCGCATGGTGGATGAATTCAAATGTGAAATTCTGCGCTGTCCGGTTGGTGTGGATGAATCCGGTTCCATGTATTCCAGCGGTGATGTCAGTATGCTTCGCACCGTCCTGGATGCAGCAATTTCCAATGACATTTATGTGATTGTTGACTGGCATTCCCATGGAGCGCATAACAACACTAATGCTGCCAAATCCTTTTTCAATGATATCGCACGGGATTACGGAAAATATGATAATGTGATTTTTGAGTTATACAATGAACCAACGAAAGTATCCTGGAATACGGTAAAATCCTATGCAGAAGCTGTTATTCCCACCATTCGTCAATATTCCGATAATCTGATTGTGGTTGGTACGCCGACATGGTCTCAGGATGTAGATTCGGCTGCTTATAATCAGATCAATGACGAAAACATTGCTTATGTCATGCATTTTTATGCAGGCACACATGGCGACAGCCTGCGTCAGAAAGCAAATACAGCATTAAATCAGAATGCTGCTGTGTTCATTTCTGAATGGGGTACTGTAAATGCAGACGGCGATGGTGCTGTCAATTACAATTCCACAAAAGAATGGCTCAGCTGGATGGACTCCAGAAAACTTTCCTGGTGCAACTGGGCAATCAACAGCAAGGCAGAGGGCTCCAGTATCTTCACAAGTGACGGACAGGGGTTAACCGATGCAGGTAAGTATCTGAAAGAAATTCTGAACGCACATGCAGAAACTGCAGAATGGAGAAATGCAGCACCTGTTACTGAAACAACCACTACCACCACAACCACTACGACAACTACCACAACAACTACCACAACAACTACCACAACAACTACTACTTCGGTAGTCACCACTGCAGCCACCACTTCTGATTCCGCAGCCACTGCCGCATCTTCCACCAGCACAACCACAACAACAGCAGAACCGTTCTCTGCACTGCAGCTTCCTGAAAGCGGATCTGTTATTCTGGAAGCAGAAGCCTATTCTGCAATGGACGGCATACGGCTGGAGGATTGTGTGCTTGGCGGTCAGAATGTAGGCTACATCGAATCCGGCGACTGGATGGAATACGCCGTCAGCTGTAACAACGAGCAGACATACGAATTGGCAGTCCGTGTCGCCTCTCAGAATGGCGGTGGAAAATTCACTATCAGTGCGGATGGTAAAACAATTGCCTCTTTTGAAGTGCCCAGAACAGGAGATTGGCAGAATTGGGAAACCATTCAGACAGAAGTCACCATTCCCGCAGGAACAAAAGCATTAAAACTTGTGGCACAGGAAGGCGGTTTCAATGTTGACCAGTTTGCATTTACTGCCGTAAAGAAGAACACGCTGGGTGATGTCAATCTGGATGGAACAGTTACCATTGCAGATGCAATTCTCCTGCAAAGATACTTACTCTCCGAAAAAACACTCACCGCAGAACAGGCAGCGCAGGCAGACATGAATCAGAATCATGTCATTTCTGTGATTGACCTGACACTTTTGAAAACAGTATTAATTCAGCGTTGATTCTTTCTAAAAGATACAACTGAATTGTATCGCATCAGAAATACAATGAGCAGCAGATAGTCATTTCTGCTGCTCACTTTTTATTCCTGTTCGCACTTCTGGCAAACCAAATTAGTCTATACAAAAAGAAAAGACTGCAGAATCACTAAAACTCTGCAGTCTGATTTCTTGGCAGGGGCAGAAGGAATCGAACCCTCGGCACACGGATTTGGAGTCCGTTGCTCTACCAGCTGAGCTATACCCCTACAACGGTATTTATTATACCACAATTGGAAGAAAATGTCAATAGGAAACGAATTTTTTTTGAAATCACGCAACGAAAGCTGATTTTTGCGCAAAAAAATTGTTCTTTTTTCACAAATTCTATTTCAAACAGAAGGAGCAGCTGCAGCTGCTCCTTCTCATACCTGTCAGGATTGAAACAAAATACGCTTCATCTGATTCAGATCATATACATTCAATACGTCATCTTCATGCAAATCTCCAGCCTTCCAGTTCTGAAGCTCCGTATCCGGCAGAGACAACAGCCACTTCTGCAGAAGCACTGCATCTGCCAGATTAAAGGCCCCATCTCCGTTCAGATCACCTGCCGCCGGAAGATTGTTTTCATCCAGCTTTGTAATCATCACTTCATCCAGATAGAAATCGCAGGTGGATTCACTGGTTTCAAAATACAGTATGTGTTCTGTTCCCTCCGGGATCACATAATCCATACTGGAAAGCGTTGCCCATACGCCCTGCGCCGAATCACATTCTGCAAAGGTGTCATACACTGTCTTTTCGCCATCATTGTATTGCATCGTCATTTTGAAATGCGCACTGCTTTCCGTATTCTGCATTATTTTTGCTTTAATCTGCAAATGGGTACCCACAGGACAACGTCTGCTGTTAAGCTCGTAAGCAATCCCATTCCAATCCATAGTACGGCCTGTAACAGATGCAGCCCCCGTGCCTTCAAAGGATTTTTCCGTCGTAACAGCTACTGATGCACCGCCTCGTGACTGCCATCCGGATAAGCTTTTTTCAAAATCAGAGTGCAGTATTTCAGGGTTCTCATTATCCGCATCGCCGCCCTTTGATGTCAGGTATTCCGCAATGACTTCTGCCCAGAATTTCCCCATTTTTTCATAGCCTGCGCCGCTGGGATGCAGATTATCTGAGGACATATCTGCCATGCCGTTCAGACTGCCGTGAACATCTGCAAACATGACATTATCGCCGTAGGACTCTGCAACTTTTTTCACCGTATTATTGTAGTTGCCCACTCGCTGAGGGCTGCCTCCGTAAGCTGTAAACTCCGGAATAGAGCCCAAGAAAATAACGCCGTCCTCCGGCATATCCCCCAGGATATAGTCAATCAGCGTGTGCAAATCATTTTCGCAGGCAGTCAGGTCACGATTTGCGGTCATATCATTTGTGCCAATAATCAGCAACACAATATCCGGCTGTGCATTCTTGACAGCATCCTTGCTTTGCAGCCGCTCCAGAAGGCCGTTTTCGCCCCAGCTGGGAATGGGATACTGTTGTTTAATAGTAAATCCACTGTATCCTGCATGGTTTCCATCATACCGGCAATTCTGTCCATTATAATTGAAGCTTTCTGAATTTCGGCCTTCCGGTCCAACCATGTCAAAGTCAATCTCCTTGGCTTTCAGAGCGTAGTCCAGATATTTCCGATAGCCGCCATCCTCACCCAGACCAAAGGTGATAGAATCGCCAATTGGCATAATGTGAATCTGATCTGCCGCCCCCGCCTGCTGATACACCTGCGGTACAGAGGCCATTGCTGTGAGAGATACTGCGCAAGCAGCCGTGAACGCTTTCCATTTTCTCATAGTCATTTCAACTCCCCTATTTTTTTGACCTGAACAAATACACATCTCGTTTTATATTACTGCACATTCGCTCATTGTCCGATATTCTGCATGATAATGTCTGATATCAACCCTGTCCCTATTCCATTTTATTTTACCACATTACGGAGAGATACACAAGAACTAATAAGAAATATCGTAGATACTGCCAAATCATGATATCGCATTTTATCTAATTCCACAATAGGTTTCATACAACTTTTTTCGCCAAGAAGAAAGGGAACAGTACAATCAGCACTGCTCCCTTGTCATTATTATTCTGCGGACAATTCATTGATATTGCGAACAATGATGTCGTGCAGCAGCTCCACTTCATATGCACCCACGATGGGTTCCAGATGAGAATCTCCCACACCGGAATCATCTGTCAGGAAAACATAGTTGCTGTTTGTCATAATTGCGACAGCACGTCCGAACAATTCTGTACTGCGGTCCGCATTGGATGCAACCACCGGCACAACGTGAATACCCTTTTCTGCGGCAGACTGAATTGCTCTCTGCAGCTTCTCTTCATTTTTGCTGCCGTCATGAGGAGGCGCATCAAAAATCAGGAATGCAATCTTGTTGGTATTGTCACTCCATCCGCCGTTCACCAGGGTTTCCTCCAGAATCTCAGCCACTGCCTCAGGAAAATCACCGCCGCCGCTTGCATATTCATCATTCAGGGCTTTCTGAATGTTCTTGATATCATCGGTAAAGGGGTTGCACTTTGTCACATACTCGTCAGATTCATCCTTGTAGAAATTCACTGAGAACTTTGTATTTTCATTTGCAACTTCCCCTGCAATGGCTGCAAAGTCCTTTTGCAGATAGGTCAGCTCATCACCCATGGAACCAGTAGTATCCAGAATAAACATAACCTCTGTTTCACCGTAGGAGACAGAAGAGGCACTGGTATCAATGTTGTATTCCAGTGTCTGCACCTGTTCAGCACTGCCCTGTCCATCGCTGCTCTGCGTTTCCGCATGAAAGACAATATCCTCTGAACCCGTTGTCACAATACGGTAATCACCTGCCTGATTCGGATAAAACAGATATGCATTGCCGTTCTTGTCTGTTGCCGCACTCCAGATTACATCTCCGGTACTGTGATTCATGAGCTGTACCGTCTGATTGCGCACAGGTTCACCTGCATTTGTCAGCGTTACAGCAACTCTTGTGCAGGGCTGCAAACCGAACGCAGGGAACGTAATCAGATTTGTGTTCACCAGATTCGCAAAGAAACCCCAGTTTTCATTGTCATTCCATTCGCCTGCCGTCAGAACAAAAGGCTGTCCTGCTGATGGCTCCGCATCCGGTTCTTCAATGATTTCATCGTCGCCCTCTGCCGGTTCCTTTTCAGGATCGGCTGTCGGTTCTGCCTCATCCATTGCCTCATCCGCCATTTCTTCAGCAGCCTCAGGTGCTTCCTCTGCCTCGCCTTTTACGGCCGCTTCTTCTGCAAAATCAGCAGACCCGGCACTGCTGTACTCCATACCATCCACGCCGTTCAACGTCATGGTGTCCTCGGTTTTGGCCATGTCGCTGCCGCATGCAGACAGAATCACTGCTGGGCTGAAAACTGCCAGTGCAATCGCTTTCATTCTTCTCTTCATAATCGTATCCTCCTTAAAATTGGTTATGTATCAATATCATATGTGATGGGCTCTGTTGTTCCTTGTGTCATTATTATAGCACAAGAATGGCATAAAATGCAACAACATTGCAGTAACTATTCTATTACGATTCATTTACCACATATGTCATTCTTTACGCATTACAGTCATTTCCGGTGGATTTATGACAAATTCGTCAATATTCCTTTACAGCCAAGAAACAGAAAACACCTTCTGTTCATCATCAGGAAGGTGTTTTTATTATAAATTCACGTTTTTTTCTATTGTAACCTTTTGTTCTGACACAGAAAACAGAATTGTGCCATCCAGATCAGTGCGGTAAATCTCACAACCAATCTCATGCAGCCGTGACAAACATTTCTCGGAGGGATGGCCGTAATCATTCAGCGCACCGCAGGAAACAGCCGCATATTTCGGAGACAGGGCCGAAAGAAATTCTGCACCGGAAGAACTACCGCTGCCGTGATGAGATACCTTGTAAAGCGTGACAGGCGTAACCAGATTCTCCTCCAGAAATGCTTTTTCTCCCGCTTCTGACAAATCTCCTGCCAGAAACATACTGAAATCACCTGCGGTTATGCGGCACCCCAGAGAAGCATCGTTCAGATTATCAAAAGAAGATGCATTCACAGAAAGGAACTCCAGATGAATATCATCCAGCTGAATCTGCTGATGACATTCCGGAATACTGACAGTCACTTTTTTCTGCTCCGCTTTGTCAAGCAGATTAGAAAACAAATCCGTGGTTGGCAGCAGATGCTCAGGCATGTCGGGAAGATACAGCGTTTTCACAGGCAGATGTTCCAGAATCGTCTGTAATCCACCTGCATGGTCTGCATGAGGGTGCGTCAGAATAATGCCATCCAGCTCTGAAATATGCAGTGCCTTTATTGCCTGCAAAATGTGATATCCCTCAGATGCCTCTGCTCCGTCAATCAGCATTGCATGATTCTGCGACTGAATCAGGATAGAGTCGCCCTGTCCCACAGCCAGCACATATACATGGAGCAATTCGTTTTCCTGTATTGCCTGCCGTGGCTGCGTCGCAAACCATACAGCAAGGCATACAGCCAGAAAAAGAATGCCTGCAGCCAGATAAAACGGAAGCTTTTTTTTCTTTTTTTCCAATACGCACGCCGTTTTTCTTTTCGGTATAATCTGCTGATCCGGTCAATATGCTGACGATTCTCTTTCATCCTGCTCAGCGGTTATTTACCGGCTCCGGATACATGTCATGCTGCGTCAGACGCTGCCATGCCACCTGTTCCCATTTGGTCCCCTTCTTGCCGTAATTGCAGTAGGGATCAATAGATAAACCGCCGCGGGGCAGGAATTTTCCCCAAACCTCAATATAGTATGGATCCATCAGCTGAATCAGATCATTCATAATAATATTAACACAGTCTTCGTGGAAATCTCCGTGGTTTCTGAAACTGAACAAATACAGCTTCAGGGATTTGCTTTCGACCATTTTGATATCCGGCACATAGGAAATATAAATGACAGCAAAATCAGGCTGCCCGGTAATCGGGCAAAGGCTGGTAAATTCCGGGCAGTTGAATTTTACAAAATAGTCTCTGCCCGGGTGCTTATTCTCAAATGTTTCCAGGACGGAAGGGTCATAGTCAGAAGGATACTTCGTATGCTGATTTCCCAGCAGGGACAATCCTTCCTGTTCTTTATTTCTTTCGCTCATTTCAGATTCTCCTTTTATAGTGCAGGGTCTGCAATATGATTTGCTGCAAAGGCGGCTGCACGGTCACGGCAGGTACCGCAAAGACCACAGGGCTTTTCTCCGCCTTCATAACAACTCCATGTAAGATGATAGGGGGCACCAAGCTTCATGCCCTCTGCAACGACATCTGCCTTTGTTTTGGATACAAAGGGTGCTTCAATCCGAAGCTGATTGCCGCTGCCAAGATAAATGGCAGTATTCATCGCATCATTAAATGCTGAACTGCAATCGGGATATGCATTGCCTGCCGCATCATCGGAATGCGCACCGTAATATATGACCTCGCAGCTATGAGACAAGGCTACACTTGCAGCAGATGACAAAAACAGGCCGTTGCGGAATGGAACATAAGTCGATACCGGCTTGCCATCTGTTTCAGAAAGCTGCTCTGCATAACTTGTTTTCGGAATATCTGCGGTGCTTCCCTGAAGCAGAGAACAGTCAGAATCTGCAAAAATCAATGCAAGATCCAATGTCTGCAGTTTCACATGATAATACTCTGCCACACGCTGAGCTGCTTCCAGCTCCTTTGTATGCTTCTGGCCATAGGATATGGACAACGCCAGTACTTCATCTGCGCCGTATTTATCCACTGCCAATGCCAGACAGGTTGTGCTGTCGAGACCGCCGCTGAATAAAACCAATGCTTTCATTTTACATCCTCCGTAACCAGTCTTTGCAGATCCCGGTCTTCTTTGAATTTTCCGCAGAAAGTGCGTGTAATAGTGCGGGCTGTCGTATTGCGGATACCTCTTGCTGTCATACAGCTGTGCGTTCCTGCAATCACAATGCCGACATCCTCGGTCTCTGCTGCTTCCATCATGATTTCCGCAATATCAGAGCCAAGACGTTCCTGCAGCTGCAGCCGCTTTGCCGCCATATCACAGATACGGGCAATCTTGCTGAGGCCGATGACTTTTTTTCTGGGCAGATATGCCACATGCACCCTCATATCATACATCAGTGCCAGATGGTGTTCGCAATAGGAAAAAACTTCAATATCCCGTACCACCACAGGGCCGGAAACATCCGGTGCTGTGAATGTCTTGCCGAACATCTCCGCAATTTCATGGTTGGTATAACCGATTCCTTCAAACACTTCCGTATACATTCTTGCCACACGGGAGGGCGTTTCCAGCAATCCTTCCCGATTCGGGTCTTCTCCCAATGCAACCAGAATGCCGCGGATATGTTCTTCAATTGCAGCCTGATTTATCATATTACACTCCCCTTGCATCCGGCGGCCATATCATCTTGTGAAGCTGGAGCTGCAGTCGGATGCCTTCCAGATGATATTCCTTCATAAAATCCACAATGTCAGCCGGTTCAATACTGCCGAACACAGGACTGATAAAAATCTGACATTTGCCAATCAGCTGATATTCCTCCACAATCTCTGCCATGCGTTCCAGATCTTCCCGGGAACCGCATACAAATTTCAAGGTATCCGTAGGAATCAGCCGGCTGAAATTTTCCAGGCACATTTGGGATTCCATGCCGCTGGAGGGCAGCTTATAATCCATTGTATAAGAGGGACGATGGGTTTCAAACAAAGGCAGCAGAACACTGCCGTTGGTTTCCACCTCCACAAGAAAACCTGCCTCTCCCAATGCGGCTGCCAGTGCGGCAAAATCGTTTTGCAGAAGCGGCTCTCCACCAGTAATTGTCACATGGCGAATGCCTGCCTCTTTTGCCAGATTGCAGAGTGCCTGTTCTGTCACAGGGGTACAGGGGGCATCTGCCTGATTGGCCCACATGGTATCGCACCATCTGCACTGCAGATTACACCCTGCGAACCGCAGAAACAGCGCAAGTTTTCCTGCATGCTGCCCCTCGCCGTTGATGCTGACAAATTGTTCAGCTAATTGAAATGTTCCCATTATTTTCTATCCTCGTAACATGCACAATTATTGGGCGTTTCATAAACGGTCACCCGCACAACAGGCAAGCCTTTCCTGGAAAGTGTCTCATAAAATGACTTCGCAAAGTTTTCAGCTGTGGGACGATACGGCACTGCAATCAAACGAAATCCCTCTGTCTGCAATGCAGAAACCGTAGTGCTTTGCAGTGTGTTTTCTTCATAAATCAGCGCATGGTCATATTCCTCTGCCAGTGCACGGACAGCAGATTTCAAATCAAAAAAATCGAGAACCATACCTCTTTTTTCGCCTTCTGTCTGAAGCTCCTCTGCGCCTGCTTCCACCTCAATATTCCAGCGGTGGCCATGCAGATTGGCACATTTCCCCTGATATCCGTGCAGAAAATGCGCACTGTCAAAAGCGGCAGATGTCTTTAAAATATACATGCCCTCATCTCCTAAAAAAATACGCCTGCCAAGACAGACGTACATAATCATTATGCAGAATGCCCGTAGTTTTGTTTAATGACAGGATGGTGCAAACGAACTGTCAAGGTTTCCCTACATATAGTATACCATGCTATATGGAAAAAGTCAACCATTTTTTCCGGATTCTGCGTTCTTTTTCTCTCCGGGATAAAGCAATAGCCGATGCCTCCCTCCGTGTTTGTAAGTATCAACCGAAAATTCAAACATTTCCGATGAATTATTATTGACAAAATATAATATTAGTGGTAAAATAATAGTATATTTTTATTTGGAGGGGTTCTATTATGAAAACAAAACAACAATCATTCAGCAGCAGAATTATCGGCATCTTTACGGCAGGCATGATGATATTACAGAGCATTCCGGCCAGTGTGCCCGTTTCTGCCGCAGAAGGCAGCTGCGGTCCATCTGCATCATGGAGTATGTCCGGTGATACACTGGTCATCAAAGGTTCAGGCGATGTCAACAGTACCAGCTGGGCAGCACAAAAACTCAATATCAAAAATGTGGTGATTGAAAACGGTATCACTTCTCTGCCAGGTTATGCCTTTGATTCCTATCCTTATCTGGAAAACCTGAAAATGGCTGACAGTGTCACTACACTAGGCATGTTTTTTTGCAATTCCTGTTCTGAACTGACCTCCGTTACGTTTTCACAGGGATTGACTGAAATTCCAATGTACGCATTCAACGGATGCAGATCTATCAAGCAGCTTTCGCTGCCAAAACGTCTGACCTCCATCGGGGCAAATGCCTTCTATGGCAATATTTCACTGACTGCGCTGGAAATACCGGACGGAGTTACAAATATTGACAGCCGTGCATTCTACGGCAACAATGTCAAAACACTGTCGCTGGGTTCTTCCCTGAAAACCCTTGGCAGTGATGCCTTTAACTTCTCCTGCTTCAAGGAAGTTACCATTCCTGCTACCATCGAATCCATTGGAAAGAATGCAATCTTTTCCTATTACGAACTGGTAGAATATGCACAGGGAAAATTGACCGGAAGCTACACAAACCAACCGGGTACCACCACGATTTATGGAGAGCCGGGATCCGCTGCAGAAACCTATGCCAAAGAAACGAAGCTGAATTTTCTTCCCATCGGTGCCACAAACCATACCCACAGCTGGTCTGACTGGAAGGATGAAAAAGCGGCCACCTGCCTGGTCAGCGGCACACAAATCAGAACCTGTTCCGGCTGCTCCGAAAAGGAAATCAGAACCGTGGAAGCGACCGGTCATGCCTGGGGAGCCTGGAAAGCCAATCCCCCTGCAACCTGTACTACAGACGGTATGAATGAGCGTATCTGCGCAAACTGCCATGAAAAAGAATCCCATGTGACAGAAGCTGTCGGCCACAGCTGGAGCAGCTGGAATATCACAAAGCAGCCAACAATCACAGAGGAAGGAAGCAGAGAGCACACATGTCTCAAGTGCAATCAGAAAGAAACCGAAGTAATGCCCAAAACGGAAAGCTATACCGTTCACATCAGCTGCAGTCAGGGCGGTACTGTGACACCGAATGATAATCAGACAGTACCATCCGGATCAAGCATTACGATCAGGATTCAACCCGATAACGGGTATCGCCTTCAGAGCATCGTGGTTAACGGCGAAACCGTAGGCACAAGCGTTTCATATACTATTCAGAATATCACTGAGAATAAAGAAGTCAGCGTGACGTTTGAAAAAATACCGCTTTCTGAAACACGCTACTGCGCACAAGTTACCGTCAATCCTAAAAAATCATTCTGGTATACGGATGAAACTGCTTTCAGTATCTATGACTTTGAAATCAGTGCCACCATCTCCAATATAGGAACCATTCAGACAAACAACATCATTTCCTATTGCAAAATCGATACAACACCCATGGCACTTTCTGAAAACAAGAACGGCAGCTATCATCTGCCCATTATCTACACAGGTTCAGATAAGGATATCAAAGCTTATGCAGAGGAAAATCCGATTTATGTGACCATCCCCATGTATGTGCGGGGCGATGTCACACAGGACGATATCATTTCCTCTCTGGATGCAATGGCAGCTTTGCAGATTTATCTGGATTCCATCATTGAAAAGCCGTCTTCTGATTTTACAGAAATGCAGATGACTCTGGCAAATGTGGATAATAAGGGAAATGTGACACTGGATGATGCAATGTATATTCTGATGTACTATGCAGAGACTCTGAACGGCAATACGCCAAACTGGAAAACGATTCTTGCCAGCTGATTACACAAGAAGATAGTGAGACATAACCGATAATAAAGATTATGATAGGAATGCTGCGAGCATCGTACACGGCGTTTTTACCGCATTTCTGGAATTGGAGCAATCCAATATCATAGGCACGGAATCCCTTGACTTGGAGACCTATGTGGATCAGGATACACATGTCATAAAGCAAAACGGATAACCCCTATAAGCAAAAAACAACACCGCACAGTACTGATACACTGTGCGGTGTTGTTTTCAATTCATACGCTGATCTCAGTCTGCCGCATGGCTCTTGAATGCTTCATATATCTCAGGGTTTTTCCGCTTCACACTGACAGGCTTCAGATTTTCATCCGTAAAGCAATGAGAGGAGGTGCCTTCCACACAAAGCCGGCCTGTCTCCACGCTGATGACCTTATACGCCATTTCCAGACGAATGCCATTAAAGAATGTTACCGTCGGATATACGGCAAATGATTCATCAAAGCGCAGCGGACTCTTATACACACAATTCACAGACAACACAGGCATCATATAGCCCGCATCCTCAATTACGCCAAAAGGCAGCCCAATCTGCCGCAAAAAATCCACACGGGATTCCTCAAAAATACGGATATAGTTAGAATGATGCATAATCTGCATCTTGTCTGTTTCATAAAAAAACACCCTTCTGGTATAGGGCTGAACTGCTTCCATAACTGCCTCTTTTCCGATTCTGCACATTGTGCAGAATCAATATGCAAAACAACAGTCTGTGCTTGAAACACAGACTGTTTTCATCAAAAATTCATTTAGCGGGGCTCACAAATCAGCTTCATTGCGGTACGCTCTTCGCCATCAATTTCAATGCTGGCAAATGCGGGAATACAAATCAAGTCAATTCCAATCGGAGCAAGATAGCCACGGGCAATAGCGATTGATTTGATTGCCTGGTTTGCTGCTCCTGCACCCACTGCCTGTACTTCCACTGCGTGCTGTTCACGGATTACACCAGCAATTGCACCTGCTACAGAATTCGGAGCTGAATGAGATGATACTTTTAATACTTCCATGATAAACCTCCCAATAATATGTTTGAAATGTGATTCATTCAGTTGCCATTGTGTAGTGTTGATATTGTTCTGTCGATGCACAACAATACAATATTTACTATACACAGTATAAACGATTTTATCGAAAAAGTCAAGTAAATCCTTATGAATTTGTAGATTCCCTTAAAAATATTCTCTCGATTTTGGTGCAAATGCCAGTTTTGGTATCAATTTCCAGCAGTACTGCATTCAATATGCAGGGGCCTCCTGCTTCAGAAAACTTTACAGGCCGATGAAAACGCTGTTTTTCCACTGCCTGTTCCACACATACGCCTAAAACAGAACGTGCACCGCCGACCATGCCCACATCCGTCAGATAACCGGTTTTTCCATCCAGAATTTCTTCATCAGCAGTTTGCACATGGGTATGTGTACCGATGACCGCAGAGACTTTTCCTGCCATATACCAGCCCATTGCTTTTTTTTCAGAGGAGGCCTCCGCATGAAAATCCACCAATATATTTTTGGTATCAAGCGTTTCCAGAATTCTGTCCATTGTAAAAAATGGATTGTCAAGAGGTTCCATAAATGCAGTTCCCATCAAGCTTACCACTGCAAGGGAAAAGGGGCCGCAGTCCAGCACACAGACACCGCTGCCCGGCGCACCATCAGGATAATTTGCAGGGCGGAGAATGCGCTCATTTTCAAAAAGTTCATCGCACCTTCTACGGAAGCAATGATTGCCTGTGGTGATGACATCTGCTCCGCCGCTCATCAATTCAGATGCAGACTGAGGAAGAATTCCATTGCCCTTTGCGGAGTTTTCGCCATTTACGACAATGATATCTGCTTGATGTTCCCGTTTCAGCTTAGGGGCATATTTCTGAAAACATGCCGAACCTGCCTCTCCGACAACATCGCCGAACATTAATACTCTCATAAACAGACTCCCTTACTCCACACGAATGGTGTAGCCCTGTGGCATTGTCTCTGTTACCGCTTCTGTCATCACTGTGACAGCCTGGGTTTCTGTCGTCTCCGGCAAATCAGTTCCTTCCTGGGAAGGTTCTGCTGTCACTGTTTCACCATTTTCATCTGTCACAATTTCATCTTCCTCCGGCAAGGGTTCACCCTGTTCATCCGTCAGGACAGTGGTAACGGTGGTCTGATAATTGTGAAGCACATCCCAGATATCCGTTTCTGTAGCCGTTGTTGCAGCAATCGTCTGCAGAGACTGCTGCGGTGTTTCCTCCTGCTGGTTCTGACTGCCCCGGACAATGCTCAGAATTGTAATCAGAATCATAACGACAATTGCTGCAATAATAACAGCAAAAAGCTCTCTGTGTTCCATTCTTTTTCTCCTTTGCAGAACAATCAGGCTCGTTTCCTCTGCCTGTATTATTTCCGTCTTTTTTCTCCTGCCAGTGGATTATTCTCGATTGCATTCTGCCGCTGTTCACTGGAAAGATGGGTATAGATTTCTGTGGTGGCAATAGACTGATGTCCAAGGATTTCCTTCAGCGTCAGCATATCTGTTCCGCCGTGCTGATACATCAGGGTTGCAGCAGTATGCCGCAGCTTGTGCGTGGAAAGACCTTTTCCAGCCAGCCCTGCAGCGGTGAGAGTACGTTCCACAATCTGCTGGACTCTGCGGCGGCTGATTCTGCGTCGATTACGGCTCAGAAACAGTGCTTTCGGTTCCTCAGGGGGATTTTCACGGGACTGAATATACTCATGCAGAGCTGACAGACATGCATCATTCAGATAAACAATCCGCTCTTTGCTGCCCTTTCCCAATACAAGGATACGGCGGTTGAAGAAATCAACATCGCCCACATTCATGCCCACCAATTCCGACAGTCGAAATCCACAGTTTAAAAATAAAGTTACAATGCAGTAATCACGAAGAGAATCCTTTTCAGATTCCGTGGCGGTTGCATCCAGCATTCTCAGGCTTTCTTCCAGTGTCAGAAATTTTGGCAGGCCTTTCTTCACGGATGGCATCTCCAGATTCTGAGTAGGGTCCTTGGTCAGCATTCCTTTTGTTTTGGTCAGGTATTGAAACATGCTGCGGATGGCACTAAGTTTTCTTGAAACAGAGCGTGGTGTATTCCCTCTGACATCCCGCAGATACTGAATATAGTCATACAAAACAGAGACGCTGACTTTTTCCAGATCCATTGTTGTCATATCTGCAACAGAACAGCTGCTGATTTCGGATAACGGCGTTTTGCTGTTTGTGCAGCACAGCCATCGCAGAAACAGCATGCAGTCCTGATAGTATTCCCCAACTGTTCGCTTGGCTTTTCCACGGATGACATCAATATATGTGATGTAGTCATTCAGAAATAATGGATTCTGTGAACGATCAATTTCCATAGCGCACCTCCCATCCTTATATTATACTCTATTTTCCATTTTTTCGCAAGTAGTATTTTTCTGTCAGGAAAAGAAACGGAAAAAACATATCCCATCTGCACAAACAAAACAGGTAATCTCTTGCCAATGAAGGGATTACCTGTTTTTATCAATTATGATGTAATGTACGAAAATCAGCCAATAACACGAACACGGATAACGCCGTCAATAGCCTTCATTGCCTCTGCAATCGGAGCAGCATCTGCACCGGTAACATCAATCATAGTGTATGCATAATCCTTGCGGCTTGCATTAACCATGTTCTCAATGTTGCCGCCAGCAGCACTGATTGCAGCTGTCAGAGAAGCGATAACGCTGGGAACATTCTTGTGCAGGACGCAAATCTTGCTGCCAACAGCGTTCATCTCAGCATTCGGGAAGTTCACACTGTTCTTGATGTTGCCCTTCTCCAGATAATCAACCAGTTCCTTTGCTGCCATTGCTGCGCAGTTGTCCTCTGCCTCTTCCGTAGAAGCACCAAGATGCGGAATTGCGATAACGCCTTCCATTCCTGCAGACTTTGCATTCGGGAAATCTGTGACATACTTGCGAACCTTACCGGACTTCAGTGCTGCTTCCATTGCGTCGTCATCAACCAGAGCATCACGAGCAAAGTTCAGAATCACAACGCCGTCCTTCATCATTGCGATGGTCTCTGCGTTAATCATCTGCTTGGTATCCGGTGTCAGCGGTGTATGTACGCTGATGAAATCACAATTCTTGAAAATCTCTTCACGAGTCTTTACCAGCTGAATTGCCGGGGAAAGATTCAGTGCTGCATCAACAGTGATGAAGGGGTCGCAGCCCAGGACTTCCATGCCCAGAGCGATTGCGGAGTTGCCCAGAGGGCCGCCGATTGCGCCCAGACCGATGATACCAAGCTTCTTGCCCTTAATCTCTGTGCCTGCAAACTTGGACTTGCCTTTTTCAACCAGCTTTGCAACATTCTCGTCGTCCTTAACAGTCTGTACCCAGTTGATGCCGCCAACAACATCACGGGATGCCAGAAGCATACCTGCAATTGCCAGCTCCTTAACGCCGTTTGCGTTTGCACCCGGTGTATTGAATACGACAATACCTGCTTCTGCAGCCTTATCGAGCGGAATATTGTTTACGCCGGCACCTGCTCTTGCAATTGCCAGCAGATTGTCGCCGAACTCCATGTCGTGCATTACTGCAGAACGAACCAGAATAGCATCCGGATTCTCAACAGTATCTGCAACCTGATAGTTGTCATTCAGCTGTGCAAGACCTACCGGAGAAATCTTATTCAAAGTCTGAATCTGAAACATGATAGTAACCTCTTTTCTATGAATCGGAATTATGCGTTCTCTTCTTCGAATTTCTTCATGAATGCAACCAGCTTCTCAACGCCCTCGATCGGCATTGCATTGTAGATGGATGCACGCATACCGCCAACAGTTCTGTGGCCCTTGAGGTTCTCAAAACCTGCTGCCTTTGCTTCTGCAACGAACTTCTTATCCAGCTCCTCATTGCCTGTAACGAAAGGAACGTTCATCAGGGAACGGTCTTCCTTGCGGACAGTGCCCTTGAACATCTTGCTCTGATCCAGGAAATCGTACAGGATGTTTGCCTTCTTCTCGTTGTGAGCCTTCATTGCCTCCAGGCCGCCCATGTTGAGAATCCACTTGAATACCTTGCCACAGATGTAGATGCCATAGCAGGGAGGTGTGTTGTAGAGGGACTCGTTATCTGCCTGAATCTTCCAGTCGCACATGGTAGGAGTCTGCTTGAATGCAGGACCATCTGCAATCAGGTCTTCACGGACGATTACGATCTGAACGCCGGAAGGGCCGACATTCTTCTGAACGCCGCCGTAAACAACGCCGTACTTGCTGACATCAATCGGCTCAGAGAGGAAGCAGGAAGAAACGTCAGAAACAAGGATGTGGCCCTTGGTATTCGGCAGCTCCTGGAACTTTGTGCCGTAGATTGTGTTATTCTCGCAGATGTAAACATAGTCTGCATCCTCAGGAATGTCCAGGTCAGAGCAATCCGGAATGTAGGAGAATGTCTTGTCAGCGGAAGATGCAACCTTTACTACTTCGCCGTACTTCTCTGCCTCAGCAGCAGCCTTCTTTGCCCACTGGCCGGTGATGATGTATGCAGCCTTGCCGTTCTTCATCAGGTTCATCGGAACCTCAGCGAACACCAGGGATGCACCGCCCTGCAGGAAAATTACCTTGTAATTATCCGGAATGTTCATCAGCTTGCGCAGGTCAGCCTCTGCTTCCTTGATAATCTGGTCATATGCCTTGGAACGGTGGCTCATCTCCATAACGGACATGCCTGTGCCACGATAATCCATCATTTCTTCTGCTGCTTCTTTCAGAACGGATTCCGGAAGAACTGCAGGACCAGCACTGAAATTGTAAACTCTGCTCATTGTAATAGCCTCCATAATCATTTCATATTCGGATGCAGAGGACAGAACACCCCTGCCATTATCCAGTATTAAGTATACACCTTTTTTCTGTTCTTGTCAAGTGTATTTTCAGAAGATTGTGAAAAAAATAACAATTTCAGAAAAAGGTTCTATTTTCCATTCACATCCGAATAAACTTTTAGACATTGTTCTCACTGCGCTTCTTTCTGCGCTCTTCTGCCTCCTGCTCACTCATGGGACAGCCGCAGTAATCCTGCCGGTACAGTTCATATTCTGCAGATAAAGCAACGGAACGTGCATAACCGCCGCCTTTTTTAAAATCCGAGGGCAGATAGGCTGCAATGCTCGATTCTGCCAATTTCTCTCCGCATTGATTAATATACCGGGAATTTTTATGCGGGCTCACACTCAGAGTCGTGGTAAAATAGTCGCAGTTCTGCAAATCCGCCATAGCTGCAGCTTCCTGCATACGCTGTGCAATACATTTTTCGCATCGCTCCCCCATCTCAGGCGTATGCTCCGCTCCCTTAACCGCCTGCCAGAAGGGTTCCATTGAATATGGCGGTGCTGCCAGCGTAATGCCATGGGGTGTCTGTATTTTATCCAATACCTGCTTCTGAGTTTCCAGCCGGCGGTAAAATTCTTCTTCCGGCGCAATGTTCGGATTATAAAAAAAGAGCACAATTTCAAAATAGGGCACCAATTGTTCCAGCACTGCGGTACTGCAGGGACCACAGCAGCTATGCAGCAGCAGTCTCGGCACTTTTCCGGGAGGAATCTGCTGAATGATGCTTTGCATTTCCCTATGATACTGTCTGCGTTCCACAGAATCACCTCTTTCTGTCATATTCTCACTTATGGAAAAAGGACGATATAATCGTCCTTTTTCGCCATTATTCAACTGAAATCAGATAATAATACACCGGCTGACCGCCATGCAGCTGCATGACCTCCACCTTGTTTCCAAGCTTAGCTGTCAGGAGATTAGTAAGTTCCTGTGCCTTGTCTTCAGTTACGTCTGCACCGTAAATCACTGTCACATAGCTGGAATCACTCTTCAGCATTTTCTTCACCAGCTTGAAAGCGGCCTTGTTGATATCCTTTTCTGTAAAGGAAAGTTTGCCGTTATCCAAAGCAAGAATCTCATTCATCTTGATTTTCTGGCCATCCAGCTCAGAATCTCTTGCAGCAAATGTGATTGCGCCTGAGGATACATGCTCAAAGGCCTTTGTCATCTGAATGCGGTTCTCATTCACATCCACAGTTTCATCGAAGGCCAGCATTGCAGAGATACCCTGAGGAATGGTTCTTGTCTGCAAAACGATGACATTGCGGTTTGCCAGATCCACTGCCTGCTCTGCCGCCATGATAATATTCTTATTGTTTGGCAGGACAAACACTGTTTTTGCAGGTGTCGCATGAATTGCCTTCAGAATATCATCTGTAGAGGGATTCATGGTCTGACCGCCCTTTACGACCTGATCTACGCCCAGATCCACAAAGGAACGCTCCAGGCCCGCACCGGCAGCAACCGCCACAAAACCGAATTCCTTTGTAGGTTCCACCGGAAGCATATCCTGCTGCTTTACAATCTTTGCTTCCTTAACCTTGCCTTCATGCTGAATACGCATGTTTTCAATCTTCGGCTTCGGATCATTGATGAAATGGCCGAATTCCAGTGCTTTTGTCAATGCAAGGCCCGGCGCATCCGTATGAACATGCACCTTGATAATCTCGTCATCCTCCACCACAACAACACAGTCGCCGATGGTTTCCAGATATGCACGAAGCTTTGCTCCGTCTACAGATGCATCATTCTTCTCGATAATATATTCCGTGCAGTAGGTGAAATTGATTTCTTCATCATACTGCGCAACAGCTGCATTAAAGTCAATTGCGGATTCTGATGCCTGTGCCTTCTTCTGGCCCTCTGCCTCAGCCGGCATATCCTCGCCACGGAAAGACTGCAGCATACCCGTCAGAATCGTACAGAAGCCCTGACCGCCGGCATCCACCACATTCGCTTTTTTCAATGCAGGGAGCATTTCGGTTGTCTGCTTCAGAACCTGATTGGCCTCTGTCAGCACACCATCCCAAAATGCAAGATCATCTATTTCGATTTCTGCCAGTTCCTTTGCCTTATTGGCAGCCATACGGGAAACTGTCAGAATTGTGCCCTCTGTAGGCTTCATCACTGCTTTGTAGGCACCTGAGACACCAAGCTCCAATGCCCGTGCAAAATCGGCATTCTCCGCTGTTTTCAAGCCGGTCAATCCCTTAGAAAAGCCACGGAACAGCAGCGAAGTAATGACACCGGAGTTGCCTCTTGCGCCTCGCAGCATTGCGGAAGCGGTCACATCAGCCACTTCGGATACCGTCACATCATCCGACATCAATTCCAGCTGTTTTTTTGCTGCACTGATTGTCATGGACATATTGGTTCCTGTATCGCCGTCCGGTACAGGATACACATTCAGCTCATCAATCGAACGTCTCTGATTTGTAATCAGAACGGCTGCGTGAATAATTGCTGTTTTGAGTTGTTTGCCAGTAATCAAAATCTGCTCACCTCAATATTTTATTATGAACGAATACCGTCAATGTAAACATTGACAACAGCGGGGGCAATGCCGGTTGCCTGCTCCACTGCATAACGCACTTTGTTGCGGATACTTGCTGTAATCGCATTCATATTTGCACCGATGCATGTCAGAATATGCAAGTCAACTTCAAGCTGATTCCTGTGTATTCTGAGCTGAATGCCCCGCTTGATATCCCCGGGAAACAATCTTGTCATGACGGTCTGGAATGGGGAAGAATCATTCAGATCCGCAACGCCAAAGCAACTGGTCACTGTGTGTTCAATCAAGCTGTATAAATATGCTTTTGAAACCCGAACGCTTCCAATATGATTTTCAATTACGATCATATCTGGCACTCCCTTCTGTTTTTCTTTTCCTATTATAACACAAAGCGTCAAAAAATACAAGTATCTTTCATATTTTTTCTTGTGGTTCCCTGCTGCCGGCATCTGAAAGAAAAAATGGAATCACCGCAGGAAACAATTCCTACGGTGATTGTTCAGTATTTAGTCAAGAATCCACAACTCGGCTTCAGGGAAACAAGCCCTTGCCTGGGATTCCAGGTGAGACGGTATGGCCACCATTCTCAATGCGCTGCAGTCTTCAAATGCATCTTCTTCCAGTTCTGTTACACTGGCAGGAATATCCAGAGAAACAATGGATGAGCACTCAGAGAATGCACCGCCGCAGATTTTCTGCAATGTGCTGGGGAGTTTCACATCTGTAACATCATCCAGACCTGCACATGCACCCGGACGGATTTCAACGTATCCCTCTGGGATAATCAGCATGGAACCGCCCTCATAGATCTGCTTCCGAATTTTTCTTGTAAACTTGCCGTCTTCTGCAATATCGCTTTCGCTCTTTTCTTCCTCAAGCCATGTGATTGCAACCTCATGGTCAAACAGCTCACTGACAAGCCATTCCAATGCATGTGGCATTGTAACATCATACAGATCATCACAGCCTTCAAAAGCATCAGATACAATTTCCTTCACGGATGTGGGAATAACGATACGCTTCAGATTTGCGGAATCAGAGAACGCACCGCTTCCGATTTTCACAATCGTATTGGGCAGAACGACAGATTCCAGCTTATCCAATCCTGCGCAGGCACCAGCACGGATTTCCAGATAGCCCTCCGGCACAACCAGTTCCGGTTCGCCATGGTAATGCTTTCTGCGCTCCTTGGTGGAGAATCGACCGTCTGCAGGAACTGCATTGTCCTCCTGCTGTGGTTCCTTGGAAATAGCAATCTGGTCTGCAAAATGACGCTCCTCCATATTGGAAAGCAGGTTTGCCATCATCTGATTCATATTGACAGATGGACGAGATGGTTCAGCAGGTGTGTTGGCAATCGGCGCCAGTTCTTCCAGCACGGAAAGCACAGGCAAGCCTGCTTCCGCAGGTGTTTCCGCCGCAGGTTCTTCCGTCTGAACAGCAATCTCAGGAATGGTTTCTTCCGCTTCTTCGATTGCTTCTTCCACAGTCTCAGGTACTGCAATTTCTTCAATCTCAGGAATGGTTTCTTCCACTTCCTCGATTGCTTCGTCTACAGTCTCAGGTACTGCAGTTTCTTCAATCTCAGGAATGGTTTCTTCCACTTCTTCGATTGCTTCTTCTACGGTCTCAGGTACTGCAATTTCTTCAATCTCTGGAATGGTTTCTTCCACTTTCTCGATTGCTTCTTCCACAGTCTCAGGTACTGCAATTTCTTCAATCTCAGGAATGGTTTCTTCCGCTTCTTCGATTGCTTCTTCCACAGTCTCAGGTACTGCAAT
>JAKSPJ010000006.1 GCA_024404915.1 Oscillospiraceae bacterium
CATCCTGCTTGTCAATCTTGATGTTGGTGGTTACTGCTGTTGTGGTTGTAGTTGTGGTAGTTGTTGTTGTTGTAGTTGTTGTTGTTGTAGTTGTTGTTGTGGTAGTCGTTGTGAAAATTGCTTCGTCTACCATTACAATAACATGCTCTTCATTAATAACCTTTGTGCTGTCTTCCTGTACTTCAATAACATCACCATTCTTAATGATAAATGTTATGTCTGTAGCAACAATGAATCCTTCAGGAACTACTTCCTCATGAAGTGTATATGTACCATTTGCAAGATTCTTAATCTTTGTTGCTGATGAGCCAGAAATCCATTTCAGTGCTTCTCCACTTGTTTCAATTTCAGTAGCATCTTCTCCAGCAACCATGGTACCTTCTTTGAAGGTAATTGCATCGCCATTCTGATCAACACCTGTCAGTGTCAGGGTTGCTCCCTTCACTTCGCCGCCGCTTACATCCTGTTTATCAATGTCGACATCAGTCTTAATTGCATCGTCGAACATGACAATCAAGTTTTCATCTGTATCAACCGTGGTCTCGCCGGACTTTACTTCTGTCACTTTGCCATCTTCGATAGTAAATGTCATGTCAGTTGCGACCTTATATCCATTCGGCTCTGCAACTTCGTGAAGTAAATATGTACCATCTACGAGATTCTTGATGATAGTTGCCTTATTGCCTGAAATCCAAGCTATTGCATCGCCACTACTTGTGATAACAAATGCACCATCGCCTGCAATTACAGAATTAAGCGGGAATTCCACTACATTACCGTCTTTGTCAGTACCACTCAAGGTCAATGTTGCACCCTTAAGTTCTTTTCCGGTTTCTGTATCCTGCTTGCTGATCTTTACTTCTGTCTTACCCTCTTCGTCTTTCGTATAAATGTCTTTCAGTTCAATTTCTTCAGTCTGTCCATCTGTTTCCAGTGCTGCACTGTCCTTTGTAACAGATACTTTGCGATCAAGAGTGTATCCCTCAATATCTGCATTGCTTTCTGTAACAACATAGGTTCCCATCGGGATATCATTAATTTCGAGAACGTACTTCTTACCAGGTGTTACTTCTTCAAACTCACCCAATGTGATGTTTATATCATCAGTTTCGCCCAGTTCTTCGCCCGCAGCATTAATGTACTTTCCTGTTGTCTCATTGAAAATGGTAAAGGTCAATGCGCCTTCCAGTTCAGATTCTGTTACGTTGTCGCCATCAATTGTCTTTGTGATGATCAGGTTTCCGAGATCATCTTCGATTTCGGAGTAAACGTCTTTCAGTTCAACTCCTTCAGTCTGTCCATTTGTTTCAAGTGTTGCACTGCCCTCTGTAACAGATACAGTGTGATCAAGAGTGTATCCCTCAACATCTGCATTGCTTTCTGTAACAACATAGGTTCCCATCGGGATATCATTAATTTCGAGAACGTACTTCTTACCAGGTGTTACTTCTTCAAACTCACCCAATGTGATGTTTATATCATCAGTTTCGCCCAGTTCTTCGCCCGCAGCATTAATGTACTTTCCTGTTGTCTCATTGAAAATGGTAAAGGTCAATGCGCCCTCAAGTTCAGATTCTGTTACGTTGTCGCCATCAATTGTCTTTGTGATAATCAGGTTGCCGAGCTTCTCTTCATCCTGCTCGTATGTATTGGTCAGTTCCAGTGTTGCTGTTTCCTGATCTTTCACTTCTGCTGTTGCCTTTGAATCGTCTACGCTTACAATGTGATATCCAACAACTCCATCAGCGTTCGTTTCGGTGATTGTATATTCACCAACCGGAACTGGTTCACCATATTCATAATAGTACTTGCCTTCATTATCCATTGTAAAGTTGCTGAAGTATACTGTTTTGCTAAAGTCATTCGGACCAGTGATTGTGAATACCAGTGCACTCAAATCACCTTCAGCGAGTTCCTTATCCATTACAACGTTCTTAACAAGCTTCAAATATCCGTACTTTTCAAGCTTAGTGTAGCTGTTTTTAATGGTGGCTTCATCTTTAATCTCAGCTGACGGATCTTCTGCATTCTGCACCAATACAGCAGTAGCAAAAGTTGCATCATTGGCATCTCTCTGGTAACCTTCGATAGAAGATTCTACTTCTGTAATAGTGTAATTACCAGTTTCCATATTAGGAATCTCAAGAGTATATCCGGTATTTGTCTTGGTGTGCTGGAATGCGCTCATTGGGATTACGACTTTTTCAGCAGACTTTGTACCGTCCGCATTGAAATATTCACCATTTTTAGTAATTGTGAATTTGATCGAATCCAGAATGGTTTCATCAGTAATCTCTTCGCCAAGACCTGTGATTGTCTTATTGATTACCAGCTTTCCGAGACTCTTATATATGTTTGTAATGTCAATAGACTTTACATCGCCGGCATTTTCAAGCACTGCTGTTCCATTCTCCGGAACAGTCAATGCATTCACAAATACATATCCTTCGATGTCTGTGTTAACTTCTGTCACAATGTAGCTGCCCATCGGGAGTTCGCCAATCCGAAGTGTATATGTACCATTCTCATTGACTCTAAAATCATTCCCCAAGGTCAGTACAACTTTATCGTCATGTTCGTTGCCGTCCTTATCGATGTACTTTGTGACTGTACCATTCTCTGTTACCTTTGTGATAGTAAAGGACAATGCGCCCTTCAATTCAGAATCAGTAATGATATCGCCGCCAAAGCTCTTTGTAATGACAATGCTGCCGATCTTTTCATAATGGTTGCTGATGTCAACATTTGCTACCTTGTTGTCATGGTCAAGTACTGCTTCGCCATTATTCGCAATCGTCTTTACAACCTTGTAACCAGGTACATCTGCGTTTTCTTCGGTTACAGTGTAAGCTCCAAGCGGAAGTTCGTCAAGTTCGAGAACATAGTTCTTACCAGGAGTTTCTGTTGTAAACTCAGCCAGTGTGATATATTTTGCTTTTTCGTTCTGTTCGATTGCTTCAGCAGAAATAATCTCGCCTCTTGCATTGAGGTACTGTCCACTTGCATTCTGAATCGTAAAGGTCAATGCGCCATTCAGTTCAGATTCGGTTACTTCATCACCATCAATACTCTTTGTGATGATGAGCTTGCCAACCTCTTCATAGGTGTCAACAAGATCAATTGTCACTGAATCGCCATTGTTCACAAGTACTGCAGAACCGGATGTAATGGTTCTTTCATCTCGGACGAGCTTATAGCCATCAATGCTGCCAGCAGATTCCAGTTCCTCGGTTACCGTATATGTGCCCATTGCAAGGTCTTCCAATGTGAGCATATACTTTGGCTTTTCATTCCCTGCTGACATTGGTTCGAAGTCTTTCAGTGTGATGTACTTTGCGTTTGCATCCTGTGTAAGTGCTTCTTCAGAAATGATATTTCCGTCTTTATCCAGATACTGTCCACTTGCATTCTGAACTGTAAACTTCAGCTTGCCATTGTACTCTTCCTCAGTGATGTTATCTGCATCCACTGTCTTGGTAAGTACCAGAGAACCAAGAGACTTCTCATACTTGTTTGTCAGAGTCAGAACTGCTGTTCCATCTTCTTCAACTATTCCTTTATCTGAACGGATACCATCGGGATCCCTTTCAGCATCCACAAGATAGTAGCCCACGATGTTTGCATCAGCTGTTTTCTCAGTGACTGTATATTCACCTACAGGAACATTAGTATACTCTTTATAATAGTATACATTTCCGTCTCCGTCGATATCCGGTTCCATGTCGGAGAATCCAACTGTTACAGGTGTAAAGCCAACCGGACCAGTAATCTCGAAGGTCAAACTGCTCAAATCGAAATTATCCTTGTCGATTTCAACATACTTTTCAAGTCTGATATTACCAAACTCAGCTCTTCTATCCGGCTGATAAGAGTTGGTGAATGTGCAGCTTGCTGTTTGATCTTCCTCAACTTTTGCTGGAACAGTTACAGTTCTATCAGTTAGGTTCGGCATCGGAATAGATGTCCATCTAAAGCCTGCCTTTTCAGCACCGGATTCTACAACCTTATAGTCGCCAATCAGCAGGTCCTCAAGCTTATAAACATACTGACCGGCGATTGGAGCACCATCTGCATCCAGAGCCTGTTCAAATTCGCTGAATTTAACTACTTTCTTAAATCCGGTATATGCAGGCGTAGAATTTTCTTCTCCTGCTTTCGGAGGAAGTTCCTGATAATCCGGACCGTAAATGGTAAATGTCAGATTCGGCAGATCATCCTTTGTAAGTGCCTGATCATTAACCTTACCATTCAGCTTCTTTGTAATCTCAAGGCTGCCCTTCTTCTTCTCATTGACAATCTTAATGATTTTTTCCTGCGGTTGTGTCTTCAAGCCGTAGTACGGAACGTAGTGAACCTCAGCCTGGGAGTAAGACATGTTATCACAGATGATACCGCCGTTTGAGTTACCGCCGATATTTGCTATAGTTGCTTTCGGAGCAACACACTGTCCAATCATACAGCTCGTTGCAATTCTTCCTTCTTTGTTTGGACCTTGGGTTGCATCAGGGAAGTTCCACAGAAGGTTAAATCCGTTACCATTTGTTTCTCCTCTGTTAATTGCAGAAGAGAAATCCTTGTTATATCCATTGTATACGAATTTAATACTCAAGTCCTCGTCGCCTGCTGTGTTAAAGCCTTCGAAGCCAAAAGCAATCTTTTTATCTCCGACGCCTGTGAAAGAAATTGTATAGCCCTGCTGCAGCCATTCTTCAGCAACGAGCTTATCTAAGTCGTCGTTTCCATCCCGAATCATGATATATACGGGATTATTAACTGTATTTGCTCCATATGCAGCATTTCCTTCAGATGCCGAAAGAAGCGTATCATACGGAATTTTAATATTTTTGCTCGGAAGCTCTCTGAAATCAAGAATCAGAACATTCTGACCTTCAATCTTCTCCACTACAGGAATGTATTCTACTGCGTTTTTCGCGATATCTTCTGATTCGCGAATGATTGCATCAAATGCGGCATCGAAATCGATATAACCAGTTTTCTGCTTCCAAATTTTGTCGTTGCCTGCTTCCATGCTATCCAGATCTGTTGCTGAACTATTGTTCTCGTAGTAAGCATAAGCTTCCTGTCCAGCCTTATTATAGCCACCGGATACATAGTTCTTAATGAAAGTATTAGCATTAGAGGTATCACCAAATGCTCCGAGATTCGCATCTCCTCCAACTGCAACAGCACCAACAATATGGTTTGCAGCTGTGGAACTGCCATCGTAAGCAACATTATTCAGATTACCCCTTACAAACAGAGTGTAGTCTGTAAGAACATTTCCGATTGTATAGCTCTTCGGATATTTGTCGCCGTTGATTTCGCCCTCTTCAGCCTCACCCGTTTCTTCTGCTGATACTTCAAATTCAACTGTTGGCGGATTTTCACTGTCAAATTTGTATCCTTCCGGAGCCTCTACTTCTTTAATAGTATAGGTACCGGGAAGAAGCATCAATTCCTTTGTGGAACCATCGGACACCCATTCGAGAACTTTTCCATCTTCTTTAGGATCTCCGGCACCTTCTGTGCCATCGAATGTGATGCCTTCGCCAGTGAGCTGAAGTGTTGCGCCTTCAACGAATACGCCTTCTTCATCAACTTTGTTCACTTTAGCAGGATATTTCTTCGGCGGGTTTGCAAAGTTAAGCGGATCCATTTCGCTTGTCAGGTTGATTTTTACGCCATTGGAGTTCGCGGAGAGTTCTGCGAGCTCTTTCGCAGTATACTGCTTTTCAGAAATGGCCTCTGCGCAGGCAATATCCTTATACACGCCGAGGTTCACATCTTTCTTGAATGCTATTTTGCGTTCTTCTTCATGGCACTCGCCATATACCTGAGCTGTTGAGCCATCCAGAAGCTTAACGCTGACAGCGTGGTAAAACTGCGGCTTACCTGAATCTGTTGTGCCATTCGGTACATACTCATCAGCGCCTTCATCCCAATACTTACAGTATTTTGCAGGAGTCCACTCAGTATCTGTCAGATCCGCACCATAGCATGGATGGTCATTTGTGTTATAGTTTACCAGAATGCAGGATTTGTAATCATTGGAAAGATCACCGAAATCTCCAGGTTCGCCCTTCAATGTGACTGCAATCTTAGTGATGCCACTTGGCTGGTATTGATTATCACCCTCCCGCAGACCAAATTCAGGCCAGTCTTTATTTTCAGCCCATTTAGCATCGGTGAAAGATTTATCCAGAGTGTCACCCTTATAGAATTCAAAGTCAGCTTTCAGCTTGGATTCAAAATCGCCTTTCCAAGCTAAGCCCCAGAATTGCTGGCCGTTTCTATTGCTCAGATCAATTTCGAAACGATAGCCATCACCTGTATATTCAACTTTCGGAGGGATATCCTCAGTAGCTTTCACGTACGCATCGTCATCCTCAATTCCGGAAAATGCGCTGTAATAACAAACTGTCGGATTTGTTTTGTATGTTTGGGAAATTTCGGTAGGCTCGGCGGCATCTGTCTCCTCGACCTTGACATAGTAAATGGTATCACCCATTTCATAGCCCGTCGGAGCCTTTATTTCCTTCACAGCGTACAAACCGGGAGTCAGATTCAGTGTCAGCAGACCATCTGTGTCTGTTACGCCGGATGCAGCGGGTTTATTTGAAACAACGCCATCCACTACAGAGAATAAGCCAAGCTCAGCGCCTTCAAGTGCATCCCCAGTGACTGCATCTGTCTTGCTCAGGTCAACTGAATAGGAAGACTTTGCGCCCAGAATAGAGCTCGGACCAGAGAACGGTCTGTAGCCGAATTCTGTTTCACCGGTAAAACTTTCAGCAATCAATGCACCAGAAAGGTGTCCAAATCCGTTGCTGCCGTCATGCACCTTCGCCTGCGGAGCCAGAATTGTACCCTGGAAATTCTTACCTAAGGCCAAGTCTTTTGCTTCATAGTAGTTATACAGCAAGCTTGTTACACCTTCATGGTTATTATATACCACATTATCGGTGAAAGACTTGAATTCTGGAAGCATATCGCCCTCATTTGCAGCATGATCCAGTTTCGAGTTGCTATATACATTCTTAGAAATCAATTCATCATTAATAAATGTATATCTATCACCATCTGCAACGGTAACCTCTTTTCCCGGAACATTAACAACAATATAAGCGTAATCCCAGGTAGTTGGGGTTCCGTCGGAAGCCATTACAGGTCGTCCGCCGTTAGCTGCTCGGCCTCTTGCGGATGTGTTTACAGAAGACAATGTCGGAATATTTTTAAAGTTTACAAACTTTGCGCTCTTGAAATTGTTTTGTTCTTCTTCCGTCAATTTCAGATATACTGTATCTGCGGCTTCACCCTTGTAGGTAAATGTCAATACATCAGCATTCAGTTTATCATTATGTTCAGTTGAAACCTTAAATTCATCCGACTTCTCAGCGAGTTCTGCACTCTTAATGGTGAGTTTCTCAAACTCATCATTAATTTTAAATGCTGATGCTCCGGGATAAAAATAAGAAGAATAATCGCCCTTGCCATTGTCATTGAATTCCTTCATAGCATCGGAAGCCCACTGCACGAAATCTCCATCGCCGGAAATATCTTGTGGAACACTTGAAGAATCTGAAATCCAAAACTTCTTGGGCATACAATTCATTTCTGAATTCATATCAAGAAGTTTATTCCAAGACACTGGTCTCAATACCCCTGTAACATCGCCTTGAATTATAGCGTGTGCAAAATTTCTGTTGTCAGTTAAATACTCAAGACTTGTCTTCTCAACGAAATCGCCGTTGCCAATTTCATATGCGGGAATTCCTTCTAGAGTTAAAAAACTACCAACAGCTAGTCTTCCTTCTGCATCACAATTTTTCGCTGTGAATCCCGTATTCATAAACACGCTAAACTGTGACGCAATACCCAAGGCATAATCTTCGTCATACTTTGCAATAGCATCTTCGACGCTTGCAAACTCGCCATACGGAGTGCCGTCGGGTGCTGTCGGATTAGAACCCACCAACAGTTCAACATCTGTCGTCGAGTTTTCACCGTTCAAGCTCGTGAGGTTCACCAAACCGCTGATATCAGGCACAAACGAAGATGCCGTCAAGGTCAGCGCTGCGATACCGCTTAGAGCTCGTTTTCTCCATGTCTTCATAGAGAATACCTTCCTTTCCTACTTTGTTTTTCTTTATACATCAGTGCCCGTCTCGCATGATATATACTATAATAGTATAACTGCGTCAGTACACTGTTGAATGAAGAAGCGGATGCTTTTCCCCTTTGCACAGCCGCATCCGTGAAGCAATGCAAAGTCCTGTTTCGTTCAGTCTCTGTTTTGTGTTGCCACGCCACAAAGCTGAACTCTATACACCTTTTTTCATCAGCACCATTCTCGTCATCTCCCTTTCCTTGCGGCAATAAGCCGCATCTTTATCCAGATATACTATCTGCTATATTACATTATATTCCAAAATTTTATTTTTGTCAAGCTATTTTATTTAGAATTTGTACTTCTTCCCATACTTTATACAATTACAACAACATCTCATATAGCAATTTGTTTATTTTTCCGCACAGGGATTTAATGCATATTTCGCTGTATTTGTTATTCATTATTTATTCACAATTCACAAATCATGAATTTTTCTTTAAGTATAATTCCTGCTTTATATTACATTCAAACAATAAAACCGATGCAGATATTCTCCGCATCGGTTTTATTGTTAAATATTCATCATCCAAGTACAACTGTTACATCGTGAGTTGTGCCTGCTTCAAATACCGGTACCACATTGCCGTCAACAGCCTTGCCGTCAACTGTCAATGCCTTCACGCCCTTGCAAACGTGATCCGGATTCTGAACAGTGATGTTGTAAACAGCACCACGGAACTTTCTTGTAGCGGTAAAGCCATCCCATGCTTTCGGAATAGACGGGTCAATCTTCAGGCCGTCGAAGTCAGCTGCAATACCCAGAATGTACTGGGAAATTGCAACGAAGTTCCATGCAGCAGTACCAGTCAGCCAGGAGTTCTTGCCCTCGCCGAAGCGGCTTGCATCCTTACCGGCAATCATCTGACCATAGACATAGGGTTCTGTCTTGTGCAGATCAGAAATTTCCTCGTTGAATGCCGGTGCAATCTTGCTGTAGTACTCAAATGCCTTGTCGCCTCTGCCAGCGTATGCTTCAGCACAGATAATCCAGGCATTATTATGTGTGAAGATACCTGCATTTTCCTTGTATCCGCCCGGATATGTGGAAATTTCACCATACTGAATATAGTACTTTGTAAATGCAGGATTATTCAGAACAAGACCATACTTTGTATTCAGGTACTTGTCGATGGAATTCAGTGTCTTAATGTCTGCGCCTTCCTCTTTACCGATTTCAGACATAACAGCAAAGCCCTGCGGTTCGATGAAGATCTTGCCTTCTTCACATTCCTTGCTGCCCATCTTTGCGCCGGATGCATCATATGCACGGAGGAACCAATCACCGTCAAATGCAGATTCCATCACATTCTTCTTCATCTTGTCGATTTCAGCCTGTGCCTTTGCAGCCTCATCATCCTTGCCCAGATGCTTCAGAATACCAACATATGTCGGTCCTGCGTATGTGAACAGTGCTGCTACCATGACAGATTCAGCAACCTTGGAATAACCGCCTTCTGCAGCAAATTTCGGGTTCGTGTAGGTCTGGAAGCTCTCGCCCGGCTTATCGGAGAAGCAGGAGAGGTTGATACAGTCGTTCCAGTCAGCACGCATTGCCAGCGGCAGACCGTGAGGACCAAGATTATTGACAATGTGATAGAAGGATACCGTCAGGTGATCCAGCATCGGCTTTGCCTTGGATTCATCGTTATCATAGGGAACCATCTGGTCCAGAATGCCCCAGTCTCCGGACTCCTTAATGTATGCGCCAACAGAAAGAATCATCCACAGCGGATCATCAGAGAAATCGCCGCCGATATCGGAGTTGCCCTTCTTGGTCAGCGGCTGATACTGGTGATAGCATCCGCCGTCTTCCAGCTGTGTAGATGCCAGGTCAATCAAACGCTCTCTTGCACGGTCCGGAATCTGGTGAACAAAGCCCAGAATATCCTGGTTGGAATCACGGAAGCCCATGCCTCTGCCGATACCGCTCTCGAAGTAAGAAGCAGAACGGGAAAGGTTAAAGGTTACCATGCACTGATACTGATTCCAGATGTTCACCATGCGGTTCACCTTTTCATCAGATGTGTTGACGTTGAAGATGCCCAGCAGCTCATCCCAAGCAGCCTTCAGCTCTGCAAGACCGGCAGCAACCTTCTCAGGTGTATTGTACTTCTCGATCATTGCATGTGCCTTTGCCTTGTTGATGGTGTGGCCGTCTGCCTCAAACTTCTGGTCTTCCTCGTTCTCAACATAGCCGAGAATGAAAATCAGAGTCTTGCTTTCGCCCGCTGCCAGTGTAATTTCCTTGTAGTGGGAAGCAATCGGGGACCAGCCGTCTGCAACGGAGTTTGTTGCCTTGCCGTCTGCAACAGCCTGCGGATCGTCGAAGCCGTTGTACAGACCGATGAAGGAATCACGGTCGGTATCAAAACCGTCAATGGTATCATTGACAGTGTAGAATGCGTAGTGATTACGTCTGTCACCGTACTCAGTTCTGTGGTAAATTGCAGAACCTTCGATTTCAACCTTACCGGTGGAGAAGTTTCTCTGGAAGTTGGTGCAGTCATCCTGTGCATCCCAGAGACACCATTCTGCGAAAGAGAAGAGCTTGAATGTCTTTGCAGCTGTGCCCTCGTTGGTCAGAACAACCTGCTGCACTTCTCCGTCGTAATTCTGCGGAACAAAGAATGTAACCTCTGCCTTCAAATCATTCTTCTTACCGGTGATAACAGTATAGCCCATACCATGGCGGCACTCGTAGCTGTCCAGTGCAGTTTTGCAGGGAGACCAGCCCGGATTCCATGTGGTGCCGTTTTCGGAGATATAGAAATATCTGCCGCCCATGTCAATCGGTACATTATTGTAGCGATAACGGGTGATGCGGCGAAGACGAGCATCTTTGTAGAAGCTGTAGCCGCCGGCTGTATTGGAAATCAGGGAGAAAAATGCCTGTGTTCCGAGATAATTAATCCACGGATAAGGCGTCTTGGGGGATTGGATGACATACTCTTTGCGTTCATCATCGAAATGGCCGAATGATTTCATAGTGTTACGCTCCTTTTTTTGCAGTATTTGCATGATTTATGCCTTTCATGTACAGAGACTGCACAGATAAACATATTATAGCACATTTTGCACAAATATACAAGAGGTAAAATCACAAAATTTTCATGTTTCCCTCTTACAACATGCACAAAGTTTTCACAAAGGAAAAGCAAATTCATATTTGCATCATAATATTTCGCATGCAGGCTTCCGGGATACTGCAAAAAAACACCATCCGGACAATCAGGCTGCCCGAATGGTGTACAGATTTTTTGACATATATATTTGGAAGCGGATGGAAAGAACAGAGATTATACCATCAGATCACAAATCATTTTGCTCAGTGCTGCAGGGTCCTCAATCGGCATGCCCTCAATCAGCAAAGCCTGCTGATACAGCAAATCCGTATACTGCTTCAGCTTGTCAGTGTTCTCTGTCAGGAGACGCTGCAATACACCGAAGACAGGATGCTCCGGATTCAATTCCAGAACACGCTCCGCCTGTACCTTCTGACCGGTAGGCATGGTATTCAGAACTTTTTCCATTTCAAGGGAGAGGTCACCGTCACTGGAGAGGCAGACTGCGTGATTCTTCAGTCGGCTGGAAAGACGAACAGTCTTTACCTTTCCCTCCAAAGCCTTCGCCATCTCAGCAAACAATTCCTTGGAGGCCTCATTCTTTTCCTCCAGTGCAGTCTTGTCTTCTTCTGTTTCCAGTCCAAGGTCTCCTGCAGAAACATTCTTAAATTCCTTATCCTGATACTTGGAAATCATCTGCAAAGCAAACTCATCCACATTTTCAGTGAGATACAGCACCTCATAGCCCTTATCCCGTACCAGTTCTGCTGCCGGCAGGCCTGCGCAGCGTGTCACAGTTTCACCGGCTGCATAGTAAATGTACTTCTGATCCTCCCGCATTCTGGTAACATACTCCGCCAGGGTGGTATAGCCCTCAGCATCATCGCATCCGGAGCTGTGGAACATCAGCAAATCCTGAAGCAGTTCTTTGTTTACGCCATAACCATTATAGACACCGAATTTCAGCTGAATGCCAAAGGACTTCCAGAATTCTGTGTACTTTTCACGGTCTGTTTTCAAAAGCTTTGCCAGCTCATTCTTAATGGATTTTTCCAGGGATTTTGCAATCAGCTTCAGCTGACGGTCATGCTGCAGCATCTCACGGGAAATATTCAGCGACAAATCCTCTGAATCTACCAAGCCCTTTACAAAGCTGAAATGGTCAGGCAGCAGTTCACTGCATTTTTCCATAATCATAACACCGCTTGCAAACAGCTGCAGGCCCTTTTCATATTCCTTGGAATAGTAGTCATAGGGTGCCTTGGCAGGGATGTACAGCAGGGAATTATAGGTCACTGTGCCCTCGCTTCTGCTGTGAATATGCATCAGCGGCTCACTGTAATCAAAGAACTTATCACGATAGAACTGATTGTAATCCTCATCTTTCAGCTCACTCTTATTGCGCTTCCACATGGGTGTCATGCTGTTCAGCGTGGTCATTTCCACATAGGATTCATACTCAGATTCGCTGCCTTCCTTCAGCTTTTCCCGTGTAATCTCCATGCGGATAGGGAAGCGGATGTAGTCTGAATACTTCTTCACCAGCGAACGAATACGATATTCCTCCAGATATTCAGAATACTTTTCATCCTCTGTGTCTTCAATCAGTTCCAGAACAATTTCAGTACCCACTTCTTCCTTTTCACAGGTGTCAATGGTATAGCCCTCTGTTCCGTCGGAAATCCACTCATAAGCGGTATCAGAATCCTGTGCCTTTGTGCGGACGATGACTCTCTTTGCTGCCATAAATGCAGAATAGAAACCAACACCGAACTGGCCGATAATGTCTGTATTCTCATCCAGTGTATGCTCGGATTTGAATGCCAGTGAACCGGAGTGCGCAATCACACCCAGGTTCTGTTCCAGCTCTTCTGCCGTCATACCAATACCATTATCACGGATGGTCAATGTGCGTGTATCTTTATCAGGGCGCAGCTCAATATAAAAATCCTCACGGTTCATACCTTCACTGCCATCCTGGAGTGAACGGTAATAACGCTTATCAATTGCGTCAGATGCATTGGAAATCAATTCACGAAGAAAAATCTCCTTATGGGTATAAATCGAATGAATCATCAGGTCAAGCATACGCTTGGATTCTGCTTGGAATTGTTTCTGTTCCATGTCAATCACCTTTCAAAATAAATTAGCACTCTCTATGTTCGAGTGCTAATTATAGTATACCATATTTTTAAAAAAATGCAATAGTTATTTTGTTTTTTTCACATAGTTTTCATATTTACGGAGATAACACCTGTAATTCCTTCGGGAAATTCGTCAGATTTCTTGCTTTCTTTCCGTCAATCATAAGCATATCCTCAATGCGCACACCAAATTTCCCCGGCAGATATATGCCCGGCTCATCTGTCATGACAATTCCGTTTTTCAGCGGTTCACTGCATCTGACAGCTGCCACGGGGCTCTCATGGATTTCCAATCCCACAGAGTGGCCCAGTGCATGCGTAAAGTATTTTCCATAACCTGCCTGTTCAATGACATTTGCAGCAGCAATGTGCATCTGTCTGCACTCGCTGCCCTCAGCAGCCGCCTCATATGCCGCCTGCTGTGCCTGTAATACTGTTTCGTAAACCCTTCGCATTTCCTCGGTTACCGCTCCGAATGCAAATGTTCTTGTCATATCCGAATGATATCCGCAGTACACGGCACCAAAATCCAGCAAAATAAAATCGCCCTTCTGCAGCTTTCTGTCTCCGGGAACGCCATGAGGTTTGCTTGTGTTTTCACCAAACAGCACAATCGTATCAAAGGAGGGCTTTTCGCTGCCATACAGTGCCATATAATAATTCAGCTTGGCGGCAGCTTCCCGCTCAGTCATGCCTTCGCAGAATTCCGGAATCAGCTGCTCCAGTGCCTTCTCTGCTATCCGCTGTGCATGAATGATGCATTCCACTTCCGAATCATCCTTATACGCACGCATTTCACTTATTTTTTTGCCAATCGGCACCAAAGCAGCATTTATTTTTTCACGCATATCCTCAAACGCCATCACAGTATATACGTCATCCTCATACATCAGTGTCTCTGCGCCATGTTCCCGCAGAATCTCTGAAAGCACATCGTAGAGAGTCTGTGTATTATTCCGTGTCAGCACCTGAAATCCTTTGGGAATCAGATTCTTTTCCGCCACTTCTGTATATCTGCCGTCTGTCACGAAAACAGGGGACTGCTCTTTAAAAATCAGACATTGGCCCTCCAATGCCGTGGTGTTTGTCAGATATATCAGATTCACTTCACCAGTCAGCATCATTGCATCTGCATGCTGTTCCGCCAGATATTCCTGCAGCACTTGTATTCTGTTCATATTACTCCTCTTTCCATATATGGCAATACCGCACAGAGTGCATCACTTTGTGCGGTGTTGTCTTTCTTATTACAGCATAATTTCAAATGCTCTGTCGCCATACTGCAATGCAGCACGCAGAATCGGGTCACCCCACAAACGCAGTGTCACACCGCCGTCGAACTGATATTCATATACAACATTGCTGCCTTCCTGCTTATCTGTCGGCTCCTTGCCAAAGGCTTCTGTCAGCTTTGCACGAGTCATGCAGCGATCCAGCAATGCCAGCTTCCAGACCAGCTCTGCTGCGGTCATTTCCACAGGTTCATCTGTCTTCGGCTCCTCTGCAATCTCAGAAACTTCCACAGGCTGCTTGACCGGTTCTTCCTTTACAGCCGGCTTTTCCACAGGTGGCTTCGGGGCTGCTTCCATGTTCACGTTTTCATCCATGTGCGCCAATTCTGCCTCACTGGACTTTGCAATCCACATTGCAGTGAAGGCCGGAACATTCACATGACCACAGGCATCGATTTTTCTGCCGCTGATCAGGTCATACCAATTATCTCCGCCCACCGGCAGCGGCATATCAGAGGGGCAGTCCTGGAGGTTCAGCACGCAGTATACTGCCTCATCCCCTTCACCACGGCGGAATTCCAATTGCTGATTTCGGACTTCCACGGTAGCAAAATTGCCATGATGCAGAGCAGACTTTGCCTCGTAGGCAGCACCCAGACGATACAGGAATTTTGTCAGAGAATTGTTTTCTGCATCCATCTCCTGGAGATTCAGTGCCGGACGCAGATTCTCATCAGAATCCTGTCGCTTTTCACCCTGAATTGCAAACTCGGAACCATAATAAACAGAAGGAACGCCGGGCATTGCGTACAGCATTGCATAAACCAGGGGCAGGTGACGCTTATCCTTCAGCTGTGTTGCCAATCTCGCCACATCGTGATTATCTGCAAAGTTATACAGCTGCAGTCCACGATAGATGTCCTTCTGGCGGTTCATTGCGTAGTTGATTTCAAAATAGTTCTTGTCATTGTGAGAAGACCAGATACCCTTCCAACACTCGTAGTTTGTGGAGGAATCCAGCATATCCGGATTTGCATACTGTGCATAATTGCCGTGAATCAGCTCACCCATCAGCCACATATCCGGATTCTTGCTCTTCACAACGTGACGAATACGGCGGAAGAAATCGTGGTCAATACAGTCCGCTGCATCAAAACGGATGCCGTCAATATGGAACTGATCCATCCAGCCAAGAATTGCATTTTCCAGATACTTTACAACATCATTGTTTTTCAGATTCAGCTTGACCAGCTCCTCGCAGCCATGCCATGACTCATAGGAAAAGGGATCGCCGAAACGGTTGGAATTACCAAACCAAAGATTGCAGAACCAGCTGCAGTAGGGAGAATTCTGGCCATTTCTCAGAACATCCTGGAAAGCAAAGAAACCACGGCCGACGTGATTAAATACGCCGTCAACTACAATGCGGATGCCGTTTGCGTGAAGTGCATCACAAAGGCGTGCAAAATCTTCATTTGTACCAAGTCTGCGGTCCAGAATGGTGTAGTCATGTGTATCATATCCGTGTGTACCGGATTCCCAGAGAGGGCTGAAGTAAACTGCGTTGACATGCATACGCTTCATATGCGGAATCCACTCATGGATTTTGCTGATGCGGTCAACAGGTTCTCCACCCTCATTCACCCAGGGTGCACCGCACAAACCCAGCGGATAGATGTGATAAAACAATGCAGATGATTCCCAAGACATAATTCGTAATTCTCCTTTGATGTATAGAATAAATATTTATCATGAAATTGCTGAATTGATGCAATAACATACTGATTACCAGAGCACAGATATTATTCTGTGCTTTCCAGGAAGTAAGAGGCTTCCATATCTGCAACATGCAGAGCGAAGGCCAGCGGATAGCGTTCCAGTGCACGCCCGATGGTATTGGCATCCTCCGGACCGGAAAAGCCCATATGCCAGCGGATTGCCATTGCTTCATCCCGCCGCAGATGCATAAAAAACTGTATCAGGAATACGGATTTTTCGCCGTGTCCATAGGGGAGCCGGTCATCAATTTTATAATAGGGGACCTTTTCCCACTGTCCCTGTGCATTTTTGGTATTCCGCATATCCACGGTATAGAAATTCATTTTGCACAAATCATGAAGCAGCGCACAGATTGCAATGGATTCCTCTGTATATTCCGGAAAGCTGAAGGTATCCCTGCATCGTGTTCTTTCCAGATACGCTTTCAGATTGTAGTACACATTCAGGGAATGTGCCAGCAATCCGCCCTCATACGCACCATGATAGCGTGTGCTGGCAGGCGCCGTAAAAAAGTCGCTTTCTTCTGAAAGCATATACTCCAAAAGCTTATCAGCGCCCTTTCTGGTAATACATTCCTTGTAAATGCGGATAAATTCTTCCTTATTCTCCTCAGGTGTTTTCTGTGGCATAAAACTGCTCCTCCGATTTATTCTGTGACTGTCAGCAAAATATGGAAGCAACACGCTCTTCTCAGCATGCAGTATTGCTTTCCATCTCCGACGGTTCTAGGTGTGCCGCTATTTTAACAATTTTTACAATATCAGAAGTCTCGACAACACCATCTTCATTTGCATCCCTATTTTTGATTACAGATTCAGAATATTCACGATAGGGATTCAGCCATTCCTCACGGCCAGCCTTATCATCATATTTGTTTTTCCATGGCTCATAATAACAATAAACACTCAGCAGTACCGCATCCCGGATATCAACACTACCATCACAGTTCACATCTCCCAGAAGCACGGATACATCCTTCATCAAATCGAAGAACTCTACAGAATACTGCAGTTCTGCTTCTGTGCCGTCTGTTTTCTCCAGACCCTTTACCGTAATGGTAAGATGTTCATTTCTCGGATAACGCTCTCCTTCATACAGCGGATTAAAAATAATGGTACGGTTTGCGAAAGGAATATCCGGCGCTGTAGAAAGCACCATATAAGGAGATTTACACTCCGTGATATCCCCCTTTTCATCGGTACTCATGTTGGTATCACAAATCAGCTGATCGGAAGAAAGGTGTGTTCCTCTTCCTGTTGAAGCATCCTTTACAATGTAATTCTCCTGCATATAAATCGCCTGTCCCGAGGATGACTCGATATCAATGGTGATATTGTTCATATCCGGTTCTTTATACTCAGGTCCGAGTTCCAGAGAGAACGGATAAATCGGATTGCTGTCCTCCGAACGGTAATACAGCTCATGGGGCATATATGCCGGAGGCCATGCGATATAATCTCCCGTAAATACCAGAGAGCGGTCATCGTTGTCGTAATGATTATACTGGGATGAACGGTTCGTATTTCCTTTTCCGATATGTCCGATGCCGATTTCCACCAGATTCGGTGCCAGGAAATTTCTGCGGTGTCCTGCCGTCACGAAATTCCCCCGGCTGCCATCAGCCATACAGCGGAATGCTGTCGAATAGGTAAAGTTACACGGACCCTTCATCAGACTGCAGTGCTGATTGGCATCATTTCCGAGTTGATAAATCTCATCGGAAACATCTCTCGGTGCCTCCAGGTGATGCTTAAGCTCATTTTCTGCATACTGCAAAATTGCAGAAGCCTGTGCTTTTGTAGTCAGCTCCGGATTTTCTGTCACCTCATTCGGGAGTCCCGCAATATACCGGCAGAAATTCACGCCATTCAGCCCTGCCTGCCGATAATCTGCGTCCAGTCTTCCGATGGTGTTAAACGGCGCATCCACCTCCTGGGGCACTTCGTATGCAGAGTGCATATAATAATCCAGGCGAAAAGGATGTGACCCATAATAGCTGCGGATTTCTTCAATAGTTCGGTCTTCTCGTACAATGCCCTGTTCCGGGATGTTTTCTTCCGCCTGTACCATGGCAGCCGGAATCAGACTTGCGGCAAATAATACGCCTGCCAGTATGTGCAGCGTCCTTCGGTTTCTCATAACAGCCCTCCTTATGATTACGTTCTGCATCAAACAATATGACTTTATGTATAATTATATCATAGATTGGACTGTTTTTCAAGTTTTTCATTGCATTTTGTACAATTTCATAGTATGAGAAATTGATATTTATGCACAATTAACAAATGAGAGGAGTATCAGATACTCCTCTCACCAATATCAGATTTATTTTTTCTCCCAGTTGGCTTTTTCTTTCCGCAGTTCGTCCATCAGCGCATTCAGTTTTGCCTCTGTGGCAGTCAGGGACTGCAGTACATATGCCGAAGTACCGGACTTTGTATTCTCGCACTTATTCTTTGTCTTGGTGAGGATTTCATGGGCACGTTTCTTTGCTTCCTCCACAATGACATGATCATCCACCATTGCTTTGGCACGTTCCTCTGCATCACGAATAATCTTCTCAGACTTGGACTGTGCTTCCTTCATAATCAGGTCACAGTCATAATCGATTGTCTGTGCCCGCTTCATTTCCTTCGGCATGTTCAGACGAATATCATTCACCAGTTCACGCAGACGGTCTCCGTCAATCAGAACCTTGTGTGCAGTAATGGGAACAACCTTGGCATTATCCAGCATATCATCCATATCATCCAAAATATCAAAAACGCTCATTCTTTTTCTTCCTTTCCAATTGAGTTTGCAAATTCCTGTACTTCCAATATCATTTGTGCTTTTGCCTCTTCATTCAAGGTTTCTGTTTTCCTTGTTTTCCGCAGCCGCTTTGTTATTACCGGCAGAATTTCCGCCGGTACAAAACTGCTGATATCACCGCCGAGCACTGCAATTTGTTTTACCACACTAGAGCTCAGATACATATTTTCAGCAGCAGTTGTCAGAAACAATGTTTCTGCCTCAGGGCAGAGTTTTTTATTTCCAAGTGCCATCTGGAATTCATATTCAAAATCCGTGACCGCCCGCAGTCCCTTCACAATGGCATTGGCATTCACACGGCTTACATAATCCGCCAGCAGTTCATCCTCCAGAATGTCAATCACAATGTTGTCGAATCCCGAAGTGACTTTCTGAATCATCAACAGTCGCTCCGTCAAAGTGAATGCCGGTTTTTTATCCAGATTTGCTGATACCAGCACAATGACCTTATCAAATAATTTTGATGCACGGCTGATAATATCCAGATGTCCGAAGGTCACCGGATCAAAGCTTCCGGGACAGACGGCAACCCGTCGTTCTCTGTTACTCATTTTCATCTTCCTTTTTAAGGGGGAATGCGCAGCATTCAGTTTCGTATCATGCCGACTGATTATTCCTCCGAATCCATGCGATAAACGCTTATTATTATTTTACCATACTTTTTCTGCTTTTGCAAGTGAAAATTTAAAATTGTCTCAGGTATTTTGCATTCCGGTTCATGTTCACAGACAATGACGCCGTCGGGCTGCATCTTTTCTGCAAGAACAGGCAGCACTTTGGCAAGGATATCATGCCGATAGGGCGGATCCAGAAATACAATGTCAAAGCACTCATTCGTCCGTGTCAGATAACTGATTGCCTCAGACCGCAGCACAGTTGCCACGTTCTCGAAACCGCATGCTTTGATATTCTGACGAATGCAGCCAATGGCTCGTGCATCGCTGTCAATCAGCACCGCACGCTTTGCTCCCCGGCTCAGTGCTTCAATGGCCATCTGTCCGCTTCCTGCAAATAAGTCCAGGACCACAGCCTCCGGAAAATCAAACTGCAAAGAGGAACACACGGCCTCTTTGACTTTATCCGTAGTGGGTCTTGTATCCATACCCTCCGGCGTAACAAGCTGTCTGCCTCTGGCACTTCCTGTAATTACTCTCATATCAGATTCCTTTCACTGCGGTAATGTGCCGGTACGAAAATATGTTTCAAATTCTTCCTCCGTACCATTGAATACATTTAAATCGATCCAGACTTCCTGGCCCTCATATCCATCCAGCTTTCCACGGGGATTATACTGCCAGAACATCCATTTTGGTTCATGGCATTCAGATGGCTTTGTAAATATACTGCGAATCCAAAGGGTATATGTCAGATCCGTACCATTTAAGTAGCGTTCCCAGCATTCCTTTGTTGTATAGATAATCGGCTGTTTGTGATATGTCTCCTGAAATTTCGCCAGCAGAATACGAAGGCTTTCCCTTACGGTTTCCACATCCGGAAGATTCTCCGAGCGATATAATTCCAGATCTATCACAGGCGGCAGAGCATCCTCCAGGACAGGGACCACGGAACAATAATTTTCCGCCTGTGTTTCCGCAGCACTATCAAAACTGAAAAAGTGATATGCACCGGCATACAAACCTGCCTCCCGGGCATTCTCCAGGTTTCTATGGAAACAGTCGTCGATGGTTCCCGAACCCTCAGTGGCTTTGAGAAATACGAAGCGGATATTCTGATTCGCAATCACATTCCAGTCCATGTCTCCCTGATAATGAGAAGCATCTACCCCTCTCACAGGATACTTTCTTTCTGTGGGCATGTTGAACCAGAGGACACCCTTGTATATAAAAAACAGATAGAGACATCCCAGCAAAATGAGGATGAACCAGCCCAGAACGGACCTTCGAATTTTTCGTTTTGCATGTTCCATAAACTGTTCCTTTCCTTCACTCAGGATGCCCTGATACGCTCTGCGATTTGCGCTCTATATATTATAACCGATTCCATGGAATCCGTCAAGCATATCACAAAGATTCTTTCGAAAAGGCCCCTCTCCTGCACCGCTTCTGCCCCCCCTCCCGGCCCTCCCCCCTACCACAAAAATCCGCCCCCCAGGCGGTTTTTTGCCCTCTCCCCTCAAAATGGAGTTCACTGTCCGCACAGGGAACCGCATCAACCGAAACAAGCAGCCAAAGCCCGCTAACATGGACAGAGCAGCTTTATTTTCTGCTATGGATTCCGTTATTTCGCACTTGAAAATCATGACATAATATGGTATAATAATAGCAGAAAAAATATATTTCGCATAGAATAAAACGGCTCAGAACAGACTGAAAATAAGCCCGAAGGAGGAATGAAACCATGGAATTCTGGGACGCACTCAGCCGTGGAATGGACAGGCTTGCAACCAAGCTGGACGAACTCAGCGACACATCTTCTGTCACCGCAGACGATGCCAGCTTCTCTGTCATGGATAAGGATTACTGCTGGGAGGATCTGGACTACACGGCAGACTACACACTGCAAAAGCATGTCGTCCAGGGCACCTGCAGAATTGTGGACAAATACGGAACCATTCTTGGATGCGGAACACAGCCGCAGATGGAGCAGAAAATGATGCTCTTATCTGAAAGGACTCCCGCAATGCATGCATCGGTTCCGGGGATATCCGGAGACCCTTTCTTTGCGCCTGCATCTACTGACAAGATGCGAATGAATATGATGCAGTCCTATGTACCCGTACAGGCACAATATGGAGATATCATTGGCGTAGACAGAAAGGGCGGCGCATATGCCCACTATGGAATCTATATCAGCGACACCTGTGTCGTACACTATGGCATCCCTGCCAGCAAAACCATCGGCCATGCTGAAATCCATTGCACAGACCTGAAGAATTTTCTCAAGAATGACACACAATATTTTATTCTGGATTTTCCCAAACCTTACCAGCCGCCTGTCCGCCTGGACGGAACCAATGCCGTGCCGCCATCCAACAAATTCTCTGAAGAGCTGGCAAGAACATTACAGCAAACCTACGGCTATCATCTTTACACCCCGGAAGAAACTGTTGCAAGAGCACGTTCCCGTATCGGGGAAACGGATTATAATCTTCTGACCAATAACTGTGAGCACTTTGCAATCTGGTGTAAGACTGGAGTCAATGAATCCATTCAGGTCAGCAGTATGCTGAACAGTCTTCTGCAGAACTCAAAATGGACACTGCGAAAAATCATTTCGAGGAATTAAAGGGAGAGTTTATGCACTGTAATAATATAGATTCAGAAATCGAGGTACGGTTCAGCCGCAGAAAAACACTTTGTGCAGAGATTACCCCTCAGGGACAGCTGATTGTACGTGCCCCTATTGGGACATCCAACAGTACAATTCGAGAGTTTCTGAATCGATACGCAGAAAGGATTCAGGCAGACCTGGACAGATGCAGACAAAAGGCAAAGTCCTCAGCGCAGCTTCCGCCCATATCATATGAAGAGATTGAAGAACTCTGTAAAAAAGCATGCGAAGTCATACCGCCAAGAGTCAAATATTATGCTGATAAAATCGGTGTCACTTATGGCAATATTACAATTCGCAACCAAAAAACACGATGGGGCAGCTGTTCCGGTAAAGGCAATCTGAATTTCAATTGTCTGCTTATGCTTGCACCGGAAGAAGTTTTGGACAGTGTCATCATCCACGAATTATGCCATCGAATTCATCCGAATCATTCAAAGAATTTTTATGAACTAGTCTATCGGCATTGCCCCAATTATGACCAATACGACAAATGGCTGAAAGAAGAAGGCGGAAAGCTGATTCTCCGAATGCTGTCAAACTAAAAAAAGACCGTTGTAATTCTACAACGGTCTTTTTCAGCTATTCTTTCAGGACTTTTTTGGCTATCTTACAAATATCATCAATTAAGGAAGGCGGTTCCAGGATTTGCACATATTCTGCATATTGCAGTGCCCAGTGACGCATTGCAATCGGATGCGTTTGCACTGTTGCAATAAACTTGCCCTCTTCATCCGCAGAAGAAAAATCAATTTCTGCGCCAAACCAGTCCAAAACATCACCCAGAACCTTGTTATCCGCTTTGAATTTCACAGTAATACTGTCCCCATAATACATATACAGTTTTTCTGCAACATTATTATTGGAAGCAAGGATAGAGGCATCCACCTCATCAATGGGAGTCCTTTTAAAATCTGATTTCATCTGAATATTCATTATACGGTCAATCCGATAAGTGGAAAGTGTTTGCTTTGCAGCGTTACAACACACAAGATAATATCTGCCATGGGAAACAATAATATCATAGGGGCTTACCAGGTATTCCCGTGCTTCGCCCTCCGGCTTGCAGCGAGGTTTTAATACAGGCTTAGCTGTCCTGTCCAGCTTATATGAACCATATTGAAACTGCAGCATGCAGTTTGCAGAAATGGCCTCACAGATAATCTCAACAAAGTACATAATCTGTTTGGAACATGGAGCATTCAGATAATTCACCTGGTTGCATGGAATACGCTCACGGAATGTGGGAGAACTGCTGTTTTTCAGTTTTTTCAGCAGGGATTCTCTTTGATATTCCGGTATTGCAGGCATGGCATAAAGCAAATCAAAAATAATCCGCAGTTCACTTGGTTCAAAATACGGCTCAATGAAGAAATCAGTCAGAAGCTCTTCTTCCGTACCATTTGCCAGTTGACGAACCGTTTTACGATAGCACAGCGGAAATCCAGCCTGTTCCATAGCGGAAAGATACGAACGCAGTTGTCTGCGATTCAGTTTAATATCAAATCGTTCCTGCATGCGTTCAATGATTCGCTTCTGAGACATTGTATGCCCCTCGTCCGTTTCCTCCTGCAAAAGTCGAAGAAGCTGATATGTTGCACATAGATTCATACTACATTTCCTTTCCGTTTTCAACTTTACGAAGGATTATCCGGCTGTCCTGTAACTTCATCTGTTATCTGATTATGCATAGCATCCACATATAGCTGATGATTCACATCAAAATTCACGGCAAGCACCATCTGACCATCTGGTGAAGTCTGATCCGTAAAAGTTCCATCAGCCGGCAGACGAAGCATCTGCATATCGTACAATACCAGATCTACCGGAACCTTGAGTGATAACAGATACAAATCCTTAGTCGTCATGTTGGTAGATAATTCCGGAAGTGCATTTTTCATCATCTTTGTGATTGCTGTAGGGGCCTTTACTTTCATACTGGTAATAATGGAATCCAACACAGTGCGCTGGCGTTCTGTACGTTCAAAATCTGCATTTCCGATATGGCGGATACGGGCATATGCCAGTGCTTGTTTGCCATTCAGAATGAACGTGCCGCCGCTGGGCAGGAAATCATCAAGAGGGTCATCCCCCATAATGGCATTCACTTCGCTTTGCAGAATTACATTGATTTCTTCTGCTTCACGGTCGCTAACCTCCAGTTTTAAGCCGCCAAGAGCATCTGTGATGTTCACAAAGGCTTTGAAATTGATGCAGATATAATCATCCAGCGGAATACCGTAGTTATTCACAATTGTATCCATAAGCAAAGTTGGTCCGCCGTAGGCATATGCCGCATTCAGCTTATTGGTTGCATGGCCCGGGATGCTAACATAGGAATCTCTTAAAATTGACGAAATGGTGTAGGTTTTATTATGCTTGCTAAAGCTCAGAATCATAATTGTATCAGCTCTGCCAATTTCCCCGTCACGGCTGTCTGTACCTATCAGAAGAATGTTGCGAATATCCTTATCATAGTCTGATAGATTAACCACAAGGTTTCTCTCTCCGGTCTCCCTGTATTCTAATTTTCGTATTGCAGACATTACCAAAATTGAGTAAAGAAGAAAAATTGTCAGACAGAAAGAAACAAAACTGAGCACAAGCTTTCTCAGGCAGCTGCTGCGATGCCTTCTTCTTTTCTTTTTTTTAGGCTTTCGGTACTCCTGTGTATCATTTTTTATCCTATGTGTCTTTGGCTGCTGATATGTTTTGGTGGCATTACGAGGAAGTTCTCTTTGATAAGATGGCCGTTCCTGGGGATTATATGGCTGATGATATTCGTTTCCAGCACTTTTATGATATGCGTTCGGATCTGAATACCGCACAGGAGTCCTCTGTGCAGGAACAAGAGGAGCATCTGCGCCGTTGGTAGTTCCAGCACTGCCATTCAGAAGGGTATGGTTCCCGTATTCCTGACTGCTTTGCATTTTCATTTCCGGTGGAATCGGCAATTCCTGTGTATCTGACAAACCATCATGTTTTTTCATTTGAATTCTCCTTTCTTTTCTAATATTATACAACGATTCTTGCTGCTTTGTCAACTTATTTCACCTATATTTTCGTGATTTTTCATAAACCCAAAGCTCAATTCTGTATCTGGAATTGTTCCACGTGGAACAAAAAGCCATATTGGGCTGGCAAGCCCAATATGGCCTATTTTATAATGGTGAGCGCTTGATTTTTGCGAATCGTCTCGGATATATTTCCTCCGTGTGTGAGTGCTTCTTTGCGATAATAAGAAATTTATTTTCTTCATCAAGCACATAGGGAATCGTTGATTCTACCGTAAAACCTAGTTTTTCAGATGCCTGGGCAAAACGTTCTGTCTGGGCATCATAATTTTTTCCCTTCATGGAAATGAGGAAGCCGCCCACTTTCAGATATTGGCATGACAGTTCCATTAACATAGAACCAGCCGCCATAGCCCGAGAAACCACATAATCATATTTTTCATAGTATTGTTCCTGTTTGCAGATTTCCTCTGCTCGGCCGCACAAAGTAATAGAATTAAGTTGCAGCTTATCTATAACTTTATTGCAAAATTCGACTTTTCGAAGCTCAGAATCCAGCATAGTGATATTTAATGATGGATTCAAGATTGCAAGAGGAATCGCAGGGATTCCACCGCCGGTTCCCATATCAAGAACCCGTGCATGCTGCGGTAAATAGTCAAGCAGTACAGCGGAATCCAGAAAATGTCGGATCCAGATTTCATCAGGGTCTTTAATAGTCGAAATGTTCTGTATTTTCAACTCTTCCGTCATCATTTGTTGAAAAATGGTAAGTTTTTGGTACTGGTCATTTGTCAAATTCACGTTTAATGTCTGAAAAGCATTCTTACAAGAGAAAAAGTCAGTCGGATTCAACATTTTTCATTCCTCCCGCTTTCAGCCAAGTCATAATAATAGAGATATCAGCAGGCGATACCCCTGAAATATGAATCGCTTGGCCGAGATGATCCGGCCTGATTTTTGTCAATTTTTCTTTACATTCCGAAGATAAGCCCTGAATTTTATAATAATCAATCTCTTTCGGCAGACGAATTCGTTCCAGCTTCTCAAAATGTGAATTCTGTTGATTCTGGCGGCTGATATATTGCTCATACTTGATTTGATTACTTACTTCGTCAAGTTCATCATCGTTCAACCCCAGCGGAAGCTGCAAAATATTTGTAATATCGTGCAAATTCACCTGCGGTCGTTTTACAATAGAATCCAGCTTCACTCCTTGTTTCAGTTCAGATGTACCAATTTCTGTAAGATAGGCATTTATTTGTGAAGGAGAAACAGTACATCCGGTAATCAAATCCATCGCCTGCCGCATTTTTTGCATTTTTCCCTTAAATTTTGCCCATCTTTCATCTGAAATCAGCCCATACTGCCTGCCAATCGGCGTAAGCCGAGCATCTGCTGTAGAATGGCGGAGAGAAAGACGATATTCACTTCTGGCTGTCATCATCCGGTAGGGATCCTCCGTACCTTTTGTTACCAAATCATCAATAAGGGTCCCTATATAGGAACTTTTTCTAGGCAATTCAAGCATTTCTTCGTTCAAAACATAGCAAGCTGCATTGATTCCTGCAATCAATCCCTGTGCAGCTGCTTCTTCATAACCTGAAGTACCGTTCATCTGTCCAGCAGAAAATAACCCTCTGATTTTCTTGAATTCCAGAGTATGATTTAAACATATTGGGTTAATGCAATCATATTCAATTGCATAAGCAGAACGCATAATTTCAATATGTTCAAATCCCTTAACGGACTTATACATTTCGTGCTGCACATATTCAGGTAAAGACGTCGAGAACCCCTGCAAATACATCTCATCCGTATTCAAACCAGTTGGCTCCACAAAAATCTGATGTCTTTCTCTTTCTGAAAACCGAACAACCTTGTCCTCGATAGACGGACAGTATCTTGGCCCGATTCCATGAATCACACCGCTGTATAATGGAGATTCGCCCAGATTATCACGAATCACCTGATGTGTTTTTTCATTTGTATTGGCGATATAGCATACAGCATCATTCCGAATCGCACCTCTTTGGGCCATAAACGAGAACGGCAAAGGATTTTCATCGCCATATTGGGGCTGCAGTACGGAATAATCAATGCTGGATTTGTGAACTCTGCATGGCGTACCCGTTTTAAACCGTCTTAGCGTAATGCCGTGAGATTTCAGGGAATCCGATAACAACTGTGCCGGCACACACGAATCCGGGCCGGAATCAATTCCGGTTTTTCCTATATAGACTTTACTTTGCAAAAATGTCCCTGTACAGAGGACAACAGCCTTACAAAGATACTGTGCGCCAAATCGATTTTCTACTGCTTTTACTCTTTTCTTCTCATCAAGCAAAACATTTGCAATCTCAGCCTGAATTACATGAAGGTTTTCAGTATCTTCGCATTGTTTTTTAACGTACCCATGGTACATTTGCCGATCTTCCTGGGCTCGTGGACTGTGGACAGAAACACCCTTACTCAGATTCAGCATACGCATCTGAATGCAGCAAGCGTCCCCAGCTTCGCCCATAATGCCGCCTAACGCGTCAATTTCACGCACCAGATGGCCCTTTGCACTACCGCCAATGGAGGGATTACATGGCATATTGCCAATCTGATCCAGGGAAATTGTAAACAGAGCAGTTTTACAGCCTTTTTTTGCTGCTGCAATTGCGGCTTCCACGCCAGCATGTCCTGCTCCAATTACAGCTACATCATATTCCTCTATAATTCTCATTTATTCACCTCTCAATGTTCCATGTGGAACATTGCTTTATGTGATTTCATAATGTTCCACGTGGAACATTATTTTCCTACGCAGAAATTCTCAAAAACAGCTTTCACTACATCATCTGACACGTTCTCGCCGTCAATATCACGAAGTGTATTGACAACCTCTTCCAAATCCCAATAAACCATATCCAATTCGCATCCGACTTCTAATGCTTTCACAGAACTCTCAAGCAAGGAGATACCCTGACAAATCAAAGCATTCTGACGTTCATTCATAATAGAAGTGCTTGCATTAGGTGTATAAGTACCAAATATCGTTTCCAGAATATGCAGCATATCATCCAGAAAGGAAGATTTTTTTGCACAAAAAGGGAATACGGGTACATTCAAAAGAGGAATCTCCTTGGAGTCTAAATCTGATTTATTCCATAGAATTGCAACTTTTGAACCTCTGCACTTACGCAAAGTCTCTTTATCTTCCTCAGTAAAGCCAACTGTTCCATCCACAACATATAAAATAAAATCTGATTTTTCTGCTTCTGCATATGTACATTGAATGCCAATCTCTTCAATCTGGTTATTTGTTTCACGAATACCAGCAGTGTCAGACAAACGCAGACAATAATCACCAAGAAGTACTTTTTCTGTAATAATATCTCTGGTAGTACCGGGAATATCAGTCACAATACTGCGATTAACACCGCACAATAAATTCATGATGGACGATTTTCCAGCATTAGGTCTGCCAATCAAAACAGTATTGATTCCTTCATGAAAAATAATGCCATTCTGGTAGTTGTTAGATAAAGATACTAATCGGTCTTTAATATTGTTTACTGTGTTAATCAGAAGTCTACTATCCAGTTCAGGAGGCATGTCTTCCGCATCATCCTGCCAATAAGCCATTGCAGACATTAAAGCAATCAATTCATCTGTGATATTACTGATTTCTTGTCCCAAACGGCCATTTTTAGCAATATTTGCCTGTTTTAACTGGACTTCACCCTCCGCGGAAATCAAGTCCATGACTGCCTCCGCCTGTGACAATGATAATTTTCCGTTTAAAAATGCTCTTTTTGTAAACTCACCGGGGCCGGCAGCCACGGCTCCCTGCCGATAAACAAGTCCAAGTATACGCTTTGAAACATACAAGCCGCCATGACAAGTAATTTCAATCGTATCTTCTCCGGTATAACTGTGCGGTGCCCGAAATACGGTTAAAACCACATCATCTAAAAGCGCATTTTCATCATAAATACTGCCATAAGCACAAGTATATCCTGCCATTTCAGATGGTTTCTTCTTTTTGATTCCATGAAAAATAGCATCTCCGATTTCAATTGCTTTCTCTCCGGATATACGAATCATGGCAATACCGCCAACTGCATTTGGGGTTGAAATTGCTGCTATGGTACTCATATCATAACCTCAAAAAAGGACGGCATTTGCCGTCCTTTCCTCTTACTTCAAATATCAATTTTTCCGTAAACACCGGTATTCAATGCATCTTCCGGCTTCGGACGTTTATAATCTTTTTCAAAACTTGTTGAAAGATCCAGTTTCTTTGGTCCTTCGGAGCTTACGCCGGAGTCACGATGTTCACGCTTTTTGTTACGAAAATCACCGTTTCTGCGATTGTTTCCACGGTTATTTCTGCCTCTGTCATCCCTTCTGTTTGCAGGAGCCGCATCACTTGTAATCACGACTTTTCTATTGGGCTCTTCACCCACAGAATGAGAAGAAACGCCTTCGATTTCTGTCACTGCAGAATGAATTACTCTGCGCTCATAGGGATTCATCGGCTCCAGCACATAACTGCGGCCGGTACGAAGCACATTTTTACTAATACGGGCAGCCAATTCCTGCAAAGAAACTTTTCTCTTAGCACGGTATCCGCAGGTATCAATCGTCATACGGACATACTCTTTTTCGCCCTTATTAGCAACCATAGATGTCAGATACTGAAGCGCATCCAGAGTATCACCACGTCTGCCAATCAATGCACCAGCACCATTTCCTTCCAGTGTAAAAGAAACACCGTTTTCCAGCTTACCGATACACTTGACATCCGGTGCAAGATGCGACATAATACTTTCCAGATATTCAGCTGCAATCTGCATTTTCTCAAGCTGAACCTCAGGGCAGATATTTGACTCTTTCTCCTCAGTAACATCCTCATCTACAGCCTCTGCAACAGGCTCAGCAGGCTGCTGAATCGTTGTCTGCTCCTGGACAACGGGAGCGTTATATGTAGCTTTCACACGGCAATCGTCCTTCTTGCCGAACAATCCGCTCAGGAGACCTTTTTTCGGTTCATCCAATACTTCAAAAGAAATTTCGGATACAGGCGCACCGAAAGTGATAGACGCTTTTTCCTTTGCCTCTTCCACTGTAGGTGCTGAAAAAATCTCGGTCATGTTCAGACCTCCCTTATATATATTGGTCATTGATGCTTTATTTCGACTCGGCATCCTCCGACAACTCATCTCCATACTTTAATGCAGCTCTTTCTCTTGCTGCATCAATCAATGCTTTTTCGTATTCTGCACGGTCTTTTCTGGACATACCGTCATCGCCATCAGAATAACTGGTATGATTACCATCTCTTGTCATGTTCTGCTGTTCAGCCTGAATCTGTGCAGACTGCTCCATCATACGCTGCATCCAGCTCGGTCCCTTAGCAATCTGCTTCTGTTTCTCTTTCTCATTAATCGCAATCAGGCGGTCACCGGAAAGATACTTATAAAGAAGGACCTGAATTCCCAGGGAAAGCAGGGAACTAACCAGCCAGTAGAAGCTAAGACCTGCAGGAACAGACATACCAATCCAGACAGACATCAGCGGTGAGAGGTACAGCATTGCATTCATGGAACCCATCTGCTGTGCCATAGCAGGATTCGTCTTTCTGCTGTGACGCTGTGTCACAATTGTCATACAAAGCTGTGCCAGACCGGAAAGAATCGGAAGCATCAGCAGCATGACTGCAGTAAAGCTCCAGCCATTCTCAGGGTGCAGACTCGGCGAACCGGCAAGGTCAAAGCCAAGGAATGTATTATTGAAAGAACCAAGCTGCTCAGAGAATCCTTTGATAGATTCAAAAATCTCAGGATTCGTTCTTGCATAACGCAGCAGAATCAGCTCAGGTCTGGTCTGCAGATACTTTTCAGTAAGGTTTGCATTATTCAGCCAGTCTGTCAGCAGTGACTGTGCTTTTGTAATCATTTCGCTGTCCATGTGCAGGATATAGGTTACAGGCCGTGTCACCACACCATAGAAGCCCAATATAAGCACCATCATCAGAATGCTGCTCAGGCAGCCAGAACTGGGATTGATACCCTCTTGCTGATAAAGCTTGTTCTGCTCTTCCTGAAAACGTGTCGGGTTATTGGCAAAGGACTTCTTGATTTTCTCCACTTTAGAAGAAATCAAACCCATTCTTGCCTGATTCACCTGTGTTGCATAGGTTGCAGGAAGTGTCAGAATTTTAATAACAAGTGTCGACAGAATAATGGAAAAGCCGTAGCTGTGAACAACATTATAAATGCCATACATAACCCAGCCAAGCAATTGGGAAATTAAATTCAATGTCAGTTTCCTCCATTTCGTTTATGGAAACAATTATGGGCAAGGACACACAAAGCAAAATACCGCTATGGTGTTTTGGATTCTTAATTGCCCCTTATCCGTTCCTTCTGCCATGCCATTTCTCACGCTTCGCCAGAATACAGCCATATTCCAGTGCGTGACGCTGGGCAGGGGACAGCGGGTCCGGCTGCGGAATTTTATGTCGACCAAGCACGTCAAATTTGATTGGGACCGGGTCCCATCCGCCCTTTGAAAAAGGATTGCAGCGCAGAATGCGATAACTTCCAAGCCATGTGCCCCGAATGATGCCAAACCGCTCGATTGCCCCCAGGGTATAATGAGAACAGCTTGGACGATATCGGCACACCGGCGGAAAATGCGGCGAAATATGACGCTGATAAAAACGAATTGGCGCAACATAAATACGCCGTAGAACCTTCACTTTGATACTCCCGCAGACTGTTTCTTCTGGTGGGGCTTTGATTTCTGATTGGGCACGCACTGGATTTTGCCGCTGAGCACATCCTGGCAATGCGGAACCCCTCTCCTGCGAAATGCATCTGTCAGAACCAATGCCGACTGTCCCGGAAGGGTATACCTGGCAACAAAAACGATATCAATTCCTACAGGCAGCATCAGTTCACAGGCTGAATAAGCTGCACGAATGATACGCTTTGCCCGGTTTCTTTTCACGGCATTGCCCACTTTTTTTCCAGCAGTAATGCCAAGCCGGTTTGTTGAAAGGCCGTTTGGTCTGACGTAAATCAATGCGCCGCCAAGGGAACAGAACGCGCCGGAGCGATACAACCGCTGAAAATCCGCATTCCGGTTGAGCATCTGTGTAAACAGCATACTAATCTCTCCGTATCATAATAGTAAGGTTTTGTTTTTGCTAGAGAAAAAGGACCACAATTGTGGCCCTCATTCATTGTCGTATCGATCAATAGGTCAGTTTTGCACGACCCTTTGCACGGCGGCGAGCCAGAACCTTACGACCATTGGTAGTTGCCATACGCTTACGGAAGCCATGCTCCATCTTGCGATGGCGTTTCTTCGGCTGATAAGTTCTCTTCATAAAAATCGTCACTCCTTTTCTCTCGTATCATTATGCAACACCGGAGTGCCGCACCTATTGGAAAATCACTATTCCAAGGGTAGTCTATACCCCTACAATGGATGATTATACAGGAAATTTGTTAGAAAGTCAATAGCAATATCAGATTTTTGTAAATTATCACCATAATCAAAACAAATACTCTGTGCTTATCGTTATTTTCTTCCAACGGCATTCTGCGCATCGTTTCCACAAATTTTCACGAATATCGCAGTACGGAATCAATATACTTTGCGGTTCTGCTGATTGCTTCGGATGTACTGTTCCGTCTCCTTTGCGGTCATGGGCTGACCATAGAGAAATCCCTGTGCATAGTCACAGCCTGCCACACGAAGCAGTCTGGCCTGTGCTGCATTTTCAACACCTTCTGCAATTGTATAAATATGCTTTGCTCTTGCGATTCTTGCCACCGCAAAAACAATTTCCTGTACCACCGGGTCTGTTTCCATATGTGCAACAAAGGACTGATCCAGCTTAATCATGGTAAAGGGCAGACGCTGAATATAGCTCAGGGAAGAATATCCCGTTCCAAAATCATCCATCGCAATGCAGATGCCGGCCTTGCGCAGGTCGTTCATGCGGTCAACGGTCACATCAATATCACGCAGTGCCAGGGATTCCGTCAGCTCAATTTCCAGCAGTCTGGGGTTCAGCTGATATTTCTGCAGCATAGCCATAATCTGTTCGCAGATATTCTCCTGATAGAAATCCGTACTGCTGTAGTTGATGGACATAACCACCTCCGGCAGTCCCTGAAGCTGCCACTCCCGCAGCTGACGGCAGGCTTCCCGCAGAACATATCTGGTCAGATGGGTTATCAGCTGAGATTTTTCCGCAATGGGAATGAACACACCGGGAGAAATCACTTTGCCGGATGGCAGAATCCAACGCACAAGAGCCTCAAGGCCGATGACCTGGCCTGTCTCCAGTGCCACTTTCGGCTGATAATACAGCACCAGGCTGTTATTCATAACGGCATCACTAAGCTGTGCCTCCAGATAGCTTTCACGGATAATAGAATCGTGCATTGCCGAGGTATAGCGTTTGATGCTTCCCAGAGCATTTTCTCCGGAGGAAAGCGCAAACTCCGCATGCTCCATAACCTGCTCAAAGGACTCCCCGTCCGCCGGCAGTTTCGCATAACCGGCAGAACATGTCAGGGAACGGTTTGCCAGTACGCCCACCGCCTTTGTGGCAAGCAGTCTCTGTATCTTTTCCACCGTTTTTTCCGGCAGTGTATCCTCTCCGGTATCACGGAGAATCAAAGCAAAATTATCGCCTGAAATGCGTGCCGCAAAGCCGCCGTAGTTCAGCTGTGAATTTACAGCGTCTGCAAAGCTTTTCAGCAGCTCATTGCCCACTGCATAGCCGCAGGTATCGTTAATCAGATGGAACCGGTCAATATCCATAACAATGACCCAATAGGAAGACTTCAGTTCAATTGTGCTCTGATACAGATCCCTGCCCATCAGCATCAGCCTGTTTCTGTTGGGGATGCCGGTAACAGAATCCTCATACGCATATTTAAGGATTCGTGCGTCCTTTTCCTTGTCGTTGGAAATGTCAATCACAGAACCGCCAACAATCAGTCTGCCCGTGTCGGCATGTTCCTTCGCCTTGTAACGATAGGAGAACCATCTGTACTGTCCATCCGCCGCAAGCAGACGCAGTTCCAGCACAGAGGTTTTTCCGATATAATCAATCATATGGTTCTTCAGATTGCGCACATGGCTGTCAAATACCACCATATCCGGCGGAAACACACGCTCACGCAGTTCAGGAATGGTAATATAGTCTGCTTTCAGGCCAAGCATCGCCTGCAGTTTATCAGAAGGGAACAGTTTCGGATTGCCCTGCTCCACCAGCAGAATGCCCACATCCATCAGTTCCATGGTCAGATTGTGCCGGCCTTCCGATACTGTCAGCTTTTTTGCGGCACTCTCCAGCTGGGATGCCATAAAACGCTGGTCTGTCAGGTCCATGCCGATGGAAATAAACCAGGTCAGATTTTCCTCGTCCGTTTCAATGGTGGAGGTGTTCCAGATCATTTCACGATTTCTGCCGGAAGATGTGGTGAAATGGTACTCCAGATTCTTCTGTGTAACCACCTCGTGGATATCCTCATCCTTCATCTCCTTTTTTCCAAAGAAAAAGGGAATCACCAGCTTCGGGTCCGTGTCATCTCCGATTTTTACTTCAGAGAGATTTTTCAGCGCATCATTCAGCACAATAGAGGTAAAACTATCATTCCAGAGCATCGCCGGAGCAGAAAGATTCTGTGCCAGATAGCTCAGCCGCTTCTGTGCCGCCTCTTTTTTATGTCTGGCTGTCCGCTGGGAATCCAGCACAAGCCAGACGCTCAGAATCACCGATCCAAGGGCATACGCAATCAAAATAATGTATATCAAATCCGTATTTGTCTGATGAAACAGCGCATATACGATAATATAGATTGTGACAATCGAATAAACAAGTGCAATAATCGACACTTTACTTTCTTTGGGCTTCAAGCAATACACTTCCTTTCCCTGAAAGACACGGTGTGGAATCCAGCTGCATTTAAAATACAGTTGATGCGATTACCATTATTATAGCAAAATTTTCAAAAAAAGTCAATGAACTATCAAATAATAAACAAAAATCCTTGAAAATTTCACAAAAAATTCACATCAATATGATAAAATAAATACAGATAAGCTTTCAAAGGCAATGTTCCCCTGCAATTCCTTTGCATTTCACGCCGAAATGACGGATATATTGCCTCAATGACGCAGAAAGGATGTTACATATGAAGATATTGATTGTGGATGATGAAGCGAATATCCGTCTGATGATTCGGGAATACGCTGAGCTGGAAGATTTTGAGGTGGATGAAGCGGAAGACGGAATGGCGGCAGTCGCCAAAGCCAAAGAAAACAAATATGATCTCATTATCATGGATGTGATGATGCCTCGCATGGATGGATTCTCCGCCTGTGAGGAAATCCGCAAGGCACAGAACACACCAATTATTATGCTGTCCGCACGGCATGAGGAATATGACCAGCAATATGGTTTTAAGCTGGGCATCGATGATTATGTGGCAAAACCCTTTTCCCCGAAGCTGCTGATGGCAAGAGTTCAGGCTGTACTCCGCCGTACCTCGGAAGCCCCCCAGACCACAGCCAATGCAGACCGCATCCGCTATGAAGGCCTGGAAATTGACATGATTGGCAGAGAGGTTTATGTCAACGGCAAGAAGGTATCCATGACGCCCAAGGAATATGAACTGCTGTTCTATCTGGTCAAAAACCGCAATATTGCACTCACCCGTGACAAGCTGCTGGAAGAAGTCTGGGGCTATGACTTCTTTGGCGATGACCGTACCGTAGACACACACATCAAGATGCTGCGAAACAGCCTTGGTGATTACCGTAAATTCATCGTAACGCTGAGAGGAATGGGATACAAGTTTGAAACTTAAACTTCCGTTTAGGCAGCGAAACAGCATGCGCATGACCATCTGGTTCTGGTTCATGGAATTCGTATTGCTGACTTTTCTGCTGCTTTGGGTCTGTCAGGTTTTGTTTCTGCAGAATTTCTATGACCGCATGAAAACCAAGGATATCATCAAGCTTACAGATGAAATGGTAGCCGAATATCAGAACAAAAACTACGAAAGTACCTATTTGTCACTTGCGGTACAGAACGACCTCTGCATTGAAGTGCTTGACAAATACGAGCGTGAAAAATATGCACAGCACAGCATGGGGGGAAGCTGTTTTCTCCACGGCTATGATAACCATGTGCGTGAAATTGTCCGGGAAGTGATTCCGGATGCAGACGGCATTATTTATTTTAAGGATACACATCCCGATACCAATGTGGATGTGCTGGTATTCGCAAGGGTACTTGGCTCTGTCGATGACCCGGAGGGTTATCTGATTCTGAATACTCCGCTGACGCCGGTCACAGCCACCGTCAATATCATCCGCAGACAGCTGGTTATGATTACCATTATCCTGATACTGGCTGCGCTGATTATTACCTCCATCGTGTCAGACCGTCTTGCGAAACCCATTGTGCGTGTCACAAAAGATGCGGAACAGCTGGCACACGGAAAATATGATATCAGATTCAACGGCAACGGCTACGATGAGGCAGAAAAGCTGGCGGAAACCCTGACCTATGCCAGTCACGAAATCAACCGTGTAGATATCATGCAGCGTGATCTGATTGCCAACGCCTCCCACGATTTGCGAACGCCCCTCACCATGCTGAAGGGCTACGCCGAAATGATTCGTGATATTTCAGGTGACAATCCGGAGAAGCGGAACAAACATCTGCAGGTCATCATCGAAGAAACAGACCGTCTCCAGGCACTGGTCAATGATATTCTGGATTTGTCCAAGCTGGAAAACGGCAGAATGACACTGGCAGAGACTGAATTTGATATGGAACTGCGGCTGAAGGAAATCACGGAACGTTATCGTGGACTCAGCGATTTCTCCGGTTATCATTTTTCGCTGGAAACGGACGGCGAAGCCATCGTTTTCTGTGATGCCGGAAAAATTGAACAGGTCATCTGCAATCTGATAAACAATGCTGTAAACTATACCGGTGAAGATAAGCAGATTTTCATTCAGATGCAGCATGTGGATGAAGGCATCCGCATCTCTGTAAAGGATACGGGAAAAGGAATGGACCAGGAAACACTTTCCCGAATTTTCGACAAGTATTACCGCAGCGAAAACTATAAGCGTTCTGTTGTAGGCACAGGACTTGGGCTCTCCATTGTTAAGGCTATTCTGCGGCTTCATGACTACGCTTTCGGCGTAGACAGTACCATTGGCAAGGGCTCAACATTCTGGTTTATTATCCATAAGGAAGAATAGGAGACAGCAATCATGGGAATTCTTACACTGGATATGCAGATTACGCAGTCATTGGCACAATATAAAGACTGGTGGATTGTCCGTGATCTCCTGATTCCGACAGAGGACAATCACAGCATGCATATTGATTTTCTTGCTGTATCGCCTTACTGCGTTTTTGTGGGAGAAATCAAAACCTTCCGTGGAACCATCGTGGGAAACGGCATGCATAAATACTGGAAACAGATGGTAAACGGGGAAGAAATCGATTATTTCAGTCCTCTTATGCAGAACATCTACCATATCGGCAGACTGCAGAAATTTCTGAAAAACATGCCCTTTCAGCTGCATTTTCATTCTATTGTATATATGCAGGGCATCGATTCCTCCGCCATCACACTGCATGGGCCCTATCCCCCTGACTGCAGCGTCGTAACATCTGTGGATGCACTGCTTCGTATTGCCCAGGTCATTAGTGAGAAACGCCAGATGATACTGACACCGGATGAAACCAAGTTTCTCTATGATTTCATCTGTAAAAATCAGCTGCGCGGCGCAGAAGAACGGGAACGTCATGCGCAGCAGTCCGCAGAGTACAAACTGAACGCACGGAAAGCACTGATGCAGCAGATTTGCCCTGAATGCCTTTCTCCCCTGCGTTGCGTGGCAACCCCCACCGCAAACTACTGGGTTTGTTCCCGCTATCCGGACTGCCAGTACAACCATAAAATTTAAACCGCTGCACTGTGCAGCGGTCAGAAGATCAGAAAGGAATGATTATTGTGAAAAAAAGAATCGGTATTTTGACTTCAGGCGGCGACTGCCCCGGCCTGAACGCCACCATCCGTGGCGTAGCAAAGGCATGTTTTGAACTGATGGGAGAGGAAAATGTGGAAATCGTCGGCATCTCCAACGGCTACTACGGCCTGATTCATAATCTGTGCCGTGTTATGCAGCCCTCTGAGTTTTCCGGCATTCTCACGCAGGGCGGCACCATCCTCGGCACAAAGCGTCAGCCGTTCAAGATGATGACTGTCATTGGTGAGGATAACGTAGATAAAGTAAAAAACATGCGTGAAACCTATAAAAAGCAGAAACTGGACTGTCTGCTGACACTGGGCGGAAATGGTACACATAAAACATCCAAGCTGCTTTCTGATGAAGGTCTGAATGTCATTGGTCTGCCGAAAACCATTGACAATGATATTTACGGTACAGACGTCACTTTCGGTTTCCATACCGCAGTTGACACCGCAACAGATGCCATTGACCGTCTCCATACCACAGCAGCCTCCCACAGCCGCATTCTGGTATGTGAGGTCATGGGAAACAAGGCTGGCTGGCTGACACTGAATGCAGGTATTGCAGGCGGTGCAGACGTCATTCTGATTCCTGAGATTCCTTATGATATTGACAAGGTCAGTGCTGCACTGATGAAGCGTGCTGCCAGCGGAAAGGGCTTTTCCATTATGGCAGTTGCAGAGGGTGCCTTTGATCAGGAAGAAGCAAAGCTCAAGAAAAAAGAAAGAGCAAGAAAGCGTGAAGAAGCAGGTATCATTACCGCAACAGGCAGAATTGCTGCACAGGTACAGGCTGCCACCGGTATTGAAGCCCGTGTCTGCGTTCCGGGACACATGCTGAGAGGCGGTTCTCCTTCTGCATATGACCGCATTCTGGCAACAAAATTCGGTGTGCATGCCGCAAAGCTGATTGAGCAGGAAAAATACGGCAGAACCGTTGCAATGGTAAACGGCAAGATTACCTCCAACAAGCTTGAGGATATTGCAGGACTGACAAAGTTTGTCAGCCCGAAGGACCAGCTGGTGGTCACAGCAAAGCGTCTCGGCGTTTCCTTCGGTGATGAATAATACAAAAATCCCTCTGTGCCGTGCACAGGGGGATTTCTGATTCCCGCTATTGTCCCCTTGATTTTTTTGCATTTGTATGCTATAATGAAAAAAATGCCGAAAGGAGCAACCACTATGACAACCTATGAACTGCAGCAGGAAATTATCCGCCTGAAAAAGGAAAAAAACATCTGTATCCTTGTACACGCATATCAAAGCCATGATATCTGGGAAGTCGCTGATTATATCGGTGATTCCTTCGGTCTGACACAGCAGGCTGCAAAGTCTGATGCAGATACCGTTATTATGTGCGGTGTACGCTTTATGGCAGAAACCGTCAAAATGCTTTCCCCAAGAAAAAAAGTCATTCTCTCCAATGCAGATGCAGGCTGCCCCATGGCAGAACAGATGGATCCGGAAATGCTTGCACAGATGAGGGAATCCATGCCGGATTACAAAGTTGTGGCATATGTCAATACAACAGCCGCATTGAAAACTCTTTGTGATGTCTGTGTCACATCCTCCTCAGCTGTGAAAATCATCCAGGCACTGCCTGACAAAAAGATTCTCTTTATCCCGGACTGCAATCTGGGCGACTGGGTACAGAAACAGGTACCCGAAAAAGAAATCAAACTCGTAAACGGCGGCTGCCCTACACATGCCCGCATGACAGTGGAAGATGTCAAGGCTGCAAAGGCTGCACATCCCGAAGCATTGCTGCTGGTACACCCGGAATGCCGTCCCGCTGTAACTGCGCTTGCTGATTATGCAGGCAGCACCACAGGCATCATGGCATATGCAGAGAAAAGTGATGCCAAAGAGTTTATCATTGGTACGGAAAACAGCATTGTACAGCACCTGCAGTACAGCTGTCCTGATAAACGCTTCTATCCGCTCTCCAAAGACTGTGTATGCCACAATATGAAGCTGACCACACTGGGCGATATCTATCAGTGTGTCCAGGGAACCGGCGGCGAGGAAATCCTGATGGATGACCAGCTGATTGCTGATGCACGCAAATGTATTGATGAAATGCTGCGATATGGCGGCTGATATATCCTGCACTCCCCCCAAAAAAAGAGTAGAAACACCGCTTGAATGCTTCAAAATTCAAGCGGTGTTTCTTGTCAATTGACAAAACACAGAAAAATTGGACAAAATAAAGAAAATTCCCTTGACAAATGATGAATATTTAGATATAATAAATATGAGAGGGGGGGTACCTGTGACTGAAAAAAGCATGATTGGAATTATTGCAGCTGAAGTAAACAATATTGAACAGAGCCAGATTGTCAAGGGCATCATTGCCAGTGCGCAATCTTTCGGCCGCAGAACCGTTATTTTTTCCAATCTCTATAATAATTATGAATACAGCGAGGCACTTGCACTGGAAAACAGCATCTATGACCTTGTGTATTCCCCCCAGCTTCGGGGTATCGTACTCATTCAGGAAGCCATTATCAATGAAAAGCTCCGCAGCATCATTTACCATGTGATTGAACAGCGTCAGGATATCCCGGTTGTCGTCATAGGCCTTTACTTCCCTGCGCTGGATATGCCAAATGTTCGCTTCATCGACACAGATGACGAAGATGATATCGCAGAGGTCGTGCGGCATTTTCTGGAGGTTCATCAGCTGACAAAAATTGATCTGCTCACCGGGTTCCAGGGACAATGGCCCTCAGAGCGGCGTGTGGCAGGCTACCGCCGGATGCTGGAATCCCACGGCATACCCTACGACCCATCCCGTGTACACTACGGCGATTTCTGGGTTTCCTCCGGTATTTCATATGCAAAACGCTATATCAGCGGAGAACTGCCCATGCCGGAGGCAATCGTCTGCGCCAATGACCACATGGCATACGGTCTGCTGGACACGTTCCTGGAAAACGGTATCCGTGTTCCACAGGATGTACGAGTGGCCGGATATGAATATATACACGAGCGTATTTATCATACACCGATGCTCAGCACATACTGCCGTGGCAGAAATCAGATTGGCCAAAATGCAGTAATGATGCTGGAAACCATGGCAAAGGGTGAACCGCTGCCCTCATTCCGTCCGCCAAAGGGGACATGGATTTCCGGTGAAAGCTGCGGCTGTCATTCCAATCTGGAACAGCTCCGGGAAGAAGTGGAGCGTATGCGTACAAAACAGCAGTATGAAAAATGGAATGTGCTGGGCACGCAGGAACAGCAGCTCACGCTTTGCAGTACGCTGGAAGAGTTCATAGATGTATTGGGAAAACATCAGTATATGATACGATGGGTACAGAACATGTATCTATGCCTGTTTGAAAACTGGTATGATACCTCCGCAACAGAACCGGTGGGCATGCTGACCTGCCGTTCCGTTATGCCCTGGTATCGGAACCGTCCTCCCGTAACATGTACGCCCACGGATTTTCATGCATTGTTTGTCAATGCGCCGGATACAGCAAATCATTTTTATGTACCGCTGTTTTTCGAGCAGCATATCTTCGGTTACTACGTTCTGGAATACTACGAACCGGATTCCTATGACGATGTATTCCGCAACTGGATGAAAACAGTCTCAATCGGACTGACCTTCCTTTGCATGAAAAATGATATCCGTTATCTTTTGCAGTGTCAGAATCTTTCAGAGCACCACGATGCACTGACAGGTGTCTACAATCTGCAAGGTGCAGAAAAAGTATTATCTGTGCGGCTCTCTTCTGCAGCAGAGCCTCTCTATTCCATCGCGGTCAAGTTCAGTGTTTTCCAGATGCAGACCCGATCTCAGCAGACGGAATTTCTGACGCAGGTTGCGGATGTCCTGCGCAATTTCGTACAGAAGGACGGCATCTGCTGCCGTATCGACCAGCAAATCTTTTTGTGTACCAATCTGCCCTGTCATTCCATGGAAGAATGTGAAATGCTGATGAACAGGCTGTCAGCGGTGCTGCTGCACTCCACCAATCTTCTGAAGGAGAGGAATATGCACACTGTGCTTTACAGTGCGCTGAAATTCGAGCCGAATACAGATGTAAAGGAATGCTTTGCACAGGTGCAGCAAAAACTGGCGGAGGAAACATCACTGCTTGCGCAGCGTCAGTCATCGCCCCACACATCCACACTGTATGTGATTCGCAACCGCCTTTATGAAACACTGGCACTATCCGCCGATATTGTCTGCAAGGAGTACTCCTTCAGCGCAGGCTATTTCCGACAAATTTATAAAGACTGCTTCGGAATCAGCTTCCACCAGGATACCATTAATGCCCGCATTTACCATGCTATCTATCTGCTTTCCACCACTGTTATGAGCATCGCTTCCATTGCAGAAAAATGCGGCTACGAAGACTACAACTATTTCCTGCGTCAATTCCAGAAAGTCACAGGAATGACGCCGGGACAATACCGAAAAAATGTATAAGAACAAACGCAGTGCCGGGGAAACAGCCACGGCACTGCGTTTTTCTGTCCAAGCCCCTGCCAAATATGATAAAGGTTTTAAAATATCTGTTTGCTACTTGATTTTTTAAAAAAATTGTTATATAATAGTAACAATCAACATAATGTATTATATTGAAAGGGGCACACCTTTGCTTATACGTATTTTAGAATTATTGGCAATATTTGTTCCATTGGCAGGCATATTTGCATTGATACACGGTGAAGAACAAAATGCAAGCTCTGTCCGTCTGACTCTGACCAGCATCGGCTGTATGGTCATGAACAGCGGCGCATTCCTGATGGCGCTGGTAAAAACAGAAGCGGAAGCACGCATCGTCCTGAAATTCCAGCATCTCGGAAATGCATTGTTCTACTATTTCTTCATTTCCTTTTTAATCACCTATCTGCGGCTTCACGCTTCCAAATTGCTGCTTTATCTGTGGGGCGTCTTTGAAGTCGCTGTGGTTGCGATTCAATGGAGCGAAACCATCACAGAAGCACTGCTGGGACATGTCTATTTCACACGGAATGAAACACTGCAGATCTGGACAGTGCATCAGGAAACCTCTGCACTGCTGACCGCACGAAATACCGGTCTGCTGCTGATTCTTGCATGCGGCTGTATCTACACCCTGATTCAGCTGATGATGAGCAAAATCAAATCAGAACGCCGTAATCTGTTCAAACTGGCCTGCGGAGAAGTCGTCATGATTGTGGCACTGATACTGAAATTATACGCCAATTTACAGATTGAACTGACGCCGATGCTGACCTCCCTTTCCCTGGTAGCCATTGTTATCAGCATACTGGCAAACGACTTTTTCGGCGTTACAGACTCCGGCCACGAATGGATTTTTGCCCAGATGGAAAACCCCTATATCATCACAGACCGTGAATATGGCTACCTGGATGCCAACGCACCTGCAAAAAAGCTGTTTCCGGAACTTGCCAAAATGCGGATTCACGAGCGCATTTCAGACGGACTCTACACCGTTTTCCATTCCCACACCACATATTTCGAGCTTGGAGAAGGTGCCTATGAACGAAAACTCACCACCATTGAGAAAAAAGGCGAAATAGTGGGGTACGGCTTACTTCTGGACGATGAAACCAAACAGCAGCAGTATGTCAAGCTGCTGAACGAATATAACAGCAGGCTGCAGAATGAAGTGGAACAAAAAACAGACCATATCAGAAAGGTGCAGGATTCCATTTTAACCGGCATGGCAAGCGTCATTGAAAGCCGTGACAACAGTACAGGCGGACACATTAATCGTACCAGCCGGGTTGTCCACATCTTCGCACAGAAGCTGCTGATGCAGCCTGATATGCCGAAATCCCTTGGACTGTCCAAATCCTTCCTGCGGTACGTCATCAAATCCGCACCGATGCATGACCTGGGTAAAATATCTGTCGATGATGAAATCCTGCGCAAGCCCGGTAAATTCACCGAAGCGGAATATGCAGAAATGCAGAAGCATGCGCCGGAGGGTGCAAGAATTCTCAAAAATGTGCTGAATGAAGTTGACAATGAAGAATTCGTGCAGATTGCAGTCAACATCGCAAATTTCCACCATGAACGATGGGACGGCACTGGCTATCCGGAACATCGCAAGGGGGAGGCCATTCCACCGGAAGCACGCATTATGGCACTGGCTGATGTCTTTGATGCACTGGTAAGCAAGCGATGCTATAAAGAGGCATACAGCTATGAACACGCTTTTTCCATTATAAAGGAATCCCTGGGAACACAGTTTGACCCTATCCTTGGAAAAGTCTTTCTGGAATGCAGAAATGAACTGGAGGCTTACTATTCCTCCCTTTCCTGATACTTTTGCGGATGATTCCCGGCGTTTTATATGTAAATAATATTTTCCAAAAGGAGAAAAAGAATATGCTTCTGACACAGCAGCAGCAGGAACGCTATGCACGGCATCTGGTACTAAAGGACTTCGGTGAAGAAGGTCAGGCAGCACTGCTGCATGCAAAGGTACTGGTTATCGGTGCAGGCGGACTGGGTTCTCCCGTGATTCTGTATCTTGCCGCCTCCGGCATCGGCACCATCGGCATTGCAGACGCAGATTGTGTGGATGTATCCAATCTCCAGCGTCAGATAATACACAACACAGAGAGAGTCGGTGTTTCCAAGGTTGCATCTGCCATTTCTTCGGCAGAAAAGCTGAACCCTGATGTCAGACTGATTCCCCATTCATGCTATATATCTTCTGAGAATATCGGAAATATCATCCGGGACTACGATTTTATAATGGACTGTACTGATAATTTCGACAGCAAATTCCTGATCAATGATGCCTGTGTAGCACAGAAAAAGCCATTTTCCCACGCAGGGATTCTGGGCTATCAGGGGCAGCTTATGACATATATCCCGGGAAAAGGCCCTTGCTATCGCTGTATTTTTGAAGCCCCGCCTCCGAAGGATGCAGTACCCACCGGAAGGAACGCAGGTGTCATCGGTGCGCTGGCAGGTGTCATCGGCAGTCTGCAGGCAATGGAAGCCATCCGCTATTTTACCGGCATCGGAGAATTGCTGACAGGAACGCTCCTGACCTATGATGCCAGAACTGCTTCTTTCCGCAGAATTCCCCTGCCTCCTGTATCATCATCCTGTCCTGTTTGCAATGCAGAAACGGCAAAACCCTGAGGGCAGGACTTGTATTTTCTGCCATGTTATTAAAAAAATGCAGGTATTCCTTTGGAACACCTGCATTTTTAATCGATATCTCTTGCATTTTTTCAAGATATATGCTATAATAATTCAGTAAATCCATTGGATAGTGAATAAATAGGATTATCGATGGAAGCTGGAACGGAAAGGAAGTTAATTCGATGGAAAATGCAAAATTGTCTGGAATGTCCAGAGAAGCATTGCAGGCCTGCCTTGCGGAAACACAGGCCGCATATGATGCGTTTCAAGCAAAAAAACTGAGTCTGAACATGGCACGAGGCAAGCCGGGCCCTGAGCAGCTGGATCTTACCATGCCGCTGCTGAACGCCCTGCCTGCTGACGCTTCTCTTATATCTGAAAGCGGTGACGACACACGAAATTACGGTCTTCTGGAAGGAATCGCCGAAGCAAAGAAACTGTTTGCTGATATTCTGGGCGCAAAGCCGAATGAAATGTTCATCGGCGGAAACTCCAGTCTGGAGCTCATGTTTGCATGTTTGCAGATTGCATATGTGAAGGGTATTTCCGGCTGTGCTCCCTGGTGCAGACAGGATACAATCAGATTTCTTTGCCCTGTCCCGGGATATGACCGTCATTTTGCACTGACTGAATATTTCGGTGTAGAGATGATTCCGGTACCAACGGATGAAAACGGTCCGGATATGGCAATGGTAAAGCAGTATGTGGAGCAGGATGAGACGGTAAAGGGCATCTGGTGTGTGCCGATTTATGCCAATCCTTCCGGTATTGTATACAGCGATGATACCGTGCGTGCCTTTGCAGCACTGAAACCGGCAGCAAAGGATTTCCGCATTTTCTGGGATAATGCTTACTGCATTCACCACCTGACAGACAGCCCAAGAACACCACTTACTATCAATGCCGCCTGCGAAGAAGCCGGAAACGAGGGCATTTTCTACCAGTTTGTTTCCACCTCCAAGGTAACATTCCCCGGTGCAGGTGTTGCAGCACTGAACACATCCCGTGAAAATATGGATGAGCTTTCAAAGCATCTGGGCGTGCAGACCATCGGCTTTGATAAAACCAATCAGCTGCGCCATGTCCGCTATTTTGAAAATGCCGACAATATGCGCACACATATGAAACTGCATCAGGCAATTCTGAAGCCGAAGTTTGATATTGTGCTTGATATGCTGGAGCAGGAAATCCGGCCCCTCGGAATCGGAGAATGGACCAAGCCGGAAGGCGGATACTTCGTGTCCTTCAACGCACCCCAGGGTACAGCCAAGAGAATTGTACAGCTCTGCAAAGATGGCGGTGTCGTATTGACCAGCGCCGGTGCAACCTATCCCTATAAAAATGACCCGATGGACAGCAATATCCGTATTGCACCCACATATCCTTCCTGCGATGAGCTGAAACTGGCCATGGAACTGTTCTGCATCTGTGTCAGACTCGCCGCTTTGGAACAACTGACTAAATAATATAAGGAGAAACATCATGCTTGATATTAAATTTCTGATTAACAATAAGGAAGCAGTTAAGGAGAACATCCGCAAGAAATTTCAGGATGAAAAACTGCCGCTGGTAGATGAAGCCGCTGATCTGTACGCACAGATTATTGAGGCAAAGCACATTTCCGAAGATCTGCGTGCACAGCGCAATAAGCTTTCTGCACAGGTGCCCGCACTGATGAAGGAAGGCAAAAAGGAAGAGGCAGAGGCAATCCGTGCACAGGTGAAAGAAAATGCCGTTATCATGAAGGAAAAGGAAACGCTGATGGATGAGCAGTCCGCAAAGCTGGACGAGATCATGAAGCGTATTCCTCAGATGATTGATCCCTCCGTTCCGATTGGAAAGGACGACTCTGAAAACGTGGAAGTCGAGCGTTTTGGAGAGCCGGTTGTTCCGGATTATGAAATCCCCTACCATGCAGAAATCATGAGCAGCTTCTGCGGACTGGACAAGGACGCAGCAGGCCGTGTGGCAGGTACAGGCTTCTACTATCTCATGGGCGACATCGCAAGACTGCACGAAGCAGTTCTGGCATACGCAAGAGATTTTATGATTGAACATGGATTCACCTATATGATTCCGCCCTTTATGATGCACAAGAGCATTGTGGAAGGCGTTATGAGCTTTGAGGAAATGGAAGCCATGATGTACAAGATTGAAGGCGAAGACCTTTATCTCATCGGCACCTCTGAGCACACCATGATCGGCCGTTTCGTAAATCAGATGATTGATGAAAACAGCCTGCCGCTGACACTGACCTCTTATTCCCCCTGCTTCCGTAAGGAAATCGGCGCACACGGCCTGGAAGAAAGAGGCGTTTACAGAATTCATCAGTTCGAGAAGCAGGAAATGATTGTTATCTGTAAGCCGGAGGAGAGCATGGAATGGTATGACAAAATGTGGAGACTCTCCGTGGAGCTGTTCCGCACACTGGAAATCCCGGTTCGTCAGCTGGAATGCTGTTCCGGTGACCTTGCAAACCTCAAGGTAAAATCCTGCGATATCGAGGCATGGAGCCCCCGTCAGAAGAAGTATTTTGAAGTCTGCTCCTGTTCCAATCTGGGCGATGCGCAGGCACGCCGCCTGAAGATGCGTACAAAGGGTGAGCGAGGCACATATCTGGTACACACACTGAACAACACTGTTGTTGCTCCGCCGAGAATGCTGATTGCATTCCTGGAAAACCACTATCAGGAAGATGGTTCTGTTACCATTCCGGAAGTACTCCGTCCTTACATGGGCGGAAAGGAAAAGCTGGTTCCCACAAACAAATAATCTTCAGAAGGATATCCGCTTTGCGGATATCCTTTTTTTATGGCACTGCCCCAATCAGCAGATTCCCCTGAATTGCAGCCTCCACGCTTTGCATAAAGCGTCCAGATTCTTTTATTTTGTCAAAGAAAGGCTATTTTTCATACATTATTCACAGAACTTTAAAATATTCATGGGTAATATGCATAAATAGAAAGCTGAATTTTCGTTATTATGTAGAATTTCTTTTTCATACTTGCAAGGTTTTTTTGCATATGGTATAATAGGAAATGTAAATTACGTATGCGGCGGATGAAACAGCGCAACACAGATACTTCCGAAATTTTCTTTCATCGGATCCTCCATCCAATGCACACGGCAGTAAGGAGAGTCACGCAAATGAAAAACTTAGATACCACTAAAATTAAAAACATTGTTATCACGGGTCACAGCGGCTGCGGCAAAACTGCTCTTGCGGAAGCACTGCTCTATCGTGCAGGTGTCATTGACCGTCTGGGCAAATCCGCCGACGGAAATACTGTTTGCGACTACGACCCCGAAGAAACAAAGCGCAAGTATTCCATTAACCTTTCACTGGCTGCATTTGAATACAGCGACTTTAAGATCAATCTGCTGGATGTTCCCGGCCTGCTTGATTTTGCAGCTGCCACAAATGAAGGCCTGTATGCAGGCGATACCGTTATCATCTGCGTATCTGCAAAATCCGGCGTACACGTTGGCACAGTAAAGGCCTTCCAGGCTGCCAAGAAGCTGGGCAAACACGTTTTGTTTGTTGTTACGAAAATTGACGATCCGAACCAGGATTTCTATAATACACTGAATTCTCTGAAGGAACATTTCGGCGCAGCTGTCTGCCCTGTTATTGTTCCGGAGATTGCCGGCGGCCAGTTCAAGACACTGGTTCATCTTGGCAGAATGAAGTCCTACACCTACGATAAGAAGGGTGTATCTGTAGCAGCAGATGCCAGCGGCATTGTGCTGAATGACAAGGAAGGCATTACCGCTGATTCGCTGCTGGATGCACTCAGCGAAGCTGTTGCAGAAACAAGCGATGAGATGATGGAAAAATTCTTCGCTGGTGAAGCCTTCACCCAGGAGGAAATCAGCCACGGCATTCACGAAGCAATGCGTACAGGCCGTGCAATGCCAGTATTCACCGTATCCTGCACCAACCCTGCCGGCTGTGATTTGCTGCTGGAATTCCTGAAGTATATGCCGGATCCTTCCACAGCAGCACCGCTGACTGCATTTGATAAAGCCGAAAAGGAAATTGATGTCAAGGTAGATGCCTCTGCACCGGTTTCTGCATATGTATTCCGCACAGTTGCTGACCCGTTTGTGGGAAAGATGAGCTTCATTAAGGTAATTACAGGCACCCTGACACCGGATAAGGAACTGATTAACGCTACCACCGGCGCCACAGAAAAAATCGGAAAGCTTTACTCTATGCTGGGCAAAAAGCAGTTTGAGGTCGATTCTGCAATCGCAGGCGATATCGTTGTTGCAACCAAGATTTCTGCCAACACCGGAGATACTCTCTGCGCTGATGACAGAATCATCAAATACGGTGCAATCAAGTACCCGAACGCAACCTACCGCATGGCTGTAAAATCCGGCGCACAGGGCGATGAAGCCAAGATTTCCACCGGTCTTCAGCGTTTGCTGGAAGAAGACAAGGCACTCTCCTTCGATCTGGATGTCACCACAAAAGAGCAGATTCTTGCAGGTCTGGGCGATCAGCATCTGGACGTTGTCAAGGCAAAGCTGAAGAGCAAATTCGGTGTGGATGTTATCCTGGAAGAGCCGAAGATTGCATATCGTGAAACCATCCGCAAGAAGGTCAAGGTACAGGGCAAGCATAAGAAACAGTCCGGCGGCCATGGCCAGTACGGTGATGTACATATTGAATTTGAGCCATGCGAAAGCGAGACTCTGATTTTTGAAGAAAAGGTATTCGGCGGTGCAGTTCCGAAGAACTTCTTCCCTGCTGTTGAGAAGGGCCTTCAGGACAGCGTGAAGAAGGGCGTTCTTGCAGGCTGCCCTGTGGTCAACCTCAAAGCGACTCTGGTAGATGGCTCCTATCATCCGGTAGACTCCTCTGAAATGGCATTTAAGACAGCCGCATCTATCGCTTTCAAGGAAGGAATGAAGCAGGCAGATCCCATTATGCTGGAACCGATTGGTTCTCTGAAGGTATCCATTCCGGATGCAAAGACAGGCGATATTATGGGCGATCTGAATAAACGCCGTGGAAAGGTGCTGGGCATGGAACCTGTCGGCGAAGGCATTACCGAGATTACAGCAGAAGTACCTATGAGAGAGATGCACGACTTTACCATGTATCTGCGCCAGGTGGCAAAGGGCATGGGCGAATTTACATTTGAATTCACACACTATGAGCCGCTGCCTTCTAATCTGCTGGATGCCGTTATTGCAAGCGTCAATACAAACGCAGACGAATAAGAATCAAAAACGTGCTGTCTTGTGGCAGCACGTTTTTTCGCTTCATATTCTGTGGCGTATCTTATGCCATTGGCAGCAAAATTCTTTGCCCTCAAATACAGTCTGAATCGTTACCTGCGAAAAAGTTGTTCAGCAATTTCCAAGAATGCGTGACAAAATGAAAAATATATGTTATAATAAAGGATATGAAACAACCGCAGGCAATGCCTGCATGTCAATACAGAAAGGAAGAAATCAATGGCTGAAAGAAGAAAATCACGCCGCAGCAGCAACGGTGCTGTTGCATTGGCAATTGTCATTTGTGCAGGCGCTGCACTTGGTCTCACATATATCGTCAGCGAACACAGCCCCTCCCGTGCACAGCAAAACCGCTATGCCGCAGAAAATCAGGTGACAGAAGCAGCTGCAACGACAGTTACCACAACCACCACAGAAGAAACCACCACGACTACCACCACGACTGCACCGCTGCCGCCGGGTTCTGTCGGCAAAATCGAATTGTCTTTCTATGAAGCCAAATTACAGGTGGGCGGCGAAACTGTTATGCCGTGGGTAACAATGCTGCCGGAAGACGCCATCGATGTCACTGAAAAATGGGAATCCTCCGACGAATCTGTTGCAGCAGTAGACGGTTACGGCCATATCACACCTGTCGGCAACGGCACCTGCGTTGTTCGTGTCACATCTGTCAGCAATCCAGATGTGTTTGCTGAAGTACAGGTGACCGTAGGGGATGTCACAACTGACGCAGCAGCATCCAGCGGCACCACACATACAACCACCGGCAGCGAAGCTCCTGCCATCGAAGTAGTCAGCGGTGTCACCTATGTAAATGGCATTCTCATTGCCAACAAGACCTATGCGCTGCCTTCTGACTACAACCCCGGACTGGATGCCGACACAGAAACTGCTTTCAATGAAATGGCAGCTGCTGCTTCGCAGGATGGACTCAGCCTCTGGATTTGCTCCGGTTTCCGCTCTTTTGAAACACAGTCCACATTGTATAACAATTACTGCGCCCGTGACGGAAAAGCGGCAGCAGACCGTTATTCTGCACGTCCCGGCCATTCTGAACACCAGACAGGCCTTGGCATCGACATCAATATGGCAAGCGATGCTTTCAATGATACCCCTGAGGCAAAATGGCTGGCTGAAAACTGTTGGAAATACGGCTTTATCATCCGCTACCCCCAGGGAAAAGAGAATATCACGGGCTATAAATACGAGCCGTGGCATTGCCGCTATCTCGGTAAATCCATTGCAGATGATGTATATCACAGCGGTTTGACACTGGAAGAATACCTGAATATTGATTCTGTCTATGCGGAATAAAAAAAGACCTCCATTACAAAAATGGAGGTCTTTTTGCTGTCGTTTCATAGAAAGAGAAAAAGCAGAGCACATGCTCTGCTTCTGAAATAAAATGAGATAAAATAAAAATGTGTAGAACAAAAGAAAGGAGACAACAAAACGAGTGAAATACATAAAATTATTTCACTGCCCTTATTATACACCAAATATCTGATTCAGTCAACCTTTTTTTACATTTTTTCAGAAAAGCTACCATATTTTCGTGAAATTGCATAAACATCAACACGGCTTTTACAGCATTATTTACAGCGTTATCCGAGAGAATCACCTAAAAAGAAAAAGGATTCATGCAAAATCATGGAAAATCATGGAAAATGCTTTACTTTTTTGCGTGAATATGGTATAATATATCTGCGAAACTCTGCACCGTAAACAAAGATGTTTCGGCGTCTGCTTTCATGTGTGCAGAATATCAGCCCAAATTCATTAAATGGAGGTACATTCCTATGGCAATCGTTCGTACAAAGAAGACCATGGACGGCAACAATGCTGCGGCATATGTCTCCTACGCCTTCACGGAAGTCGCCGGTATTTATCCGATTACGCCTTCCAGCCCGATGGCAGACTATGTTGACCAGTGGTCCGCTCAGGGTGTCAAGAACATCTTCGGTACAACCGTTAAGGTTGAGGAGATGCAATCCGAAGCTGGTGCAGCAGGTACCGTTCACGGTTCTCTGAACGCCGGTGCTCTGACCACCACATACACCGCATCTCAGGGCTTGCTTCTGATGATCCCGAATATGTACAAGATTGCTGGTGAGCTGCTGCCATGCGTATTCCATGTATCCGCACGTTGCGTTGCTTCCCACGCTCTGAACATCTTCGGTGACCACTCTGACGTATATGCTTGCCGTCAGACAGGTTTTGCTATGCTGGCTGAAACCAACCCGCAGGAAGTTATGGATCTCGCTGCTGTTGCACACCTTGCATCTCTGAAGAGCCGCGTTCCGTTCATCAACTTCTTCGATGGTTTCCGTACATCCCACGAAATCCAGAAGATTTCCATCTGGGACTATGAGGATCTGAAGGAAATGACCGATATGGATGCTGTTAAGGCATTCCGTGAGCGTGCTCTGAATCCGGAAAATCCGACCATGCGTGGTTCCCACGAAAATGGCGATATCTTCTTCCAGCACCGTGAAGCATGTAACTCTTACTACAATGCAGTTCCTGCAATTGTTGAGGAATACATGGACAAGGTTAACGCAAAGCTGGGTACAGATTATAAGCTCTTCAACTACTACGGTGCAGCTGATGCTGACCGTGTCATCATCGCTATGGGCTCCATCTGCGACGTTGCAGAAGAAGTCATCGATTACCTCAACAAGAATGGCGAAAAAGTCGGTATCGTAAAGGTTCGTCTGTATCGTCCGTTCTCTGCTGAGAAGCTGGTTGAGGCAATTCCTGCATCTGCAAAGACAGTTGCTGTTCTGGACAGAACAAAGGAACCGGGCGCACTTGGCGAACCGCTTTACCTGGATGTTGTTGCTGCTCTTAACGTTATGGGCAGAACCGGCCTGAAGGTAGTCGGCGGCCGTTACGGTCTGGGCTCCAAGGATACACCTCCTGCATCCGTATTTGCTGTATTTGCTGAGCTGGCAAAGGCTGAGCCGAAGCAGCAGTTCACACTGGGTATCGTTGATGATGTTACCTGCATGTCTCTGGAAGAAGCTGCAGAAACACCGAACACAGCTGCAGAAGGCACAATCGAGTGCAAGTTCTGGGGCCTCGGCGGCGACGGTACTGTTGGTGCTAACAAAGACTCCATCAAGATTATCGGTGACCACACTGATAAATTCGTTCAGGCATACTTCCAGTATGACTCCAAGAAGACCGGCGGTATCACCATTTCCCACCTGCGTTTCGGTGATCAGCCCATCAAGAGCCCGTACTACATCAACAAGGCTGACTTCGTTGCATGTCACAACCCGTCTTATGTCATCAAGGGCTACAAGATGGTTAATGACGTAAAGCCGGGCGGTGTATTCCTCATCAACTGCCAGTGGACTCCTGAGGAGCTGAGCCAGCACCTCGACGCTGAGGCAAAGCAGTACATCGCAAAGAACAACATTCAGCTTTACACTGTTAACGCTATCGACCTGGCTGCACAGATCGGTCTGGGCAAGCGTACAAACACTGTTCTTCAGTCTGCATTCTTCTCCCTTTCCAAGGTTCTGCCGGAAGCTGAAGCAATCGGCTACATGAAGGAAAAGGCACAGAAGTTCATGAAGAAGGGTAAGGAAATCGTCGAAATGAACGAGAAGGCAATCGACGCAGGTGCAACAGCATATGTGAAGATTGACGTTCCGGCTGACTGGGCAACTGCAGCTGACAACAAGGCAGCAGCAGCAATCGAAGGTCCGGAAAAGCTCGTTAAGATGGTTGACAGCATCATGAACCCGGTTGGCAAGATGCAGGGTGATGCACTGCCTGTTTCTGCATTCGTTGATCACGCTGACGGTACATTCGAGCAGGGTGCTTCCGCTTATGAAAAGCGTGGCGTTGCTGTTCTCGTTCCGGAATGGAATGCTGAGACATGTGCAAAGTGTAACAAGTGTGCATTCGTTTGTCCGCACGCAACAATCCGTCCGTTCGCTCTGACAGATGAAGAAGTTGCTGCTGCACCGGCAAACACCAAGATTGCTCCGAAGCCGATCATCAAGACAGAATACAAGTACACACTGGCTGTTTCTGCTCTCGACTGTATGGGATGCGGCGTATGTATCGGCGTCTGCCCGACAAAGTCTCTGAAGATGGTTTCCAGAGAGTCCCAGGAAGATCAGCAGGCAGTATTCGATTACTGTGTTGCAAAGGTTACCGAGAAGAAGGAAGTTGCTACAGATGCAACTGTTATCTCCAGCCAGTACAAGAAGCCGCTGCTTGAGTTCTCCGGCTCCTGCGCAGGTTGCGCAGAAACTTCTTATGCTCGCCTGATCACTCAGCTCTTCGGTTCCAGAATGTACGTTTCCAACGCAACAGGTTGTTCTTCTATCTGGGGCGGTCCGGCAGCTACATCTCCGTACACCGTTGATGCAAACGGCCACGGTCCGGCATGGGCAAACTCCCTGTTCGAAGACAATGCTGAGCACGGTCTCGGTATGTACCTCGGCCAGAAGGCAATCCGTGATCGTCTGATTGAAGAAGTTAAGGGCATCACAGAGAGCGATAAGGCATCCGCTGAGCTGAAGGCAGCTGCTGAAGCTTACCTCGCAACTGTTGAGGATGGCGCAAAGAACGAAGCTGCTACAGAGGCACTGGTTGCTGAAGTTGCAAAGACAAAGGATTGCTGCGACAAGTGCGCAGACATCTATGCAAATCGCACATACCTCTCCAAGAAGTCCGTTTGGATCTTCGGCGGCGACGGCTGGGCATATGATATCGGTTTCGGTGGTCTGGATCACGTTCTGGCAACCGGCGAAGATGTCAACATCATGGTATTCGATACCGAGGTTTACTCCAACACTGGTGGACAGGCTTCCAAGTCTTCCAACATCGGTCAGGTTGCTCAGTTTGCAGCTGCTGGTAAGGCAATTGCAAAGAAGCGTCTTGCTGATATCGCAATGAGCTATGGTTACATCTATGTTGCTCAGATCGCTATGGGCGCAGACATGAACCAGACTCTCAAGGCAATCAAGGAAGCTGAGAGCTACAACGGTCCTTCCCTCATCATTGGCTACGCACCGTGCGAGATGCACAGCATCAAGGGCGGTATGACAAACTGCCAGGCTGAGATGGAAAAGGCTGTTAAGTGCGGTTACTGGAACAACTTCCGTTATGATCCTCGTCTGGCTGCTGAAGGCAAGAATCCGTTCCAGCTGGATTCCAAGGCTCCGACAGAGTCTTATCAGGACTTCATCATGGGTGAAGCTCGTTACAGTGCTTTGACTCGTTCCTTCCCGGAGCGTGCTAAGGATCTGTTCCAGCAGGCTGAAGAGACAGCTGAGAAGCGTTACGCATATCTCACCAAACTGGCTGACAAATAATTATCCGCTTGTGATAAACACCACACGCCTCTGCGTTATGCAGAGGCGTGTTTTTTTCGGTTATCAAAATTTCTGAAAGGTAGTGACAAAATGAGAATATTGTGGTATAATATAAAATGAGTTAGTAGTGGAAAGGAGAGGAAATATGCAGCAGACAGCGATGGAACTTGGCAATCAGATTCGTTTTACAGAAACAATTGATCATAAATTCAGAAGCAATTATGTGTGTATTCGTTTCCGCACTCCACGAAATGCGGAAAACGCTCCCATCCATGCACTGCTGACGGATGTATTAACAGAATCCTCTGCAGATTATCCATCCCGAGGCGTACTCGCTTTGAAACTGGATTCCCTTTATGCCGCTGATTTCTCCGGACGGCTTTGCTTAATCGGAGATACCGCAGAATTGGTTTTCACGGCTTCCTGGCTGGATGACCGCTACGCCCTCTATCACGAAGAAATCACCAGGGAAATGCTGGAACTGATCATTGGATGCTTTCTGCGGCCTAACATCCAGAATAATGGATTCTGCAACCCGGAATTCCGAATCTGCAAGCAGAATCTGATAGACGATATTGACTGCCGCAAAAATGACAAAAGAGAATATGCTCTTGAAAAAGCCGCTGCGCTGGCTTTTCAGAACGAACCAGCCGCAATCCCCATTCACGGAGAGCGACACTATGCTGAGAAAATCACGCCTCAGACGGCATATCAGACATGGCAGCAGATTCTTTCCACATCTTCTGTGGAAATCTATTGCGTGACACCGCAGCATAAGCCTATCATCCGTGATTATTTCCACCAGGCTTTCAACAGTTTCAACCGTTTTCCACCAACAATGCCATTTCTTGCTCCAAGTCCCTGCAAAGAAATTTCAAAGACTGTTGAAGAAATCATGCAGACAGAGCAATCCAAGCTGGTTCTGGCCTTTAAATTCAACAATTTGAACCATGAGGAACTGGTAATGCTGGAGGGCATGCTGAGCGGCATTTCAGATTCACTGTTATTCACGAATGTACGAGAAAAACAGCAGCTTTGTTACTATATTCTCATGCATGTTTCCACCTTCAAAAATACGGTGTTTATTGACTGTGGAATCGACTATGAACAAGTTTCCACAGCTATTTCCACAATATTAACACAGTTTTCAACAATCCAATGTGGATTATTCAGCGATGATATGAAGGAAAAGGTGGCGCTGCGGTATGAGCGTCTGGCCGCAGAAATGTCAGATTCCGCTTCCGGCATCGCTTCCATGGCCTGCACTGATTTCAGACGTCAGGAAACCCGCAGTCCCCAAGTCTTTTCACAAGTTCTGCGCACAATGCCCCGTGAAACCATCATGAACGCCGCCAAACAACTGGTATTGGATTCTGTTTATATCCTGCGTGCCAATACAGACAGTCCGGAGGATTATATAGAATGAATACAACTTGTATTTGCTATACGGATGCCGTTACCGGTGATATATGTCACCGCATTCTACACAAAAGCGGCCTGGAAATTCGCATTATGGAAATGCCCGATTTCAGCACCGCCTATGCACAGTTCGGCACAAAATTCGGTTCCTATCAGACAGTTTTTCAAAAAACTCCTGAGGACTCTGTGGAAAATGTTCCGATCGGAACTGCACATTTTCTGGAACATAAACTATTTGAGCAAAAATACGGTGATGTTTCAAATCTATTCAGTCGTCTTGGTGTTTCGGATAATGCCTATACAAATTACGACCACACCGTTTATCATTTTCAGACACAAAGCAACTTCAAAGAGGCTTTGGAAATTCTGCTGCAATTTGTACAGCAGCCCTGTTTTACAGAGGAAAGTGTGGAACAGGAAAAAAGCATCATCAAGCAGGAAATACTGGAAGGGATGGATGACCCAGCCACAGTCAATTTTCATCAGATGATGCAGGGATTGTATCATTCGCACCCGATACGCTGGCCCATTCTCGGCACACTGGAAAGTATACGGGATATCACGGCTGACACACTGTATCAATGCCATGATGCTTATTACAATCTGCATAATATGGTACTCTGCTGCACAGGCAATGTATACAAAGATGAAATACTTGAAATTGCAGACCGCATTCTTTCGCCTGCTCCACCCTTCCGGATGCAAAACATTCTGCCGGATGAACCTGACAATATCGCTTCAGCTTACCGCCAAAGCTTCGCCGATATCGGCAAAACACAGTTTAGCATCGGCTTTAAAAGCAAACCCGCAGAGGGATCACAGCAAATGCGGGAATCCCTGCTTTCACTGATTACCGCTGACTTATTGATTGGTGCAGTTTCCCCACTGCAAAAAAAACTGCTGTCGGAAGGTATGATTAACGATACATTCAGCACAGATTGCTTTATCGGTGACAGCTGGTGCACCATATATATGGACGGGGAATCCGATCACCCGAAACAGGTGTTGGAAGAGATACTGGCAGAAATCCGGCGGATGCAAAACGAAGGCATTGATGAAGTATACTTTCATGCACTGAAATGCGCTGCTTTTGGCGACGTAGTAATCAGCATGAATGACCCCGGCACCGCCTGTGACGTGCTGATGGAATCCTATATGGCAGGAAAAAGCTCCCCCTTCGCCAGGTCGGAAATACTTGCATCCATTCAGAAGGAAGATATCCTGCACTGCTTACAGGAACGCTTTCAGCCGGAACAATGTTGTTTGTCCGTAATAATACCTGAAACTGAACGAAAGGAATTTTTCAAATGATAGTATCACTATTAAGCACAATTGACCCAAACAAAATTTCTTTTCCGAAGCTTGGAATTGAAATGACAATCAAAAGTGAAGCATTTTCCATTCTCGGCCTCACAATCACATGGTATGGCATACTGATTACCATCGGTATGATGCTGGCTATGATGTATGCGTTCTCCAGAATGCGCAGCTTTGGCCTTGACGCTGACCGTGCTATTGATGGTATTATCGGCGGTGTCATTGGCGGCATTATCGGCGCAAGAGTATATTATGTCATTTTCCACTGGGCGGATTACGCAGGTGACTGGAAAGCTATTTTCAATATCCGAAACGGCGGCCTCGGTATTTACGGTGGCTTAATCGGCGCATTAATTATCGGCTCAATTGTCTGCAAGCTGCGTAAAGTTCGCCTTCTGCCGATTTATGATATTGTCTCCCTGGGATTTCTGATTGGTCAGTGCATCGGCAGATGGGGTAATTTTATGAACCATGAGGCATTCGGAAAAAATACAGAAAGCATCTTCGGCATGACAAGCGGACGTATCCAGACATGGATTTCCAGAAACTATCCGGATGGATCCGTAATTGCAAACCAGCCGGTACATCCCTGCTTTTTCTATGAATCCATGTGGTGCCTGCTTGGATTCATCATTCTGCATTTTGTCTCCAAAAAGGCAAAGAAATTTGACGGTCAGATTTTCCTGATGTATGTCATCTGGTACGGCACAGGAAGATTCTTCATTGAAAGCCTGCGCACTGACAGCCTCTACCTTGGTACTGTAAAGATATCTCAGCTTGTGGCAGTACTTTCTGTCATCACAGCATTCATTCTTCTTTGTATTGGTTTCAGCCATGTGAACCGTATGGGCGGCGACTATCAGCTGTACTGCGACACTGAAGAGTCAATAGCACTTTTGAAGGAAGCAGATGCACGTCTGGAGAAGACCAAGGAATCCCCTGAGACGGCCCAGGTGATTCTGGCTGAAAAAGAAGAATTCGACGAAGAAAAGGTGAATGATATTATTGCAGAGCTTAACACGGAGTCTCCGCAAAGAGAAGAAGAGCTCAAAGCTGAAAAAGAAAAACAGATTAATGATCTACTGAAGGAAATTGCAGAAGCTGACATCGCAAAAGAAACCGAACCGACAGAAACAGAAGCTGACACAGAAAAGACAGAAGGATAAACAAGCATATCTGCACCGCACAATCATGACAATTGTGCGGTGCTTTCCATCTGTAACAAAACAGCCTCGTATTTCAAAAAAATTAAAATAAGGGCTTGACAAAACAGCAAAAATATGGTATAATATATCCTGTTATGAGGGTGTAGCTCAGTTGGTTAGAGTACCTGCTTGACATGCAGGGGGTCATCGGTTCAAGTCCGCTCATCCTCATCAAAAAACTTCGTTCCGATTGGAACGAAGTTTTTTTTACCTCTTGTCGAATTTCAAAAAATATGATATAATAGTATTGAATTGAGAGAACAGGAGTATTTCTATGAAACCCTTTATTCGACTGGCAGACCAAAATGATGCCGCAGAACTGGTACGGCTTCGGCTTGCCTATTTTCAGGAGGAATTCCAACAGATTCCACCTGAAACAGAACAAGCCATCTCCCGACAGCTTCCTGCGTATTTTACATCACAACTAAATCAGCAATGCGTGGCCGCTGTCGCAGAACATCAGGAAACGCACAAACTGATTGCCTGTGCGCTGCTGCTGATTGAAGAAAAACCGGCAAATCCCTTTTTTCCAAATGGCAAAACAGGATATATTCTCGGCGTATTCACAGAAAAGCCCTATCGCCGTCAGGGCATTGCCGACAGCATGATAAAATGTCTGCAGGATGCATCAGCAAAAATGCAGTTGGACTATGTCTCATTATCCGCCAGTAAAATGGGACAATCGATCTACGAAAGAAACGGATTTCAGATAAAACATTCAGAATATACAGAAATGGAATGGATGCCGCTATAAGGCATCAAAAAAGAAAGGATACTGCCCCATGGATATCGGAATTGATCTCGGTACCGCCAATATTGTTATGGCACGAAGCCACAAAGGCATTGTGCTGAATGAACCCTCTGTCATAGCATATAACCGTCACACAGAACGTGTAGTGGCAGTTGGCGAAGAAGCATACAAGATGGAGGGCCGCTCCCCTTCCTATATCAAGGTTGTGCATCCCGTGCAGGATGGTGTCATTTCAGATGACATTTTAACACAGGCTTTGATGCGTGAGCTGATTGATGCCGTGGCAGGCATGCGTTTTCTGCGCCCCCGCATCGTCATCAGTATCCCCTCCTTCATTACGGATGTGGAGAAACGTGCCATTCTGGATGCAGCCATGAGCACCGGCTCACGAAAAGTACACCTCATACAGGAGCCGCTTGCAGCCTTAATCGGCTCTGGCATCGCCATTAACAAGCCCATTGGACATATGGTTGTAGATATCGGCGGCGGCACCACTGATATTGCTGTTGTCTCCATGAACGGAATCGTCACAGCACGTTCCATGAAAATTGCCGGTAATAAATTTGACCAGTCCATCATCCGCTATGTACAGAATAAATATCAGATTCTGTTGGGACAAAAGACAGCAGAAAAGGTAAAGAAAAAGCTCTGCAATCTGTACAACCCTGCGGAAGACGTCATCGAACAGGTCAAGGGCAGAAACATCTCCCGTGGACTGCCTGACCAATGTGCCCTGAGTGAAGCGGAAATGGCAGAAGCTTTGGAAGATGATATCAACGAAATCGGCGAAATGATTCGCCGTGTACTGGAAGAAACACCGCCTGAGCTGGTAGGTGACATCTGCCGCAATGGTATCCTGCTGACAGGCGGCGGTGCACTTTTGGGCGGTATTGAAGCATATCTTTCCCGTATGCTGGGTGTTGCTGTAGAAGCAGCCAAACACCCCCTGACATGCGTTGCAAGAGGCACTGAAAAGGCATTTCGTCATCGTGACGTATTGCTGGACGGTTTTGAGCGCATTGACAGCTATACACAGACATCATGACAAAAAATCGCTGTTTAAAAACAGCGATTTTTTTATAAAGCAGTTGGCAAAACGCCGAAAATATGATATAATATTAGTGAATTGCGGTCTGCGCCGCATTACGCCGTGCATGACTGAAAAATGAGGAGGATTCTATTATGGCAAAAATCATTGATGGGAAACAAATTGCTGCAAATGTAAAAGCAGAGGTTCGTGCTGAAGTCGAGAAAATGAAGACTTCAGGCATTCAGCCGGGACTGGCTGTGATTCTGGTGGGAAACAACCCTGCCTCCAGAGTGTATGTCTCCAATAAAGAAAAGGATTGTGCAGAATGCGGCTTTGCATCTTACGAATATGCATTGCCGGAGGAAACCACAGAGCAGGAACTTCTGGAGCTGGTAGCAAAGCTGAATCAAGACGATACAATTAACGGTATCCTTGTGCAGCTGCCTCTGCCGAAGCAGATTTGTGAACAGACCATCCTTCACGCTATCTCTCCGATGAAGGATGTAGATGCATTCCATCCGGAAAATGTTGGCCGTATCATGATTGGTGATTATCACTTCCTGCCCTGTACCCCCGCCGGCGTGATTGAAATGCTGGATGCAATGGAAATTGATATCAGCGGAAAGCATTGTGTTGTCATCGGCAGAAGCAACATCGTTGGCAAGCCTATGGCAATGCTTCTGCTGCATCGCAACGGCACTGTTACTATTTGCCATTCCCGCACCAAAGATCTGGCAGAACAGACACGTCAGGCTGACATTCTGATAGCCGCTGTCGGCAAGGCTGATTTTGTAACAGCTGACATGGTTAAGGAAGGTGCTGTTGTCATTGATGTGGGCATGAACCGCAATGCAGCCGGAAAACTGGTAGGCGATGTCTGCTATGATGAGGTTGCTGCAAAGGCATCCGCAATCACACCGGTACCCGGCGGCGTAGGCCCCATGACTCGTGCAATTCTGATGCGCAATACACTGACTGCCGCAAAGATTCAAATGAAATAAATTTGTTTCATGTGGAACAGAAAGCCGGATACTTCTATACTGAAGTATCCGGCTTTGGCATAACACAAAAAGCAGGGAAACGATATTCGTTTCCCTGCTTCTATAGCACCTGAATTAATAGCCGCCATACATGCTGGTGTAGCTATTCATCAACGCCTGCTGATATCCGATGTAATCGATATCCAGTACCTTATAGCGTCGGAACGCTGCCTGGTTGCGTGTAGAAGGCAGATTCTTTGCCATGTCATTAATCATATCCAGGAATTCCTGATAATACATGGAGCTCAATGTGCTGTCCTGGGTAGATTCGTTCCACAAATCATCTGAAGTCATACGCTCTTCCAGATCCATCTTCACAACAATATAATAACACTCTTCATCTTTAATCAGTTCCGGTTTCAAAAGCGGAGTTGATTCATCTGAAGCCCAATTGTAAACCTTCTCACACGGTGTGTAGCTTGGTTCAGTCGTTGTGGTGTCAGCTTTATCGTTCTCCTTTTCAGAAGCAGTTGTGCTGACAGCATAGACCTTCTCGTTGAATGTATCATAGCTGGTAGCAGTTGTTGTGGTGGTTGTAGTGGTTGTATCAGTGGTCTCTGTGGTAACAGAAACGGTTGTTTCTTCAGTTTCTTCATCCGCAGCCGCTGCCGTGGTTGTTGTGGCTGTTGTAGTATCTGCTGTAGTGGTTTCGTCTTCCTCGCCAGCGGTGGTACCTGTGCTGCCGTTCTTATCGGTTGTCAGCTTTGCAGTCGTTTCCGTGGTAATGGTGCTGCCATTTTCATCTGTTGTAGTAACCGCAGCATTAGAAAGAGAAGTCACATAATTCTCATGCTCCTCAATCAGGAAGTCAAACTCATTCATTAACTCTGCTTCTGACTTTGTTTTCTTGCTCAGACGCTTGAGATAATCATTTGCCATTTCTTCAATCTGCTTCTTGCCATCCGCTTTCAGCAAATTGCCTTCGCCATCCTTCAGAGGCATTTCAATATACTTGAATCTGAAATGATTCTCTTTATAGTTGTCATACAGTTCCTGTTCCTGAATGCCCTTAATGCCGTCCACAGCGTAATACGCTTCCCAGATTGCATCCTGCTTATAGGAATTCAGGATAATATCCTTCACGGACTGCTCGCCGATACCAGCGGAGTTGAAGAAATCGCCATAGTAACTCATACTGGTTTTGGCGCTGTTTTCAGCTGCTGCAAGCTGTTCACCGGTCAGCTTCAGATCCAAAGCATCAAATTCCTTCTCGATTGCCACAAATGTCTTGCAGTACTCCTCTGCCTTATTCTGAATCCACTCATTTGCGGTAATCTGGTCAATATCGGCCTTATCCAGAATCTTCTTAAAATCCTTGGATTCCGCTGCACCTGTGAATTCCTCGCCACCCTCACGAAGCACCTGTACTGCCTCGCCGTATGCGCTTGTTGCATAATACAGATAAATTCCTGCACGAACATCGAAATCTGCTACATCCATAACATAAGCGGTATTCTCACCGCAGGATGCACAGGTAAAAACAGAAGTTGCCGCAAGCACCATGGCAGCAGCTTTTTTCAACAATTTCATTAAAACAAAAGCCTCCTTATAAACATGTGTAACATAGCATAATGATACATTATCTATTATACATGATTTTGCAAAAAAAGTCCATACCCTTTTTGCATTTTTTTCAAAACAAACGAAATTTTCACCTGTTTTTCTCAATGCCTTATATACAAAGTAGACAATAACAAATAAAAAAATAGAAATGTTTTATAACATGGTTTTTCTTGCATATTTTTAAAGAATATGCTATAATATAGGAAATACAGAATGGCACTGTCCGCCGTATGTATTGACACACAAATAGGAAATCGGATGTTTCACAAGGAGGTTTTTCTGATGATCACATGTATGAAATGTGGCGCACAACACCCTGATAATTATACCCAGTGCCCCAATTGCGGAAATTTACTGCAGCAGCCAATCCCCGCTCAGCCGACATATAACGGCTATATTCCGCCAGCATACCAGGAAGCACCTACAACATCTGTGGGCGCATGGTTCGGCTGGTACCTGCTTTGCGCATTTCTCCCGATTATTGGTGCAATCATTCTTTTGAATGTATCCAAGGACCCGTCTGTAAAGAATTTTGCAAAGCTGAATATCATTCTGTCCATTATCGGTCTGGTTGTAGGAATCCTTATGTTTATGCTTATATTCTCTATGATTCGTTCATATATTATGTAAAATAGGAGGAATAGAAATGGCAAGATGTGCACAGTGCGGCTCTGAGCAGCCGGATTTTTATAAGAACTGTCCGCAGTGTGGCGGCGCAATTATCGCAGGACCTGCTGGTCCCGCAGCACCCACAGCTGTATATACCCCTGCTGGTTCCACCCGTCAGATTACAACAGTCGGCGGCTGGTTTGGCTGGACAATGCTGCTTGGCTTCCTTCCGATTATCGGAGCAGTCATTATGATGCTCACATCCAAGGACGAAACCGCTAAGAACTATGCCAAACTGATGCTGATTCTGCAGATTGTCGGAATCGTGCTGAGTATTGCATTCAATGGTCTTATGGCTTCCGTCATTGAAAATATGCTATAATGCGATACTGACTAAGAAACGCCGCACATTTGTGCGGCGTTTTACTGTTTTCGGCGGTTGGTTCCGTAATTTATATGGAATATAAAAACGGCTTGCTTCCTAAGAAGCAAGCCGTTTTGACACGTTTTCAACAATTCACAAAAATCAGTTGATAATGGTCTTCTCTGTTTCCTTATCGAAGAGGTGGATGTACTCTGCATCGAATACAACATCAATCTCATCCTGCGGACGAGCAGTAGACTTCGGAGAAACACGAGCAGTCATCTTTACGCCCTGGAAATCGAGGTACAGATAGGTCTCAGCGCCCATCAGCTCAGTGATCTCAACAACAGTCTTGACGATACCGGTAGTAGCATTTGCAAGATACTGCGGCTCATCGTGAATGTTCTCAGGACGGATACCAAGGATAACTTCCTTGTCAATGTAGTGCTCCAGATCCGGAGTAACCTTGCTCTGGGGCAGAATAACCTCAGATACAACGCCTCTGCTGATACGGGTATCAGAAGAACCGAACTGAACAACATACTGACCTTCTCTGTAAATCAGAACAGCATCGATGAAGTTCATCTGCGGAGAACCAAGGAAGCCTGCAACGAACTTGTTGCACGGTGTCTCATACAGGTTCTGCGGAGTATCAATCTGCTGTACATAACCGCCCTTCATAACTACGATACGGTCACCCATTGTCATAGCCTCAGTCTGGTCATGTGTAACATAGATGAAGGTTGTGCCAAGACGCTTATGAAGCAGAGAAATCTCGGTTCTCATCTGTGCACGGAGCTTAGCGTCCAGGTTGGACAGCGGCTCGTCAAGCAGGAATACCTGCGGGTTACGAACGATAGCACGGCCCAGAGCCACACGCTGACGCTGACCACCGGACATAGCCTTCGGCTTACGGTTCAGCAGCGGAGTCAGGTCGAGGATTCTTGCAGCCTCTTCAACCTTACGAGCGATTTCGTCCTTCGGAACCTTACGGAGCTTCAGACCAAATGCCATATTATCAAATACGGTCATGTGCGGATACAGAGCATAGTTCTGGAACACCATTGCGATGTCACGGTCCTTCGGTGCGATATCGTTTACCAGACGGTCACCGATATACAGCTCACCTTCGGAAATCTCTTCCAGACCTGCGATCATACGCAGTGTTGTGGACTTACCACAACCGGAAGGTCCAACCAGAACGATGAATTCCTTATCACGGATTTCAAGGTTTACATCAGATACAGCGATAACGCCGCCGGGATACTTCTTGTAAATACCCCGCAAAGACAAACTTGCCATTTTTGAGTCCTCCTGTTTTTACATATCAAAATTTATCCATGCAGAGCCGACAAAAATGAACGGAGCATTCATTCGTCTCATCCTGCAAGTATGCGTAAACGCATACATAATGAAACAAGTTAATTGATTATATTGCACAGCAAAAGACAATATAATTCTTACTACAATAATACCAGATTTTTTCAATTCGGTCAAGATACTTAATAACCAAAGTTATTTCCCTTAAATTATCCAATATGACGAATAGTTACACTGGCAAAATTCACATACATACGAAATATCCGAACTTTTCAACGCAGAATCTATATCTTTGTTTATTATATTGAAATATCCACCAGCCGGGAGCTCCGGCGGAAGTGAAAGCTGTCCGATTTGCACACGCAGAAGTTCATCCACATGATTGCCGGCAGCAGCAAACATACGGCGCACCTGATGGTATTTGCCCTCATGCAGTTCCACCACAGCAAGATGTGCTTCAATTGCCTCACAGGAAGCCGGCAGACACGCCTCTTCCCTATCGCCCTCCCGCAGCATCATTCCGCTCTGAAACAGACTGCGGTATTCATCTTTGAAGGGGTCACGCAGTTTCACAAGATAATACTTCGGCGCATGGTGCCTTGGAGAAATCAGTTTATGCGCTGTCTGTCCGTCATCCGTCAGCAAAAGCAAACCGGATGAATCCTTGTCCAATCTTCCGCAGGGTGAAACCCCTGGAAATCTTTCCTCGGGAGATAACAAGTCCAGTACCGTTATCTGTTTTTTGTCATTGGCGGCAGTAATCACACCCTTGGGTTTATGCATCAGATACCAGTGATATTTCTGATATACTACTGCCTTTCCAAGCAGGGTGATGCTGTCACGTTCCTCGCTGATACGAATATCATTTTTCAAAACTGCCACACCATTGACTGTGGCCTTTCCATGCCGAATCATGTCACATATTTCCCTGCGGGAATATGTGGTCTGATCTGACAAAAATTTATCCAGCCGCATACATCAATTCCCCCGGGCATATCCACAGTTTCAACATGCTTTATTCAGGCTTCTCCTGGTTGTCAGAGGCCTGCAGCTCGCTAATAATGCGAACGAAATCTTCCACGTCGGTAAATGCTTTATAAACCGATGCAAAACGCACATAAGCAACAGCATCAACATTCTTCAGCTTCTCCAGTACCATTTCACCCAAACGGTCAGGAGATACCGGATTAATCATTTCCAGATTCAGCTCGCTCTCGATGTCATCTACGATTGCTTCAATCTGCTCCATGCTGACAGAACGCTTTTTCACAGAATTCAGGATACCTGTAATCAGCTTGTTGCGCTTAAACACTTCGATACTGCCGTCACGTTTTGCAACTGTCAGCAAAGGGCGTTCCACGCTTTCAAAGGTATTGAAACGCTTTCCGCAGACTGCACAGGAACGGCGCCGCTTTTTCTTCCCCTCCACAGAGCGGGAATCCAACACCTTCGTGTCTTCGGCATTACACCATGGACAACGCATTCAAGCACCTCCTCGGACAGTATCTCAGATTTTCTGAAGGATACGCTGAAGCCGTTTCCAATCCTCTTTCAGTTCCGAAGAATTGCCAAAGGCATTGCGGTAAAGCTCAAGCGTAATATTTCCCTCGAAGCCCTGTTGTTTCAGAGCTGATAAAAACGAAGCAATCTGGAATCTTCCGGCTCCGATTCTCAGGCAATCGCCCAGGGGGCCGTGATCACTGATATGAACATGGGCAATATGTTTTCCAATTGCCTGGACTGCTTCTTCTATATTCATATTGGCACGGACTGCCTGCTTCACATCAAAAGTAATGTTTGCTTCATCACCCAGATTTTTGCAGAAGTCCCGCAGGAATTTCAGATTCTGGCTTTCATATTTATAAACATTCTCCTGGGTAACAACTACACCATAGGGGGCAGCCGTCTCAGCAAGCATATGAAACCGTTCAAAGTAAATTTCGGGTTTAATCTGTCCCATCAAGGCACCATGCAAAATATAGTATTTTGCGCCCCAAAGCTGCATTGCAGAAAAAACATGTTTAGCCTCGTCCAGAAAGTCGCTGCATCTGCGGTGATACTGGGAAAACAGCATAAAGCCTTCATTTGGTGCTGTCCAGGGATGCACAGATGCACAGCTTACACCAAAACGGCGAAGCATCACTGCCAGGTCATTGGCGTACACCGGTCTGCACTCTGAGGGCGCATTCAGGAAAATTTCCACGTTGCGGATTCCATGAAGGCACAAATCATAGAGGGCATCCTCAGTGGGCATGGGAAACAGACATGATGTGGATACGGCTGGAATCATACTAAAAATCTCCTCCCTCCGCTGCCACTTCTGCAGATGGTTACACTATATCCAATTTATTATAACACAAAGCACCCTGCAAATGCAAGGTGCTTTGTTTATTTTCAGAATATCACACAATGATTACTCTGAATACATCCACTTTTTATGCATGCATATGAGAGTCCAGGGATTATTCTGCCTTCTCTTTTTTCTCACGGGTTTTCCAAGCTGTCCAGAGCATCGGAGCAAGACCCAAAGAAGAGTAACAACCGGAAATCATACCAACTGTCATCGGAATGCTGAAACGCAGAATAGAATCAACATGGTTTACAGCTGCGAGAATGGTGATAATCAGCATTGCTGTGATGGTAGTGATAGAAGTACGGACTGTACGGCGGATTGTCTGGCTGAGGGAAATGTTCACCAGCTCAGGCAGCTTTGTGTTTGCAGGAAGCAGAGCCTGGTTCTCACGGATTCGGTCATAAATAACGATGGTATCGTTTACGGAATAACCGAGGATGGTCAGAATAACTGCCATGAAGTTGGAGTCAATCTCAAAACCGCATACAACGAATGTGCCGAATACGATTGCAAGGTCATGGAACAATGCCACAACTGCAAAGATACCTGCACTCCATCCGGAAATACGCTTGAATCGCCATGCAATGTAGAGAATCAGCACTACAGAAGCAAAGATTGCAGCTACAGAACATTTTGCCAGGAACTGCTTACCGGATTTTGCGGCAACGTCGTTGGTTTCCAGAGCATCAATCTTGCTGTCGGGATATTTCTCCTGAAGCTTTTTCAGAAGTGCATCCTGCATCTCTGCGCTGAAGGACTTCTCCATGGAGAAAGAAAGCGTAAATGTGGTCTGCTTTTCGCCGGTAAATGTTTCGCCAAGCTGCACCTTAACCGGTGTGTTGAGATAATCCTTTGCAAGTGCTGCAATATCATTCTCATTCACAGAACCGCTGTAGGAATATTCTGCCAGTGTACCGCCCTTGAACTCGATGGAAACCTGTACGCCTCTGATGAAGCAGAACAGCATAATCACAACCACCAGTACAGAGGAAAGAACAAAGAACTTTTTGCGGTTTCCGTAGAAATCACGCACCTTCAGATCCTGAAGAACGGACTGAACATTGGATGAATTATTTTTATTATTCGACTTACTCATTTTTCAGCACCTCCGTACAGTTTTCTGTTCTGGAAGCATTTGAACTTCGAGAGAGAAGTCAGCATCAGACGAGAAGCCAGAACGCCCATGATAAAGTTGAAGATAACACCCGTCAGCAGGGTAAAGCCGAAGGAGAAGATTGTACCCTCCGTGGAAATACCAAACCATCTGAACAGGAAGGAAAGCAGCTTTGCAAAGAAGCTGGAGGAAACACCAAATGCGCCCATCAGAATGACTGCCACAATGATGATTGTCATGTTACCATCCAGAATTGCTGTGAAGGAGCGCTTGTATGCTGCCTTCAGAGCAGATTCCAGGGACTTTCCTGTATTCAGCTCTTCCTTAATACGCTCACCTGTAATGATGTTACAGTCAACGCCCATACCGATTGCCAGGATGATACCTGCAATACCCGGAATGGTCAGTGTGTTGGAATCCTCAAAACCGAACCAGCCGGAGATTACGGCCAGTGTACCTGCAACCTGGCCAAGCAGTGCAACTGCTGCCACAAAGCCGGGCACACGATACAGTACAATCATGTAAATCATAATCAGGATCAGTGCAATGATACCGGAGAGCATCATAATCTGCAAAGCACCGGAACCCATGCTGGGGGAAATGGTCTTGAAGGTTTCTGTTTTCAGATTGAAGGGCAGCGCACCGCCGTTAATCTTATCTGCCAGAGCCTTTGCGCCCTCATAATCAAAGTTACCGGTAATGGAAGCACTGCCGGAGCTGATAACATCATTAACTGTCGGATAGGAAATGCAGTTTGTATCCATCCAGATAGAAATGACGTAGCGCTCAGATGATGAGCTGGTAAAATCAAGGTATTCAGCATCGCCGTTCACTGCAGCAGATGTTGCATCTGCGAAGGCCTTCGTGCCGCTTTCCTTCAGATTCAGTGCCACAGCATATTTGCCTGTTGGGTTGCCGGAGCTGTCACGCTCCAGGGTAACGTATGCTTCTTCCACATCCGTTCCTTCCAGCACCACATCGCCCATCGGAGCGATGGTGGTATTGCCGTCGTCATCCACTGAAGTGTTATAATTGAAGCCCTTGCGGAACTGCAATTTTGCCGTTTCACCCAGTTCCTTTACGGCTGCTTCCGGATTGAAATCCGTTTCACCTGTCTGCCAGGGGAAACGCACGATAACCTTATCGTTGCTTTCGTCCATATAAACTTCATAGTCATTGATACCGAGTGTTATGAGACGAGCCTTCATAACCTCTTCTACAGCCTCCAACTGCTGTTTGTTTGCGTCAATGCCATCCGCAGGACCGAATGTAACATCGACACCGCCCTGAATATCAATGCCCAGACGGATGTCCTTCAGGCCCTTGATATAGACGGTTGTCAAATCACCGTACTGATTTCTGACACCCAGAACCGTGGATGCCGCGAATGCGATAATCAGAATAAATACGATGAAAAAGACTGATTTTTTGTTCTTCACTGCCAAGCCTCCTTGTTTATTAACTAATCGCACACTGTCTGTTACGACAAATGACGACAAGCAATTTAATTATAGTGCATTTCCGCACAATTGTCAAGTCATTCCATCAAATTTTCAAGGTGTTTCCGAAAAATCAGACGGTCAGCTCCACATCAGCAGCGGTTTCTGCGTCACGCAGCACCGGTGCAATGCACTCCTGCAGGAATTCTTCCACCTGCTGCACGCTTCTGCCGATATAATTGGAAGGATCCAGTTTGGATTCCAGTTCTTCTGCACTGACACCAAAAATCGGATCAGAAACAATACGCTCGCACAAATCGTTCTTCAGGCCCTTCTGCTTCACTTCAGCGCCTGCTGCCATGGAATGTACACGAATATGCTCGTGCAGCTCCTGACGGTCACCGCCTCGGGCAGCGGCATCCATAATGACATTTTCTGTTGCCATAAAGGGAAGTTCTGCCATCACACGCTGACGGATTACAGCAGGATATACTACCATTCCGCTGGTGACATTCATCATAATATTCAGAATTGCATCCGCAGCCAGGAAGCCTTCCGCAACAGCGATTCTCTTGTTTGCGGAGTCATCCAGTGTACGCTCGAACCACTGTGTACCAGCGGTAAATGCAGGGTTCAGTGTATCTGTAATGAGGTAGCGTGCCAGAGCGGTAATACGCTCACAGCGCATAGGATTTCTCTTGTATGCCATTGCAGAGGAACCAATCTGACCGGACTCAAACGGCTCTTCCATTTCCTTGAAGGACTGCAGCAGACGCATATCATTTGCAAACTTCATTGCAGACTGTGCAATGCCGGAGAGTACATTCAGCACCTGTGCATCCACCTTACGGGAATAGGTCTGACCGGACACAGGAACGATTGCATCAGCAGCAAAACCCATTTCCACTGCGATCTTTGCTTCCATTTCACGAATCTTTGCGCCGTCACCCTGGAAAAGTTCCATAAAGGATGCCTGTGTGCCGGTAGTACCCTTGGAGCCCAGCAGCTTCATGCGGGAAATGCGGACATCCAGATCATCCAGATCCATCAGCAGTTCATTCATCCACAGTGTTGCACGCTTTCCGACAGTGGTCAGCTGTGCAGGCTGGCAGTGGGTATATGCCAGGCAGGGCTGTGCTTTCCACTCCTCTGCAAACTTTGCAAGGTTCTGCAGAACTGTAACCAGTTTTGCACGAATCAGCTTCAGGGCATCACGCATGATAATCACATCGGTATTGTCACCAACATAGCAGGAGGTTGCACCCAGATGAATAATGCCCTTTGCATTCGGACAAACCAGACCGTATGCGTACACATGAGACATAACATCATGACGGCATTCCCGCTCACGCTTCGCAGCTGCCTCATAGTCAATATCCGTAATATGAGCTTCCAGCTCTGCGACCTGCTCAGCGGTCACATTCAGGCCAAGCTCATGCTCTGCTCTTGCCAGTGCAACCCACAGGCGGCGCCATGTGGAAAACTTCTTGTCTGCCGAAAAGATGTACTGCATTTCCTTACTTGCGTAACGCGTACAAAACGGAGATTCATAACTGTTTGTGTTCATGTTTAAAAGTTCCTTTCAAATTGATATTGTCAGAGCAATCCCGTGTGCACAGGCCATCCAGCCTGCCCGGAACGATATTGCCTCAGATGCCGGGCATGACTCTGCCGCCGGAAACCGGAATATAGGCACCGGTGGTAAAGGATGCCAGAGGGGAAGCCAGGAAAGCGCACATCTGTGCAATTTCCTGGTCAGTACCACGCCGTTTCAGCGGCACAGTGCTGTCATAATCAGGCTGTACCTCCGTATGCATCTGACGATCCTTTTCCGTAATCGTCCATCCGGGGGCAACCTCATTAATTGTGATATTATGGGGGCCAAGTTCCTTTGCAAGAACACGGACAAGACCGTCCAGGCCACGTTTTGCAGCAGAATATGCGCTCCATCCCGGTTCACACAGGGCTGCGCATTCCGTATTGATTACCACGATTCTGCCGCCGCCTTTTGCAATCATATCCGGCACAAATGTTTTTGTCATATGTACCGTCTGCATCACGCAGGACTGATACTGACTGTCAAAATCCTCCAGCGGCTGTTCAATCAGCGGCATCTGTTCATACTGAATCACCGCATTATGCACCAGAAGATCCGGTGTGCCGATTTTGGCAGCAATGATTTCTTCTTTCATTCGTCTGACATCCTCCGCAGATGTGATATCTGCCTGTACTGCAATCACACGCCTGCCGGTTTGTCTCCGCAGCTGCACAGCAAGTGCTTCCGCCTCCTGCTGATTGTGGAAATAGTGCAGCACAAGATCTGCACCGCAATCCGCAAATGTTTTTGCCATGACACGCCCCAGCATACCGGAAGCGCCGGTAATGATTGCAAGATGTCCTCGCAGATCAATTTTCAGCATGACAAATCCTCCCTCTCATGAATATTCAATGATATAATCTCCCTTTGGCACACACACAGAAACGGATATCTGATTTTCGGTGACAAAGTGACAGAATATTACCTCGTTTCCAGAATGATGTCGAAAAATCACCCTGTTGTCCACAATAGAGAAGTCAAGTGTTGAAAACGGAATGCCGATTCCCTCTCCGGTGTATTTGGCATACGCTTCCTTTAATGTCCAAAGGCGTGAAAACGCCAGATTTTTATTTTCTGAAGCAGAAATATAGGTCTGCTCTTCTTCCGAGCATACTCTTTGAATCAGCTTTTCCTTCACTGCACGGGGAGATTCCACATCAATTCCCAGGGGCACACATCCAACAGCGGCAGCTGCCATTCCTTTGCAGTGGGAAAGGTTCATATGCAGGCTGTCATGCAGCAGCTGCGGTTTACCCAGACCGGTGCGGTGAATTTTCACATGCCGCACCCGGTAATCCTCCGCCAGTGCCGCACCCAGCAAATCCATCGCCGCAAGATGGGAACACTTGTAGTTCTTCGTTTCCTCCTGCCCATCCAGAAAATTGCTATACACACGAAACATCAGTCGTTTCGTTGTTTTCTCATATCCTGATAATAAAATGCTCATATCGTTTGTTCATCATGGTACAGCATGGTTCTTGCAGCACCAATCACAAAAACCACGAATGCAGACAGAATCTGCAGCACAATAATCGGTATCATGCCGATGAAAAGATTCCATTCTCCGCTGAATACAGCATCCCCTTTTTTCAGTATCGCTGCATACTGCAATGCACAGAATCCTGCATCTGCCAGCAAAACAAGCAAATTCTGCAAAAGAAACGGCAGACATGTATGCATATACACCCTTACCGACTTTATTCTCTGATGCAGCAGCTTTGTTTCCATCGCCATTAATCCAAAGACGGCCAGCAAACAAACCAGATAGGCATACATCCATTTCGTCTGCTGTACCAGATAAACTGCTCCAATATGAGCAGCCAGCATGCCGATGCCGCCAAACAGCAGCACATCCTTATCTTTTTGTTTCATGCCCTTGTTCCCTCTGTGTATTTCTTTTGCGGAAAAGCACATAGTCAACGGGTGCATACAACAGCAGCACCACACCATTCACCACAAGCCGTGCCGCATACAGTGAAATCATTTCCGTCAATGTTGAAACACCATCCAGTGATGCACTCAGCAGTGTCAGCTGCGGATACCTGATCAGCAGCGCCGCCGTTACGGCCAATGCCGCCAGAAAGGGCAGCAGAATGACAGATACAAAGCCGGCACCATAGGGAAGCAGGGAATGCTCCTTCTGAAAAAAATGATACATCATGGCAGTCATCAGGGCGGAACAGCCGCACAGCCAGATATTCATTTCAAACAGCGAATACATTGCCCAGCAAAACACCTGCAAAAAGAGACTGCCCGTCATGGCAATACACATTTCCTTCAGCGGCAGTCTCTTTCCGCGGGATGTATTATGTTTCATCCGTGTCTTCTGCTTCCTCCGGCTCATCCAGCTCAACTGTTTCTTCAGGCATTGCAGCCTCCGCAGATTCCTCAGCTGCGGCCTCTGCTTCCTGTGCCTTCAGTTCTTCTTCAGAAAGCTGTTCCACTTCTGCCACTTCAGCACCCTCTTCGTGTTCTGTTCTGGTAAAGGACATCACCTTTCCGTTTTCAGATACACGCATCACACGGACACCCTTGGCAATTCTGCCCATTACACGAATGTCACTGGTGCGGATGCGAATGATAATGCCGTCGCTGGAAATCATGATGATATCGTCTTCCTCGTCCACAACCTTGATGCCGCAGACCTTTCCACGCTCCTCATCCGGCTTGTAATTGGTAAGGCCATAACCGCCGCGATTCTGGAGGCGATAGGTTTCAATATCACATCTCTTGCCAAAGCCCTTTTCTGTCACAGTCAGAAGGGATGCACCCTCTCTGACACGGGCCATGGATACAATTTCGTCATCGCCGCGCAGCTTCATAATTCTGACGCCGTGGGCACTTCTGCCCTGGGGACGAATACAGGTTTCCTCTGTACGGATTGCCATACCATTCCTGGTGGCAACAAACAGCTGGTCATTTCCGCCGGTCAGGCGCACACCTGCAATCTCATCGCCTTCCTCCAGTCTGATTGCAATAATGCCGTTCTTACGGACATTTTTATACGCATGGAGTGGAGTACGCTTGATTTTTCCGTTCTTGGTCACCATCACGATATAGCTTTCATCGTTGAATTCGCTGACTTTCATCATAGCGGCGATTTTTTCATTCTCCGCCAGCGGCAGCATATTCACGATATTGGTTCCCTTGGAATCCTTACCGCCCATAGGAATCTCATAACACTTCATGGCAAACATTATGCCTCGATTGGTAAAGAACAGCACATGGTCATGGCTGGAGGAAACAAACATTTCAGACACGAAGTCCTCTTCACGCTGCTTCATGCCGTTTACGCCTCTGCCGCCTCTGCGCTGTGCCTTGTATACTGTGGAAGGCACACGCTTGATGTATCCGAAGTTGGTATAGGTTACCACACAATCTTCCACAGGAATCAGGTCTTCAATATCCATCTCGCCGCTGATGCTTTCAATCTGTGTGCGGCGTTCATCACCGAATTTTCCACGGATTTCCTCCAGGTCATCACGGATGATGCCCAGCACACGTTCCTTGCGGGCAAGAATATCACGCAGATCATTGATTTTATCACAGAGTGCCAGCACTTCTGTGAGGATTTTGTCACGCTCCAGACCTGTGAGCTGCCCCAGACGCATCTGCACAATGGCATCTGCCTGTGCCTCTGTCAGACCAACTGTCTGATACTCCTTTTCGGAAGCATCCACAACCGCACCCATTGCACTGCGGTATGACTCATTTTCGAGCAGCGTGGTCAGATCCACTTCTGCGAAGCGTTCCATCAGTCGTTCCTTGCCTTCCGGAATCGTCTTGGAGGAACGAAGAATCTCAATGACTTCGTCAATGAAATCCAGTGCAACCACAAATCCCTGCAGAATATGAGCACGCTCTCTTGCCTTCCGCAAATCGAAACGGGAAGCACGCTGTACCACATCCACCTGATGTTCCAGGTAAGCATCCAGAATTTCCTTGAGGGACAATTCCTTCGGAATGCCGTTCACCAATGCCAGATTGATGATGCCGTAGGTATCCTGAAGCTGGGAATAACGGAACAGCTGATTCAGCACCAGATTGGGGTTCGCATCCTTTTTCAGCTCAATGCAGATGCGAAGGCCCTGACGGTCAGACTCATCACGGATATCGTGAATGCCCTCAACACGCTTTTCCTTGGCAAGGTCTGCAATTGCCTTAATCAGTTCCGCCTTGTTCACCATATAGGGAATCTCAGTGACAATGATGCACTGACGATTCTTAATTTCAGTAATTTCTGTTTTGGAGCGGACAGTCAGCTTGCCTCTGCCGGTGGCATAGGCTGCACGAATGCCGGCTCTGCCCATGATAATGCCGCCGGTGGGGAAATCCGGTCCCTTGATAAATGCCATCAGCTGATCCAGGGTAGCATCCGGGTTTTCAATCAGGAAGTCAAGACCATCAATGACTTCGCCCAGATTGTGCGGCGGAATATGGGAAGCCATACCAACCGCAATACCCTCGGAGCCGTTCACCAGAAGATTCGGGAAACGTGCCGGCAGAACAGCCGGTTCCTTCAGACGGTCATCATAGTTCGACTGAAAATCAACGGTTTCTTTCTGAATATCCGTCAGCATGTTGACAGACATTTTTGTCATTTTTGCTTCTGTATAACGATAAGCAGCAGGCGGGTCACCGTCAATGGAACCAAAGTTTCCATGGCCGTCCACCAGCGGATAGCGCATGGAAAATGCCTGTGCCAGACGCACCAGTGCCATATACACAGATGCATCACCGTGGGGGTGATATTCACCCAGAACAGAACCAACAATGTCCGCACACTTACGGTATGGTTTTTCCGGTGTCAGACTTTTTTCATACAGCGTATACAAAATACGTCTGTGAACAGGTTTCAGACCATCCCGCACATCCGGAAGTGCACGGGAGGTGATAACAGACATGGAATACGCCAGGAATGATGACCGCATTTCTTCTTCTATGTCGCGGCGAATCATAATCGATTTACTTGTATCGTACAATTCTTTCTGCTCCTTCCTTACCAGCTTTTCAAGAATAAAGCTCTTTTTTCAAGTATTAAATGCCGAATAATTTCCGCATTTGTTCCAGCTCTGCTGCATCAAAATCCTTTTTCGGAATAATATAAAAATTCTGCTTCAGGATATAAACGATGAAATAATCAGGATATTCCAGAATTCTGATGCCGTCGCCAAAGGGAATTTCTGTAGGGGGAATCGGCTCTTCCGTTTCTGCAGGCTCCTCCGGGAAAATGGCGTTGAAGCCGTTTTCCGCTTGTTCTTCCTGGGGTGATTCCGCAGTTTCAGCTGCCGGTTCTTCCACAGTATTTTCCGCAGTTTCTGCAATTTTCGGGGCATCCTGAATATGAATCCAGATGCCTGCATCCCAGATTTTCAGCTCATAGCTGTCCTGTTCCACATCCTGCAGGGCATCGTGCACCGCTTTTCTCAGCTTGAAGGTTTTATACCAGCGCACCAGAATCAGGGCAATACAGACCATAATCAGCAGATATGCAAGTGTCTGGGAACTGTCCTTGATTACCGCATGAATATACACGCCTGCTATTGCCGCAAGAATCACGGAAAGTGCAATATTGGTAGGATAAACAAATTTCTTCTGGAACTGCAAAAACGCATCATCAAACATGTTCAGCGGAATATGATAGGTTTTATGAATTTTTGGTACACCGCTTTTATTCATCTGCGATATCCTCCGGGAACTTGTCAATATCATCCTCTTCCAAAGAATCTGTTTCCGGCTGTTCTTCCTCAGCCATATCAAAATCTTCTTCCTCATCATCCATACGGACACGCTGACCATCCGCATCATAGAGACGCAGCTTCTTTGCGCCGTAATACTGCTCGCAGACCGCATTTGTCATGCCGGTTTCCGCAGAATCGTCGTCATTCTCATGCGCATCTTCGATAATGGACTTCATTTCCAGCAGCTGATAGCCGCCGGAACACCGTTCCTCTGCAAAATCACGGATTGCATTGATTTCATTGTCGCTGAGATTCCGCTTCGGAACATACAGAAACAATGATACGATTTTACCCTCCGCAAAGAGAAAACCACGTTCGTTTTCATAGGCCTTCAGGCTGACTGTGGAAACAGTTGTGGTTGCTTCCTCCACCTCTTCTTCGTCAAGAGATTCTCCATCCTGCAAAAGTTCCATGGTGGAAATGGAATGGGGATAAAATGTGGTCAGACGTCTTTCGCCAAAATGCAGCTTGTTCGTTGCAATAAATTTCTTGTTTACCGGCATCTTCAGGTACATATATCCCACAATACAGGCACCGATTGCATAAAACAGGAATGTGATATTCTTCCAGAGAATCAGCAGCAGAATGCAGATGGCTGCAATCACACCGCAGGAAATCATTGCGATTTTACGGTCTTTTCCACGCTCTGTATCCAGAAAAATACGGTAAACGTCTTCAAAATCACGGTCATTCAGCTTACTTTGCACCTGCAGCAGCTTTTCTTCCTTTGCCATTGCTCTCCCTCTTCATCATACGTCGAGATTCACTGCATATTTTGCATTTGTCTCGATAAATTCACGGCGTGGCTGTACCTTGTCTCCCATCAGAATGGAGAAGATTTCATCTGCTTTCATGGCATCATCCATGGTCACACGAATCATGGTACGGGTTTCCGGATCCATCGTGGTTTCCCACAGCTGTTTCGGATCCATCTCACCAAGACCTTTGTACCGCTGAACTTCAATTTTGGCACCGCTTGCAGAAAGCTGTGCAATATACTCGTCACGCTCCTCATCGCTGAAGGCATATTTATGAATTTTACCCTTGGAAACACGGAACAGCGGCGGCTGTGCAATATACACATTGCCGTTTTCAATCAGCGGCCGCATAAAGCGGAAGAAGAATGTCAGCAGAAGTGTTCTGATATGACATCCGTCCACATCGGCATCGGCCATGATAATCACTTTGCCGTAGCGCAGTTTGGAAATATCAAAATCCTCGCCGATGGAAGTACCCAGTGCCGTAACCACAGGCTGCAGCTTATCATTGCCGTAAACCTTGTCAATACGGACACGTTCCACATTCAGCATCTTGCCCCAGAGCGGAAGAATTGCCTGATAGCGGCGGTCTCTGCCTTCCTTTGCGGAACCGCCTGCGGAGTCTCCCTCCACGATGTAGATTTCTGTGAATTCTGTATCACGCTCAGAACAGTCCGCCAGTTTGCCCGGCAAAGAGGCCGACTCCATAGCGGATTTTCTTCTTGCAGTATCTCGTGCCTTTTTGGCAGCTTCTCTTGCACGCTGTGCTTCCTTTCCCTTCTCAAAAATTGCAGCAGCAACCGTGGGATTTTCCTCCAGGAAATCCATGAGTTTTTCTGTAACAACCTGTTCCACAAAAGGCTTGATTTCCGGATTGCCCAGCTTCACCTTGGTCTGGCTTTCAAACTGGCAGTCTGTCAGCTTTACGGAAATAATCGCAGTCAAGCCTTCACGCACATCCTCGCCAACCAGCTTGGCATCATCCTTCATCAGGCCGAATTTCCTGCCGTATTCATTGATAACCTTCGTCAGCGCATTGCGGAAGCCCACTTCATGCACACCGCCGTCACTGGTATGCACATTGTTTGCAAAGGACATGATAATTTCGTTATAGCTGTTGTTATACTGCATTGCAATTTCCACAGCATTTTCGCCCTTAATGCCGCTGAAATAAATGACCTGCTCTGCAATGGGATCCAAGCCCCTTGTGTGGTGAATGTGCTCGATAAACTGACGGATACCGCCTTCGTAGCACAGCACCTCACGTGATTCATCCTCTGAATCACGCAAATCTGCGATCTCGATGGTGAGACCTGCATTCAGGAACGCCTGCTCCCGCATACGCTTCAGAAGCACCTCGTAATCAAAAACAGTAGTTTCCTCGAAAATTTCCGGGTCCGGCTTAAAGGTAACAGAAGTTCCGTGCAGTACCGTATCTCCGGTCATTTCCAGTTCCTTGGAATATTTTCCACGTTCAAAACGCTGGAAATAGCAGTGGGTACCATCCCAGACAGTCAGCTCCAGCCACTCTGACAAAGCATTTACAACGGAAGCACCCACACCGTGCAGACCGCCAGCCACCTTGTATCCGCCGCCGCCGAATTTACCGCCGGCATGCAGAACGGTATATACGACTGTTGCCGCAGAAATTTTCTCCTTCGGGTGAATACCTACAGGAATTCCACGGCCGTTATCTGTAACACGAATGACATCTCCGGGCAGAATCTCCACCATGATGCGTGTACAGTAGCCCGCAAGTGCTTCGTCAATGGAGTTATCAACGATTTCATACACCAGATGATGCAAACCGCCGGAGCCGGTGGTGCCGATGTACATACCCGGACGTTTCCGAACCGCTTCCAGACCTTCCAGTACCTGGATCTGATTTTCGTCATAATCTCCCTGTACTGCCGTTTGTGTCATCATTTCTTCATTTCCCATTATTTCGTCTCCTCTGCTATTTATTCGAAATCCTGCATCGGATTATTAAAGGCAATTCCGCATATTCTCTGTAACCATTGCCTTAAAACATCGTTTTTGCTCTTTTTTTCAGGGTTGCAACAGAAATGGAGGAGATATATGCTGTCTCCACGCCCTGTTCCTGGCATACCACAAAGCTTTTCGGCATCTCAGTCGAAACATTCACGGCTTTCCCTTCCTGTTCCAGCCGCTTCAGATAGGATCTCGTATCCGGCCCTATGGTAGTATTTTCCAGATCAAATACACCAATGACGGTGCTGTCATGAATGGAAATCCGCTCTCCAAGATGAATATACATACTTTGCTCCCATATCACATTTTTTTCAGGATGCCGCACTCCATGCTGTAAATATGCCCCTGTTCCAGTTCCGGCTGTATGGCCTCCGGCTGGCAATTCGTGAGGAATATCTGCATATCACGGACAATATCATAAACCAGCTTCTGCCGTTCCGCATCCAGCTCGCCCATCACATCATCCAGTAAAATTACAGGTGTTTCGTCCTTTTTCTCATAAAAGACAGATGCCTGCCCAAGCTTCAGCACCAGTGCAGTGCTTTTCTGCTGTCCCTGAGAGCCAAATTCCCTGACGGACAAATTGCCGATTTTGCAGGTAAAATCGTCTCTTCCCGCACCCTTTGCGGTAAACCCCAAACGGATATCGTCTTCTGCCGAAAGCTGCAGCTGCTCAAAATAATACTTCTGCATTTCCAGCGTTGGCTTATCCGGAATCTCGGAATTATGAAAAACATTGGAACGATACCGCACCGCCAGTTTTTCTTTTCCCCCGGTCACATCTGCATAGAGTTTTTCGCAGACTGCGGCAAGCTGATTCATATAGGCAAACCGCAGACAAGTCAGCAGACTGCCATGGGCTGCCAGCTGCTGGTCCCAGACCTCCAGTTCCCGTTTATCCGCATTTTTCAGCTGAATCTGCTTGAGAACAGCATTTCTCTGAGAAGTAATCTGCTCAAAACGACGCAGACAGCCCAGCATTGCAGGGGTAATCTGCGAACCGCATAAATCCATGAAAGCACGTCGTTTTTCCGGTCCGGAGCGAATCAGCTCCCGATCGTCCGGAGAAAACACCACACACTGAAACTGGGAGAACAGACCGCCGCTTCCCTTCATCGGCACGCCGTTCAGCATAATTTTCCTCTGCCTGCCGTCGCCCCTTGCAAGATGCAGCTGAATCTCCTGTTCTCTGCGGCTGTCACGGAAACGCATTTTCAGGTGCATGGCCGGGGCTTTCAGGCGTATATAATCCCGCTCCTTTGCACCACGAAAGCTTCTGCAGCCTGTACACGCCCAGATTGCCTCCAGAAGATTGGTTTTCCCCTGGGCATTATTGCCGAAAATGAGATTCATTCCGGCATGCGGCTCCAGATGCATTGTATCCAGATTACGGAATCCTTCCGCATCCACAGACAAAATACGCATGTATGATTATTCTTCCACCGGTGCTGCAACAATCACCTCAAACCGATCCACCGTTACAACATCCTCATTGCGGATTTTCTTTCCTCGCATGGTGCAGACTTCACCATTCACTTTAACTTCACCGGCCTGAATCAGACTTTTCGCAAAACCGCCTGTATCGGTCAGTCCTGCCAGCTTCAGCAGCTGTTCCAGTTTGATAAAAGGCGTGTGAAGAGATATTTCTATTCTTTCCATATTTTCCTCATAATCAATGTCTGACATGTACCGGCATTACAAGGGCAAGTGTGTTCTCGCCTTCCCCTTCCTGAATGCGGACGGCACGGTCCGGGGCAGTCAGAAGCAGCTTGACACGGTCGCCCTGAATGGAACGGACTGCTTCCAGCAAATAACGGTTATTAAAACCGATTACCATTTTTTCACCGGTGACAGCACAGCTGATGACATCATCGATGCTGCCAACTACATTCTGACAGCTGACCATAACACGGTTTTCCTCAATTTCAAAGCGGACACCGGTTTTGTTCTGTTCTGAAATCAGCAGCGCACAGCGTTCCAGACATTCCATCAGTTCCCGGCGCTGTACCAGAATTTCTGTTTTGGAAGTGGTCGGGATGCTTCTGCGGTAATTGATAAATTCACCAGCCAGCAGTCTGGTGTACACTGTGTAATTACGGATTGTAAACAGTGCATGATTCTGATCCAGCTGAATCGTGCAGGGGTTTTCATTTTTCTCATCTTCCTGGAGCAGATGCTGAATTTCACGCATCGCCTTTGCAGGAACAACAAATTTCATTTCCTCCTGATTCAGGAGTGCTTCCGTACGAAGAGCCATACGGTAGTTATCCAGTGCAACCACATTCAGCATGCCATCTGCAATTTCAATCAGCTCACCGGTAAAAATCGGCTTGGTTTCATCAAGAGATACTGCATAAATGGTCTGATCAATCATGGATTTCAGCAAACTCTGCGGAATCACTGCGCCGCGGCTAGCTTCAATATTCGGCAGATCCGGATAATCATCCGCATTCATGCCTGCAAGCTGGAAAGAGGTTTCATCTCCGGTTATGGTAATTTTCAGGTGATCATCGTTTTCAATGGTGAGCGCACCATCCGGCATTCTGCGGACAATTTCGCAGAACAGACGGCTGTCTGCCAGCAAAACGCCTTCGATTTCAACTACAGCAGGAATCTTTGTCTGGATACCCAGTTCCAGATCATATCCTGTAAGGGTGAGTTCCTGATTGAACACTTCCATGCGGATGGACCCCAGAGATTCCATTGGGGTTTTATAGCTGGTTGCTTTTGCAACATTCGTCAGCACTTCAGAGAGATCAGATTTCTGACAAGTAAATTTCATTGGTCATAATCCTTTCTATGTAATCGGATATAAACAAAATGCAGTTTTTCACAATTGGTTCAGTTTCCACTGCGCAGCGGCAGCGCCACGTTCACTAACACTAATAGGTTTTTATAGTAGGATTAGTAGGGGACGTGGAAAAGTGGAATCTGCAAATATATATACTTATTTTTTGCGGAATTACGAAAGAAATGTGCGCCGCTCAAGGACAATATTCATTCACATCGGTGCTTTGAAAATGTTTTGAAAAGTGGAAAACTCAGAAAATTGGAATCAGAGATTTTGAAAAGTGGAAAACACGGGAGAAAATGTTGAAAAAACGGTTGAAAATGTGAATACTCAGAGTATATCGTTGGGTTTTCAACATATTCGATGTGAAAATCTCGAAAAAACACGAAAATGTGTAGTGAGTTTTCAACAATTCGTTCAACAGCTGTTGAAAGAGGTCGGATTGTCAAATTTTTTCTTTTCCATCAGAAATCATGATTTTCCAGATGGTTGATTTTGTTAAGGATGGAATGAATGCTGTCATTTTATCAGTATGCACAAAGATGTGGAAAAAATACTAGTTATTTGCCGGCACCATCACGAATGGTTTTGGTAATAGACTCGATTGCATCACGGAGATTGGAGTCTTTCTTGATATTCTTCTCTACATATTTAACGGCATATACTATAGTAGAATGATCACGGTTGCCGAATTCCTCGCCGATATTGGCAAGTGTCATCTGTGTAATTTCATGTACCAGATAAATGGCGACCTTTCGTGCGCTGGAAATCTGCTGAGAACGCTTCTTTGAGCGGATATCATCCGGTGTTACGCCATACAGATTGGAAACTTCCTGAATAATATTTCCTACAGTGATAGGAGTCGGCTGTTCGTCGGTCAGAATATCACGGATGACACTCTGAGCCATATTGATGGAGGGATTGGAATCTGCAAGGGATTTCAGGGCCTTCAGCCTCTTGACAGCTCCTTCCAGCTGACGGATATTGGATTTCAGACGATTAGCAATGAATTCTGCGACGTCATCCGGAATAAACAAATCCAGCAGTTCAGCCTTGCGGCGGATGATTGCAACACGGGTTTCAAAATCCGGCATGGAAATATCCGTAATCAGTCCGGATTCAAAACGGGTACGGATGCGGTCTTCCAGAATCTTGATATCCTTCGGCGGACGGTCAGAGGTCAGCACAATTTGTTTGCCCGCCGCATGGAGAATATTGAAGGTATGGAAAAATTCCTCCTGTGTGGTTTCCTTTCCGCTGATGAACTGTACGTCATCGACCAGAAGCACATCCGCACTGCGGTATTTCTCGTGGAACTTAGAGGTATCCTTTTTCTGGTTGATGGCTTCGATGATTTCATTGGCAAAGGTTTCTCCGGTAACATAAATAATGTTCAGATTCGGATCACGCTGCTTCATTTCGTGGGAAATAGCGGTCAGCAAGTGGGTTTTTCCAAGGCCGGAGGGACCATAAATAAACAGAGGGTTGTAGGTATTGCCGTTTCCATCCCCTTTGGCAATGCTGTTGCATGCAGCATAGGCAAACTGGTTGGAGCCGCCTACGATAAATGTATCGAAGGTATAGGCATACTCTCCCTCATTCAGCGGTGTTTCCAGCGGATCCGTTGTATTCGTGTCCGGCGCTGATGCAGCCGCTGCATCACTGCTTTCTTCCTGTACAATCAGGCGCAGCGAGACAGGAAAACCTAAAATCTGCTCAAACCCTTCCTTCAGCAGATGTTCGTAGTTGTTGCTCACAACCGAACGCTGAAAGTCAGATGCGCAATAGAAAACCGCATCTGTTCCCTCAAGTCGGACCGGGTTCAGAGTATCCAGCCACAGATTTTTGGCAATGTCTCCGATTTTGCCGTCCTGGGTGCAGTAATTTTTTACTGCTTCGTAAACTTCTTCAAAAGAATTCACGCTCTTGTTCACATCCTCTTTCTGTTCTATTTTTTTGTTGAATACGAGATAATTGCACATATTCTAATCTATATTTATTTGCTGTTTAAATGAAATTTGTGCATGCGTATTCATCGTATATTATAGCATATTGCAGAGATAATTTCAAGCTAGTTGCAGAATCATTGTAGGAATCCACAAATACACAAGGCTTATTACACGCCTTTTTCACAAGAGAAAAAAAGGAATATCTGATTCTTCTGACATGAAGTTTCAACAATGTATTATAAATAGTATACTGATTATTTCCCTCCAAAAGCAAAAAAATATTCTGATGAAATGTGAAAAAATGCTTTTTCCTATTGCAAAAAACCTGAAAATCATGTATAATAAGAAAGTATGTAACTTTCTGCAAAAGATAAGGAGGAATTTTATGTCAAAAGCAAAGAAAACAGAGACGCAGGCAGTGCAGACACCGCCACCAGGCGGCGGCATTATGGGCTGGCTGCGTCGCAATGCCTCGTACATACTGGCATTTTTCCTGCCGGTGGCACTGCTGTACATCGCTTATGCGATTTTCGGCCTGTACCCCTACGGCGATCATTCAGTTCTTTGTCTGGATTTGAATGGCCAGTATGTCTACTATTTTGAGGCGATCCGTGATGCATTCCACGGAAACGGCAGTATTCTTTATAACTGGGAGCGAAATCTTTCCGGCGGTTTCCAGGGTGTCATTGGTTATTATCTTGCCAGCCCCTTTACGCTGATTGTGATTCTCCTGCCCAGAACCATGCTGCTGGGTGCCCTGTTCATTATGATTCTCTGTAAGCTGGGTGCAGCTTCCGTTGCATTCTGCTACTATGCACAGAAATCCAAGCATGTCAAGCCGATGATGGCAGTGGTTCTGGGAAGCTGCTTCGGCATGTGTGCTTATGGTGTCATTCAGACCATTGACCCTATGTGGCTGGACGGTCTGGTATGTCTGCCTTTCATTATGCTTGGTGTGGAATATCTGGTTGATGACGGCAGAAAGCTCAACTATATTATTCCCCTGGCACTGATTTGTATTGCGAACTTCTATATCGGCTTTATGTGCTGTATTTTCACAGCGCTTTATTTCCTGTTTTATGTGCTGGCAGGTTCTGACAAAATGCGTCTTTCTTCTCCGGAATGGTGGAGCAAAAAGGCAAATCAGACCGCAGTATTCAATATGCTGGGCAGAATGGTGATTTCCACATTGGTGGCAATGGCATGTGCTGCCTTCATGATTCTCCCGGTTTACAATGCGCTTGCACTTGGTAAGTTTGACTTTACAGTTCCGGATTACAGCTACAAATCACAGTTTACGCTGCTGGAGTTTATTGCACAGTTCTGTGTCAATCAGTATAACTCCGTAAACGTTGAAGGTAAGCCGGAAGTATATGCAGGTCTGCTTTCCTTCCTGTGCGTGCCGCTGTTCTTCGCAAACAGCCGCATTCCGCTTCGCAAAAAAATCGGCTATGGCGCACTGACTGTGGGGATGTATCTCTGTATGATGATTCGTCCGATTGATATGCTGTGGCACGGCGGACAGATGCCGAACTGGCTTCCGTTCCGTTATTCCTTCATCTTCTCCTTTATTATTCTCAGCATGACAGCTATGACACTTCGCTATGCTTCCTACATTAAGAAGTGGGCAATCGGTGCAACCTATGCTGTTTACTTCGTACTGCTGATGATTATTCAGAAAAAGCAGTACCTGAATATGAAGGGTGAGGTTTATCTGGATCCCATCAAGTCCATCGCATGCACCCTGATTTTCCTGGCTTTCTATTGCGTTGTTGTTTATCTGCTTGGCAAGAAGAATCCTTCCAAGGGCATGACTGCTACCATTATGGCGTGTCTGCTGACAGTTGTCAGTGTGGAACTGACCTACAATGCCAAGTGCGAATTTGAGGATATCCATACTGAGGTTGCATATTCTACCAGAAAATCCTATCGTGAGTATGTAGCATCCGGTCGTGAAATGGTGGATCGTCTGGAAGAATATGACAACAGCTTTTACCGTGCAGAAAAGACATATGTCCGTACTGTAAATGATAATGCCGGTTTTGGTCTCCGTGGTATGACCCACTCCAGTTCCGTTATGAACGCAAATATTCTGAAATTCATCGAGGCAATGGGCTATTGCTCCAGCACATATTATTCCAGATATGACGGCAATACACCGCTGTCTGACAGTATGCTGGGTATCAAATATGTATTTGACAAGGGCGATGCCAATACCAATGTGCTGAAGAAGGGTGACAACTCTGAAATCGGTGCAGCATACGAAAAAGTCTATACAGATCATGCAGTATCCCAGAGTGAGGAAGGCATGACTGTGGATGTATATCAGAACAAGAATGCGCTGGCTCTTGGATTTATGGCAAGCAAGGATATTACCCGTATCAATGCATTCGGAAATGATAACCCTTTCAACAGCCAGAACCTGCTGCTGAGTACCGCATCCGGTCAGACTACCTTTACTGAGGGCGGCGGATTTGCAGACTGGCACAAGTACTGGAAGCAGATTTCTGTTACAGAGCCGTATCGTCTGAACCAGGTTTATACAGATGCATACGGTTCACAGACCAATTTCCGTGAGATTAAGAAGGAGGACGGCAGCCACGCAGATGATCCTACCGTTGACCTCTTTATTACTACGGAAACAGATGAGCCGCTTTATATGTTCTTCAAGACAGAGAATCAGAGCAAGGTGAACCTCTGGCTTTCTGACCAATGGAACGAAGATCCGAATTATATGCTGAATCAGGACGGTACAGCTGCAAAATCTCTTGGTTCATATTTCGAGGGCGATAACTATAAGATTCTGTATATCGGTCAGTACCCGGCAGGACAGCAGCTGCAGCTTCGTATGACACTGCTGACAGACCAGGCCGGTACAAAGGAAAAGTACACAATTATCAAGGACTTCTTCTTCAGCCACTTCGATTCTGAAATGTTTGAGAACGATATTCAGATTCTCAAGCAGAATGAATGGCAGCTGACCACATACGGCGGCAGAACCCTGGAGGGCAAAATTACTGCCGGCGAAAACCAGATTATGATGACCTCTATTCCTGCAGAACCGGGCTGGAAGGTCTGGGTGGACGGCAAGCCTTATTCCATTAATGTCACCACCGATGGCAAGACCACCACAGCAAATTACAATACATTGTTCCAGGCAATGATTGGCGTAGAGCTGACACCGGGTGAGCATACTGTCAAGATGAAGTACACACCGCCGGGACTGAATGCTGGCTGGTTCATGCTGATTTGCGGTCTGTTCTGCTGTTACCTGTTCTACTCTTATGATAAGGAACACAATGCAGTACTCCTGCTGATGGCAAAGAATCGTAAGAACGGCATCTATGAATTGCCGGTGGAGGAAGAGCCGGAGCCTGTCAGGAAGACAAGTGGTTCCCGTGCTGCTGCCGATAGTGCTGCCGAAGCAAAAGAGAAAATGGAAGGCAAACTGATTGCAGATGAACTGAAAAAACTGAAGGAACTTCTGGACGACGGCGTTCTGACAAAAGAAGAATTTGACGAGCAGAAAAAGAAGCTTCTGAAAAAATAATGAATGAAAATGTCCCTGAATGTATTTCAGGGACATTTTTCTGTGTGGTCAGCTTATGGCTGCCCTTGATTTTTTCAGTAGAATATGCTATAATAGGGAAAATATCAGGGCGGAATTGCGGTGCTTGTCTGTGCAGTGCTGCCTTAGAGAATCAGAAAGGATTGATTGCAATGGCAAGAAATAAAGAGAATGCAAATGGAAAGAACTTTGAAATTCCCCGTCCCCAGTTTCCGAAACGTGCAGTAGTTACCGGCGGTATGCCTTATGGAAATAAGGAACTGCATTTCGGACATGTGGGCGGTATGCTGGTATTTGCAGATACCTATGCCAGATTTTTAAGAGACCGCATCGGCAAGGAGAACGTGATTTTTGTTTCCGGTACAGACTGCTATGGTTCCCCCATTGCAGAAGGCTGGAGAAAAAAGGTGGAAAGCGGCGAATTTGAGGGTTCTTTGGAGGATTTTGTACGCCGCAATCATGAGAAGCAGAAGGCAACCCTGAAGGCCTATGCAATTTCTCCGAACCTCTTTGGTGCCTCCGGTCTGGGAAGAACCAAGGAAATTCATGCGGAATACACACTGGAATTCCTCCAGTCCCTTTATGATAAAAAGCAGCTGAACCAGATCAGCACTATGCAGTTTTTTGATGAGAAGGCAGGCGTATTCCTGAATGGCCGTCAGGTAATCGGCAAATGCCCTGTGGAGGGATGCACCTCTGAAAAGGGATATGCTGATGAATGTGACCTGGGACATCAGTATATGCCGGAAAACCTGATTGATCCTGTGTCTGCACTGACAGGCGAAAAGCCTGTTATGAAACCGGTTACCAACTGGTATTTCAAGCTTCGTGACTATGAAAAGCTGATGCAGGAATGGGTTGCGGATTTGCAGAAGGATAAGGCGATTCGTCCGGTTATCTGGAAAACAATCGGCGAATTTCTGAAAGCCCCCGTTATTTATATCAAGCGTGAATACGAGGAAAAGTATCTGACACTGAAGGAGCAGATGCCGGAGCATAAGTATCTGGAAGAGCCGAAAAAGCCTTCTTTCACCATTGAATTTTCTGCTTTGCCGGACTGCGACACGGCTTGCCGTATTCTGGCAGACAACGGCATTCGTTATCGTACAGGAAAAACACTTGTGCCCTTCCGTCTGACAGGCAACATTGAATGGGGTGTGCCTGCACCTGTCATGGAGGGTGCGGAGGACCTGACAGTCTGGGTATGGCCGGAGTCTCTCTGGGCACCGATTTCCTTTACAAAGGCATATCTGGAATCACAGGGAAAGCCACAGGAGGAATACAAGGACTACTGGTGCAGCAAGGATGCAAAGGTATATCAGTTTATTGGTCAGGATAATATCTATTTCTACGGCATTGCAGAGCCTGCAATGTGGATGGCACAGCAGCAGGCAGAAGAAAAGACATGGAATCCCCAGGAGGGCGAGCTGCAGATGCCGACCATCGTTGCCAACCACCATATTTTGTTCCTTGACAAGAAGGCATCCAGCTCCAGTGCTGTGAAACCGCCCATGGCAGATGACCTGCTGAATTTCTATACACCGGAACAGCTTCGTATGCACTGGCTCGGCCTCGGCCTTGGTCAGCGTTCCGTCAGCTTTATGCCGAAGCCATATAATCCCGATGCAGATCCAAACGAGCAGGATCCTGTCATCAAGGACGGCCTTCTGCTTTCCAATGTGTACAACCGTATTATCCGTACAGCTTTCTATACTTTGCAGAAGGTGAACGGCGGTATTCTGCCTGAAATTGCACCGGAAGAGCAGTTTGTGGCAGAGGCAAAGAAGGCGGTTCTGGAGTATGAACGCCACATGTCAAAATTTGCGTTCCACCAGTGTACCTATGTGCTGGACGGCTATATCCGTAACGCAAGCAAATATATGGCAAAGAGCCTCAAACCGGACGAGATGGAAGAAGATGCACTGATGCAGGTGCTCAGCAATCTGTTCTATATGATTCGTATTGCGGCTGTGCTTCTGCACCCCATGGCACCGATTGGTACTGAAAAGCTTCAGGAATATCTCCAGGCAGATGACCGCATCTGGTCCTGGGATACCATTTTTGAACCTGTCAGCTATTTCACCGGGGAAAAGCATCAGCTGAAATTCCTTCCGCCTCGTACCGACTTCTTTACTCGTCATGAATCTCAGTTCTCAGAAGCAGAAGAAGCATGACGGAACTGATACAGGCAGTGGTAAAACTGGGTGTGGCAGCTTATCTGCTGTATGGCACTTATCACCTGATTATCGGTATTCTTGAGCGAAACCGCAAGAAAATCCGGCTGGCTGTCTGCATACTGGTTTTGCCTGCAATTGCACTGATTGTGATATTGGTGCTGCTTTCCAGAAAATATGGAAACTGATTAATAGTGAGAAAATAAGATGAAATGTCAAAATTGTCAGGGCGATATCAGAGAATATGATGTTGTCTGCCCGTACTGCGGTATTCCTTTGCAGTCTCCTGCTGAGAAAAAGGATGCCGCAAACAGTGCGGAATTTCATTCCAGCGAAATAAAGGGTACCGTTTTTGCGCCGGCAGGTACACAGAATCATCGGTTTATTCTGATTGTTGCTGCGGTGCCGGTACTTTTTCTGGCAGGCGGTGTCATTATGGGGGGGATGCTGGTGCGTTCACTGATGACACCCAGTGATGAGAGAACTCCTGTTGTCGTCAGTGAAGCAGAGGAATCCGTATATGCGGATGCAGCAGATGGCTTTGCGGCGTTCCCGGAGAATGTGACTGCGGAGGATATGATTCTGCCGGGGATTCATGCGGGAATGAACGATAAAGAAGTGCGTGAAGCCATGGCGGCATTCTACCCGGAAATGCCTTATCGCAGTTCGGAATGGGTGGAGGATGATGAATACACGAACTATTATGCCACCCAGGGGGAAGACAAGCTTTCGCTTTACGGCGTAGAGAATCATGCAATGTACGATGTTGTGTTTGATGACTGCGGAAATGCAGATTTTGCACAGCTGACCATTGGCGCTGTATATGCCAGAGAAGAGGGGGAGGTTGTACATTATGCCCCCTGTACCGCTGCGAAAATACAGGAGCAGTTCGGACAGCTGAAAGCGTCTATGGATGCTGCGTTTTCTGTCGGCACAGAGTACGATCCTTCGGTGGATGAAATCAAGAAATGCTATTCCTACTCTCCTTCGGAAGATACCTTCATGCTGCTGTGCTACAGAGAATACGTCAGCAATAATGATTCCATGCTGTATGAAGTTGCAGTCATGTATTATTATTTTGGATAATGCCGAAAACGAGGATTGACTCCCGGATCATAAGGGCATGATGCAAAAAAGGCAAAAAAAATCCTCATGCATTATGCATGAGGATGAATACGCCTGATGCGATTCGAACGCACGACCTTCAGAGTCGGAGTCTGACACTCTATCCAGCTGAGCTACAGGCGCATATTCAGAATACATTCCCTATTATACCAGATTTTCTCATTTTTTGCAAGTCTTTTTTTGATTTTTGTAAAAAGATATCTTTACAATAGGCATTCAGGCAGTCGGCAGAGCTTTGCAGATGCAGAGCTGAGAAAGAGAATTTGCCGTTTGCTTGGAGTTTTTTGAAAGAAAAGGAACTTCAGACATCTTTGAAAGGATGCATACAATACCATGACAGAGAAAGAAACAAAGAAAAAATCTATTTATCTTGTTGTTACATCAACAGGTACAGGTGTAGCACGGGCCATTCGTGTGTTTTCACGAATGCCATATTCTCATGTTTCGCTTTCTAAAGATGCATCTCTGCATCAATTGTACAGCTTTTGCCGAAATTATACCATAACCCCATTGCCTGCGACTTTCAATACAGAAATGATCGGGGAAGGTACGCTTGGCAAATTTGAGAATATCCCGTGTGAAATCTATAAAATTCCTCTGACAGACCGGCAGTATGACCATTTTGAAGCATTGATTGAGCATTTTATTCACTGCAGAAAAAGATACTCCTACAGTGTCATCGGGCTGCTGATGGTGAAGTTTCAGATTCATTGGAAGCCTGCGAAAAAATTCGTATGTTCGCAGTTTGTGGCATATGTACTGGATGAGTGCGGTGTGGCGCTGGATAAGCCGGCGTGTCTGTATTCCCCGGAGGATCTGCGGTATCTGCCGGATGCACAGCTGATTTACCGAGGAGAACTGAACCGATATTACCATGATCAGAATGAAACAATGTCATATGTATCGGCGGTATCTCAGCAGTTCAATTGACCGAAACATATGGAGGGTATTATGAAAACAGCTGTGGTCTTTTACTCATTAAGCGGAAATACCAGAAAGGCCGCTGTGGAAATCGCAGAGGCTTTGCATGCAGATTTGCTGGAAGTGCAGACAGCTGAGGAAATGCCTAAAGGCAATTTCATGCGTATGATGCACGGCGGAAGACTTTCCACATTCAAAAAATGTCCGCCGATTCAGCCGCTGCATACGGATTTTTCAGCGTATGACAGCATTATTCTTGGAACACCGGTCTGGGCGTGGAAATGTGCAGCCCCCATTCGTACATTGCTGACGGAATATGCAGTCAGCGATAAGGTGAAGGCCGTTATTACGCTGAGTCTGGGGATGAATGACGAAAAATGCACCGCAGAATTGAAGCAGATGCTTCCAAATCTGCGGTATACTATTACCCTTGCAGACAGCAAGGCAAAGGAATTTGGAAAGAATGCAGAGGCTGTCAGCCGTTTTCTTTCCGAGTGGAAAGCGGAGAATCAATAAATATGCAGCGAAGAATACTGATAACAAATGATGACGGCATTGACGCTGCGGGCATTGTACGCCTTGCAGAAGCAGCTGCAGCCTTTGGCGAGGTGTGGGTGATTGCCCCCGACCACCAGAGAAGCGCTGCTTCTCACAGCATTTCCCTTCGTCAGCCGCTTGATGTTTACCCCTATGATTTCCCTGTGAAGGGCGTACACGCCTTTTCCTGCAGCGGTACACCTGCAGACTGTGTCAGAGTGGGCTGCTGTTCAGTTATGCCGGCACCGCCGCATGTGGTGCTTTCCGGTATAAACTACGGCTACAATACAGCAACAGACATTCAATATTCTGCGACGGCAGGTGCTGCATTTGAAGCGGCATTTCAGGGCATAACTGCCATTGCACTTTCAGAGGATGCCTCAGAAGATCATCCGGTGACAGACGCATATCTCCATGAAATACTGGAGGAGTATATTGATTCTGTTCTGGATTACGGCTGTATCGTGAACGTGAACTTTCCAAGCTGTCCTTTATCGGAATGCAAAGGCATACTGCGGGACAGAGCGGTTTCACGCAGTATGTTTTACCGTGACAGCTATCCTGTGCTGGAACGGCTGGAGGGCGGCGGCGTCCGATATATGGTGGAGGGAAAATATCAGGAAGAAGCGGAAGACGGTTCTGATCTGAAAGCGGTCATTGAGAAATATATTTCCATTAGTACTGTAAAGAATGTTGGTTCATAAAATTTCTTTTTTCTGAAAGCGATATTGCCTAAAATTTGAATGAAATTTTCAGCATATAGCCAATAATTCCACTATATTATTGACAAAAATAGAATTATATGATATGATATTACAGATTTAGAATGGATATGCGCTGCAGGCGCAGAAAAAAAGACAGGGGAATTCATTATGAAGCAGATGCGTATCGTGTTCGGCTTGATGATTTCCATGATTTTGATACTATGTTTCGGGGGATGCGGTGATGATTACAGTTACACCGCTGATACTGATGCCGTAAAATCAGAAGGTTATATTGTTGTACCAAAAGAATTGGAAAATGTCACATTATACGCCGAGCCGTATTTTCTCAGTGAGCCATTGACAAGAATGAGCAATCAGGATAAGGTGGAGATTTTTGATATCCGTGGAAAATGGTTTGAGGTTGCCTATGGCGGCTATCGGGGATTTGTTCCTTCGGAGTACATCTCTCTGACAAATCCGGAGGACATGCGGAATCAGGAGACCACCGTGGAGACCACTACGGAAACGACCACTACAACAACCACAACAACTGAAACAACGGAAATGACCACAGATGTTTCAGGGGATCCTTCTTCAACAGAAACCAAGACCACACGGACAACTACTTCTCCAGAGGAACGGCCGGATCCTTCCCTGAACAGAAACAGCTTGTATATTTACAACTCTGCGCTGAATTCGACCGAGAATATGCGCTTTACACTGCATGTGGACGGCAACTATGACTATGTGGCTGTAGCATGCCAGATGCATTCTCCGGAACCGGGATATACAGAGAATTTCAATCTGGAAGTGACAAATACGGAAACCCACCTTGGCGGCGGTTCTGTATTGACTTATGATTATATTTTCTGTACGCTGGTGCCTTATTATGATGACGGCACCCATGGTGAGGCTTATCGCCTGACTTACGAAATCACATACTCTGTGGAATAAAAAATCGGCTGTATCAATTGCACGGATACAGCCGATTATTTTATATATTCAGACGAGAGTGCAGAAAAAGCCACAGAAACTCTGTGACATATGCTGAGGAGAATTTCTTGACAAATTGAACAATATATAGTATAATATATAATATGCATAAAAAATGAAAGAGCATATTGAATTTTTGGTATCTTTTGAAATAAGCCATTTAAATCTATATTTTGAGACAGGAACATATGAATGAGAAAACGCAAAAGTATCTGCTCATTGCGGGCTGCTGTGTGACACTGTTGATTTCTGTATCGGCATTTCTGATGCATCAGCCGAAGGAGCCGCTGCAGATTATTCTGCAGGAGACAGCTGCCGAAGCAGAATACCATGTCACGGAAGCTGCAAAAACGACTGTGACATCATTGAAAGCAGAAACCCATACAACTACCCGGAAACAAACCAGCACTGCCCTGGAGACGCAGTCCACGGAATGGGAAAGAAATCTGAATCTGGCCACGGAGGAAGACCTGCAGCATATCAACGGCATCGGCGAAGCGCTTTCTGCTGCCATTGTGCAGTACCGCAGTGCCATTGGCGGATTTGTGCGCCGCAGAGAGCTGCTTGCGATTCCGGGGATCGGTGAGCAGCTGATGGGACGGATTATGGCGGAATGTTATATTCCCAATGAGGCGGCAGATGAAACAGAAATCGCTGTGCCTGAGGTTCTGCCCCTGCAAACAGAGACGGAACCTGCGGAGACAACAGCGGCTAATCCGGAAGAAATCCTGCGCTATAATATCAACCTGGTGACAAAAGAAGAACTGCTGACCATTCCCGATATGACGGAAAAGCTGGCAGATGAAATACTGCAGCTGCGGCAGGTACTGGGTGCATTCCAGAATGTCTATGAGCTTGGACTGCTTGAACACCTGAACGGCAGATATTTTGAAGATGTGCTGAAACAGTATCTTTATACGGAAGAGGATTACTTCATTCTGGATTCGGCGGCGGGGTAGAAATCTTCACCCTGAATACGGCCAATCTGCCATGCGTGCTGTTTATCCTCACGGGAGGCGGCAGCCCCTACAGGCATATCACATAGCAGATTCAGAGAAGGATCCTCCGCACAAAGCTCTCCCACGCTTAACACAATGGCATCTTCTTCGGTGTGGGAGGCACCGCACATGAATTCCCAGGTGTTATCATCGAAGTGATGACAGACCAGCTTAATATCACTGCCCTCCAGAATATGGGTGCAGGTCAGAACCAGAAGGTCCGGACGTTCTGAAAATGGAAAATGTGCCATAATTTTTTTCCTCCAATACGTTCAATACCAATATCATACAGGAAAAAGAGAAAAAAAGCAAGGAAAAATCTATTTTCTTTGTGAAAATTCTGTGAAAAAACCAAAAAATCGGGAAAGAAAGGCAAACAAATTGTTTTGCAAGGTGCTGCAACAAAAACAGTTTGTAAAAATGCCAATGCCATTTTGTAAGAAATGATAGATTTGCTGTAACTATTTTGTAATAAACGTGAGAAAAAAATGAAAAATCAATATCGAACAATGTGAAAATATATAGTAATACAATCAAAATGTTTAAAATAATATAAGTATCTTACAAAATGTATGACGAAATGATGATTACCATTGACAATTTGCGAATTTTCGTGTATATTTACATTAGAAAAACACGAGCAAGGCAGGAAAATCATGACGGAATCCTGACACCAGATTGATCGGAACAGCCCGGCGAGTGTTTTGCAGGAAGCGGACTGCACCAATAAAAGATGCAGAAAGAACTTCCGAGCTGCGCTAAACGCAGCGAAAATCAACGCCCGTGTTTCGGGTACAAATTTTCACAGCTGCGAACGCAGCAAAATCTTCGCAGCAAAATTAAGGAGGAAATTTACAATGAACAAGCTTAAGAAAACTCTTGCTCTGATTGCTACTCTGGCAATCGCTTCTACCGCATTCTATGCTTGCGGTGGTGACACTTCTTCTACAGCTGATTCCAGCTCTGAGGCTGATTCCAGCTCTGAGGCAGAATCCAGCGAAGAGGAATCCACTGAAGACGAGTCTTCTGAAGAGGAATCTTCTGAGGATGAGGCTCCGGTTGAGATCGCTTACACTGATGACGGTGATGTTCTCTCCGTTCTCTGCTGGACAGGCGACGACATCGAGAAGATGATCGAGAACTTCGGCAACGACAAGGTTGAGTACGTAAACGTTGGTTCTTCCGGCGGTGAAGCACGTGAGCAGTATGCTAACTACTTCGCAGGCGACGAGGACGTTGACCTGTTCGTTCTGGAAGCAGACTGGATCCTGGACTACATCAACAACGATGAGTACACCGCTCCGCTGTCCACACTGGGCTTCTCTGAGTCTGACTTCGCAGGCTGCTATCCTTACACTGTTTCCGTTGGTACTGACAACAACGGCGTTCTGAAGGCAGCTTCCTGGCAGGCAACTCCGGGTGGTTACGTTTACAGAACTGACCTGGCTGAGCAGTACCTGGGTGCTACAACTCCTGAGGAGATGCAGGCATTCGTTAAGGACTGGGATACATTCACCGAGTCCGCTGCAAAGGTAAAGGAAGCTTCCGGCGGCAAGACTGCTATGGCTGATACCCTGGGCGGTATGTGGCAGGTATGGCAGTACAACCGTTCCAGCGCATGGGTTGATGCTGATGACAAGCTCGTTATCGATGACTACTGCGAGACATACGCAGAGCTGGCAAAGAAGTACTATGAGGAAGGCTATGTAACCAAGGAAGATCAGTGGTCTGACGGCTGGTATGCAATCGGCCAGGATGATTCCACAATGGGTTACTTCTTCTGCACATGGTGCCTGGGCGCAGGTTCTATGCTGTCCAACGCTGAGGGCGGCGAGTCTGGTGCAACATATGGTAAGTACAACATCACAGCTGGTCCTTCCGGCTGGGCATGGGGCGGTTCTTGGCTCGCAGTTTCTCCGAAGTGCGACAACGGTACACTGGCTCACGACTTCGTTAAGTACTTCACTGTTGACGAGACAACTGAGAAGGACTACGCTCTGTTCAAGTCCGAGTTCGTTAACAACCCGACAGCTATGAAGGCTATCGTTGATGACAAGTCCAACTCCAACGCTCTCCTGGGCGGTCAGGATCAGTTCTCTGTTCTGTACGAAGCAGCAGCTACCATCGACATGGATGGCAAGATCACTGCATACGACAGCCAGATCAAGGACGCATTCAACCAGGCTGTTACAAAGTACGCTAAGGGCGAAGTTGCTTCCTACGATGAGATGATCACAGCATTCAAGAAGGACGCTGCTAAGATCGAGGGCATCACAGTAGAGTAATTCTTTCAGAGTTACAGATTCAGCATTACAATGGAATATTTGAAGAGGACACAAAGAATTCAGCGATGAATTTTCATTGTGGAATCTGAGTGCCAGTTCTTTGACCAGCTGTAGGCTGAAAAATAGCATAATCGAATATTTGCCTATTGGGTCTTGTACTCAATAGGCGAATATTTTATCTATTTCAGTAATTTTCACTAATTTTTTCTTGAAAGGGTGTGCTGAATGGCTACTGCTGCACAAAGACGGATTAAGTCTGTCAGTTATGCGAAGTACGGCTATATTTTCATTCTGCCGTTCTTCATTGTATACTTTATTTTTAGCCTGACACCGTTGCTCCAGACATTTGTCCTGGCTTTCCAGGAGAATGGCGCAAGAACAGATCTGGCTTGGGTTGGTCTGGACAACTTTAAAACAATTCTCGCAAAGCCTGCAGAGAATGACTTTAAGGCCCTGGGTATCCATGAGTCTTTCTGGCAGGGCGTTATCAATATCATGATTATCTGGTTTGGTAACTTCCTTCCGCAGATTGCACTGTCTCTTTTGCTGGCAGTGTGGTTCACTGACCTCCGTGTAAAGATGCCTGGCAAGGGCTTCTTCAAGGTTGTCATGTATATGCCGAACATTATCACAGCTGCTTCTGTTGCAGGTCTGTTCCTTTCCCTGTTCGGCGACTCTTCCTATAGTGTTATCAACACTTTGCTGAAGCCGGATGAGCCTTATAAGATTATCACAAGTGTCTGGGGTTCCCGTATTCTGGTTATGTTCATCCAGGTCTGGATGTGGTTCGGCAACACCATGATTATGCTGATGTCCGGTATTCAGGGTATCAATGAATCCCTGTTCGAGGCAGCAGAAATCGACGGTGCTACTTCCACTCAGACATTCTGGAAGATTACATTCCCGCTGCTGAAAACCATCATGGTTTACACATTGCTGACTTCCATGATTGGTGGTCTCCAGATGTTCGATATTCCTTACATGCTCCATACCGGTAACATTGTAAATGAGAATATCAAGACAGTTGCTGTTTTCGTATATGAAATGTTCCACGGTAACTTTGCAAAGCCTTCCTTCGGTTATTCCGCAGCTGCTTCCGTTATCCTGTTCGTAATTACATCCATCCTCGGTGCATTGGTCTTCTATGTACAGCGTGATAAGGATGCAATCGAAAAGAAGAAGAAGCAGAAGCAGGCAATTAAAGAATGGAAGCGTAAGCAGAAAGGAGGCGGATTCAGCATATGAGCAAGAAGATTACTTACGATTCAGACAAGGGTGGATACCAGAATAAGGTTATCATGAAATCTGCTGCAATTTATGCTGCATTGATTCTGCTCACCCTGATCTGTCTTGTTCCGATTTGGATTCTGATTGTTAACGCAACCAGATCCCATAATGAAATTATCAGCGGTATTTCTTTGATTCCGAAGGGCTATCTCGCCGAGAACATGAAAACTTTGAAGGAGAACTCTCTGTATAACAAGTTCTTCCATCCGCTGATTGGTATGCGTAACTCTTTGATTATTGCAGGTTTGTGCTGCGGTCTGACTGTTTTCTTCTCCGGCATGACAGCATATGGTCTTGTTGTTTATGACTTCAAGCTCAAGGATCCTGCATTTGTATTCATCCTGGCAGTTATGATGGTTCCGACACAGGTTACTGCTGTAGGTTTCATGAAGCTCCTCATTAACATGAATCTTCTTGACAGCTACATCCCCCTGATTGTTCCTGCTATTGCTGCCCCGGCTATCGTATTCTTTATGCGTCAGTACATGCTGTCCTCCTTCCCGCTGGACATCATCGAGGCTGCTCGTATCGATGGCTCTAATGAGTTCCGTACCTTCCTGACCATTTCCATCCCCATGATGAAGCCGGCATTTGCTGTTCAGGCAATCTTCGCTTTCATCTCCAAGTGGAATGACTACTACAACCAGTCTCTGGTGCTTGTATCCGGTAAACCGAACCAGATCACAATGCCTATGATGGTTCAGAAGGTTATCGCAATCGACAGAAATGCAGACTACGGTGCAAACTACACCGCAATCTTCCTTTCTATCATCCCGGTTGTTGTAATCTACATCATTCTTTCCCGTTTCATTATCGGCGGCGTTGCTGCTGGTGGTGTTAAGGAATAATACTTACACAATCAACAGAAAGCACAGTGTCATATGGCACTGTGCTTTTTTGTATCCCATAGAGAATCTGTAAAGCATAAAGAAAGGGACACCCAATCGGGTGTCCCCTATTTGCTTGAATGGCTTATTTCAACTGGTTCAGAACGGCAGCAGCCTTCTGCACAGTTTCTCTCGTGCCGAAGGAGGAGAATCGCATCCAGCCTTTGCCTGCATTGCCGAAGCCCTCGCCCGGTGTGCCTGCAATACCGAACTCCTGCAGCAGCTTGTCGAAGCACTCCCAGGAGCTCATACCCTTGGGTGCCTCAAACCATACATAAGGTGCATTTTCGCCGCCTGTGGACATGATGCCTGCCTCATTCATTGCCTTCTTGATGATAGCAGCATTTTCCATATAATAGTTTACATCCTCACGCACTGCCGCAAGGCCTTCTTCTGAGAATACTGCAGCCGCAGCACGCTGAATGATATAGGAACAGCCGTTATACTTGGTTGCTGTACGGCGGAACCACATCTGGTGAAGAGATGCGCCGTCAAACTGCAGTGTCTTCGGTACAATGGTCCAGCCGCAGCGTACGCCGGTAAAGCCGGCTGTCTTGGAAAGAGAATTGATTTCAATTGCACAGGTTTCTGCACCGGGAATCTCGTAGATGCTGTGGGGCAGTTCCGGATCACGGATGTATGCTTCATATGCAGAGTCGAACAGAATGACAGCGTTGTTTTTGTTGGCATATGCAATCCATTCTGCCAGCTGTGCTTTGCTGTATACGGCACCTGTGGGATTGTTCGGAGAGCAGAGATATATGATATCTGCTGCGATGGTTTCATCCGGCATGGGCAGGAAGCCGTTTTCCTTTGTGCCGCTGATGAATACGACTTTTCTGCCAGACATAATGCTGGTATCAAAGTATACAGGATAAACAGGGTTCGGCAGAAGAACGGTATTATCGGAATCAAAAAGGTCACAGATGTTGCCCAGGTCATTCTTTGCGCCGTCGCTGATGAAAATATCATCAGCGTCGATTGTTGTGCCACGCTTTGCATAGTAACCTGCAATGGCTTCACGAAGGAACAGCTCACCCTGTTCTGCGCCGTAACCGTGGAAAGTTTCTGCGTGAGACATATCCTCTGCGGCTGCCTTCATGGCATCTGTAACGACACGGGACAAGGGGCGTGTTACATCGCCGATACTGAGCTTCAGAAGCTCACGTTCCGGGTTTTCCTTCTGGAATGCACGCAGTCTTTTTGCAATTTCCGAGAAGAGATAATTCTGCTCCAGTTCCAGAGCATGATGATTGACTTTCATTTCATTTCTCCTTACATTAGACTTCAATTTCGCCGCTGAATACAAGTACTGCTTCACCGGTCATCATAACAGCATCCTCTGTGTAGCGGATCGTCAGATCGCCGCCGCTGAGACGGACTGTAATATCTGTATCAGGCTTGCAGAAGCCATTGCGTACTGCTGCAGCAACGGTGCCGCATGCACCTGTACCGCATGCCATTGTTTCACCGCTGCCACGCTCCCAGACTCTCATGCGGAGTGTGTGGTCATCAATGACCTGTACGAATTCTGTGTTTACCTGTTCCGGGAAAATTGTATGGTGTTCAAATTCCGGTCCGATTTTTTCCAGCGGAATCTGCTCAGGTGAATCGCAGAATACAACACAATGCGGATTGCCCATGGATACGCAGGTGACAGTGTAGTCAGTGCCGTCAACGTTCAGGGTTTCTGCAATCATTTCATCCTTCTCAAATGAAACCGGAATCTGCTTGGTGTTGAAGATTGCTTTGCCCATATTTACTACTGCGTGGGATACCAGACCGTCCTTTGTGATGACCTGGATGGTACGGAGACCACTCTTGGTTTCAATGGTGATTTCCTTCTTGTCTGTGATGCCATTGTCATAGAGGAACTTTGCAACGCAGCGGATTGCATTACCGCACATATTGCCCTCACTGCCGTCCAGATTGAACATACGCATTCTTGCATCTGCGATGTCAGAGGATTCAATCAGAACCAGGCCATCGCCGCCGATGCCGAAGTGACGGTCAGAGAACTGCACTGCCAGGGATTCCGGCGCAGATACTTTCTTCTCAATGCAATTAATGTAAATATAATCGTTGCCGCATCCGTGCATCTTCACAAACGGAATACGTCTCTTTGCTGTTCTTAAATGATTCATGTTCATCAACTCCACATTAATATCTCGGTAGCCGCAGCTCAGGCACTTTGCCAGTGCAGTTGCGGTATCGGTACAGGTAAGGCAGGGAATACCCAGCTCCACTGCTTTTTTACGGATTTTCGCACCATCCCGTGCTGCCATTCTTGCGCTTGCATCGGTGGATACAATATAACGGATTCTGCCCTGTTCCATCAGAGCAAAGGTTTCGGTATCACCTTCGTGCAGTTTTTTCAGCACCTTGACATCCAGTCCTGCACGCATCAGAGCTTTTGCGGTGCCGCCTGTTGCATACAGAAGAAAGCCAAGCTTTGCAAACATTCTGCCGATTTCTGCAATATCAGGTTTATCTGCATCACAGACGGTCAGAAGCACGCCATTCTTATTTTTTCCGGATTCTTCCAGACGATATCCCGCTGCACGCAAGCCCTTGTACAGTGCTTCAGAAAGATTCTTGCCAACGCCGATGACTTCACCGGTGGATTTCATTTCAGGGCCAAGCTGTGATTCACCGCCGATTTTCTCGAAGGAGAATACAGGCACCTTTACTGCGATATAAGGCGGAATCTTGTAGTAGCCTGTGCCGTATTCTGTGTTTGCCAGCTTTTCGCCCAGGCACACACGCATTGCTGCATCGCACAGCGGCAGACCTGTCAGCTTGCTCATAAAGGGAACAGTACGAGAGGCACGGGGGTTAACCTCGATCACATAGAGATTCTGTCCCTTGACAATATACTGCAGATTGATCAGGCCGACTGCATGGAGACTCAGGCAGATTTTCTTTGTATCTGTGAGAATCTTTTTGCGCATATCATCATCAATATGCATAGATGGGCAGACTGCAATACTATCACCGGAGTGAACGCCTGTACGTTCAATATGTTCCATGATACCGGGAATCAGAATATCTTCTCCATCACAAATGGCATCAACTTCAATTTCGGTTCCTCGTATATACTGGTCAATTAGCACCGGATTGTCAATGCCGTCTGCCAGAATATTCTGCATGAATGCGGTTAAATCCTTTTCATCAAAGGCAATGTTCATGTTTTGTCCGCCAAGAACATAGGATGGACGCACCAGCACAGGATAACCCAGAGACTGAATAGCAATTTTGGCTTCCTCAAGTGTGTTGACAGTACAGCCCAATGGTCTGGAGATGTGATTTGCTTCCAGAAGTGCTTCAAAGCGTTCACGGTCTTCTGCCAGGTCAATGCTGTCTGCGCTGGCACCTAACAGATGGTAGCCTGCTTCTTCGATGACTCTTGCAAGACGGATTGCTGTCTGACCGCCGAATGCGGTAACAACGCCTACAGGCTGTTCCAGTTCCAGAATAGTCAACACATCTTCCGGTGTCAGCGGTTCAAAATACAGACGGTCTGCTGTGTCGAAATCTGTGGAAACGGTTTCAGGGTTATTATTGATTAACACAGCCTCATAGCCTGCTTTTTTCAGAATATCCACGCAGTGCACAGCAGAATAGTCGAACTCGATACCTTGTCCGATACGAATGGGGCCGCTGCCAAGAACCACAACTGTTTTCTTTTCAGAATTTGTATTGAAGTGCTTTGCCTCATTTGCCTCATCCATTGCATCCGGATGATATACGCCGTAGAAGTAAGGGGTTTCTGCTTCAAATTCACCTGCACAGGTATCGACCATGCGGTAAATCGGGCGAATCCGTTTTTCCGGCAAAGGCTGCTGAGCGATTTTTGCAATGGTGTCATCAGGGTAGCCATAGGACTTTGCCAGACGATACAACTCTTCTGTCAGAGGTTCGTTTTCCATGGCAACTTCACATTTTACAAGACGTACCATCTTTTCCAGGAACCAGCAGTCAATCCTGGAATGTGCATTGATTTCCTCAACGGTCATGCCTCTGCGGATGGCCTCTGCCACTGCAAACAGACGAATATCATCTGCGTAAATCAGGTGCTGAACCAGTTCTTCTGCATTCCATTCACGGAGAGAACGAACCAGCAGGGCACTGTGCTTGACTTCTGCGCCACGCAGTGCCTTCAGAAGTGCAGATTCAAAGGTATCAGATATGGACATGACTTCTCCGGTGGCTTTCATCTGTGTGCCAAGCTTATGGGAGGAGCCACTGAATTTCTCAAAGGGGAATTTCGGCATTTTGACAGCCACATAGTCCAGTGCCGGTTCAAATGCGGCAGTGGTTTTACCGGTAACCTTGTTGGCAATCTCGTACAAGCGGTAGCCTACTGCAATTTTTGCAGACACCTTTGCAATCGGGTAGCCGGTTGCTTTGGATGCCAGTGCGGAAGAACGGGATACACGAGGATTGACCTCGATGACCGCATATTCAAAGGAATTGGGGTTAAGTGCAAACTGACAGTTGCATCCGCCTACAATTTTCAGTGTTTCCGCAATTTTCAGTGCAGCGGTACGGAGCATCTGATATTCCTTGTCTGCCAGTGTCACAGCAGGTGCAATGACGATACTGTCACCGGTATGAATACCCACAGGATCAAAGTTTTCCATGGAGCAGACTGTCAGCTTATTGCCGTCTGCATCACGGATAATTTCAAATTCAATTTCCTTCCATCCTGCGATACAGCGTTCCACAAGAATCTGATGAATAGGAGAAAGACGCAGACCATTTTCTGCAATGCGTGCAAATTCTTCAGGGGTATCAGCAATACCGCCGCCGGAACCGCCCAGCGTATATGCAGGACGTATAATGACCGGATAGCCGATTTCCTCAGCAAGCCTGCAGGCTGTTTCCATATCATCAGCAATGCCGGAGGGAATACAGGGCTGACCGATACTGTCCATTGTCTCTTTAAAGAGCTTACGGTCCTCTGCCTTTGCAATGACTTCCGGGTCTGCACCAAGAAGGCGGATCCCCTGCTCTTCCAGAAAACCGCATTCTGCCAATGCGGCACAGAGGTTCAGACCTGTCTGACCGCCAAGACCGGAAAGAATGCTGTCCGGCTTTTCCTTCAGACAGATACGCTTGAGTACTTCCGGTGTCAGAGGTTCCATGTAGATTTTATCTGCCATGGTATTATCTGTCATAATGGTTGCAGGGTTGGAGTTTGCCAGAACAACCTCGATGCCGTCTTCCTTCAGGGCACGGCATGCCTGTGTGCCGGAGTAGTCAAATTCCGCAGCCTGACCAATGACAATCGGGCCGGAACCAATCACAAGAACCTTATGTATATCACGATTCAGCGGCATTTGAAGAACCTCCCATCATCTCAATAAATTCGTCAAATAAATATTCTGTATCCTGGGGGCCTGCACATGCCTCCGGGTGGAACTGTACGGATAGTGCCGGGAAATGCTTGTAACGCAAGCCTTCACAGGTCTGATCATTGATGTTGATGAACAGCAGATCAGCCACTTCCCTGCAGTGTGCATCCTGGGGATCATACAGTACCTGATAGCCGTGGTTCTGTGTGGATACCGCCATACGGTTAGTTTCCAGATTCAATACAGGCTGGTTTGCGCCACGATGACCAAACTTCAGCTTAGATGTGCTGATGTTGTTTGCCAGTGCCATCAGCTGATGGCCAAGACAAATTGCCATCATGGGAATTTTCAGCGCAGTTATCTTTTTCAGTTCCTGAATGATTTCCACATTTTCCTGGGGGTTGCCTGCACCATTGGAAAGCATGATGCCATCCGGCTGCATAGCAGAAATCTGTTCAGCTGTGGTATATGCCGGTACGACAGTAACACGGCAGTCTCTGTTTACAAGGCAGCGTGCAATATTCTCTTTTGCACCAAAATCCATCAATACCACATGGCGTTTCGCATCGGGACTGCCCAGTGTATAGGGGGAATCGCAGGTGGTATTCCGGACTGCTTCCTGAACACGATAGCTGCGGATCAGTTCCATATCAGCCTGTTCAGGTGTATCGCAGATCATACCGTTCATTGTACCGTTTTCACGCAGAACTCTGGTAAGGGTTCTGGTATCTGCACCGCACAGTGCAGGGATATCATTTTCGGTCAGATAGGCTTCCAATTCGCCCTGATTACGGAAATTAGAGGGTTTATCACAGCAGTCAGCCATGATATATGCCGATAAAAAGGGCTTTCTGGATTCAAAATCCTGAGGAATCACTCCATAATTGCCAATCAGAGGGAAAGTCTGTACAACCGCTTGACCAAAATAACTCGGATCTGTCAGTGTTTCCAGATATCCGTTCATACCAGTTGCAAATACAATTTCTGCAACCACATTTTTGAGGGAACCAATTCGTGTTCCATGAAAAACCATCCCATTTTCCAATACAAGACAGCCTAACTTTTGCTCCATTCTTTCCGCCTCCATTTTATTATTACATGCCAAAACACCGCCGGAGAATCCAGAATTCCAGAATTCTCCGGGGTGTTGGTGCTTATGTGAGATGTGAATTAAACACTGTAGAGGAGATCGCCATATGTGGGATACGGCTGATACTCTTTGCTCAGCATCGGTTCCAGCTGGTCTGCTGCAGCACGGAGTTCATTCATTGCAGGAATGACGATGTCACGGCAGTAGTAGGAAGGATGCTCTGTATCATAAAGACCAAGCATCACATTTTCCAGATTCTCAGTCTTAGCAGCGATTTCATCGGTCAAAGCACTGATCTTGCGCAGAAGCTCGTTTTCTGCAATGCCCTGAATGCCAAGTGCCTTCTTGTTCATTGCGTACTGTGCCAGTGCCTCGCCGTATGCAAAACCGGCAGGCAGAATCTGTGTCTTAGCCATGTCAATCATGGTATTGCCTTCAATTGCAATCAGCTTGGTGTAGTTCTCCAGGAGAATGTCCTTTCTGGAAACAACCTCAGAATGATTGTAAACACCGAAACGCTTGAAGAGTGCCACGTTCTTGTCTGTTGCAAATGCGTGCATTGCATCAGCAGTGGTCTTCAGGTTCAGCAGGCCGCGGCGTTCTGCTTCGGCAACCCATTCCTGAGAATAGTTATTGCCGTTGAAAATGATTCTGCTGTGATTCTTCAGTGTGTCAGCAAGAATGGACTGAATCTCAGCGCTGATATCAGAAGTATTTTCAAGACGCTCTGCAATATTTGCCAGTGCCTCTGCGAAGATTGTATTCAGTGCAATGTTTGTATCAGCAATGGAATTCTCAGAACCCAGCATACGGAATTCAAACTTGTTGCCTGTGAATGCCATCGGGGAAGTACGGTTACGGTCACTGGTATCCTTCTTGAAATCAGGAAGAACGTGAACACCGGTTGCCAGAACTTCGTGCTTCTTATGTTCGCTTCTGCCCTCTGCTGCTGCCTCCAGCTGGAGCTGCAGGTCATCGCCAAGGTAAACAGAAACGATTGCAGGCGGTGCTTCGTTTGCACCCAGACGGTGGTCATTGCCTGCGCTCGCGACGGACATTCTCAGCAAATCCTGGTGATCATCCACAGCTGCAACAACAGCGGAAACCATCAGCAGGAACAGACGCTGACGTTCCGGTGTTTTGCCCGGTGCAAACAGGTTGATGCCTGTATCTGTGGAAAGTGACCAGTTGTTGTGCTTGCCGCTGCCGTTTACGCCAGCGAAAGGCTTTTCGTGGAGCAGGCACATGAGGCCGTGCTTTTCAGCGATGCGCTTCATCATTTCCATGGTGAGCTGGTTGTGGTCGCAGGCTACGTTCATTGTGGAGTAAACCGGAGCAAGCTCATGCTGTGCCGGTGCAACTTCGTTGTGCTCTGTCTTTGCGTAGATGCCCAGCTTCCAGAGCTCTTCGTTCAGTTCCTTCATGAAAGCCTGAACACGGGGACGGATGACACCGAAATAGTGGTCTTCCATCTCCTGGCCCTTAGGAGCCTTTGCACCAAACAGTGTTCTACCGGTGAAAATCAGATCCTTACGCTTCTTCGCCATCTCACGGTCAATCAGGAAGTATTCCTGCTCCGGGCCAACAGTACCGGTTACATGCTTCACATCGGTGAATCCCAGAAGATTCAACACCTTTACTGCCTGATCGTTGACAGCTTCCATGGAACGAAGCAGCGGAGTTTTCTTATCCAGTGCCTCACCGCTGTAGGAATAGAAAGCGGTAGGAATGCACAGGCTGTTTTCTTTGATAAATGCATAGGAGGTCGGGTCCCATGCGGTATAACCTCTTGCTTCAAATGTTGCACGAAGTCCGCCGGAGGGGAAGGAGGAAGCATCAGGCTCGCCCTTGATCAGTTCTTTGCCGGAAAACTCAAGAATCACGCCGTTATCACCATCGGGAGAAATGAAGCTGTCGTGCTTCTCAGCGGTGATACCGGTCATCGGCTGGAACCAGTGGGTGAAATGGGTTGCACCATTTTCAACAGCCCACTCACGCATTGCACTTGCAACAACATCTGCAACGGTGGGATCCAGATCCTTGCCGTTTGCAATGGTCTCATGCAGGGAACGATAAACAGCCTTCGGCAGACGTTCCTGCATCACATTGTCATTAAATACAAGACTTCCAAAAATCTCAGTCGGTTTCATTACAATCATCCTTTCTGATAATAAAACAAAACAGCAACGGCACTTCAGGACTTTTCCTGTACCAGCGCCGTTGCTGTTATCTGTGTCATATCATAGCACATTTTTTCGAGAATGTCAATAGATTGATAGAATTTTCACAAACTTTGATGATTTATTCAAAATTCATCGAATATTATCGTAAGTTTTTAGTATATTTTCAGCAGCAGTCCGCTTGGGAATGCGCTGATTCATTGCCTGCTGTTCGATATATTTGTGCGCCTGTTCCTCTGTCATGCCCAGATACTGTATCAGAGCATACTTCGCACGGTTAATGATGCGCAGATCCAGCAGCTTTGTCTGCAAACGCTGATTCTCCTGTGAAACGATCTGAAGCCGTGCATAGGCAGATGCAGCATCGTGGACAGCCTGATGAAACGAGGAATGGGGAAATGGTCTGCCAAGTACGGCAATGCCGAAGGGCTCCAGATACTCACGCATTTCGCTTTCCTGTTCGTTCTTGACAATTGCCACAACTGAGCTGTCAGAGTTTTCTGCAATGTCACTGGCAAGTTCTGTACCGCTTTCATCACTCAGCGGAATATTAATCAATACAATGGCACTCTGCTTTCCCATGATTCGCTGTCTTGCTTCCATGCAGCTGGATGCGGTTCCGTTGATGACATAATCACCATTCGGTAAATTTTCCCTGACATAGCGATGAAAGGATTCGTTTGAGGAAATGATGAAGATGTCCTTTTGTAAATAGCGGCTTAACATTTTTATACCTACCTGTTGAAATGGTTGAAAATGTGTTCAGGCATGGAACGCTTCATAAATTCGCTGTTCTGCATGACTTGCTTGGCCTCGTCCAGACTGGAAGGCAGCTTCGGATACCGGCTGCGGATTTCTTCGGAAACAGTCAGCAGATTCTCATCGCAGGCAGGCGGAAGCTGTATCTTATTCAGAATACCGTCCAGGCCTGCACGCATGACAAGTGCAAAGGCGAGATATGGATTTACAGAGGCATCGGGAGAACGAAGCTCCATTCGCTTGTGCTGCGGATTTGCAGCAGGAAGGCGAATCATCTGTGAACGATTGCAGCGTGACCAGGATACACGGTCGGGGGCTTTGTTTCTGCCAAGACGCTCATAAGAGCTTTCCAGTGCATTAAGTACAGCTGTCATTTCTGGGGTGTGCTGCAGCACACCTGCCATGAAGTGATGTGTTATTTTTTCATCTTCAATCGGACTCATATCGGCTTTGTGAATGGATGAATGGATATGGAAGCCGTTTCCCGGCTCATTTTCTATCGGCTTCGGGAGAAAGCAGGCATGCAGTCCGTTTCTTGCTGCCACGGTGCTGACAATCTGTTTGAAGGTAATCACATTGTCAGCAGCGTTCAGTGCAGTGCTGTAGCGGAAATCGATTTCATTCTGACCGGGCCCCTGTTCGTGGTGGGAGCGCTCCGGATGAATGCCCATTGTTGCCAGTGTCTGGCAGATTTCACGGCGCACGTTTTCTCCGCAGTCCAGGGGGGCGATATCAAAATAACTGCCGCGATCCAGGGGCGTGCTGGTGGGTGTGCCGTTTTCATCACATTTGAACAGATAAAATTCGCATTCCGTGCCGAACAGGCAGCACAGATCATACTGCTTCAGCAGCTCTTCTGTTTCCGCCAGATAACGGCGGCAGTCTGCCTCAAAAGCTGCGCCGTCCGGGGTACGGATTTCGCAGAAGAAACGTGCAACACCGCCTCTGCTTGGACGCCATGGCAGCAGTGCCAGAGTGGTGGAATCCGGGAATAAAAGCAAATCAGAATGTGAAACATCACGGAAGCCTGCAATGGAGGAGGCATCAAAAGCAATGCCGTTTTCAAAGGCGTCCTGCAGTTCTGTCGCCTGAATTGAAATATTTTTCTGCACACCGCAGATATCGCAGAATGCAAGACGAACAAACTGAATATCACTGCTTTCCACAATTTCTAATGTCTCACGCTGGGATCGTGTCAACAAAAAAATCACTCCTAACTGTTTGAACAAGGGTGTTCAGAACGTATGAGAACACCTGTACTTCATTGTTATATGCTATCATATTTTCAGTGGTTTGTCAAGTGTGGATTTTTCGTTCAAAACGGTTCTTTGATTCATCACGGTCAATGGCCGTGGGGTATTCTCCCGTAAAGCATGCAGTACAGATGCCATCAGAAGCTGCCAGCTGCGGCAATGCCTCCAACGGCAGAAATCCCAGTGAATCTGCTCCGATTAATTCTGCGATTTCTTCCACGGTGTGATTATTGGCAATCAGATTTTCTTCGGAATCAATATCTGTGCCGTAGTAGCAGGGGTGCAGGAAGGGCGGTGCAGAAATGCGCATATGGATTTCCTTTGCGCCTGCTTCACGCAGCAGTGTGACAATGCGGCGGGATGTGGTGCCTCTGACAATAGAGTCATCGATCAGTACAATGCGCTTGCCTGCTACTGTTTCATGAATCGGACTGAGCTTCAGACGGACTGCGCTGACACGCTCATTCTGTGAGGGTGCGATAAAAGTTCTGCCGATATATTTATTTTTAATCAGACCGATGCCGTATGGAATATTGGAAGCCTCAGAGAATCCAAGAGCAGCATCCAGTCCGGAATCCGGTACGCCAATGATGACATCTGCATCAGCCGGGCAGGCTGATGCCAGCAGAGCACCAGCCTTTTTTCTGGCACTGTGTACGGAGACACCGTCAATGACAGAATCAGGACGTGCAAAATATATATATTCAAACACACACAGTTTTTTCGGCATGGTATTGACAAACCGTTTATCTGACTGCAAATTGCCTTCAGGTGTGACAATGACCATTTCTCCCGGCTCTACATCCCGCAGGAATGCTGCACCGATGGCAGTCAGTGCGCAGCTTTCAGAAGCAAATACATAACCGCCGCCCGGCAGCTCTCCAATGCACAGGGGACGGAATCCATGGGCATCACGCACAGCAATCATTTTCTGTGCGCTCATGACAATCATGGAAAATGCACCCTCCAGCTGAGAAATGGCGATACGAACAGCAGCTTCAATAGAATCTGTCTGAAGGCGTGCCTGTGTAATGATATAGGCGATGATTTCTGTATCGCTTGTGGTGTGGAAAATGGCTCCCCGCTGTTCCAGCGCACTTCTCAGTGCAGAGGCGTTGCTCAGATTGCCATTGTGTACCAGTGCCATTTTTCCCTTCTGGTGGTTGACCTCCATGGGCTGGCAGTTTCTGCGCTGATTGCCGCCTGTGGTGCCGTAGCGGGTATGGCCGATTGCCATGGTACCCTTCGGAAACTGGCCAAGCACCTGGGGCGGAAAGACGTGTTCCACAAGGCCCAGGTCTTTGTGCGTCATGAATACGCCGTCATCATTGACAGTCATTCCGCAGCCTTCCTGTCCACGATGCTGCAATGCAAAAAGTCCGCAATAGATTAAATGTGCAAGTGATTCCGGCTGCGGTGTCATAACCGCAAATACGCCGCACTCTTCATGTATACTGCTCATACTTTCTCCTTCAAAGCGGCTTCAACCAATCCCATAAACAAAGGATGCGGTTTGTTCGGACGGCTCTTGAATTCCGGATGATACTGTACACCCACATGGAATGGATGCTGGGAAAGTTCCACTGTTTCTACCAGTCTCTTGTCAGGGGAGACACCGCTGATAACCAGACCGGCATCCGTCAACTGCTGACGGTAATCATTGTTGAATTCATAACGATGGCGGTGACGCTCTGTAATTTCTGTTTTCTGATAGCAGCGTGACATTGTGGTGTCAGGGGTAATGATACAGGGATAGCTTCCAAGGCGCAGTGTACCGCCCTTATCAATCTGATCAGACTGTCCCGGCATAAAGTCAATGACCTTGTGGGGGCTGTCAGGTGCAAATTCTCCGGAATCGGCCTGTGCCAGTCCGCAGACATTTCTTGCGTATTCAATGACTGCAATCTGCATGCCGAGACAAATGCCCAGGAACGGCTTTTTCTGTTCTCTTGCATATTGTACGGCAGTAATCATTCCCTCTATGCCGCGCTCTCCGAATCCGCCGGGCACCAGAATACCATCTGCATCTTTCAGGACATCTGCCACGTTTTCCGGTGTAATCTGTTCAGAATCTGTCCACTGAATCTGTACATCTGTGCCAAGCTGATAGCCTGCATGGTGCAGTGCTTCTGCCACGGAAAGATAGGCATCATGAAGCTGAACATATTTGCCGACCAGTGCAATGGTGACGGTTTTGCTTCGTTCTGTGATGCGCTTGCAGAGTGCTTCCCACTCCGTCAGATCCGGGGGCGGTGTCTGCATGTGCAGTTCACGGCAGACGATTTCTGACAAATGTGCTTCTTCCAGCATCAGGGGCGCCTGATAGAGATTCGGCAGTGTCAGATTTTCAATGACACAATCCGGCTTTACATTGCAAAAGCCTGCAATTTTCGTGAAAATGCTGCTGTCGGTGATGGGTTCATCAGAACGCAGCACAATGATATCAGGAGAAATGCCGAAGCCCTGCAATTCCTTGACAGAATGCTGCGTGGGCTTGGATTTGTGTTCGCCGGAAGCCTTCAGGTAAGGGACCAGCGTGACATGGATATACAGTGTGTTTTCACGGCCCACTTCGTGACCAAGCTGGCGGATTGCTTCCAGAAACGGCTGGCTTTCGATATCGCCTGTGGTACCGCCGATTTCCGTGATAACCACATCTGCATTTTCTTTCTGTCCGACGCTGTAGATGAAATGCTTGATTTCATCTGTGATGTGCGGAATAATCTGAACGGTCTTTCCAAGATATTCGCCGCGGCGTTCCTTTTGCAGTACATTGGAATAAACCTTTCCTGTGGTCAGATTGGAAAAACGGTTCAGATTCTCATCAATGAAACGCTCATAGTGTCCCAGGTCCAGATCTGTTTCTGCACCATCCTCTGTTACATACACTTCACCATGCTGATAGGGGCTCATAGTGCCCGGATCTACATTGATATAGGGGTCCAGCTTTTGTGCGGCAACCTTCAGGCCGCGGGATTTCAGCAATCTTCCAAGTGATGCGGCTGTAATGCCCTTTCCCAGTCCGGATACAACACCACCGGTTACAAAGATATATTTTGTCACAGTACATCCTCCATTCTCATATTTCCAAAACATGCGCCCCGACATACATATTGATATATCGGGGCGTATTTTTCTTAGTTCGCTACGTACATCTGCTTATAGGGGTTCTTTCCATCCGGTGTAACGATTGTGAAAGCAGCATTCATGATTTCGTCAGCAGAACCGCCGAAATACTGGCAGTATTCTTCTACATGCACACGAATTTCCTGCAGTTCTTCCGAAGTCGCAGGACGATGGCTGACCTGATGCGGGAAATGAATTCCTTCACATTCGCTGCGGAGAAAGAGTTTTCCGCCGTGCATACCATAGCAGGGGAAATTGCTGACGATGGCTCTCTCATCCTGATTCAGGCCAAGCACGATGATGTTGCCGCCTGCCTGATATTCGCCCAGAAAGCTGCCTGCTTTTCCGCCAATGACCATAACCGGCACTTTCTCCTGGTATTCCTTCATGTGGATACCTGCACGGTATCCGGCATCACCCTGGACGAAGATTTTTCCGCCACGCATCGCATAGCCTGCAGCATCACCGATGTTGCCGTGGACAATGATTCTTCCCTCGTTCATGGTGTCACCAACTGCATCCTGTGCATTGCCGAAGGATTCAATGACGGAACCATTCAGATATGCGCCAAGTGCATTTCCTGCAATGCCGTAGATGGAGATGTTTTTTCCGGACATACCTGCACCGATAAAACGCTGACCGATACATCCCTTCAACGTAATATTCTCATCTGCTGAAGCACGCAATTCATTATTCAGCTCCTGAAAACCGAGCTGCGAAACATCCATTTCCATTCAAATTACTCCTTTCAGAACCCTGCTGCGGTGTTCCTTACCCAGCGCAGCAATCTGCGGCTCAATTTTCAACCGTTCAAAATCAACTGTGGAAAGCGGAGTCTGATTACGAACCAAAGCGGTATAAATGCCGGTTCTGTGTGTGTGACCTATTAACATAAAGCCTGTCAGACGGTCATCCTTGACAAACAGGCGCTTGATGTGTTCTTCATCTGCCTCTTCCAGCATCTGGCAGCCCTCCGGCTGTGATCCGGCTGTATGGCAGTGCAGGCCGAAAAATCCGATGGAGTTCATGGGGATTGCGCAGTCAAATGACTCGCTTCCGCCTGCCATATTCACACCGGAAGCATGTCCCTGAATATAGGCATTCGGCATCAGAGCCATGATTTTATCTGTACCGGATGACACATCATGATATTCCGTGCAGTCACCTGCTGCATAGACGTCCGGCAGACTGGTGCTGCACTTTGCATCTACCAGAATGCCTCGGTTCACCTTTCCGCCTGCTTCCTGAATCAAAGCAGTATTGGGACGGACACCCACAGCCAGCACAAGCACATCAAAGTCAATTGTACGGCCATCCTGCATTTTCGCCTTGTTTCCGGTGAATTCACTTGCACTTGTGCCAAGGCAGAACTGAATACCGTTTGCTTCCAGATGCTTCTGCATCATTGCGGCACAGGTATCATCCAGAATACTGGAAAGAACACGGGGAGCCAGATCGCAGACAGTAATCTCTGCCACACGCTTATGAAGACCCTCTGCACATTTCAGGCCGATCAGACCTGCTCCGATAATCAGAACACGGCTTTCAGGGGTAACGGCCTGTTCCAGTGCCAGTGTATCATCCAGAGTCATAAATGTAAACTGTTTCTTCACCTTTTCCAGACCCTTCATCGGCGGAACAAATGGTGCAGAACCGGTTGCATTGCAAAGTGCATCATAGGGCAGCGTTTCACCGGTGTTCAGCGTGACCTGTCTGGTATCTGCGTTGATTTTCGTAACACTTTTTCCATAGATGACCTTTACGCCGTTATCTGCATAGAATGCAGGGGAACGGTAATTGATGCGCTGCAAATCAGTTTTCTTCTCTAAATAATAGGAAATCAGCGGACGGCAGTATACAGGATGTTCCTCAGCAGAAATCACTGTGATTTCGCTTTCATGCTCCACAGAACGAATGCCTTCGATGCATCCTGCGGCTGCGACACCGTTTCCGATAATCACATAGCGTTTCATGTCGTCTCACTCCCTCTCTTCGTATACAATTGCGCCATTCGGGCAGCCTGCTACGCATGCAGGTGCACCGCAGGAATTCTTCATGCACAGTTCACATTTCTGTGCAATGCCCTTTTCATCCTCCACAACAGCACCGTGGGGACATACCAGAACGCAGGTCAGGCAGCCTACGCATTTATTGTGATCAATCTGGATGACGCCATCCTGAATGGAAAGTGCGCCGGCAATACAGCTCTTGACACAGAGCGGATTGGTGCAGTGACGACAGGAGACTGCATAGGTGATGCCGTCTTCATCTGTTTCCACCCGAACACGGGGATATATTTTTTTGTCCTTCAGAGCCTTGACCATATCTGTTAAACCGGAATTCGCAAATGCGCAGTTATATTCACACAAATGGCAGCCAAGACACCATTCTTCTTTTACAAAAATCCGTTTCATGTTCTCACTCTCCTGCATGTCCGATGCCGAGTATTTCCAGCTCTTTTTCAGTCAGTCCGACACCACGAAGCATCAGGCGGTTTCCACGCAGTGCTTCAATGGAGTTGATACCCATACCGCCCATCAATTCCTTGATTTCATGACGCCATGCATCCATAAGATTTACCAAACGCTTATAGCCGATTTCAGGATTCAGGCGCTTGACGAGATCAGGACGCTGTGTTGCGATACCCCAGTTACATTTGCCGGTATGGCAGCTGCGGCACAGATGACATCCCATTGCGAGACAGGCTGCTGTTGCCACATAACAGGCATCGGCACCCAGTGCAATGGCTTTGACTACATCAGATGCGGAACGGATGGAACCGCCGCACACGATGGATACATTATTACGAATGCCTTCATCACGGAGACGCTTGTCAACAGCAGCCAGTGCCAGTTCAATCGGAATACCCACGTTATCACGGATACGTGTGGGAGCAGCACCGGTACCGCCTCTGAAACCGTCAATGGCGATGATGTCAGCACCGCTTCTTGCAATACCGCTGGCGATTGCAGCGATATTGTGTACAGCAGCAACTTTTACGATAACAGGCAGGCGGTATTCTGTTGCTTCTTTCAGGGAGAATACCAGCTGACGCAAATCTTCAATGGAATAGATATCATGGTGCGGTGCTGGAGAAATAGCATCGCTTCCCTCGGGAATCATACGGGTTTTGGAAACATCCCCCACAGCCTTTGTACCAGGCAGATGGCCGCCGATACCCGGCTTTGCACCCTGTCCCATTTTAATTTCAATTGCTGCACCGGCTTCCAGATAATCCTTATGGACGCCGAAACGGCCGGAAGCAACCTGTACAATGGTGTTCTTTCCAAAGCGGTAGAAGTCCTCGTGGAGACCGCCTTCACCGGTATTATAATAAATGCCAAGCTTTTCTGCGGCTCTTGCCAGGCTGGCATGTGCATTATAGCTGATGGAGCCATAGCTCATTGCAGAGAACATGACAGGCATGGTCAAAGAAAGCTGCGGCGGCAGTTCTGTATTCAGTGTGCCGTCCTCGTTGCGGCTGATTTTCTCCGGCTTCTTGCCAAGGAATACCTTTGTTTCCATCGGCTCACGAAGCGGGTCAATCGGCGGGTTTGTAACCTGGGAAGCATTGATCAGAATCTTGTCCCAGTAAACCGGCAGCGGATTCGGGTTGCCCATAGAGGAAAGCAGCACACCGCCTGTTTCCGCCTGGCGATAAATCTCTTTGATTGTCTGATCAGAATAGTTTGCGTTTTCACGCAGACGGCAGTCGCTCTTAACGATTTTCAGTGCACGGGTCGGACAGAGAGAAACACATCTCTGGCAGTTGACACACTTGGACTCATCACTCAGCAGAATTTTGCCATCTTCATCATACCAATGTACTTCATTGGCGCATTGACGTTCACATACACGGCAGCGCACGCAGCGGCTGTCATTTCGAACCACTTCAAATTCAGGATAAAAGTTCAAAATGCTCCCTCCTTTACCTTTACAATCACCGGCTCGCCGCCTGCAGGGGACCAGATTTTCTGAATATCCGGTGCCATAACACGAATTGCGGCTTCTTCACTTGCGATATATACCATATCATCCTGTTCGCCCACAACCATGGAACGCAGCTTCAGACGGTCATTCAAAGCCATCAGGCCGCCGTTGAATCCAAGGATAATGGAGAACGGACCGGTTACCAGCAAGCTGGGGAACATATTTCTCAGATAGGTGTATGTATTCTTTTCCTGTTCGGATTTGCTGTCAATGGTGGTCCAGAAGGGTGCTGCAATAACAGAAGCAGTTTCTTCCAGTGTCAGGCCTTGTCTGCGCAGCAGATAGTCCGCAATGTAGGTGATTACCTCGGTATCTGTCTGCAAAGTACATTTATAGCCATACATTTCAATAAAGCGGCGGTTTGCATCATAGGAGGAAATCTCACCATTATGCACAATAGAGTAGTCCAGCATACAGAACGGGTGTGCACCGCCCCACCAGCCGGGTGTGTTTGTGGGATAACGGCCGTGAGCTGTCCAGCTGTATGCTTCGTATTCTTCCAGGCGGTAATATCTTCCCACATCTTCCGGGAAGCCTACAGCCTTGAAAGCACCCATATTCTTGCCGCAGGAGAATACATAGCTTCCGTTCAGTCCTGCGTTGATTCTGTTGACAATGCGGACAACCAGTTCCTTTTCATCAATCTGCAAATGACGCAGTACAGACTGCATGGGAGAAACAAATACACGACGAATAATCGGTTCATCGGTAATCTGCGGCATCTTGCGTACCTTAATGTGCTCATCCTGCACAATCTCAAAGTACTCCTTCAAAAGATTCATGCATTCTTTCTGGCACTGTGTATCATTGAAGAAAATGTGGAATGCGTAGAAATCACGATATTCCGGATAGATGCCGTATGCCGCAAAACCGCCTCCCAGACCATTTGAACGGTCGTGCATCGGAACCATACTTTCAATGATGGATTCGCCATTCAAGCGTTTTCCGTCTTTGGAGATCATTGCAGAAACTGCACATCCGGACGGAATTCTGACTTGTCCTTCCAATGGAATCATAGTATCTCTCTCCTTTACAAATTCAGAACAAAAGCAAATGGCGTTCGTTTGTAGTCACGTATCCCGTGACCACAAACGAACGCCATTGTTCATTCTTGTTGGCTTTATTTTAGCATATTGTGAAAGAATTGTCAATATCTGGCGGACAGTTTTCCGTTCTCCAAGAATGATTTTGGAATAATTAACTAAAACAAAAGATTTTGAATTATGTATATATGTAAAATGACGGTTTTGTTAAATTATCCTTGACATTTTTATGAAATTGATGTATGATACAGGCAGAACAGCAAAGGCGCTGCGGTGAGTGAGACTTGCCGCAGCTTTTTCTGTTTATAAAGCGCTTTAAAATTTTTAGAACAGGCACAATGGGGTGCATGGTTTTGGCAGAACAGCCGACATCATGCACCCCTGATTTGTTGTCAAAGGAAATGGAGGAATTACAATGGCAAATGAATTGCTGCAGGCAGTAGACAGTGAAGTGTTTGCGATATGGTTTCTGATAGGTGCCGCTTTGGTATTCTTTATGCAGGCCGGTTTCGCAATGGTGGAAACAGGTTTTACCCGTGCAAAGAATGCTGCTAACATTATCATGAAGAACCTGATGGATTTCTGTATCGGTACACCGATGTTTATCCTGATTGGTTTTGGTTTGTTCTTTGGTGAAGATATGGTGGGCCTGATCGGTAAGCCTGGTCTGGATGTATTCACTGCTTATGAAAACTTTGATTGGTCAAACTTCGTATTTAACCTTGTGTTCTGTGCAACCGCCGCAACAATTGTTTCCGGTGCAATGGCAGAACGATGCAAATTCCTTTCTTATTGTATCTATTCCGGTATCATTAGCGGTCTGGTATATCCGGTAGAGGCACACTGGATCTGGGGCGGCGGCTGGCTTTCTCAGATGGGCTTCCACGATTTCGCAGGTTCCTGTGCAATTCACATGGTAGGCGGTATCGCAGCTTTGATTGGTGCAAAGATTCTTGGACCCCGTATCGGCAAGTTTACAAAGAATACTGATGGAAAGATTCAGCCGAATGCGATTCCCGGTCATAACCTGACACTGGGTGCTCTGGGATGTTTCATTCTTTGGTTCGGATGGTATGGCTTCAATGGTGCTGCATGTACCAGCACAGGTCAGCTGGCATCCGTTTTCGTAACAACCACTGTTGCTCCGGCAATTGCAACTGTTACATGTATGATTTTCACTTGGGTAAAGTATGGCAAGCCTGATGTTTCCATGTGTCTGAACGCATCTCTGGCAGGTCTGGTTGGTATTACTGCCGGATGTGATGTGATGGATGTGGCAGGTGCAGCAATCGTAGGTATCGTATCCGGCTTCCTGGTTTGCTTCGGCGTTTGGCTTCTGGACTATGTTCTGCACATCGATGACCCGGTTGGTGCAGTTGCAGTTCATATGATGAATGGTATCTGGGGTACATTGGCTGTTGGCTTGTTTGCAACGACAAGTGCTCCCGGCAATGATACATATGTTGGTTTGTTCTACGGCGGCGGCTTCAGCCTGCTTGGCATACAGCTCCTCGGCTTCGGTGCTGTTGCACTCTGGACAGTCGTCATGATGACAACCGTATTCCTGGTTATTAAGAATACAATTGGTCTTCGTGCATCCGAAAGAGAAGAAATCCTGGGCATGGATGCAACAGAGCACGGTCTGGTCAGCTCTTATGCAGACTTTGCTCCTGCAATGAGCGAAGCTGCAATTGCTGGTTATGCAGCAGGCACAAAGAAGACAGAAGGCAGTGTTCCTGCAGAGGTTGCAGTTCCTGTTGAAAACTATGTTCCGAATGACGAGCAGGTTCCGAAGATGACAAAGATCGTGGCAGTATTCAACCAGGAGAAACTGCACCATTTCATGCACGCTATGGAACGCATCGGCATCACCGGTGTCACAGTTACAAATGTTCTTGGCTGCGGCATGGGTATGCAGAAGCATGATCACTACTATCGTGGTGCTCGTGTAGAGGCAAAGCTTTTCCCGAAGATCAAAGCAGAAATCGTTGTATGCAAGGTACCTGTTGATCAGGTAATCAAGACTTCCAGAGATGTGCTTTACACAGGCAATCTGGGTGACGGCAAGATCTTCGTATATCCGGTAGAACAGGTCATTAAGGTGAGAACAGGTTCTGTTGGATATGATGCACTTCAGGATGAAGCTTCTGCCGAATCAAAATAATATAGACATCTTCTAACATCTCATTTCCTTACAAAGCAGCGGGGGTACGGTTGAACGACCGTACCCTTGTTGCGTTTATCCGGCAGGTGAAGTTTTGTGTCTGTTCTTCAGTGCCTTTCCATTGATACAGCAACGAAAGTAATGCGGCTTCGTCTATCTCCTGTACAGACAAAGAAACACGGTCTCTGTCAGCGGCAGAGACCGTGTTTCGGGGATGTTATGTATTTCATGAACTGCGTTTTGAATGCCTCTGATGAAGCAATGCAATCGCATTAATAATTGCCATAGGAACAAGATAAAATACAGCATTAAAGAGCTCAACATATGCAGGTGCGCTGTACTCAGGATGTTTGCTGTGTATGATGACTGCGCAGGTCACATGTACCGTCATTGCTGTTATCAGCAGCAGATTGATAATTCTGATTGCTTTTTTCATGTGTTATACTCCTTATAAAAAATTCTAGGAATGCAGACTGCATTCCTAGAATTTTGTTTTATATTTTTTATTTACCCTGTTCCTTATCCAGGAATGCAATCAGGTCTTCATACTTTGCAGAAGCGATACGCTGTTTTTTCTTCGGTGCGGGAGCAGCTTCCTTGACCTTTTCCTGCTGCGGTTCTTCCTGAATGGGTTCTTCAGGTTCTTCTGCTTTTTCAGGGGTCTTGGGCTTTTCAAAATCACCGAAAGCCTGTTCCTGTGCAGCCTTTGCAATGGCCTGAGCCTTTGCCATGTGTTCCTGTTCTCTCTTTTCTGCTTCAATCTGTTCCGGTGTGGGAATATGCAGATGACCGGTAGAGGTCAGGCGGGGAATCTGTTCGCTGGGTGTGGGCTTCAGTTCCGGTTCCGGTTTCTTTTCCTCTTCATCTCCGATTTTCGGAATGGAGAGGGTGTGTGTCTTGGTAATAATTTCAGTGGTATACAGCGGAACGCCGTCCGGGGTTTCTGTCTTGCGACGGGATTCCATGTTTGCACGAATAGAAGCAATGCGTTCCGCACGCTGCTGTGCTTCCTGTGCTTCCTGCTGTTCCCGTTCCTCCGGTGTCAGCTGCTTTTGCTTGGCTTTCTCAGGTTCATCCTCATACATTGCATCGTCAAATGTTTTCTTTTTGTCTTTTTCCATGGATTTTCGTTTTGCGTCACGCTCTGCAATTTTCTGCTGCTTTTTCTGGATGGACTTTACAAAAGCAAGGTCCACATCATCTTCGTCCACAAAGTTGGAATCCTCATCATCCTTCTTGCGGGATGCGCTTGCGATGAAATAAATAAACATAATCAGGATAGGGAGAATCAAGCCGACGACAATACCGGGCATGCTCAGCAGTGTGCCGACGATGCGGCCCAGCTCCGGGCTCTTTCTCTTGCAGACGCCGATGATGGCATCCTGCTCACAAAGATTGGATTGACTGTCGACACGGGATGTCAGGTAGTAGGAAGAAGCTGTTTGTCCGGGTACATTGGAATCTGCTTCCACAATCAGGGAGACATCAGCGATATGATACTCATTCTTTTCGTTGCGGTACAAAACTGTATCATAGCGGTTGATTCTTTCTGCATCCTCTGCAATAATAAAGGAGCCTTTTCCGATTTCATCTCCCATATCATCATACCTGTAATAGCAGCAGGAGTAGGAAAGGATTTTCGGAACGGAATCACCACGGAAGAGCAGCTGTACAGCACCTGTTGTGACTGCTGTAATCAGCAGGAAAAAGATGAGAAGTGCACCTAAACAGGAACACCCTTTTTTTGCCTTGTTTTTTGCCATAAAAATCTTCGCAGTCGTAAAAGACTGCTCTCCTTTCTTTGTAGTTTGATATATTGTGATACTCCTATACAGTATACCATACTTTCATAAAAAATACAATTCTTTTTTTATCTTTTTTACGCATGCAATTTTTTTTATACTTGATACTTGACTTTTTTAGGAAAATATGCTATAATAATGAAGCTTCATTCGGGAGAGTGCAGTGTTTTTGCTTGTGTAGCACAGCTGGTAGTGCAGCTCATTCGTAATGAGCAGGTCGCAGGTTCGAATCCTGTCACAAGCTTTACAGAAAAAGCGCAGTTTCAGAACTGCGCTTTTTTATTTTATGTGTATCCGGCATATAGCGTAAAAAGACAGCAGTCATAAAGGCTGCTGTCTTTTTTAATTATTAACCTCTGGAAGCGACGCCTTCCATCATGCCGGAGAGAATCTGCGGATAACGGATTGTCAGTGTGTTGCGGTCGAGCAGACCGAAGTTTTCACCTTCACCGGAGAATGCGTTGTTATCCCAGTATACGCACGGAATGCCGTAGCTGGATGTTGTCTCAAGATAGTACTTGATCCATTTTGCACGCTCATCAGCATTGCCGTCACGGTCTCTTGCGCCGAACTCATCGATGATAACCGGAATGCCGTTGTTCAGGAACCGGCTCTTCAGGTCATTCAGGAAGGAGATGACTTCGCCGCCTGTGGAAGGATCCCACACGGATACAGGGCTGTCATTCGGGCCGGCCAGTGCAAAATGATATGGTCTGTATGCATGAATTTCTGCAATCAGGTGGTCATCATCGGGCATCTTCATGCCGTTGAGGTTTGCTGCATCAGGGGATGCAGAGTAGGTAGGCATCATAACAAAACGCTTGGTGTTATTGCCGCCGGATTTACGGATGACATTCAGTGCAGCTGCATTCAGCTTATTGATGTTTTCCATTGCTTCCGTACAATCTTTATTGGAGGGGTTGATCCACCATTCATTATCGTGTCCGATCAGACGAGGTTCATTGAGCGTTTCAAAAATCAGATGGTTGTCATAAGCCTCAAAGCGGTCAGAAACCTGCTGCCATACAGAGGTGACAAATCTTTCGGACTGGTTGTAATACTGGTTGGAAGGATAGAAGAACGGATAGTTCGCAATGTCGTTATCGTGATGGATGTTCAGAATGCAGTACATATCGTTGTCAATGACGTAATTGACGACTTCCTGAACACGGTCCATCCATGCCTTTTTGATTTCATATGTGGAATTATCCATTTTCTGGCCCCACGATACCGGAACACGTACTGTGTTGAAGCCTGCATCCTTGATGGCATCGATCATGGCCTTTGTAGTAAGCGGATTGCCCCAGGAGGTTTCTGCGCCGGATACAGTATTCTGCGGCCAGGTTACGCTCTGTGCCTCCAGGGAGTTGCCCAGATTCCAGCCGATCTTGATATTGTTGACAAATTCCATTGCTGTTTCATCCTTGGAGGATGTCTGGTTAAAGGAGCCGTTCAGAATGCCTCGCTTCAGGAGTGTAAAGTCCTTTGCGTTCAGCTTGTTGTTGTGCTCCAGGTCGCCGTTTGCGGCGGTCTTCAGGTTGTTGGAAGAACCATGGGTCAGGAATTCCTGCAGAGCAGTTACATCGTTGATGTCAACAGTCTTGTCGTTGTTAACATCGCCCTTTCGGGTAACCATGCCGATGTCGCCGCCGCCGCCGGTGACAAAGCCGATGGCGTTCAGAGTCATGGTGTCAACCACTGTGCCCTCTTCGCCCCAGAGTTGTACGCCGAACTGGTCGGGCATCGGTGCTTCTTCCGGAATGTTGAATACCAGTGTGGTGTGAGCGAAAGCTTCATTCATCCACATACCATCGCCGTACCAGTCAGTCTGTTCACCTTCTGCGTTGACGTATCCCAGACAGGTGTAGCCCATGGCAGGCATTGCCGGAAGGTGTGAACTGGTATCCATGGAAATGTCAATCCATACCTCGCTGACAGTTGCACCGGCAGGAACGCCCAGTGCTGCGCAGGAGAGATCGACGCCCTTGGCCTGTGTGACAGTCTTTCCGCCTTCAAAGGTGCAGACAACATCACAGGTGCTGATGTCCTTTGCGGTTGGTGTGGCAGCTGCCTGTGCAGGCAGAGTGCCCAGCTGTGCCAGAAGCAGACCTGCCGCAGCAATCAGTCCGCTCAAGCGGTGTTTTTTTGTGTGTACCATAAAAAAATACCCCCTAAAATAATCATTGCAAAGCATTCCCGTACAACGCTTCGCAAACTACATTATAACAAATAATAAGAGACGTGGCAATAAGCAATTGTATACAATGTATGATGAAAAATAATTCGATTTTGCGCAGTTTTGCAGTGTTCATAAACTGTTCACATTATGTTCAAATAATATGCACGAATCATTAATAAAGCTTTGGTATAATTACAGTATGTATAATGAAATATTATACCCAAAAAGGAGATGCTGCCCATGGCGAAACACATAGATGTCATTGAGGATTTTGTCTGCAATTCGGACAATGCATCCTATAACAGAGCGTATCGGCTGTGGCGCAGGCACACAAAGAATGCCTATATTTATAGATACAACGGAAACGTAGATGAAAAAGTGTATGTGGAAGGCGGCCCACAGGATAAGCATAATATTTATCAGGCGGAAACACAGGCACTTGCCAGCAGCGGTTTTCTGATTGGTGCTGCTTTGCTGCTGTATCTGCTGATTGCATTGGTTGGAAGTTCCGTTCTGGTGGGAGTGCTGCGGCTGTTTCATGTGGATATCACTATGTATTATCCTCTGTTTTCTATGTCGGGGGGGTCTTCAGCGGTATGTGTTCTCCGCATAGTGCTGGATATTCTGAAATATTGCCTGCCTGCATTTATGCTGATAGGCGGATGCGGTTTTTCACGCAGAGTGGTTATGCCGGTCCGCATCGGAAAGATTCCTGAAATCATCGGAACCACAGGTGCAGGCATGGTGATTGCAGGGCTGCGGGTAATGATGGAGGAAACGGCTGAGTATCTGCAGCAGACGGATATGAATGAAAATACCGCCGGCCAATTGGTGTATGCTGTTTTTGATATCCTGATTGTATCCGTTTTGTCAGAGGTATTTCTCCATGGCTGTATTTTAACACTGCTGCGGCAGTTTGGAGACGGCTTTGCCATTGCCCTGACAGGAACCATTGCGTTTCTGCTGCCGGATACCGCATTGTCCGGCCGGATCTGTGCCATGTTCATCGGGCTGGCCGGCGGATATATTCTGATTCGGAACGGCTCCCTGCCGAAGTGCGTATTTCTGCGGATGGTGTATACCGCATTGACGTACTGGGGCGATATGATACGATACGGAAATCCGAGAATGCCCTATTGGCAGTATGCGCTGCTGCTGATGTCTGTCGGATTGCTGCTTATGATGGTGTTTATCCATTTCCGGAGCCGGAAACTGAAGCTGCAGAATATGCAGACGGCGCTGCGTGATGCACAGAAGGTCAGCAGTCTGCTGCAATCGGTGCCGGCCTTGTTCTGGGTATTCTTTGCGGTGATTCTGGCACTTCTGCAGATTTTATACTGAAAGTCCGGGTGAAGAAAATGCTGGATGATTTTGTGTGTATGCAGAAAGCCATTGCATTGGCGGAAGAAGCAGCCGCAGACGGTGAAATCCCTGTGGGGGCCGTTGTAGCGGACAGAGAAACAGGCGAAATTCTGGGAGTTGGCAGAAATCGCAGGGAGAAAGACCATTCCCCCACTGCCCATGCAGAAATTCTTGCGATTGAAGAAGCAGCCCGAAAGTGCGGTACCTGGCGGCTGGACCGCTGCAATCTGTATGTGACGCTGGAGCCATGTCCTATGTGCAGCGGCGCCATTATCAATGCAAGGATACATCGTCTGATATTTGGAGCATATGATGAAAAAGCAGGGGCTGTGGCATCGGTGCAGCAGATGTTTCAGCTGCCCTATAATCATAAACCCCGTGTAACAGCAGGACTGCTGGAGGATCCCTGTAAGGAAATATTGCAGCGGTTCTTTGGAAAATTGCGGAATAAAACATAATTTCAAAAGAAAATTGTCTGTGCACTTGTGAAATATGCACATACAATTTTCTTTTTTTATTGTAAAATAGAAAAAAATAAAAAGATACTTGCAATTATTGCTCAGCTATGATATAATAATAATGTGTAAATATACCATTATGAAAAGTTTGCAGATGTTTCGGATGATGATTATCTGCGTTTATATACACTTGGAAAGGATTGTATGCTATGGCAACTGTTCTCGTAACCGGAGGCTGCGGCATGATTGGCGAACGTGTTTGCTCCGGCCTTCTGAAGAAAGGAAATACAGTCATCGCAGTTGACAAAAAGGAAAGCGACTATAACAGCGGAAAAAATAACTATTATTTTCGTCAGGCCTCCCCGCGGGAAAAAGGAAAATACGGCGATATTTTTGACGAGTTTGAAGTAGAGTATGTTGTGCATCTGGCTTGTACTGTGGATAATGATTTTGGTCCCGTTGTGGAAAAGGCACAGGCAGATGAAAGTGCTTCATGTGATGATTTTATTTATAAGCTTGCAATCGGTAAGCAGATTAAGAAATTTCTTCTGATCAGTACAACACAGGTTTACAAGCAGCCGGAAAACCGTGAACCGGTGCGTGAGGATGATGCAGTAAAGCCGGTGTCCAATTATGGAAAGATCAAGGCAAATGCAGAGGCTGCTTTTGCAAATGATGTGCGGAACACCAAAACAATGATTTGCGGTGTGCTGCGTGTTCCTATGGTGTATACCAATGACTTTACTGAAAACCTGATGTCCCGTATCACAGATCCGAAGGATAAGACGATTTTTGTGTTCCGTACAGGAGAGTACGGCTTCCATATGTGCTGTGTGCATAATCTTTCCGATTTCATCATCGGATTTTTGCGGCAGGCTGAGACAACCAACTATTCCGGTATTTATAATGTTGCGGATGCTTCATTGATTATGGCTTCTGAAATTGTCACATTTATGAAGGAAAACCATCGCCTGGGACCGGTGCTGCAGAAGAACGGTCTCTCTTCCTCTCTGAAGGTGAAGCTGTTCGGTGACCCGGAGCAGAAAACCAATTATCGTTTCCTGGACCTGGATACACTGGATAAAAACTTTATGTTTGATATTACAAAGGCTTCCCGTATCTGTCCCTTCAGATGGAATATTCACAATACAAAGTGATTGATAAATATGTGTATGGCAAGCGACGGTAGATTTGCCGTTGCTTGTTTTTATAAAAGGCAGTTCCATGCAAAGCAATGCCTGGTTCTGTACAAAAGGAAAATTGAAAGGAAATTAGAAGTATGATACAACCGATTCTGGACCATGAGTTTGTGCCGGCAGTATATTTCAACCGGGATTTTCTCAAGAAAGCCACCAGACCTTTTTCCATCGCTGTAGAGCGTGAAAATGGTCTGGTATACCGCCGTGATACCATGCTTGGAGATGACAAGGAAGAAAACTGCCGTTATGCAGAGCGTCTGATTAAGACCATTCTTTGGTGTGCAGGCGGCTGGAAGGTTATGATTGCAGGTGACCACGATGTATTCTGCTACATTCGTGATGCTTATACCGCAGAGGGCCTTCGTGCATTTGATGTGGATTTCTGGAGCACAACCTATGAGCGTCCTTTTGAAGTGGAGGAACGTGCATTTGAGGATATGCCGGAAAACAAATCCCGCCCTCTGTCCATCGGCAGAAATCTGGGCGGATGCCGTGTCGGTTTTGATGCAGGCGGAAGTGATATGAAGGTGGCTGCTGTGGTAAATGGCGAAACCGTCTGGGCAGAGGAGATTGTCTGGCTGCCGAAGCTGGCAGAGGATATTTCCTATCACCATGAAAATATCAAGGCTGCGATTCTGAAGGCAGCAGAGCATATGCCTTCCTTCGATGCAGTTGGCGTCAGCACCGCAGGTGTTCTGGTTGCAAACCGTGCAATGGTTTCTCATCTGTTCCTGAAGGTTCCGAAGGATACACAGGGTGAGGCATGCAAGAATGTTTATGTGGATGTTCTGGAAGAACTGGGTGTGCCGTATGCAGTAGCAAATGACGGTGACGTGGCTGCTCTGGCAGCTTCCATGGCAATGGATGTTAACGGCGTTCTGGGCATCGCAATGGGTACTTCTGAAGCAGGCGGCTATATTGATCCGGAGGGACATGTGACCGGCTGGCATAACGAACTGGCATTCGTACCGGTGGACTACAACCCGGATTCCACCGTGGATGAATGGTCCGGCGATTACGGCTGCGGCGTAAAGTATTTCTCTCAGGATGCTGTCATTCGTCTTGCTCCGAAGGCAGGTATTCAGCTGGATGAAAGCCTGACACTGGCTGAAAAGCTGAAGGCAGTACAGGCTGAGCTGGAAAAGGGCCATGAGGGTGCAAAGGATATTTTCCGCACCATCGGTACCTATTTCGGCTATGCAATTGCCAACTATGCAGATTTCTATGATATTTCCTATCTCCAGATTTCCGGCCGTGTGACCTCCGGTCTGGGCGGCGATCTGATTATTGAAAAGTCCAAAGAAGTTCTGGAAAAGGAATTCCCGGAACTGTTCAGCAAGATTCAGTTTATCCTGCCGGATGAGATGGATCGCCGTGTGGGTCAGGCTGTTGCTGCTGCATCCCTGCCTGCTGCTAACTAAGAATATCAAAGAAGGGAATAAATCATCATGATTTTGAAGAACGTGCTTCTGGAAGGCGCTTTGAAGGACATCACCATGGAAAACGGTACGATTACCGCTGTCGCTGAAGCGGGCAGCGCAGGGGAAGGCATTGACTGCACCGGAAAAACGGTCATTCCCGGCCTGGTGGATATGCATACACACGGCTGTGTCGGCTGCGATACCATGGATGGCGAATTTGAAAAAATGTGTGTGTTCCATGCACAGAACGGCACAACTTCCTGGCTGCCTACAACTATGACACAGAGCTATGAGGCAATCAAGCGTGTCACGGAGGGCAACCGCAATGTCCGTGGTGCACAAATTCTCGGCTTCCATATGGAAGGCCCCTACATCAACGCAAAGCGCAAGGGTGCACAGAACGGCATCTACATCAAAAACCCGGATCTGGAGGAATTCAAATCTCTGGATGGCATGAAGGTTGTTACCATTGCACCGGAGCTGGAAGGCAGCGCAGAATTTATCAAGGAGTGCGGTGCAGTTGTATGTATTGGTCATACCGATGCAGATTATGATACCTGTATTCAGGCAATTGAAGCAGGTGCAAACTGCCTGACACATACCTTCAATGCAATGCCCGGCATTCACCACAGAGAACCGGGTCCGATCCCCGCAGCACTGGAAAAGAATATCTATGTACAGGCAATTACAGACGGATTGCACCTGCATCCGGCTATCGTGATGATGCTGTACAAGATGTTCGGCGCAGACCGTATGGTCATCATAAGTGATGCAATGCGTGCAACAGGACTGGGTGACGGCGTGTATGAATTCGGCGGTCAGGACATTACTGTAAAAGACGGTGTTGCCAGAACACAGGATGGTGCTATTGCAGGTTCTACATCCACATTGTGGCAGTGCGTAAAGCAGGCAGCTCGTTTTGGCGTTCCTTTTAATGACGCTGTACGCATGGCCACCAGAACACCGGCTGACATGATTGGCGAGCCGAAGAAGGGCAGAATTGAAGTTGGCGCAGATGCGGATATGGTGCTCCTGAATGCAGAGCTGGAAATCGAAAAGGTCATCATTGCAGGCGAATTTTTTGAGGCTTAAATAACAAACTATCTCCGGCAATATTCCGTATTTTTTATACGGATATTGTCGGAGTTCAATCTGAAAAGAGGTAATTATTCATGCAAACAATTCTTGTATTGTTCGGCGGTGTTTCTCCGGAACATGCAGTATCCCTGGTTTCTGCTGAAGCTGTACTGAAGAATCTGAACAAGGAAAACAGAAGAATTCTGCCGGTGGGAATCACACTGGAAGGAAAGTGGATTTTGTTTGGCGGAGAGGACTATGCAGAGATTGCAGCTGACCGCTGGGAGCAGAATCCGAAGAACCGCACTGCGATTCTTTCGCCGGAACGGAATGTGGGCCTTTGTGTAATGGGCGAAAAGGGCGTGGAAACCATTCCGGTAGATGTCATTTTCCCGGTATTGCACGGTGAGAACGGAGAGGATGGTTCCATTCAGGGCTTGTTCCAGCTGTCCGGTATTCCTTTTGTAGGATGCGGCGTTTGTGCAGATGCAGCTTCTATGGATAAGTCTGTTACCAAACTGATTGCAGCGACAACAGGTGTGCGTCAGGCAGATTGGCTGACACTGCATCGTGCAGATTTCCAGAAAGATGCCGCTGCTATGTGCAGGGATATCATGGCACATATTGCATTCCCTGTGTTTATTAAGCCATGCAGCACAGGTTCTTCTGTAGGCGTTTCCAAGGTAAAGAACGAAAGTGAACTGATGCCTGCTCTGGAAAATGCATTCAAATTTGATAAAAAGGTTCTTGCAGAGGAATTTATCAACGGCCGTGAAATTGAAGTGGCTGTTCTGGGCAATGATCATCCCACCGCTGCAACCGCAGGCGAAATTGATGCAGGTGCGGAATTTTATGACTATGAGACCAAGTATGTTACCTCTACCTCTACGCCGTATATTCCTGCACGTATCGATGCTGACACCATGCAGGCTGTGCGTGAATGGGCGGTAAAGATTTTCTGTGCGCTTGGCTGTGCAGGCCTTTCCCGTGTGGATTTCTTTGTGACACGGGACAGCAATGAGATTGTATTCAATGAAATCAATACTTTGCCGGGCTTTACACCGATTTCCATGTACCCGAAAATGTGGGCAGCAGAGGGCGTATCTTTTGCTGAATTGCTGGACAAAGTGATTGCTTTGGCATTGGAGGCATAATATGGGACTGCTTGCAGAAAAACAGAATCTGGAAATGTCTGCGAATGCCATTGCGGATATTCTGAGTGTGACACTGCAAAATCATCATCAGGGCACATACAGCATCAGCGGATTCAGTACAGATACCCGAACCATTGAAAAGGGCAATTGCTTTATCGCATTGAAGGGAGAGACATTTAACGGCAACCTCTATGCAGAGCAGGCCGCTGAAAAGGGGGCAGTTCTCTGCATACTGTCAGAAGAACCTGCCGGGAATCTGAGCGTTCCCTATGTCATTGTGGAAGATACTGTGACTGCCTATGGAAAAATTGCACATGCATATCTGCTGGAGCGGAAAAAGCAGGGCCTGAAAGTGATTGGCATTACCGGCAGCAGCGGAAAAACCACTGTGAAGGATATGACCGCACATGTGCTGTCAGCAAAATACCGCACCTATGCTACTTCAGGCAATCACAACAATCATATTGGTGTGCCGTATACCCTGCTGCATATGCCGGAAGATACGGAATATGCAGTAATTGAAATGGGAATGAACCACAAGGGCGAAATCAGTTACCTGACAAAAATTGCGGAGCCGGATTTTGCCATCATTACCAATGTGGGAACTGCTCATATCGGCAATCTGGGTTCACAGGAAAACATATTAAGGGCAAAGCTGGAAATTTTAGATGGCATGCAGAATGGAACACTTCTGATTCCGGCGGAGGATATCATGCTGCATAATGCCAAGGCAGAAATTGAAAAGCAGACGGCTGTGCAGTTCAGCTCCAGAACGAATGCTGCAGACGCAGGACTGTTTGCAGAAGGGATTACTGAAACCGCAGAACATACGGAATTCTGCCTGCGTTTTCAAAATCAGGCGGCGGATGTGAAGCTGCCCATGACAGGACTGCATAATGTATCGGATGCACTCCTTGCGGTACAGGCCGGCCTTGCCTGCGGAATGACACTGGAAGAGTGTGCAGCTGCTCTGGCTGATTTTACCCCCGGACATATGCGCTCTGAACGTGTCATCATCGGGAACCATATGCTGATACGGGATTATTATAATGCAAACCCGGAGGCTATGGCGGCCGCATTGACTGCATTTTCTGTTGTTGCAGAAGACCGAGCGAAAATTGCCGTTCTGGGCAACATGAATGAACTGGGTGCGTTTGCTGCTGACCGTCACTGCAAGCTGGGTGATATGTGCCGTTCTTCAGCGGATGCTGCATTTTTCTGCGGTGAAAACTATGTGGATTTTGCACGGGGTTATGGCGAAGGTGCATGTGCCTATCGTGAACAAAGCGACCTGATCAATGCACTGCTGTCCTATGTGGATGTCCATGCAGATCAGCCCATGTGCTTTTTGATCAAAGCATCCCGTGGTATCCATATGGAGCATGTGTATGAGGCACTGGAACAGAAACTGAAATAACGCAGACAGAGAAAAGGAAGAAAATATGGCTTTGGACTTTATGGAGGCAGCATTAGAGGCTGTACTGTTTGCAGCCGGAGAACCTGTGGAAGAGGAACGGCTTGCACAAGCCCTGGGAGATGGGGAACATCCCCTGGAAATACAGCAGGTGCGTGATATTGCAGGGCGGCTGATGCTGGCACTGGATGACTCGGCAAGCGGCATTCGCCTTGTAAATCTGGGCACATCTTACCAGTTAGTTACACGGACAGAGTATGCGGATATGATAAAAGCCGCATTGGAAATCAAGAGAAATACGCCCCTTTCCAATGCCGCCATGGAGACTTTGACGATTATTGCATATAATCAGCCGGTCACTAAGGGCTTTGTGGAAAGAGTGCGTGGCGTAGACAGCGGTTCCGTGGTAAACACATTGGTGGAGCGTGGCTTGCTGGAGGAGGCAGGAAGAATCGAAGTCCCCGGCAGACCTGTAACCTATCGTACCACCGCACATTTTCTGCGTGCATTCGGGCTGCAGTCCCTGGAGGATTTGCCGCCACTTCCCACCAGCGCAGAGCCGGATCTGTTTGATATGCAGACGGAGGAAATGGATGCGGATGAAGCATCTGAAGAGAATGCTTCTGAGATGGAAATGGATAATCTGGAAACCATAGAATCCGACGGTACAGCTGGAGAATAAAAACAGATGGCAGGATTTACTTCCTGCCATCTGCATGAATAAAAAAAGAGCAGAAGCGAATGCCTCTGCTCTTTTTACTGGCTGTTGATTAATCAATCTCCACAGCGACTTTGCGGTTTTCACGGGCAGCACCGGCACGCATCAAGGTGCGGATTGCTTTTGCAATTCGGCCCTGCTTACCAATGACACGACCCATATCATCCGGAGCAACGGAAAGATGAAGCACTGTTACGCCTTCTTCGTTTACCTCGTCTTCGGTAATCTGAATCGCTGTTTTGTCCGTAACCAAACCTTCAACAATTGCATACAACAATTCTTTCATGATGTACTCCCTGTGCTTGAAGGATTACAGGATGCCCTGCTTCTTCAGAATGCCACGAACGGTGTCAGTCGGCTGTGCACCATTCTGAAGCCATGTCTTTGCCTTGTCATTGTCAATCTTGACAACAGACGGCTCCTTTGTAGGATCGTAGTAACCGATTTCCTCGATAAAACGACCATCTCTCGGGTATCTGCCGTCAGCAACAACGATACGGTAGAAAGGAGCCTTCTTAGCACCCATTCTTCTCAAACGAATCTTAACTGCCATTGTATTCACCTCCATAATTGATTACAAAAAATATATTCATGCAAAGATTTGCAATGAAAACGTAAGTTACTTCTGAATCGGCCCGAAAAGCCAGCAATACAGCAGCCAGCCGCCGAACAAAAGCATAGGAACGGATAAGAGTCCATGTGTGATGCGGGCTTTCGTCTTTCCCATTTGCTGCAATTGCTGCTGCATCTGGGGGTTCTTGCTGTTTTCATACATTCTGGACCAACCGGTTACAGCGCCGAACAGTATCATTATACCTGAAAGGATAATGATAACGGGAATGACCAGTGTAAGGTAATGCATTATTGTATCCATATATCAGAACTTTGGAAGCTTACCCATGCCGTCCAGCATCTTAGGATCCAGCTTCGGCATTTTCCGCTTGCCGAAAAGACCCTTTCCGCCATTCTTGCCAAGCTTCTTCATCATTTGCTGCATCTGTTCAAACTGCTTCAGCAGTCTGTTGACATCCTGCACCTGATTGCCGCTTCCTGCTGCAATTCTGCGCTTGCGGGAAGGATTGATGATGGAGGGCTTTGCACGTTCTGCCGGTGTCATGGAAGTAATCATTGCTTCCACACGGGTAAATGCTTTATCGTCAATATCCAGCTCGTCAATTTTATTGCCAACACCCGGAAGCATGCCAACTATTTTTTTCAGGTCACCCATTTTCTGAATCTGGCGAAGCTGTTCCAGCAGGTCATTCATATCGAACTGACTCTTCTGAATTTTCTGTGTCAGCCGTTCTGCCTGCTGCTTGGAGTATACATCCTCTGCTTTCTCAATCAGGGAAAGCACATCGCCCATGCCCAGAATTCTGGAGGCCATACGGTCCGGATGGAACTGCTCAAAGTCATCCAGCTTTTCGCCGGTACCCACAAACTTAATGGGCTTGCCTGTGACTGACAGCACGGAAAGTGCTGCACCGCCTCTGGTATCGGAGTCCAGCTTGGACATTAAAACGCCGGTGATGCCCAAAGCTTCATCAAAGGCCTTTGCCACATTGACTGCGTCCTGGCCTGTCATGGCATCTACAACCAACATGATTTCATTGGGTGCGGTTTCTGCCTTGATGTTCTTCAGCTCATCCATCAGCTTTTCATCGATATGCAGACGGCCTGCGGTATCGAGAATGACAATATCATGATTGTGGTTCTGCGCATAGCGCAAAGCCTGTCTGGAGATTTCCACCGGGTCTGTCTGTCCCATTTCAAAGACATACACACCGGCCTGTTCACCGACAATTTTCAATTGATCAATTGCGGCCGGACGATAAATATCGCAGGCAGCAATCATCGGGTGATGACCTTCTTTTTTCAGCAGCTTTGCCAGCTTTGCACAGTGTGTGGTCTTACCGGAGCCCTGAAGGCCGCAGAACATAATGACTGTGGGGGGCTTGGAGGCTGTATTCAGGTGGGAATTGCCATCACCCATGAGGGCAATCAATTCCTCGTTTACGATTTTGACCACCTGCTGCGCAGGTGTCAGGCTTTCCAGAACTTCAGAGCCGACGGCACGTTCAGAAACCTTGTTGACAAAATCCTTTACAACCTTATAGCTGACGTCTGCCTCCAGAAGAGCTAAACGCACTTCACGCATGGCTTCCTTTACATCTGCTTCGGTCAGCTTTCCGCGTGCTTTCAGCTTTTTGAAAACTTGTCCAAGCTTATCCTGCAATCCTTCAAATGCCATCTGTTTGTGCTCCCTTCTGCGCTAGTATCAAATCGTAAATAAAGCCAATCCCTGCCTTGCGGCTTCCGTGATTCTGGAACGCTGTGGTTCCGGCAAATCCGGTGTGCACTGTTCAATTTCTGCAAACAATGTACGGGCGGCTTTCAGTCTTGCTGCAATCCCCATCTGCTGTTCATAAGCTTCCAGCTGCCGTTCTCCACGCTTGATGCTGTCGTGTACGGCCTGTCGGGAAATGCCCAGCGGGTCAGCAAGTTCGGCTAGTGATAAATCTTCATCATAATAGCCTTCCAGCAAATTACGCTGTCGTTCAGTCAGCAAAGAGCCATAACAATCCAGCAGAAGTACATAATCAAGATTCTTCATCCGGCTTGCCTCCTGTCTGTCATGGTCTGAACCTTTACACCGCCTACTTATTATATCAGTTTTTGTAGGATTTGTCAAGAGGAAAATGGAAAAAAATTGAGATGAGCCAGGATTTTTGTGGCAATTTGGTGCCTGGAATCCTTGCTGTTGCTTGGGGGCATTATCTGCTTTCATATCTTTCACAATAAAAATGCTTTCCGTCATTGCAGAGAATGACAGAAAGCATCAAAATTTATGGTGTATGATTTTGCCAGGTGGTGAGCAAATCAGAGGACATATATCCGGAATGCCATGTACCGTTTACCAGCACGCTGACGGGAACCCAGCCACTTAATTTGCCCTGTGTTTCTACGCATACAAAGGAACCGGAGGGAACAGATGCGACGATATTGGATGCAGTGGTTGTGCCAGCCCGGAGATTTGCGTTTTCGTTATTGGAACAGCAGACGACACCGTAGATGCTGTTGCCCTGGAGACTGAATCCGCTGTTATAGCTGCCGGATTTTGACCAGAGAGTACTCAGATCCGCAGTGGAATTGGCTTCCAATTCTGTGTACTGCACCGTGCTGCCTTCTATCATGTGTGCATCTTCCAGAATCTGCTGCCACTCTGATGCGAAGGACTCAAAAGTCACATCATACATTGCGTTGGCAGGTGTCATGCCGCTGGCAAGCACTTCCGCTGCGCCCTGTGCATTCCAATGATAAATGGTATAAAATGCCTGGCACTGTGTATCCGTCTGGACATATTGAATTTCTGCCCAGACATTGCCGCTGCCTGCTGCATCATAATATCCCAGAATCTTGCTTTGAAGACCTTCACTGGTGTAGAAAAGGGAACGTGTGTTGTTGCCGGTGCAGAGGAAAAGATGATAGGGAGCATTTGTCACAAGTTTGGTTGTGGAGCCTGTGCCGCCAAGCAAAAGCTGGGATTTCACACCTGCTGCAGCGGAGGTCAGATACAGGCTGCTGTCAATTTCTGAAACGGTGAAAGGTTTTGCGTGTCCGTAGCTATCACCGAAGTATGCAGCATATCCGCCCTGCTGTGTACCAAGATACAGTGCCAGCATCTGGTTGTATGTAATCTGGGCGCCGGAGGGCTTTGAGACATTGGTGGGAGGCTGTACCTCCTGGTGTGTGGTGTGGGGAGGTTCAGTTTTTGCGGTAGTGCGTGTAGTGGTGGTGCGGGGGGCAGCTGTAGAGCTGCCTCGTTTTGCAGTAGTGCCGATGGCACTGAACTGCGCCGGCTGTGTTTTCAGGGGGGCAGTGGCAGGTGCTGTGGCAGGCACTCTCTTTGTGGATACTGTGGTGATAGTGGTAACACTGCCGACTGATACAGTGGTGCTTTCCTCATCGCCTTCCAGTGCATCGCCCCAGCTTAAACCGGTGACTTTTGTAACAGTGGTGGTTTCAGCAGTTTGCGGATTGTTCCCTGTCATTTCGATGATATCTGCATCGGAGAGCTGCTGACTGGACTGATTCATGCCAAGCCGTTCCCGCATCAGCAGTACTGTCCATGTGACCAGAACAGCGCAAACCAGCAGCACAGCTGCCATAACAGCAATCTGCTGCCATTGGTTGGCAGGCTTTTTCTTCTTCTTTTCAGTTTCCGGATGATTACCCATATGGAATACCTTTCTCCAATATATTTCAATCAACCAAATAGTTTACAAAATGGATATTCTTATACAAATATTATTGTGCTGTAAGCGCACTCCAGGATAAGAATATACTATATATCATACCAGAAAAAGTCGAAAAAATAAAGCGTTGCAGGCATATTCTGTATGAGTATACAAAATACAGAATGTAATAAGCCAATCTTTGGGTTAACACCGCATATTTCATTTGGAACAGAATGAAATACCACTGCTTTTCGTTCACCTATTGACAGGCTATGTATTGTATGTTATAATGAAATAAAAGACCATACGGATGCTGGATACTTGCAGTGGATACTGAAAAGCGGCATGTCACAAGATGAGAGGAGAATGACAATGAAGGCCTTGATTGCTATGAGCGGCGGCGTGGATTCCAGTGTAGCTGCATATCTGATGCATCAGGCAGGTTATGAATGCATTGGTTGTACTATGCGCCTGCATGATCAGGCAGAAAGCGGTTCTTTGCAGGATATTGCAGATGCAGGAGCCATTGCGGAGCGTTTTCAGATGCCCTATCATGTGTTTGATTTCCGTGACCTGTTTTACGAGAAGATTATTTCTAAATTTGTAAACTGCTACCTCTGCGGAAAAACCCCGAATCCCTGCATCGAATGCAATCGCCATATGAAATTTGCCAAGCTGTTGGAACAGGCGGAACTGCTGGGCTGCGAGAAATTCGCCACGGGGCACTATGTGCAGATTGCAGAAACAGAATATGGTCCGATGCTGAAAAGGGCGGCAGATTTGTCCAAGGATCAAAGCTATGTGCTGTATATGCTGACACAGGAGCAGCTGTCCCATGCGGTGTTTCCGCTGGGCGGAATCACCAAACAGCAGGTTCGTGAACTGGCACTGCAGCAGGGATTTGTGAATGCGCAGAAACATGATTCCCAGGATATCTGTTTTGTGCCGGATGGCGATTATGTCGGAGTGATTGAAGCATGCACCGGCAAAAAAGCACAGCCGGGCGATTTCGTCAGCATCAGCGGCGAGATTCTTGGCAGACATCAGGGAGTGATTCACTATACCATCGGGCAGCGCAAAGGGCTTGGCATTGCAATTGGCAAGCCGGCTTATGTCTGCGGCATTGATATGGAACATAATCGTGTGGTGCTGGGCGACAATGCGGATCTGTTTCACACTGTCTGTAAGGTGCAGAATATTAACTGGAATATGGGCGCAGTGCCGGAACAGCCTTTCCGCTGCGAAGCGAAAATTCGTTATCGGCATCAGCCACGGCCTGCCACTGTAACCTTTACGGATACCGATACCGCCATTCTGGAATTCGATGAACCGCAGCGTGCCATTACGCCGGGACAGGCAGCGGTGTTCTATCTGGATGATCTGGTTTGCGGTGGCGGAGAAATTATATAAACAAAAAAGCGAACACTGTTTTCTGCAGTGTTCGCTTTTGTTTAATAGGTGTGATAGTTATAAAGCGGATTGGAACGCTTGGAAAGAACCAGATTTCCGTGGGAAGTCAGAATGCCGTCCTCCAGCACATCAATCAGGCCGAATCCGGGAGGAAACTGATCCCGGGGCTGTACTGCACTGCCCGGATTGAAAATGTGAATTCCCTCATCGAAATGGTCGTGTCTGGCATGCAGATGGCCAAAAAGCACGATATCGGCTTCGGAATCCTTTGCCAGCTGAATCAGATTCTTATGTAAATCGCCGTGCATAAGCGTATGGCCATGGGCGACAACAGCCTGATGGCCATAGGGAAGCGGGATGACAGCAGTCGAAGGAATATTACTGTCGTAATCGCAATTTCCACGGACTTGTATAAACTTTGTTTTCAGATGCGGATGATCGGCCAGAAATTGTGCGATTTCATATTCTCCGTCTCCACAGTGAACGATAATATCTGCATCTAAGTGCGCATAGACCACTTGACATAATACATCATAGCGGCCATGGGTATCAGAAATCACCAGAAGCTGCATATTGCAAATCCCATCCTTTGCTGTCAGGCAGTCAGTTTCTTTTGTGAAGCCAAGCCCACAGCTTTATTTTTGATTCTATTATATCACAAAATATTGTATTCGTCAACCGCAAATCATCATTAACAAATTCAACTTGTTATACACTTGTATTGCTGAATTTGTACGTTTTTCGTGGATTTGAATGAAAAAATCTTTCTGATTCATGGGAAACGACTGTTTTTTTGTACAGTTTGATAAAAACCGCAAAAATATAGAGCATCGCAGAGCAATTTGATTATTTTTACAGCGGAACAGTTACTTATGTATCATAATGAGAAAAAACAATAAAAAACGTGATTATTTTGCGCTCAACATATAGATGTTGCTGATTTCTATTCACAAGTATTGACAAAAGAATAAACAGAATGTAAAATATAATAAAAAAGCAGGAGGACTGGCAGATGTATTTTGATAGAGGTTTATTATTCAAGATTCTTAATTATGTGGTCATAGTGTTTGGTGCAATCACAGTGCTGCTTGCAATCATTGAATTTGGAGCGGTAGCTTTTTTTGTGCCGAGCGGAGATGATATTGTATACGGCGGTGTGACGCTGCTGATGTTTTTGGTGCTGCTGCCCAGCCTTGCAGTTGGCATTCTGTCCTTTGTGGCAGGACGTGCAGGCCTTACCGGGAATGTCTATACCTGCAGAAAGTGTGCACGCTTGCTGGCGATTTTTGCAGCGTGGGGATTGGTCGGTGCATTGAAACAGCACTCTGTTTCTTTTATTTCAGTGCTGACAACGCTGGTGGATTGCGTATATTGTTATCTGGCATATACAGAAAACTATTGAGATGATTGCAGGGGGCATGGATGTGCCCCCTGCAGGATTTATTAGAATAGGGACTTGACAAACAAAATAAAGTGTGCTATAATATATGTGCGAATGCGCCGATGTGATGGAATTGGCAGACGTGACGGACTCAAAATC
>JAKSPJ010000007.1 GCA_024404915.1 Oscillospiraceae bacterium
GCTCTTGCACGAGTAAGAAGAACTCTGTAGGCATTCAGCATATACTGCATTCGTTCCTGTTTGCTTTCAGTGTCAGCCTTGATTTCACGCCATTCCTTACAAGTGCGTGTATCAAATCTGTAGTAATGCCATTTACCGTTTTCATATCGCATATCAGCATCCCACAGCAGACATGTATAATCAAGTTCAAGTCCCTGCACCTGTATTTCTGTTGCAGCATCTTCAAGATAATTTGAAGAACGTGTATCCTTTTTATCATCAAGAAACCAGTGTACAGCCTTTTCATCATCACTCAGCAGCACATGAATTCCCAATGGCTTATATCTTGCTGATTCTTTGCTGATTAATACTCCTGTTCTTTCTGATCCTCTGACTTTACTATGAAGCCATGCTTTTGCTTTTTCCATATTTCGAGTTAAAACAATAGGATACTTATCCTTTATTTTCGCATAAATCGACTTTGCATTTTCATCTAAAGCAAGCATAGCGTGAACAAATGCAGACAGCTTTTCTGCTCTGTAAGAACGCAGAGATACACCCAAGTGCAGATTTTCTGCAAAGGTAACATTATTATTCTCTTTTAGCAGTTCATTAACCTTGCCTTCAGCATATTCAGCTTCAGTTAACTGTGGAGAGATGTACACTTTCCAATGAATAAAGGTTTCATTTAACGCTCTTATCCACTCAGAAATACCAGCTTCACCTGTGTTTATTTCCTGTCCACCGCCGACTAAGCATACAATTGTTGCCCAGTCCTCACGCTGATCAAGAGACCATATTAAAAAGGCCGCTTCTGACATAGGAAAATTAGGAACTTTCAGCTTGTTTCCATAAGTTCCGCCTCTTTTTAAATAATCAGCCAGTCGTTTGTGTGTCCATGAACGCTGTGCCTCATCAAAAATTGCAACGTGTTCAACTTCTCCGTATCCCGCTTTCTGCATTTTTACAGCTTTTTCGGTATCAATTTCGAGAATGCCGTTTTCTACAGGATTTTTTATCTTAGCAAGCATATTATCACGATAACGATGAATAATTTGAATAAATTTTCCTACTTCACGTCTGGAATCCGTTATTTTTTTACCTTCTCCACGAGCCTTACACTTTTCAAAATTGTCTCTTGCTAGTGCTTCATTCAAAACTGCAACCAAAGGACCATTTCCTGATAAATACACAGCACCTTCATCTTCAATTGGTGCGTCTGAATCCTGATATGTCTGTTTTACTGCAACATCAAGACCAACCAATGTTTTTCCTGCACCCGGAACACCTGTTACAAAGCAAATACTTTTCTCACCATTTTCTTTACTTCTTTTTATTACATCCAAAATATAGGCAATTGTTTTGTCAGTTGAAACTTTATCTGCTTCATGTCTTGTAATATCTTCAACGGAATGGCTTTCATAGAGTGTTCTTGCTGCTTCAATAATTGTTGGCGTTGGTGCATACGGACTGATTACCCAATTTTCGATGATAGGAGATTCATCCGGATATGCGTTCAGCACCTCTGATATAAGATTTGTAATTCCAGATTCACCAGTTATCAAAGGATTCACTACTTTATCGTCATAAGCAGATTTCTGAATAAAAGAGGATGATTTATTATATTTTGTTGCAATTAAAACAGGGACAATAACTTTGTTTTCACTGTATTTATGAAAATTCTTCAAGTCCAATGCATAGTCCAAAACTTGATCAACATCATTTTCAAGTATTTTTGATTCTCCGACTTTAAATTCAAGACAAAAAACAATACCTTTTAACAGAAATACGACATCAATTCTCTTGCCAAGACGTGGAATATCATACTCGAATATTATATGTCCATCAGAGTGATTCCAAGCGCTTAAAGAATTCTTTAATATTTCTATTTCTTTAAGCCATGCATCTCTTGTTGTTGTAAGTGCATCACCATGATAATTCTCACAAAGCACACCAAAAATCGCTTTACTGTCTTTTTCTAAAAATGAATGAATATCGTCTTCATACAGACAACGTGGACTTTTTCTCACTTAAATTTCACCCCTAACGCATCTTATTATCATATTCCACAAAGACTTGCTTGATAGCATCTTCATTTTCTTGTCCTTGGGTTTTCTGGGTTTTATGGGTTTTCTTGTGATTCTAAACAAATAACCGAAACAATATTTGTACTATATTACTCCAAGCCTGAAATCATGTATTTAAGGCTCTTATCAAAGGAATCTCCCAATGTGAGAAGGTCGGAAAGATTGAAAGGGTAGTTCCTGAGATTATCCTTATGTTTTTTATCATTGAGTATAAAATCAGCTTTGCTGCTTAAAAACTCATCAGAAATCTGCTCTGCAGATGTTACACCCAGATTGTGAAGAATAATTCTGCTAAGCTGCATCTGAATATTTGAAATAATCGGATTATCATTGACATTATCAAATATGGAAATCAGTTTATCCTTTCCACGTTCGCTTATTTCAACTTTCTGTCTGTTCGGTTCGGTCTGAATGAACTTTTTCTCGGTGCCGCATAAAAACAGTATACTGCTGTTTGCAAATACAGCAATTTCATTCAGGAAGTTGTCCTGTAAAGTCTTACTGCTTCTGAGGGAGATTGTTCTTGCCGGAGTAGACTTGATGCTCCTTAATGCGTGGCTTACTGTAGCGCCTGCACCATGGCTTTCATCCTCTGTACCGAGAAGATATCCAACACTGCATTCCAGTGTCTGAGCTATCTTTATCAGTATGTCATAGCTTGGATTGCCACCGTTCTTCCAGTTGGTTATATTACTCTAACTTATGCCGAGTTCAGTTACAAGTCTGCTTGCAGAGTAACCTTTCTCCTTGCATTTTTGTTTAAAAGCATCATAATTCACATAATCATCTCCATGTCATTTGTACAAAATAAAAAATCAACAGTCAGAGTATTGACATTGTAAATCATCGATGTATCACATATGCATAAGGGTTCTATCTTATCAGACTTTGCATTTTCGACGGACTTTACGATACATAATCGCAAATGCTGATTATCTAATATATCATATTATACCATATTAGGAGTGTAAAATCAATAACGGAAATATAATTCCGCGTATATAACAAACGCGGGCAAAGATTACAGTTGCAATTGCCTATGCAGTAGAGTTGGAGAATCACTGCAAGGGATTCAGCCTGCTTAATGAGAATATGAAGTTCTCGGAGCTTGCCGACTGGTATTTCGCAAGAAACGGAGTTCGAGGATTTAACCCTGCATCAGCTCAGACACTGCAACGCAACTCTCTTGCTTAACAGTGGCGTAGACCTCAAGATTGTTTCTGAACATTTAGGACACAGCGGAGTGGAGGTTACTGCAAATGTATATGCAGACGTTCTCAAAAGCAGCAAAGCTAAGACTGCTGACATTATCGCCCTTAAACTCGGTGATTCCAGGGCAAAATAAAAGTCCGTCCCGTATTTTCTACGGAACGGACTATTATCTCTGAATAAAGACCAAACAAAGGCCAAATAAATGGTATTTGTTCTGAAAACACCGATAATACGTTGATTTTCGGGGCTCTGATTATCTCTTTGAGAACTGAGGAGCACGACGAGCAGCCTTCAGGCCGTACTTCTTTCTTTCCTTCATTCTCGGGTCACGAGTGAGGTAGCCTGCCTTCTTCAGTACGGAGCGAAGCTCTGCATTGAACTGCAGCAGTGCACGTGCAACACCGTGACGGATAGCACCAGCCTGGCCGGTTACACCGCCGCCTGCAACTGTGCAAACGATATCAAACTGAGCAGATGTCTCGGTCAGCTCCAGCGGCTGGCGAACAATCAGCTTCAGTGTCTCAAGGCCGAAGTATTCATCAATGCTTCTGCCGTTGATGGTAACATTACCAGAGCCCGGATACAAGCGAACTCTTGCTACAGAATGCTTTCTGCGGCCTGTGCCATAGAAAGACTTCAGTTTTGCTTCATAAGAAACTGTTTCACTCATGGTTCAAGGCTCCTTTCTTACAGTGTCCACAGCTCAGGCTTCTGAGCTGCATTCTTGTGCTCTGCATCTGCATAAACGCGAAGACGCTTCATAGATGTTCTGCCGATGTGGTTGTTAGGCAGCATGCCCTCAACAGCGATGAACATTGCGTGCTCCGGCTTCTTCTCCATCAGGTCACGATAGGAGACCTTCTTCAGGTGACCAATCCAGCCAGTATGCCAGATCTCGAATTTCTGATCCAGCTTCTTGCCGGTCAGAACTGCCTTTGCGCAGTTGATGATGATAACGTGATCACCACAATCTACGTTCGGAGCAAAATCTACCTTGTGCTTGCCACGGAGAATGGCAGCAGCCTTTGCAGCGACACGGCCAAGAGGCTGACCAGCTGCGTCAATGATATACCAGTTGCGATTGATTTCAGCAACCTTAGGCATAGTTGTTGACATATTCTATTCCTCCATATATGATTTTTAGAATGCTGAATCAGCGGCTTTACGGGGGAAAGCTTGGCTTTCTTCAGCGTGCCCTACTATTATACATGATTCTGATTGAAATGTCAATAGGCAAATTACCGAAAATTCAAAATATATCACTCAATCTCTTATTTTCTCTTGAATTCTCTTCAAATTACTGCATTTCTCGTTTTTCATTTCATTTTTCGCAGTATTCTGCAAAATCGGAAATCTGCACGATATTTCTTCTGAAGCGCATATAATTTTTATGATATTGCATTACTTTTCTGAGACTGCCTGCTTATCGCTGCAGGTTTATGTCAGCTTCTCGTATTCGTGTTTTTTGGGGCGTTCCATCAAAGCCTGTGCCACGGATTCCACGCTTTTCCCCTCATAGAGCAAGTGATACAGGGCCTCTGTAATCGGCATTTCAATATCATACCGTTTTGCAAGACCATACGCTGCACGGCAGCAATAGTAGCCCTCCACTGTACCCACTCTTGCCACGGCCTCCTCGGGAGATACGCCCTCGCCAATGAGAATGCCGGCCCGTCTGTTACGGGAGTGCATAGAGGTGCAGGTCACAATCAAGTCACCAATGCCGGTCAGCCCTGCAAAGGTATTTGCACGAGCACCAAGGGCAGAGCCGAGACGTTCAATTTCGTGGAGACCTCTCGTCATCAGAGTAGCTTTCGTATTATCTCCATATCCCAGGCCGTCTGAGATGCCTGCCGTCAGGGCAATGACATTTTTCAGCGCACCGCCCAGCTCGCAGCCCGTTACGTCGTCATTGATATATACACGGAAAGTTTTTGACGAGAACCATTCCTGTACAAGATATGCAGCCATTTTATTGGAGGACGCCGCCACAACACTGGTAGGAATATTTCTGCCCACTTCCTCCGCATGGGAAGGTCCTGTCAGAACCACATATGCGCCCTGGGGCAATTCCTCTGCAAACACCCTGCTCATCAGCTGCAGAGTTTCTTCCTCGATGCCCTTGCCCGCATTCACGATAATGGTACCTTCTTTCAGGTGCGGTGCAACCTTTTTGCAGGTGGCACGAACAAATGCAGAAGGAATTGCAAACAGTACCAAATCACTGCTTTCAATCACCGAGATATCCGATGTAAGGTGAATATCACTTGGAATTTTCACACCGGGAAGTTTCTGCTTCTGTTCTCCGTCCCGTTTCATAGCCTCAATTTCTTCCGGTATTGCGCTCCAAAGTGTCACTCTGTGTTTTTTTCCACGATTCAGCATGACTGCAAGTGCAGTGCCGAATCCGCCGCCCAGAACCGTTATGTTCGCCATGTCATTTCCTCCGGTTTTCAAGATGTTTCAGTCTGTCTTTTTCGATGAACCGATTTTATGCTCTGTACCCGCACGCAGTCTTTTGATATTTTCACGATGGCTGTAGATAATCCATGCAGCAGAAAGTGCCATCATCGCTGTATAGAACAATGCCATTCCCATATCTGTCCCCCGCTGAAAACGCTCCAGAACAAATGTCAGCGGCACCACTGCTGCAGAGGCAGTACACGAGGACACTGACACATATTTTGTACACCCAAGCACAATGCCGAAGATAACCAGTGCAATGCAGAACAGCAGCGGATTAATCACAAGAAATGTGCTGACGCCCACGAGAACGCCTTTGCCGCCTTTGAACTGATGCCAGATAGGAAATACATGACCGAGAATTGCAAAAATCGCTGCCAGATAGCAAAGCCATCTGTAGGGACGTGCCTGGTCTGCATTTTCCATCAGCGGTGCCCATGCCAGACGGGATGCAATCCATTCTGTCAGGAGCATGGAAACAGCACCCTTGCACAAATCGATGAGCAGTGTGATGATGCCGCAGCCCTTTCCGAAGCAGCGCAGCACATTGGTTAAGCCTGCATTTTTACTGCCATAATCACGAATATCCTTTTGTTTCAGCAGACGAACTGACACAATAGCGCCATTCAGGCTGCCCAGAAAGTATCCTGTTACGCAGGCGATCAGAATACTGCAAACATAGCCAAGGATTGTACCATTCATTTCATATGCACTCCTTATTTCTATCGCTGATATAAAGATAATAGCCGTATATCAGCCCAGATGCTTCTCAGCATCCGGAACTGTTATTTTGTTCCGTTATCATTTCCACGCTCACGGACAATGAACCTTACCGGTGTACCTTCCAGACCAAAGTTTTCACGAATCTGATTTTCCAGATAACGCTGATAAGAGAAGTGGAACAAATCAGAACGATTCACAAAGAACACAAACGTAGGGGGCTGTGTGCTTGCCTGTGTCATGTAATAAATCTTGAGACGTCTGCCCTTATCCGTAGGCGGCTGCACACGGGCTGTGGCATATGCCAGTACATCATTCAGGCGGCCCGTGGTAATACGCATTGCATTATTGGCTGCCACCTGCTGAATCATAGGAAACAGCTTCTGCACACGCTGACCTGTCTTCGCACTGATAAACAGGAACGGCACATAGCTCATAAAGCTGAAATCGTTTTCCAGCTTCTTGGTAAATTCCTGCATGGTCTTGTCATCTTTTTCCACAATATCCCACTTATTCACGCAGACAATACATGCCTTGCCCTGCTGATGTGCATAGCCTGCCACCTTGCTGTCCTGCTCCGTAAAGCCGGTTGTGGCATCAATAATGATGACCGCCACCTGTGCACGATCCACAGCCATGAACGCACGCAGTACGCTGTAGTGCTCCACATTATCCGAAATCTTCGACTTTTTGCGGATGCCTGCCGTGTCGATAAACAGATACCTGCCTGTTTCATTCTCAAAGGGCAGGTCAATGGCATCTCTTGTGGTGCCTGCCTCATTGGCCACAATGCTGCGCTCTTCTCCGGCCAGATAGTTAATCAGGCTGGACTTACCCACATTTGGCTTGCCGATAACAGCCACCGCAATACGATCTGCATCCTCTTCGTTCTCCGCTTCATCCGGGAGCTGTTCACAGACTGCATCCAGCAAATCACCTGTGCCGTTACCGTGTACAGAGGAAACGGCATAGGGCTCGCCGATGCCCAGATTATAAAATTCATAGAATTCGGCCGGCGGCTCACCGATGCTGTCGCACTTGTTCACGCACAGCACGATGGGTTTTCCGGATTTCTGCAGCATATTTGCAACATCCAGATCATTGGCCGTAACGCCGGAGCGCAAATCCGTCACCAGAATAATCACGTCTGCACGTTCAATCGCCAGCTCCGCCTGTCGGCGCATCTGCTCCAGCATATGGTCATCTGTTTTCGGCTCAATACCACCTGTATCCACCAGCATAAAGCTTCTGCCGCACCATTCTGCCTTTGCATAAATACGGTCACGGGTAACACCAGGGGTATCCTCCACGATGGAAAGACGCTGTCCCACAATTTTATTAAACAGCGTAGATTTGCCCACATTCGGCCGTCCAACCACTGCAACTACCGGTAAAGCCATAGTGCTCACACTCCTTCATTTATTCTCTCAGACTGCATTCTCATAAATTTCTGCAAATGTGCTTGAAAAACACCTGCACAAAAGTATTTTTCAAAAACATTTTCTGAAGTGATATGAAAATGCATCACTCTGCATATCCAAGAATGGTATCCAGCAACACATAGCCGTCCACCTTGGTTTTGATTACGGGTACACCCAACAGGGTTTCCAGATCCTCCCTGGACATATCATCCAGGAATACATCATCATGGCGAAGGCAGGTTTCTGTTACCAAAACAGCACTGCCCAAATCTTTGTCCTTCAGCTGATTATACAGATCCTGTCCCGTCATCAAGCCCGCAACGGTGACGCTGTGCCCGTAAAAATCATTATAAATTGTGATAATCTGACAATGCACCTGCGGAAATTTCAGCTCCAGATCACGCATCATATCCTGAAAAAAAGGCGACGCAGCTGTTCCTGTAGCAATGGTCAGAAATCGGGATTCCCCATCATATTCCGCATCCTCCAGCGCATCATAGAATTCATTCAGCAGATACCGCAGCATTCCCACGCCATTCTCATACTGCGGATATCCCTCATAGGCATCATCATCCGGCAGAGGAAGCTGTGCCAGCAGATACAATTCATCTGCCGCATATACAATACGGCTTCCATGCTCTGCAAGACTCCATCTCTGCACCGCTTCAATCTGCTCAATGGCAGCACGGGCGGTTTCCACCGTAAAAGCCGGTATCTGGCAAAGCTTCTGCCTGTGTTTTGTCTGGCCAAAGGGTACAACGGCAATGCTTTCCACCGCTGGCACCATGGAAAACAAATCCGCCAGTGTTTTGTGAAGCTGATCTCCGTCATTCCATGTAGGGCAAAGCACAATCTGGCAGTTCATGGAAACTCCAGCCTCCGCCATACGCCACAAATGCCGCAGGGATTCTCCCGCATGAACATTGCCCAGCATCTTATTTCGCAGAACAGGATCTGTTGTCTGCACAGAAACATTCACTGTCATATGCATACGAATGATTCTGTCCACATCCTCATCCGTCAGATTTGTCAAAGTGATATAACTGCCCTGCAAAAAAGATAGTCTGGCATCATCATCCTTAAAGTAGATGGTCTCACGCATTCCTTTCGGGTTCTGGTCAATAAAGCAGAAAATGCAGTGATTGCCGCAGGTTTTCTTTTCATCCATCAAGGCAGTGGCAAATCCCAGTCCCAGGTCATCATACTCATTCTTGCGAATCTGCACGGAAACGGCTTCGCCTTCCCGCACCAGATGAACCGTAAGGTTCTTTTCCGCAACGGCAAAGCGATAATCCAGCACATCATTAATCATCGTATCATTGACGGCTACCAGCATGTCACCGCACTGAATGCCTGCACGCTGTGCCGGTGAACCACAGTAAATCTCCGTAATTTCAATCATATGCAGGCCTCCTTACTGTGCATTCAAATGTCAGATTCTGTATACACCTCGCCGTTTTCATCCATAATCCGTGCATGCAGAAGTTCTGCAAGCTCCAGAAACGGATACAACTCAGCGGTATCTTCCAATGAAAAGGACGGAACATCGTCCTGAAAACGAATATACACCCGATGATTTGCGTTGTAGTAATCCTGATAAAATACACATGGGCCGAGCTGTTCGGTGGATACGCCATAGGGCGTCCGCACTTCCACAACACCTTCCCAATCAATTTCAAACCCAAGGGGAAGCTCATAAGAAAGCTCATCCACCTCATGAATGGTTATGGGATCATTGTCCTGCTCCCATGAGGCCGATCTTGTGATATAAAAATGATACATGGGAACCTCCTTCACAATGCAAACATAGAAAAGGGGAGAAGTACATGTTGTCCCTCTCCCCTTCAGCAATACGCATGTTGCTATTGAACGATTATTCCTCGTCAATCTTAATTACAGCAACGCCCTTGTAGAAACCACACTGCTTGCAAACTTTGTGGGGCGCTTTCATTGCGCCACAGTTGGAGCACTTGCTCATTGCAGGCATTTCCAGCTTGCTAACAGCAGAACGACGTGTATTGCGTCTAGCTTTGGATACTTTTCCCTTTGGTACTGCCATTGTCGGCACCTCCTTGTTTTAAATTGCGTAATTTCGACAACCTACTGATAACTCAGTGTGACATCCGCAGATTCACAGCCGCAGAGCCTCTCATTGAGATTTTGTCCGCATGAAGGGCACAGGCCCTTGCAGTCAGGACTGCAAAGCGTCTTTGTCGGCATTGACAAACGCAGGTCTGTCATGACGACCTCTGCAAGATTGAGCATAGCGTCCGGTGCCAACAGATATTCGGCGTCGTTTCGCTCTGACGCTGCTTCCGTGACAATCACATGGAAAAATTCCTCTTCCACAGGTAATTCCACGGGGGAAAGACAACGGTCACATTCCAATGACGGTATACAGTGCAGCCGATACTTCAGCATCAGGACGCCGGCACGATTTTCCAGCACTCCGGATACCGAAGGCTGCTCTTTACACTGAATGCCATATGATGCGGATGTCTCTGCATCTATCACAGTTTCCAGTGTCCGTACTTCATCCGGTCTGAGAAGAAGGGATCGGATCTGAACCCGATAGCCTTCCAGAATCTTCGCTTCCGCCATTCTAAAGAACCTGCCTTTCGGATAAGCGACGTTTTCACGCATAGCATTACAGAATGATTATACCAAAAACGCAGCATTTTGTCAATTGCTTCAGGAAATATGCGGCAATTTGACTAAATTTTCAATTAGTCAGCCTGCGGAATCAGGTATTTGAGCACAGACTCCGGCAGAGCCTCTTTATCCTCAGAAATGGTAATTACCATATGAACGTCATCACCGGCCAGAATAGCAAGCTTTTCCAGCAATGCGCCCAGAGCATCATAGTTTCTGCCGCCGATTTTCAGAATGCCGTCAATGAAGACTTCCTTGATATCGTAGTTGCCAGCAAGAACGCCTGCAACAAAGCCGTAGAGCATATCGAAGCCCTCGATGGTGTAACGCTCTGCATCCACCAGACGAACCTTATGGTTTACGCTGTAGGTCAGCTTCATGCATTTCTCAATGCAGATGATATCACCTGTAGATGCCTTTACTGCATCATCAATCATGCCAAGCAGAATCTTGGTCTTTCCGGATCCTTTTTTTCCTGTAATTACCTGAATCATAGTTCATTCTCCCTTCAACATTTCAGTTTTAAAACACATTCCAGCTCATTGCGGCATATGAAACGATCAGCCGTTCAGCTTTGCCTCCAATGCAGCCTTCATATCCTCATAGCCAGGCTTGCCGAGCAGCGCAAACATATTCTTCTTGTAGCTCTCAACGCCCGGCTGATTGAACGGATTGACGCCCAGCATATAGCCGGATACTGCGCATGCCTTTTCAAAGAAGTAAATCAGCCAGCCAAGAGACTCTTCCTTGGTATCATCCATCTCCAGAACAATATTCGGAACGCCGCCCTCTGTATGTGCCAGAATGGTGCCTTCCAGTGCACGGCGGTTTACAACGCTCATGTTCTGCTCTGTCAGGAAGTTCAGGCCGTCAGCATTCTCTGCATCCGGTTCCAGATACAAATCCTGCTTCGGTGTCTTGATATCAATGACGGTTTCAAACATCAGTCTGGAACCATCCTGAATATACTGACCCATGGAGTGGAGGTCGGTGGAGAAAATTGCGGAGGACGGGAACAGGCCCTTGTTGTCCTTACCCTCGGATTCGCCGAAGAGCTGCTTATACCACTCGTTCATCATTGTGAAGGAAGGATCGTAGCTGACAACCATTTCCACAGCCTTGCCCTTGCGGTAGAAAATGTTGCGAAGTGCTGCGTACTGATAGCACTCGTTCTCCTCGAAAGGTGCGCAGTATGCATCCTGTGCAGCCTTTGCGCCTGCCATCAGCTTTGCAATATCGCAGCCTGCAGCGGCAATCGGCAGCAGACCAACTGCTGTGAGAACAGAGAAACGGCCGCCCACATCATCCGGAATAACGAAAGTCTCATAACCCTCGGCATCTGCAAGATTTTTCAGTGTGCCCCGTGCCTTGTCAGTTGTGCAGTAGATGCGCTTCTTAGCTTCATCCTTGCCGTACTTGTCTTCCAGCAGCTTCTTGAAAATACGGAAAGCCAGTGCCGGCTCTGTGGTAGTACCGGATTTGGAAATCACGTTTACTGCAATATCTCTGCCTTCGCAGATGGAGAGCACCTCATTCAGATATGTCGGGGAAATGTTGTTTCCGACATAGTAGATGTCAGGGGTATCCTTCTTCATATTGTTGTAGAACGGGGACTTCAGCAGTTCAATTGCTGCACGTGCGCCCAGATAGGAACCGCCGATACCAATAACGATCAGAATGTCAGCCTGTTCCTTGATACGAAGCGCAGCAGCCTGAATACGGGCAAACTCCTCTTTGTCATAATCTGTCGGCAATGTCAGCCAGCCGAGAAAATCATTTCCCAGGCCGCTCTTCTCATGCAGTACCTTTGCAGCAGCTTCTGCCTGTACTGCGATACCCTTCATTTCCTCATCACCGAGGAAGCTTTTCAAATAGCTTTTATTCAGCTTTAAAGCCATGTGTCTTTTTCCTCCACAATTCTTAAACTAGCACCGTCATTTCACGATACTGTGGATGTCAGATGAGATTTCCAAAATGGCATATCCGACACCTATACAATCATATTTTACTATAATTTTGCAATTATTGCAAGTGATTCTCACCTTTTTTGGCAATAAAGCTAAAATTAAGGGTCAACTTTCAGCATATTGTCTATATCTTATGTGGAATTTTCAGCAGATTTCTTTCGGGGAACCACTGCGCAAACTGCTGCGGCAGTCACGGCTGCGGCTCCCTGCTGCCGCAGCAAAGCGGCACACTGCTGCATGGTCCATCCGGTTGTCAATATGTCATCCACAAGAAGGATATGCTCCTGCTTCAGCAGCTTTCCCGTGGCATAAAACCTTCCTGCATACGCCCTGCGCTCCTTCGCAGACAGCTGATGCTGCCGAACACTGCCGTAATGTTCCTCCAGAATATCTGTGTACAGCGGCACCTGAAGATTCTCTGCAATGATGCGGCCAAGTATTTCGGTATGGGAATAACCCTGCCATATTCTTCTGCGCTTCGCCATCGGCACACAGACAACGGCATCCACAGACAGCTTTTTCATACGAATTTCTTCCGCCAGCAGCCGTCCTGCATAGGCCGCAAAATTCCGATGTCCATCCTTCAGGGAAAGCACGCCATTTTTGGCTGTGTCCAGATAGGGAAACAGCACTGCACCTGTTTCCCAGGCTTTTTCCTGTACTGTCCCCCTCCACATTGCAAAGGAAATCCGCATACGCTCCAGCGATTCTGTGCAGCCGCTGCACAGGCAGGCATCAAAGGCTATCCGTTTGCCGCAGCAGTCACAAACATTCGGATAGCACAAATCCAGAATCCATGCCTTCAGTCGGTTCATATTTCTTCTTCCTCACGGGACGCTGTATTTTCCAGCATATCTGTCAGGCAGGAATACCGCAGTGCCCGCTGCTGATTGTAAATCATTTCTGCCATTTTGCGTGGTGCTCCAATGATAATCAGCAGATGTTTCGCACGGGTGACTGCCGTATATAACAAACTGCGGTAACTCAGCCGGTCTGTTCCCTCTCCCAGCATCAGAATCACTGCCTCGAACTCACTTCCCTGGCTTTTATGCACCGTCACCGCATATGACAATTCCAGCTGGTCTACCTGTTCCTTGGTATATTTCACAATGCGTCCTTCGTAGTCCACCAACAGCTGATTTGTATTTTTATCCACCCACTTCACCGTTCCGATATCGCCGTTGAAAACGCCTGTCCCCCGAATGCCGTCCTTTGTCCATTCCATGTCATACTGGTTCATTGTCTGCATGACCTTATCCCCCTCACGGAATGTATACAGCAGATTTTTCAGAACCATCTTTCCATATTGGGGTGGATTCACGGCTTCCTGCAGCATCTGGTTCAGCGTCACCACGCCCAGTATTCCTTTCTTCGTGGGTGAGATCACCTGTATGTCCGTCTGGGGCGTATACTGAAACGCCTGCGGCAGTCTCTTCACATATAAATCCCGCAGCAATTCCATGGCTTCTCTGGCATCACGGCGGTCAAAGAAAAAGAAGTCCTTGTGCTTTTCCGTCAAATCAGGCACAATGCCGTTCACAATCTTGTGGGCATTCTGTACGATACCGCTTTCCTGTGCCTGACGGAAAATCTCTGTCAGACGAACAACCGGTATGCGCTTGGAGGCGATGAGGGAGTGCAGCAGATACCCTGCCCCAACCGAGGGCAGCTGGTCCTCATCACCCACCAGAATCACTCTTGCAGACAATCGGACTGCACGCAGAAGACATTCAAATAAAAGCACATCCACCATGGAAACCTCATCCACAATGATTACATCTGCTTCCAGGGGGTTCTGCTCATGATGCTGAAACACCAGACCTTCCTCACCAGCCACCGTTCCCAGCATTCTGTGAATGGTTTTTGCCTCACGGCCTGTCAGTTCTGTCATCCGCTTGGCGGCACGCCCTGTGGGGGCGGCAAGCAGAATCTTACTGCCTGCTTTTTTGCACAGATGTATCACACTGTTCAATGTGGTTGTTTTGCCTGTACCGGGGCCGCCCGTCAGAATCATGATGCCCCTGGAAAAAGCGCAGGCAATGGCTTTTTTCTGCTGTTCTGCGTATACCATACCCGTTTCCTGCTCGTCTTCTGCAATGGCTTTTGTACAGTCAAAATCATGAGGAGATGAAAAGGCAAGCATAGCGGCAATGCGGTCCGCAATAAAGCGCTCCGCAATATAGTATTCTTCCAGATACACAAAGTCCCCTTCCGCTGCGGAATAGGCCATCAGCACACGTTCTTCCAAGGCTTCCTGATAGGCCTTCTGAAAGACCTGCACATCCACATTCAGCTCATTTACAGTCTGATTTTGAAACGCTCCAAACATCATACAGGCATGGCCTTCCAGTGCGTACTGCTCCAGAATCCATTGAAAGCCGGCAATCATCCGTTTCGGGGAATCCTGCGGAATCTCCATCTGATACGCCATTTTTTCAACCAGGCGAAATTCCACGCCCAGCCTGCACAAACGATAAGGGTTCTCACGAATCATTTCCCAGGCAGCATGCTCCCATTTCCGATAGGCCTTCATGGCCACCGATGCGGAAATGCCGAAGGCCTGCAGACGGTCCATCAGATTTCGCAGGCCAAAAATCTGCTGTGCTGCCTCTGAGATTTCCTCGCACTTCTGGGGTGTAATGCCCTTGATGCGGCACAGCTTATCCGGTTCATTTTCAATCACCTGAAAGGTAAATTCGCCGAATTCCGCCACAATTCTCCTGGCAAGTGCCTTGCCGATGCCCCGTATGACACCGCTGCCCAGATAGCGTTCAATATTAACCACTGTAGAAGGCAGCGCACGGACACAGCTATCTGCCCGGAACTGATCACCGTATCGGGGGTGACTGACAAATCTGCCCGTCAGCTCCAGTTCCTCTCCCGGCTCAATTTCTCCCAGTTCCCCCACAATGGTAATGAGGGCATCCTCGGTTTCCAGATCCGCCACAACATAGCCGTTTTCCGCATTATAGAATAATACCTCGTCCACAGTGCCCCGAATCCCCTGTGTCATATCCTTTGGATTTTTCATCTCAACCCTCCTGAATTGGAAGAAGCGCCCGGAGAAATGGTACTCCGGGCGCTGTGATTACGAGCAATGCCGCATGATCATCATACGGCGCAGCCTTATATAGCAGGTTCAGCGGATACATCAGATAAATCGACTGTACTGCTGTCTGCTGGTACTGAAAAATCATATGTATGCAGAAGGCCGCTCTTGTACTGTTCCAGAAGCACGTCCATAAAGTCATAAACGTCAGTGTCATACTGATCCATAAAGTCAGAGAACGGCGGTTCCAGATATTTATTCATATATGCCGGAAGTGTGTGCGTTTCCTCATATGCAGGGAATACTGTATCCTGTTCTTCTACCAGCTGCATATAATCAGTCAGAATTGTCTGAGAATAGGGAATCATTGTACGGAATGAGAAAACCACCGCCAATACCATCACGATACTCAGAACGGAAAGCATTATGCCGGCAATGGAAAAACCGGTGCCGTCATGCTTCTGAACCAGTGCGACAACGCCGCACACAATGGCGATCGGTGCCAGAATGACATTTATGCCGCAGCAGCACATACCCAGCAGACTGAAAATGCCAAGCACAAAAGCCGTGATGGCAACCTTGCTGTTTCGTGTTATTTTCGGCAAATGACCGGATGCACCTACGCTTTCATAAACATCATTTACATTTTGCGTTTCTTGTTCCATGATACTCTCCCGTTACACATCTGTCTGCCAACTCCAGCTGCGCAGCGTCAGCTCCGCCAAATCGTAGGGGGTACGCTGATACACACAGTAATTCAGCCAGTTGGAAAACATTAGATTTGCATGGCAGCGCCACGAAAACTGCGGTATTTCCCTGGTATCGTCCTGCGGAAAATAATGATACGGAATCTGGATATCCAATCCCTTTTCCACATCACGGAAATACTCAGCTGCAAGGGTATTTCTGTCATATTCCGAATGTCCCGTAATAAAATACTGTCTGCCGTTTTTATTTGCCGCAATGTGTACGCCGGAAATCTCTGAATGCGTCAGAATAACCAGTTCATCCACCTTCTCGATATCCTCACGCCGCACTTCCGTATGACGGGAATGGGGCACATAGAACACATCGTCAAATCCCCGCAGCAGCAAAGAATCCTTCACATCAATCTTGTGGGGAAACACGCCAAACATTTTCTGCGGCAAAAGATACTTCGGCACGCCAAAATGATAATACAGACCGGCCTGCGCACCCCAGCAGATATGCAGGGTACTGAACACATGGGTTTTAGACCATTCCATCAGTTCGCAGATTTCAGGCCAGTAATCCACCTCTTCAAAGGGCATCTGTTCCACCGGTGCACCCGTAATAATCATTCCGTCATAATACTTGTCACGAATTTCAGAAAGTGTCGTATAGAACGCATCCATATGGCTCTGGGCAGTATGTTTGGAAACGTGTGTTTCCATCCGCAGCAAAGAAATATCCACATGCAGCGGTGTATTGCTCAGCAGCCGCAGAAGCTGGAGTTCTGTTTCCTGCTTTTTGGGCATGATATTCAATATCAGGATTCTGAGCGGACGAATATCCTGATGAGCCGCACGGTCGCTGCTCATCACAAAAATATTTTCGCCGAGCAAAGCCTGATACGCAGGCATATCAGGAGAAATACAAATCGGCATATTCACTTCTCCTTTCACATTGATCTATTGCTAAATGAATGGAGAGACCGCTGACATCAAACCAGCGGTCTCTCGAAAATTCTACGCAGGTTTATACCGGATGAATCTGTTTCTCCGCATTGCCGTTTACGCCGTCAAGACCAAACATCTTATCACGGCGCTTCTCAAAGAACTTCACAGCAACCTGGCCAAACTGTGCATAGGACAGCACATCTTCTTCCTGTGTAATCCATTCTGCACATTCCTCACGAAGCTTATCCAGCTCCGGCTCCAGCAGATCAGCCGGACGGCAGGTAATCGGCTCAGCATCCTTCAGAATCATCTTCTGGAATTCAGGATCGATCGGCAGAGGAGTTCTGCCGTATTCGCCGCGAACCATTGCACGGAACTCTTTTGTTACCATCTTATAGCGTTCGCCGCCAATGATATTGAACACAGCCTGTGTTCCCACAATCTGGGAAGTCGGAGTAACCAGCGGCGGGAAACCTGCATCCTTACGGACACGAGGCACTTCTTCCAGAACAGCAGTCAGCTGATCCTCCTTGCCTGCCTGCTTCAGCTGAGAGAGCAGGTTGGAAAGCATGCCGCCCGGCACCTGATAAATCAAGGTCTTGCCGTCGGTTGCCAGCATCTTCGGATCCAGCAGGCCGGATTCGATGTACTTGTCACGCAGCTTCATAAAGAAGGGGCGAAGTTCGCAAAGCTTTACCAGGTCGATACCGGTATCATACTCGGTTCCCTGGAATGTTGCAACCATAGACTCTGTCGGCGCATGGGATGTACCCAGAGCCAGCGGAGACATTGCTGTATCAATCACATCAACGCCTGCTTCCACAGCCTTAATCAGACACATGGATGCCAGACCGGAAGTGTAGTGGGTGTGGAGCTGAATCGGCAGCTTGGTTGCCTTCTTCAGTGCCTTCACCAGTGTTTCTGCACGATAAGGTGTCAGCAGTGCTGCCATATCCTTAATACAGATGGAATCTGCACCGGCATCTTCAATCTGCTTTGCATACTTGACGTAGTATTCATCGGTGAACACTTCACCGGTTGTGAAGCTCATTGCAACCTGTGTATGAGCGCCTTCCTTCTTTGCAGCATTGATTGCTGTCTCCAGGTTGCGGATGTCGTTCAGCGCATCAAAGATACGGATGACATCAATACCATTTGCAATGGACTTCTGTACAAAATATTCCACAACATCATCTGCATAGTGACGGTAGCCCAGCATATTCTGGCCACGGAACAGCATCTGCAGAGGAGTGTTGGGCATATTCTTTTTCAGGGTGCGGAGTCTCTCCCACGGATCCTCGTTCAGGAAACGCAGACAGGAGTCGAAGGTTGCGCCGCCCCAGCACTCCAGGGAATGAAAGCCGATTTTGTCCAGTTCCGGTAAAATCGGGAGCATCTCATCCATTGTCATACGTGTCGCAATCAGGGATTGATGTGCGTCACGCAGTACGGTTTCTGTAATACCAATTCTTGCCATACTCGTTCACACTTTCTATCAGCCCAGAATTGCCAGTGCATCGCCGGGGTTGACGGAGCTGCCCTTTGTGGTGTTGACAGCAAGGATGGTGCCGTCTTCCGGTGCAACGATATCGTTTTCCATTTTCATAGCTTCCAGAACGAAGAGAACCTGTCCCTTGGAAACGGTATCTCCGTTGCTGCACTTTACTTCGAGAATGGTGCCGGGCATCGGTGCAGAAACCGGGGTACCATCTGCTGCGGATGCTGCCGGAGCCGGTGCTGCTGCAGGAGCAGGTGCCGGAGCCGCTGCCGGTGCAGCCGGAGCTGCTGCGGGTGCTGCTGCAGGAGCTGCGCCTGCGCCCATTTCTTCAACAACGACATCATACTGTTTATTGTTAACGGTTACACGAAACTGCTTGCTCATGATAATCCTCCAGAATATTGAATTATGAACAGTGAACCGCAATAAAATGCCGATTCACATTGGTTTCAGGCTTAGAACGGGATATTGCTGTGCTTCTTCGGCATGCCGGATACACGCTTGCCCTCCAGCATTTCCAGTGCGCTGCACACTGCCTGGCGGGTTGCAGATGCGGAGATAACGGCATCCACCACACCCAGCTGTGCTGCCTTTTCAGCAGAAGCAAGTGTTGACTTATATTCCTTTGCAAGCTCTGCACGCTTTGCATTCACATCAGCTGCGCCCTTGAGCTTATCATGCCACAGGAATTCCACTGCACCCTCCGGACGCATCGGTGCGATTGCTGCCTGCTCCCATGCAAGCACATAGTCACTTCCTGCACCCCGGCCTGCAATTGCAGAGAATGCTGCGCCGCATGCTTCTCCTGCAATCAGTGCAATCTTCACAGTGGTAGCCTCTGCGTATGCACCGCAAAGCTGTGTCATAGCACGCAGTGAGCCATTCACTGCTGCATCTGTATCATCCGCAAATCCGATGGTATCCACAACGGTGAGCACCGGAATAGAGAATGCATCGCATGTGCGGACAAAGCGAGCCATCTTGGAAGCATCTGCTGCGGTAATGGCATCTGCGCTGCCGCAGGTTGTGATGATACCGACAGACTGGCCGCGCACTGTGGCGAGCACGGTTTCCACAGAATCGCCGTATGCCTCATACAGCACATCAGCAGAATCTGCATCTGCAATGCCTGCCAGCAGGTTTTCCTTGGTGCAGACAGCAGCGGGCTCATCGAATTCAGTAATCGGTGCTCCCTCAATATTGTTTGCCGGGAGCTTGCGGAGCAATGCCTTCACCTTTGCCATTGCTGCTGCATCGTCCTCACAGACAGCAGCCACAACGCCTGCCTTTGCGGCAGTTTCCGGCTTTGCTGCATTTGTGCCGTAGGGCGGTGTCAGATAAAGTTCTGCCTTTTCCGTTGCAATTACAAAATCAGCTGATGCTGCCATCAGTGCAGCACTGCCGGCGCAAACGCCTGCAACAACTGAAATCTGCGGAACAACGCCGGAAATATTGGCTGCTGAAGCAATCAATTTTCCGTATGCGGCCAGAGCGTCTGCTGTGCCGTCCACAAACACGCCGTTGGAATCATACACACCGACAATCGGTGCACCTGTCTTTGCAGCAAGGTGATACAGCCGATTGATTTTTCCGGCTGTGTTCTTGCCCATGACACCGTTGTTGACATCAGAAGCCTGTGCAAATGCATAAACTGCCTGACCTTCAACGTAACCATGTGCACATACAACGGCAGCGGATTCATCCCGCTCCATTCTCAGTGCATCCAGCTCTGTAAACGCTCCGCTGTCAAACAGCAGCGAAAGGCGTTCTCTTGCAATCTTTCCGATATTTTCCATATAAATATGTACGCATCCTTTCGTGGTTTCCGTGATATGTCCATACTGGAATTCATACTATTGTATTATACCATATTAGAAAAAAAAATGCAAGTGTCTGCACAAAAAAATTACAAAAAACTTTGTACTTCGGCAGGTTTTGCAGGAAAGGGATGCACATTACAGTCCCCGTCTGCCAGTTCAGCGCAAAAAAACAGACTGTCCGGCAAAAACCGGACAATCTGTTTTCCGGAATTCAGCTTTATGTCTTCTGACTATCCCCGGATGTTCTTCGGCTGCCGCTTTGCTTTGCAGCTGCCTTTTCTTCCCTTTTATGCCGCTTGACAGCAGAATGCCATTTATCTCTGGCTTCGCAGTACACACGGAAAATCCGCTCTGCGGTCTGTGCGTCGCACCGTCCTGCGTATACGGTTTTCTCAAAGTCTTCCGCAAATTCTGTGAAATCCATTTCCAGGAATGCGCCCATTTCACTGCACAAATCCCTGGCCGTCATGGCAGGATCCGCTCTCCACTGTCTGCGGAGTCTTGCAAACGCTTCTGTCACGCTTTCTGCATTCATCTGCTTCTGATATCTGCTTCTGAAACGCTTTTCCCGATAAACCGGCACCACATAAATCAGAATTGCGCCTGCCAGTATGGCTGCAGCCAGCAGAATCAATCCGGAATACTGCAATGCCACAATCACATTCGGCTTAATATGCAGCAGATTATTGTCTGCGCTGGCGGTAGCATCCATCATCATCCAGCCATAGCCTGCAATGAATACATCCACAAAGGCATGACCGTCATCCGTGGTCACTGCATAATCCCAGTTGCTGCCAAAGCTTCGTGTATCAGGATTCTGCATGGCATATCCTTCCACATACCGTGCAGTCAGACCTGCCGCGCGGCAAAGCTCCGCCATGGCGGCGGCAAACTGCCGGCAGACACCTGTTTTATGGTCAAACAGAAATGTGCTGATATTATCATCCATCGTCGGTTCAAATTCCAGGGAATAGATAAAATCACCGTCAAACCGCAGATAATCCCGAATCGCCATTGCCTTCTCATAATCAGAGTGCAGACCTTCTGTCAGACGTACCGCCAGTTCCTGCACTTCCATTGGTGTCTGGCTTTCCACAGAATCGCCATATGTCTGTGCATGGAACGTATTCATAACCATCTGCCTCAGGATTTCTTCATCCAGTGCCCCCGATTCCAAGTGAATATTCAGAAGATCCTCCAGCATATCCTGCCAGGTCTCCGTGCTGCAGTTCTGCAAAAGAGCCTGCGCCGCATCCGACTGTGCAAAGGATTCGCTGATGTATTCCAGTGCATAGGATTCTTCTGTTCTTCGGTTCTGCTGATAGCGGAATACAATGCCGCTGTCATTCTGGTACACATCCTCGCTTACGCTGATTTTTTCAATGTAATTCGGCGCAGGATACACGCTGAGATTATAGGCAGCCGACTGTACAAGCAGCTGCTTCTTATATGCCGCTTCTGAAATGGGCATCTCAGAAAATGCCTGGAGATTCCATTTTTCCGCAAAAGACGGATTCTCCCTTGCTGCCTGCTGTATCAGCTGTGCAACCTGAATCGGGTTCGGTTCATCCAGAACAGTCAGCATGTAATGTTTTTCCATATACCGGGGGTCACTCTCCGGCGGCTGTTTGTCATAATCCGATGCGGTCCATCTGTCTCCGTCATAATGATAATTCGTAAATGTTCGGATACGCAGATTCAAAGGTTCATCCGCCTGGGTATAATACAGGGTTCTGGTAAAATTCAGATTGCCGAAATTGCCGTTTGTGCCGTCAGAAGTATCTGTAAAGCCGCTGATTGCATTCATCAGATAATCCGACACGGCGGACATATCCAGCATGGCATCCAGATAATTACGATCTGCTTCCACCTCCGGTTTTGGCAGAATCAGCACAATAATTGTTGCGCCTGCCAGAAACAGTCCGATGGACTGTACAAATGTCTGGTCCAGAATTTCCGGAATCATGCCGAAAAAGGCAGATTTCTTCTTTGGCATCTTCAGGGTACTGTCCGCATCCGGCTGATAAATCTGCACAATTTCCTCATCCTCCGCATGAGCCTGACGGCAATACATCATAACGGCAAAATAAGCCGCCAGCAGAATGATAATGGAAGGAATCGGCATGGTCTCATTTTCCTTCGCATAAATCGCAAAAGGAAAGACCATGACCGTAAAGGACATCAGTACACGATACCGCAGCAGCGTAAAATAATACGCAATGGATGCAATAAAGAAGGTAAAGAAGGAAAACAATGCCCAGGTATATCCCATATAGTCAGCAGTCAGAACCGACTGGGGCGTTAAAAACCAGACGAAAAAGCTCAGCTGATGATTTAAATCATCCGGGCCGAATCCGGGAGTGGAATAGCCCAGAGAAATCATTTTCACCGAGATGGACATAAATACAAAGCCTACGGCCAGATAGGCAATGCCCCCCAGAAAATGATGCTTCTTCACATAATCAAATAACCGGAACAGCAATGACTGCAGCACCAGGGACAACAGAATCCAGACGACTGTCAGCTTCGGGGCATAGTGATAAAAAATGCCGGATACAACGGTAACTGCAAACAGCAGAGGAATCCGCCGTGCCTGCAGCAGCCAGCTGACTACTCGGTTCTGCCGTGTAAAAATAGATTGTTTCATGTTTATCACCACATTTCCTGCTGCTTCACATTTCACCGCCGGCCTGCACCAGACGATGATCATGGGTAATCAGCCACAGTGAACCGTTTTTAGGTGTCACACACTCTGCCGCAAACTGTTCCGGCACCGCCAGATACAGCAGAACCGGATACTGCTCCAGTACAGCCGCCAGTTCCGGGGAGGTGTCCGTTGAAAAATACAGCAGTACAGAACCGCTGTCCTGCAGAACACTCTGCGGAAGAAGGGGAACCTCGCCCAGTTCTTCTTTGCTGCGGAATCCGCCCTGCAGCAGGGAGACCGCCTCCACTTCGATTTGTTCCGCATCATCTACGGAAAGACTGTTCCATTCTCCGCTGCCATCCAGATAACTCAGGCGGCAGGGATAACCGTATTTTGCACAAAGCATCAGAAAGCCCAGAGAGGTTTCAATCAACTGTTCCTCTGCCCCCAGCTGCTGTTCCGGCGGAAGGTCCTCATGGCACCGGCGGAAATCCATTACCACGGAAAGTCTTGCCAGTGCAACGGGTTCATCCTGCCGTACCATCAGGTGACGGCGCTTTGAGGACAATTTCCAGTTAATGCGCTTTAAGGAGTCACCGGGGATGTAGTCACGATGGTCATATCCCGGCATGGCAGAGGCAGAATGATTCGGTGTGGATTCGGATTCCTCATCCGATGCCGCCACAGCAGTGGAAACAGAACGGAACAAATCACTGTTGGCCTTCATCTCCGGAATCTCCGGCATAATCAGTGTATGCGCATAATATTCTTCTTTCATTCCAAAGCGAAACATACCAAGAAAATCCGACAGCACAATCTGTCTCAGATGCAATGTGCCATTGCCGCTGAACCGCGGTGTCAGGGCAATCTGATATGTCTGTCTGCAGCGGGTGCCCATAGAAAAACACAAAGGCAGACATTCCGGTGTCAGCTGGGTTTTGCGCAGCTTTTTCCATTTGTTCATTTCACTGCGGTAACGCATAGCGGCAGCAGCACCATTGCCCTGTACCGGTTTCGGCGGCAGCGGGACAGCCTTTGGACTCAGCGCATCAAAATGAGCATCCGTTTCCAGTGTCATGCGCAGAAAAGGCAGAGGCAGCGGCCATTTTTTCTCAATGACAATGACGGCAGAAATTCGCTTTTGCTTGGCTGCTGTGTCGGGCAGCTCCAGATGAATCCGCAGTGTCTTTCTGGCAATCAGGGTAATGATCACGGAAAGCAGCGGAACCAGAATCAGAAAGCTCAACATCATCACGCCAATCTGACCGTCCATATACATCATAAATATAATTGCGATGCATACCGCACAGATATACCCAACCATTATTTTCCTTCTTCCATCGGCACAGGAATGGAGGACAGAATCTCTGCAATGATGCTGCGGGTATCTCCTGCCGTTGCCTTGCCCTTCGGGGACAGAATCAGACGATGTGCAAGCACGCTCTCTGCCATTGCCTTCACATCATCCGGCAGAACATAATCACGGCCGGAAAGATAGGCATTTGCCTTGGCGGCCTTATACAGCGCAATGGAACCACGGGGAGATGCACCCAGCGTCAATGCCGTATGCTGGCGGGTTGCAGCCACAATCTGCAGAATATAGCGGCTGACCGCCTCGCTGACAAACACCGCCTTCACCTCCTCCTGCAATGCAACGATATCCTCCGGATGCAGTGCTGCGCACGCAATATTCTCCTGGGGATTGTGGTGCTCTGTACGGGAAAGAATCTGCAGCTCCTCATCCTCCGTGGGGTAGCCCATGCTGACACGCATAAAGAAACGGTCCATCTGAGCCTCCGGCAAATGATAGGTGCCGTAGGTTTCCACAGGATTCTGGGTTGCCAGAACCATAAAGGGCTTGGGCAGCTTATGAGTTGTGCCGTCAATGGATACCTGATGTTCCTCCATGATTTCCAGCAGTGCAGACTGAACCTTCGGAGAGGCACGATTGATTTCGTCTGCCAGAAGGAAATTGCAAATAGCTGCACCGGGGCGGTATTCCAGTTCAAAGGTTGTCTGATTGACCATAGAATAGCCTGTGATATCAGAGGGCATAATATCCGGTGTCAGCTGAATACGGTTAAAATCTCCGCCAACAGAACGGGACAGCGCAGCAGCAAGCTGTGTTTTTCCAACGCCCGGAACGTCCTCAATCAGAACGTGGCCGTCACACAGCAGACAGGCGGTTACACAGCGAATCACCTGTTCTTTCCCAACAATGACTTTGCCGACACTCTCCGCCAGCTTCTGAATTTTCTCATTCATTTTTTGATTTCCTTTCATGCATTATGGAATGCAAAGCCGATGATTTTTCATCGATTTTATACGTATTATACCATATTTTTCCATAAAATGCAAGCTGTTTTTGGTTGACTTTTCATCAAGGTTATGTTATAATGACCACAGACACAAGAGGAAAGGATGATTTTTATGCCGACACGAGTAGCCGTGATTGCCATTATTGTGCAGGACATCCAGTCTGCATCCAGCATCAATGCACTGCTCCACGCATACGATCAATATATCATCGGGCGAATGGGCATCCCCTACCGCACCAAAGGAATCAGTATCATCAATGTAGCCATTGACGCCCCACAGGATATGATCAATCGTCTTGCCGGAGAAATCGGCAGGCTGAACGGTGTAACTGCAAAAACAGTTTATGCTCCGCTGTAGGAATCATGGCTTGATATCCGTTCCGGACAAAAAGCAAAAGAAGCGCCGCTGCATGCGGCGCTTCTTTTTATAGATCAATGGTATATTCCCAGATGACGCAGTCCCCGTCCTTCAGATGATACGCACCGCATCCCACATCGGGGCGCACGCCGTTGACAGTATACGTCCATCCGGATAAATCGCCGAAATCAAATTCATACAGGGAGGCAATGCCCCGGACATAGGCGTTATCCGTGATTGCAGCGGAAATGCCGTCTACCTCTATCTGCAGCGCATAGGTCTTTACTGCATCATAAAGCAAATCCAGTGCCGTATCATTCTCTGCAATGGAAAACGCAGTCAGCGGCATGATTTCGCCATCTGCCGGATAGGCTTCACTGCCTTCCAGGCCGCATATGACATCGCAGTAGATTGCCATGGTCACTGTACCGCCGCCGTTTTTTTGCTGTCCCTGATAGAACTGCGACGGCGTTTCAATGCGAATGCAGAGAATGGCGGCCGCCAGAATGCCCCAGCCCCCTGCCAGCGTCAGATATGTTTTGGGACTGCGTTTTTTTCGCAGCCAGCATATGCCTGTCGAAACCGCAAACAGCACGCCGCTTCCAATCAGCAGCGGCAGCCGATAGGGATGTGCCGCTTTCGGCTGATTTTGTTCGTCAGCGGGCTTTGTAGTACGCACTTCTGAATCATGGGTGACTGCCGTTGTATCTGCGGTGCTTTCTGTAATAATATGCCCATCCGCCTGAGGAACATCTGTAATCTTAGTATCCGGAGCTGCCGCTGCTGTATGCACTGTATCATTCGCATGCTCTGAATTCTCCTGTGTTTCCTTCTGAGAATCTGCAGTGCTGACTTGTGTCTGTCTTTGCTTCGTGGTCTGAGGCCGTTCTGCAGAAACAGGTGCAGTATTCTGCGGAGCTGCCTCCGGAAAAGCTGTCCCGGGGGGCCTGTCATAGAGATACAGCGATTGTTTTCCGCATTGCAGTAAATCAGCAGCAGTCAGTGCAAGAAAGACCTGCATTGAGGCCATATTGCTGTATTCTCCCTGTAACTGATGTGCATATTGTCCTCCGCCAATATAAAACTGCTGAATGCCGTCCAGCAATGTGTGCCCCTCTTTTATAAATCGTTCATCCGACAAGGCATCCACGCCCAGGCAGGAAAGTGCAATCCAGGTTTGTGCAGTGCTCTCTGCATTTTCTGCACCATAGCTGGAATAAGCACCAGAGGAAAGCTGTTTGTCCGATAAAAAGCGGATGCCGTTCTCCGCAGCGGCTGCAACATTCTGCCGATTGCAGTTTGGTGCAAGAGCCTGTATTGTCATGGCCGTAACATCCGGGTCCCCGCAGCTGCCCATAACAGACCACCCGCCGTCTCCGCATTGCAGGGAAAGCAGCACATCGGAAACACTCTCCACCGTGTATTTCTGTGAGGGAACACCGTTATTCAGCAGATGCAGCGCAAAAACCCAGCTCATAATGCCCTGCTGTCCTGCACTGTTGTCCAGCAGTTCAGCGCATACAGCAGGCAATTCCGCAGAGCCCGCCAGCAGAGAAAGAGCAAGACGTTCCCTGGATACTGCAGAGCGTTCACAGTCAGCGGCAATATATTCCTGCAGTGCGCTGCAGAAAGAGGTGAAATCATATCCCCCCTGGGAAGACAATGCCATACAGTACCAGTCCGGACTGCTGCTGCCCGCCATGGCAGGCAGTGTGTTCTGAATCCAGCCATTAACATTTCCGCCGCTTTCCATCAAAAGAATTTCATTTGCCAGTTCCGGAATCTGTCCATCATACGCTTGGGAAGAAAAGGCAGGTTGTAAACCGCCGATGCAGCACACCAGCGAGCAGAAGCCTGCAAGTAATTTTATATGTTTCATATCAGAATCCTGTGCCTCATCATATTTGCAGATGCCGCAGGGGCATTTGCTGTGCCTTGACATTGTACCATACTGATGTTGATTTGTCAAGCCGCACAAAAAGCAGAATACCATCTGCACATGCGGCAAATGGTATTCTGTCTGCTATGGATTGCAAAAGGAATCAAAATAGAAGGTATCCTCCGTAAAAATGCCCTTTTCATTGCCGCTTACCGCAATTCGGCTGACACGGCCGCTGATTTCACCATTGACCTGTATCAGGTCTTCCAGGTCCTCTCCACAGTACCCCTGATAAACAACCGTTTTACTGCGAAGACGGCGGTTGCTGAGGGCAATCCGAAACTGCAGGGCATCCTCCGGGTGATAGAGAAACTGCCGATCCATCTGTATCTGACGCACAGACACAATCTCTCTTGCCGCCGCTTCCGGATTATCTGCGGCAAAGCTGCCGTATTCTCCTGCCAGATTTGCCATTTCAATCCGGCTGACAAGACCGCTTGTGTCACCGCCGCTGCTTTCCTGAATGATATGATGTGCCGGCAGATTGATTGCTACAGAATCTGTACGGGGCAGCATACAGAGATGATTGCTGTTTCGTATAAAGGGATATCCGTGATTCAATTTGTAGTTGTATGCCACCACAGAATCCCAGATGCCTGCATGCTCCCTGACATAAATATAGGAGATGGCAGGCACATCTTCATATGTCAGATGAGGCAGGCGGTAAGCATTCAGCAGATCAGACAGCGTGGTATTCGGGTACAATCCCGGCACAAGCTGATTTCTGGACAAGCAGCAGGAAAAACTGCGGATCTGCGCCTGCAGAATGTATTGATTCTTTCTTTTCAGAAAAGAATATTTCTGAACGGTTCCATGCATCAGTTCCTGCTGCTCCAGATAAAAGAAAGCAGAGCAGGGCTGGAAGGAAACATCCTCTGCTGCAAGCTGAATATACAATGTGCTGAAGGGCTGATAGCGTTCCCGTATCAGATGAAAGCGGATACATTTTTCAAAAGCATGCTGTTCCTGCTGTAGATCCGTCAGTACACAGCGGATATTCATAGCTGCATCCCTCCTGAAAATGTTATGGCGAATGCCATCACTTCAGAATCCTCTCTGACATCGCAGGTGAAAGACAGAATTTGCATATCTGTAAAAGTCATATCCGCAAAGGCAAACTGAAATGCAGTATGCTGATGCAAAGCGTTTTTCAGAAATGATAGAATGCTATGCATATCGGGATGCAGTATCTTCCCCTGTACAGTCAGCGTACAGGGATATTCCTCCAGCAGCGTGATCTGGTGGGAACCATCTGCCAGTGTACGCCTGAGCACCGGTACTTCATTTTTCAGCTGATAGCCCTGTATCGGCAGTGTCAGATACTCAAGCTGAATCTGCCGCTGCGGCAGTGTTGGATCCGGGCGTATTTGCATTGGCTTCCTCCTCCGGTGTACAGTACAGCATTCCGCTGAGACAAAGTATACATTCTTCCGTCATGCGGTCAGTCTGTGCATCGTACCGCTGTCCGATATGCTGCACAGAACGCACATTGCAGTTTTTAGAAATCAGGATATTCAGCAGAATATCCTGTACCTGTTCAGAAAACGCATCTATATCCTGTTCCGGTGAGGCATACATGCAAATGCGGAACTGACAGGAAAAGGGTACTGCGAATTGCTTTTGCATTGCAATGGGCGGATAGTAGTCCGTCTTGTTCTTTGCAACGGTAACAAATCGGGCTTCTGCCGGAATCTCACGGCATTTCCGTGCATACGCCGGAAATGCAGGAATTCCTGCATTTCTCAGGCGTGAAATCAGTAATTCGGTGAATAGCATTGTGACCTCCCTTCAGAAAGCACATCAGCGGCTGCAAAGAAAAAAGCATCATCCTTCAGAAGCGGAGCCGCCTGTTCCCTGCAGCTTTTCAGAATCTCTTCGGCAATGCCGCACTGGTTCACGGCTGCTTTTTGTGCAGCGGCAGAGCCTGCAGATGTAAGGGAGCAGCTGTTTGCCGCCGTCATGCGACGATACTGCAGATTTGCCATTGCAGCTGCATAATAATACAGCCGTTCATCTTCTGCATCTGCATTGGTACGCATCTGTGCAGTCACCGACTGTATTGCCTGGTCCGCCAGAAAGCGATAGGGCGCATCCTCAGAAATCCCGGCAAAATGGCGAAACAGCATGAGAACCCGTGCAGTCTGCATATCACGCCTCCTTTCGTTCTGCTGTCCGAAAAGCGGTCAGCGATGCTTCTGTATCATGGTATGCAGCGGCAGAAAGCTGCGGCGCATTGATATCGCTTTCTGCGGCAGAGAGGGTTTCTTTCAGATGCATCAATCCGCTTGCATCCATATGAATCACCGTATCTGCCAGTGCATCTGCGCAGGCGTTTTCTCCATTGCGGTAGCACAGGCGAATCACTTCCCTCCGCAGTTCCTCAGTCAGCTGGGAAAGCAGTTCCTCCGTGTGGCATGCCGCAGACCGCAGCGCCTCCTTTTCTGCATCAAAGCCGCTGCCGCCAAAGGTTTTTACAACACCGGCGGCAGGCTGTGCAGGCACTGCCACAAAGCTCCATTCATAGACATCCGTTACGCCGCACAGCGTTGTATAGCATTGCTTCCCGGCATACTTTCTGCCCTTGATATGGGCACAGGGCGTGTGAATCACATTTGCACCACAGACGGAACAGATTTTTTCTGACACGGCGCAGGAAATACTGACCTCCTTTTTGATACCTGCATCAATTTCACGAATCAGGTCTGCATTGCTGTCGGTACGAACCATATACGCATGAGCTTTCAATGCACAGTAGGCATTTCCGTTCTGTGTCCTGCGGCTTTCATCTCTGATCAGCTCCGTCTGAAAAATCCGTGCAGTCTGGCATGCAGATTTGGGGTTGTGGTCAAAAATGCCGGTTACCCCCACAAAACGCTTCTGCAATTCCGCCAGTGCCTCATCAGAGAAGCAGTCTCCGTCACGGTCAGTTTCATTGTCGCACAGAATCATGTCAAAAAGATATACTTCCTCCGCAGAGTGTTCTCTGCGTGTAAAACGGTTCAGCTGTTTCAGCAGCTCTCCATTCGGGGCAGATGTATTTTCCATCAGAACTCCTCCTTTTTATCCGAAAGAACAGGGGAAGGAAGCCGCTGCCGCCTTCCCCATGAAATGCATTGCCGTCTTATGCGCTGCGCAGAGACAGTACAGCGGCGGCTCCTGACATCATCGGCTGGAATCCCATGCGCACAGATACTGCAATGCGGTCCAGCTGGCAGTCAATCAGACGGTCGGATTCCAGCAGCACATCTGAGCCGGAAATGGCAGCCAGTGCAAAGGGCTTGGAAATGCCGATAATGGTTTTATTGTCCAGAGAAGCATCCTTCAGCAGTTTTGCGCCAAAGGGCAGACGGATTTGTCCGTGCTGATCCAGCGTGCGGTCATGCATCTGGTTCATGGCAAGAATCTCCGCCACAACGGATGGGGATGCAATCACAGTGGTCAGATCATAATCAGAGAATTTGCCGTAGAGTGTCGCCAGGTCACCATATGTGACAGCGGAAGATGCAGAAGAAAAGGGCGTAACGGAATTCCGGATAACCCCAAGTGCAGCTTTGGCAATACCCGCTGCAATTTTGCGTCCCACTGCACGGAGAATCACTGCAAGCGCATCCAGACGCTGCTGACGGATTGCCTCATAGGACGCTGTAACCAATCTGCCGTATTTTGGCAAGTCAATGGCTGCCGATTCCAGAATCGCTGTTTTTTTCAGCAGTGCACCTTCGTTGATTTCCCCAGAGTACACGCCGTCTGTTTCATCAATGGCGAAGCCCTTGCAGGCAGAAGCAGATGCGCTGGAAACCGTTGCTGTCAGCTCAGAAAGAATCGAATCCTCCATACCGCTGCGAACTGCACGCCGCACAAATTCCGGGAAAAGCACAGCACTTTCCGTGGTGGCATAGAATTTTTCCACATGGTCACAGTCTGCGCCGGAAATGCGGATATTAAAACGCTTCAGCTGACGCTCATACGCATCCAGGTTGGCCAGTGGTGTACCTGCATATGCAGAAGATGGATCGGCATTTTCCAGTGCCTGGGTAAAACTGCAGTTAGAGAGATGGTGCATACCTTTTTCCAGTTTGACAGAATTATAAGGATACATAAGCACTTTCCTTTCATGTTGGATTGGCATTTGCCAATCGCTGTTCAATTTCGGCCGCCTGAGCATTTTTCAGGCGTGCAGCTGCCAGTTCCGTGGCATCCTGCAGGTTAATATGGTCCCACTCCAGCCGTGGGGAAAGATGGAAACCGCTGCTGCGGAGAACCGCCCTTCCGATTTTCACCAGAACGGGAGACAGAATTCTTCGGAAATATTCCAGTTCCGTAGTCAGGATATCTGCCTGCTGTGCAGACATCCGCTCTGTTGCAGACCAGGAAAAGCCCAGCAGAAACGGCGGAATAGATAATTTGGAAATCAGCTGTTCCAGCAGCTGCCGCACAGGGATATTGGTATCAGACAGCTGATTTTCTGCGCCGATTACCTTAATGCCGATATCCCCTACTGCAACGAAATCCTGAACGATGCCGTTTTCCGCTGCCAGAATGCCGCTCTGCCATACCCTGGCAATTTCCTGCGCATGTTCCCTGGCATATGCTGCAGAGTTGGCATCCGGCTGATAGGTCACAGCATAGCGAACATTTCCGGCACGCTGATAGTTTTTCCCGATGCAGTGAAAAATCTGCATCAGAATACGGGACAGCGCCGGCAGTCCACGAAGAACCGAAACGCCGTAAACACTGTCTGCCGGAGGATTCAGTGCCGCAAACAATATACGCTCCGGATGGTTTAAAGGATAAGCTGTCCCCTCCTCCGATACAAAGGAAAAACCGCACAGGCCGTCAGAATGCGGCTGAACTTTCAGCACTTCCGGGCGAACGGTCCGCAGCGCAGCCGGATATCCGTTTTCCGTGCAAAGCATTTCCCCTGCAGCATTTCCATAGGTTAGCAGACTGTCCAGCATCTGGTCAGCGAACAGCTGCAAAGAAACACCGGAACCATTCACAGGCACATGGTCGGCATAGGCATCCAGAATCCGCTGCGCCTGGGGATTTTCCACAGTGAAATGGAAACCGCCGGTCAGACGGACAATTTTGAGTAACGCCGCATCAATGACAGGCACGGCATATCTCAGGGCATCATACAGCCGGTATTCTTCAACAGAGGGAAGCGGCTGGGGCTGCATAGGCAGGGTATCCAGAGGGGCAGGGCGGGCATCGGAGCAGATCAGCGGCATCGTGCATGGGGCGGAAGTCTTGCGGCGCCGCAAAAATGAAAAATCCAGAAGATCACCTCCATCAGATCAAAACGCATTTCCTCGTTCCAGAGCGGCAACAAAGAAATCATCGGGTGTATGGTCAACAATCGTTGCAACAAAATAACGGATATCATCCATAGCGTGGTCATTCTCCTTAATCGGCTGGTCCCTGGGTGATTTCTCATCCCAGGCATACAGAGAAAATTCACGAATGGCATCTCTGCATTCCGGTGCAATTTTGATTTCGCCGTTCCGCAGGGCATCGGCTGTGCGGTGAATTCCGTAAAGCACATCATTTTTTGCAGCCTGAACACGATATTCTCCATGGCTGCGGATGCAGGCAATCAGGCTTGCTGCGGAAGGATCAATGACAATTGTTTCAATTTTCCTGTCACCAATCAGTGCTGTCAACGCCTGATAGTGTTCTTCATCCGTGCGGGTTATGCCGCTGATACGGGAATCATAGTAGCTTTCTGCAATACGGTACCAGCAACCACGGCATTCTCCCCAAAGCCCGAAGGAAATCGGATTCACAGTACCGTAATCGCAGGAAACCACATACCGATCCGGTATCTGCGGCGGAGAAGCAATATGATATTTCTCCTGAAACATGGGATAAACCAGACCCTGTGCCGCAGTCCAGATTCCCTTGACATAGCGGTCATAGAAGGCACCGGAATACAGCCGCTGATAACGCTTCCGCACCGCAGGAGAGAGGGCAGGATTATCGTCCATTGTAAAATGCAGATAGAGCGCATGTTTCTCTTTTGCCCTGCAGATCCATTCCTGATAAAACCAGTGAGCCGGCTTGTCCGGATTACAGGAAAACCATAGTCTGGAACCATTTACAGAGCATCTGGCAATGGCCTGTTCCACAAAGGAACGCGGCATCAGTGCCACCTCATCCAGCAGTACACCTGTCAGCGTAATGCCCTGTATCAGCGGCGCAGAACTTTCATCCTTTCCGCCGAAAATATAGAAATGGTTTGTGTGCCCGGCATAAGAAATAGTCATCATGTTTCTGGAGGGATAATCTGAAACATGAAATCCGTATTGCCGCAGCATTTCACAGAGCGGAACAATCAGATTGCGCCTGATATTGGTGCGTGTTTTGCCGCACAGTGCGAAGTAATGTCCCTGAAAGCAAACCGTTGCCCACAGCACGAAGCTGAAAGATAAAACGGTTGTCTTTCCGGAACGGACAGCACCATCACAAATCACAGCATCCATCCCGGCAGTATCAGGATTCCGCCACCAGTTCAGAACCTTCAGCTGTTTCGGCGAAAACGTCTGAATCGGAGTCTGTTTGATGCAGCATCACCTCCTGTTCATTCTGCCCGTTTCCCTGCAGGACAGACAGCAGTGCATCGGACAAATTCAGATGTTCTGCCTCTTCCGCCAGTTCCAGCAGTTTTTCCATAGCCGCCAGTCTGTCAGCCAGCTTCACTTCAAATCCGTTGCGGTCATGCCTGATGCTTGTAACATGGAACAAATCCAGCTGCGCAATTTCTTCTGCAGTCGGACATTCTGCGAATGCCAGCCGCACCGCATCGTTTGCCGCACCGAAGGCAAGGCGGGAAAATCCTGCGGTTACCATTGCTTTGAAGGGAAGGGGCGTCCGTTCCGCCAGAGAGGCAAGATACCTGCGACACCCTGCATCCTGCAAAAGGCGGATGCCCTCCTGTTCTGCGGAATCGCCTGAATAGCCTGCCCTTTCAGCGGCCTCCCGGATATTCCCCAGCATCAGATAGCGGCAGCAGAAATCACGCTGTCTGCGAGACAGCTTTGGCATATTTATCAACCACCTTTCTTTTTAGCGACAGCAGAGGGAGCTTGAAAACAGCTGTCTGCAACTCCTGCATTCAGCGTGATTTTTTGCACGTTTCCATGCAAAAGAAAATAGAAAACGTCGGAAGATACAATATTTCGTTTTTATAGGTTTGGTTTTTATGCAAAATGCCGGCAGACAGAAAGATTCCTGAAAACATCAATTCTTTGTGCGATTTCTTGCTTGACAAACAGCCAAAAAGTGATATAATGATATGGTACAATTGTTTTATTAAGGATGGTTATATGAAATTAGTTAGAAACGGCATGAGTCCCCGAAGAGCAGGAATTATCAGAACCCTGACCGTGATGGCCATTGTAACATTGCTGGCATCGGTTCTCCTGGGCATTCTTTCCAGTCTCACAGGCGAATATTCTACCGTGCTGGATGAGTCCGAAATCGAGCTGATTCAGTTGGAAGACCCCAAGCCGGGAGATGTCAAAGCAACGGTTCACACCACCTGCGGAGACATGGTGTATGTGCTGTATCCGGATGAGTGTCCGGAAGCAGTGGCAAATTTCTGTTCCCTTGCTGAAAGCGGATATTATGACAATACATATGTCTATCAGGTGGAGCCGGAAATCTTTTTCTCTGCAGGTGCCGCAGATACAGACGGCAGTGTGAAAGACGGAACAGACACATATACCCCACGAGAGCTGTCCCCGAAACTCTGGCCCCTTCGTGGTGCACTTTGTTCATTGACCGCAAAGGTTGAGGGCGGTGTCTGGAAGCGAATCACCAAAACAGAGGATTATTATTCCGGAAGCAGATTCCTGACAGTCGATACCATTGCATTCACCGAATCCCTCAAGCAAAGCCTGACCACAGATGCAGATGAGTACATGAAGGATATTGCAGAAGCCTTTATCGAATATGGCGGTATCCCGAATTACTCCCAGCAGATTACCATTTTCGGCCAGCTGAAAGAGGGTTTTGAGGTACTGGATGCCATCACCGAAGCAGAAACAGAAGGGGAAGAGGGCAGACAGCATCCGAAGGAAGAAATCATAATTACCTCTGTGGAAATCTCAGATTTTTCCTGAGGTCCATTCATTCATCATTTGATATGATATAATATAAAAACAAGGTATCAGGAATAAAATTCTTGGAAAAGATAACATATTCCCCGATAACCGCTTTACAAAACAAAAAAAACATGTTATAATAACATTAAGATTGCCTTGTTGTAAACAAATAAAGAACATGTGCAGGCAGTCAAAAAAGAAAAGGAGATTTCTGTTCATGCAGATACAGCATCAGTGGAAAGCTGCGGCTGTAGTATTCAGTGCGGTCATGGCAGGAGTACTTACAGGCTGTGAGCGAAAACAGGTTGTTCTGGATCAGGCAGAAATGAATGATTCAGACACATTGCAGACACTTGGAACAGATGAAAACATCTTGAATTATACGCTCCCTGCTGTGGGAGAAGATATTGCAGTAATGCAGATCCGTGATTACGGAGATGTGAAAATCCGTTTGTTTCCGGAGGAAACCGAAACTGGTGTGGAGAACTTTAAATTGCTGGTAGAAAGCGGCTATTATGACGAGCTGATTTTTCATCGTGTAATTGATGACTTCATGATTCAGAGCGGTGACCCGAAGGGAAACGGAACCGGCGGAAGAGATGCCTGGAACAGCGAAAGCGGATTTGCCCAGACTATTTCAAACCGTCTTGCACATGTGACAGGAGCAGTCGCCTATGCAGTAGGCGAAGACAAAATGAACCAGTCGCAGTTTTTTATTGTAACCGGAGAAACGGTACAGAATGAATTGTTCCAGCAGCTTCGGGAATACTATGGAAAAGCATTTACCCCTGCGGTGGAGCAGCTTTATCAGACTATGGGAGGTCAGCCGTATCTGGACGGAGACTATGAGATTTTCGGTCAGGTATTCGACGGCCTGGAATATTGTCTGGAAATACAGAAAACAGAAGTAGACGGCAACGATAAGCCGAAGCATGCTGTGGTAATCGAAAAAGCATATATTACGCAGTATCAAGGCGAAGAACCCCATTGGCTGAATGCAGCCGGTGAAGAAATAACGGGTGAAGCCGAATAAACGCAAAGGATGATGGAGTCGTTTTGAAAGACACAATAGAAAACGGCATGGATAAAACAGAATTAACACCAGAAGCCGATTATATAAAATGTGAAAAACAAGGAGAGCAAATCGTGGAGACACCGAAGAGATTTGTAATTAAAGGCGGCAGAACTCTGCGGGGAGAAGTGGAAATCAGCGGTGCAAAAAATGCAGTTGTTGCGATTCTTCCGGCAGCGCTTCTGGCAGATGAGCCCTGTCTGATAGAGAATGTTCCGGATATCAGCGATGTGGAAATCAGTATCCGTATTCTGCGTGAACTGGGTGCAGAGGTTGAGCGCATTTCCCCGCACTCCTATAAGATTGACCCTCGTGGTGTTCACAGCTCCTGTGTGCCCTATGAGAGTGCCAGGAGAATGCGTGCATCCTACTATTTCATGGGTGCATTGCTGGGACGCTTCGGCCATTGCCGGGTATCCATGCCGGGCGGATGTCCGCTGGGTGACCGTCCGATTGACCAGCACATCAAAGCTTTTGCAAAGCTTTCCGCAGCATGTAAACTGGATCGCGGCATGGTTGATATTACCACAGAGGGCGGTTTAAAGGGCAATCAGATTTTCTTCGACTGTGTAACAGTAGGCGCAACCATGAATGCGATGCTGGCTGCTGTCAAGGCAGAGGGCCAGACCATTATTGAGAATGCCGCCAAAGAACCTCACATTGTGGATCTGGCAAGCTTCCTGAATTCCATGGGCGCAGATATCATGGGAGCCGGTACCGACACCATCAAGATTCGTGGCGTAAAGTATCTCCGTGGTACAAGCTATGCTGTTATCCCCGATCAGATTGAAGCCGGCACTTACATGGTAGCAGCTGCTGCAACCGGCGGAAATGTGCTTGTGAAAAATATCATCCCGAAGCATCTGGAATCCATTATCAGTGTCATGGAAAAAATCGGCGTAAAGATTGAACAATTTGACGATTCCGTCCGTGTATCTGTAGATGGTCCCTTGGTTAAGACCAGCATTAAAACACGGCCGCATCCTGGTTTTCCCACGGATATGCAGCCGCAGATGTCTACACTGCTCTGTCTTGCAAACGGCACCAGCCTGATTAAAGAAGGCGTGTCTGAGCAGCGTTTCCAATATGTGGATGAGCTCCGCAGAATGGGCGCAGATATTCAGGTGGATGGTAAAGTGGCTGTCATTGAAGGCACAGGCCAGTTGACTGGTGCTCCGGTCAAGGCATGTGATTTGCGTGCAGGCGCAGCACTGATGATTGCAGGACTGGCTGCAAGCGGCATAACCACCATTGAAGATATTCATCATATTGAGCGTGGATATTCTGATATGGTCGGCAAGCTTCGTGCATTGGGAGCATGTATTGAAAAAACAGAGTGCATCCCGGATGCTGCTGCCGGCAATGCTGCGATTACAGATTCAGCGGTAGTATAAGAAAAAACAAAGGTTGTGTGAAGGATTTCACACAACCTTTTTCTCTATACAAGTCAGCGTCCGGAATAATGATGAAAGAATCAAGGCATAAAAAAAAGGGCTTTCAGCAAAGCCCTTTACGATGGAGACAGAGGGACTCGAACCCGCGACCTCACGGATGTGAACCGTGCGCTCTAACCAGCTGAGCTATGCCTCCAACTTTCTACCTGGATATTATACCACAATTTGAAAGAAAAGTCAAGACTTTCAGCGAGATTTTTCAAAAAAGAACGGGACACTCCCCCAAGCGGAGTGTCCCTGTTTCATGTCATGCCTCATCCTTCCAATGGCTTTGCTACCAGGCCGCCGAATACAGTGCCGCAGATACCGCCAATAATGTGGCCCATCTGAGATACATTATCATTCTTCGCCACAGCATCCACAACCTCGCCGCTGAGATAAATCAAAGCCACAAGTACCACTGTCAGCGGTATTTTTCCCTTTTCATGATTGGTAAAGGAGCTGAGCAGAATCAGCATAAATGCAATGCCGCTTGCGCCCAGCAGAGCCGTACCCGGGAAAAAGATAATCTGGATCAGACCTGTAATAAATGCGGTTATGAGAATCATTTCCAACATTTGCTTTGAACCGTATTTTTCTTCCAACACCGGCCCGATCAGCAAAATGATCGTGAAGTTGCCGATAAAGTGCGCATAATTCGCATGGCCCAGAATATGAGTAAACATTCGGAGATACATCAGCAAATCCCAGGCATGCGAGCGATACACACTGAAGAATACTTTGTTTGTCCATCCTCCCGTCATAAAACTGAGAATCAGTGCCATTGCGGAAAGCAGTGTCATCGACAGAATCACCGGGGCGTTATATTGGAATTTCGAAAACAGTTTTTTCATTTTCCCATCTCCTGTATGAATTTTGGTAATGTCATTATACCCGATTTTGATTCAAAAGTCAACATGGCTGTTTTATATTTCAACCATTCTTCACAATTGCAATTGCAGATACAAAGAAGGTACCCACATGATGCGGGCACCTTCTGCAGCTTTATGCTTCTTCACGAACCTGAATATTTGCTTCACGCAGCTGCTGTTCTGTAACCGGGGAAGGTGCGCCCAGCAGCAAATCCTGCGCATTTCCGTTCAGCGGGAATGCAATGACATTACGGATGGTCTCTGTATCAGCCAGCAGCATAATCATACGGTCGATACCGGGAGCCATACCTGCATGAGGCGGTGCACCGTACTGGAATGCGGTGTACAGAGCGGAGAAACGTGCAGCCAGTTCTTCCTCTGTGTAGCCGGCCAGTGCAAATGCCTTTTTCATGATGTCCACGCTGTGATTGCGGACAGCGCCGGAAGCCAGCTCAATGCCGTTGCAGACCAGGTCATACTGATATGCAAGAATCTCCAGCGGATCCTGATTGTTCAGTGCATCCAGTCCACCCTGAGGCATGGAGAAGGGGTTATGTGTGAAGTCCAGCTTATGTGTTTCTTCGTTGATTTCATACATGGGGAAATCAACCACGAAGCAGAAACGGAAAGCCTTTTCTTCCAGCAGATTCAGACGCTCACCCAGCCATGTACGAATCTGGCCGGAATAATTATCCACGCTCTTCGGCTTATCGGAAATAAAGAATACGGTTTCGCCGTCCTTGATGCCGGAAAGCTGACGGATTTCTGCACGCTGTTCATCGCTGAGGAACTTGTCAATCGGGCCCTTGAAATTGGACTGACCTTCCACAGCGGTCAGATAGCCGAGGCCCTTCATGCCGATGGAGGTTGCAAATTTCAGGGAATCTTCAAAGAATTTCTTAGAGCATTCTGCACAGTCAGCAACGATGCCTCGTACCGGCTTGCCCTTGAAAATCGGGAAATCAACATTTGCAAAGAAGTCTGTCAAATCGATAATTTCCAGCGGGTTGCGAAGATCCGGCTTATCTGTACCGTATTTCATCATGGCGTCACGATAAGTAATTCTCTCGAAAGGCGCATCAGAGATGGTATAATCCGGAGCGAACTTCTTGAAGGTATCAGAGATAACCTCTTCGCAGACAGCCAGCACTTCATCCTGTGTAGAGAATGCCATTTCAAAATCCAGCTGATAGAATTCACCCGGAGAACGGTCCTGTCTTGCATCCTCATCACGGAAGCAGGGTGCAATCTGGTAGTACTTATTGAAACCAGATACCATCAGCAGCTGCTTGAACTGCTGCGGTGCCTGAGGCAGTGCGTAGAATGTGCCCTTATGCTTACGGCTGGGAACCAGGAAATCACGGGCGCCCTCCGGAGAAGATGCAGTAAGAATCGGTGTCTGGATATCCAGGAAGCCCAGGTCCTCCATCTTGCGGCGCAGGTATGTAATAACCTTGGAACGCAGAATAATATTCTCATGGATTTTCGGGTTTCTCAAATCCAGATAACGGTACTTGAGACGAACCTCTTCACGGGTCTCCAGGGACTCTGCCGGAATAAAGGGAAGCATGGACTTGGACGGACCAAGCAGTTCCATTTTCTCCACCAGAACTTCCACAAGACCTGTTTCCAGCTTGGTGTCAACGGTGTCAGCATCACGCTCAATTACCGTTCCTGTTACGGAAATAACGCACTCTCTGCCCACGCCTTTCAGCATGGAATCATCGTGGAAAACGGTCTGTGTAATACCGGTTTCATCACGAAGTGCCAGAAACAGAACACCACCGTGGTCACGAATGGTATCCACCCAGCCAGCGAGAGAAACGGTCTGACCAATGTGCTCTTTGCGCAGTGCATTGCACATGACGGTACGATACATAAAATAACCTCCTGTCAATATAATGGAAAATAAAAACGTCCCCAAGCAGCCTGTATCATCTGACTGCTTCGGGACGAGTGTTTCTGATGGAAAACCCGCGGTGCCACCCGAATTAACCTGTATCTGCACAGGTTCTCTTTTATGGGGCGTTTCAATGGGACGCAAATAGAATTGCGAGGAGTGTTCCCGATTCTACTACTTTCCGTAACGGCACTTTCAGCCTGCGGCGCCTGTCTCTCTGAACGGATTTCCACAAAGATCGATTCTCCTGTACATATTGTATTCTATTTTTCTTGTTTTGTCAAGTGCATTTTTTTAAACAAACTTTGTTTCCGATGATTTTTCAAGTTCTTACAAAAAAACGCATTCTCCCGAAAGGAAATCGGGCGGATTGACAAGGATGTCCTCAGCCCATAAGGTCATCCCAATCTGTTGAAAGATGCATAATGGTATTATTCAGATAATAGAGAAGAATATACTGTGCATCACGGGACGTAATCTGATTTGTGCCGTCAATATCTGCGGCAGCAAACAGTGCATCTGAAATACTCAGTTCCTGATTCAGCAGTCCCAGCATATAATACTCCAGCACCATCTGTGCATCCGTGCTTTCGATACTCTGATTCAGATTTATGTCACCCAGCATCATTTCCTCAGTAGCAGGCGGCTCTGTTCCCAGAACGCCGAAGGTATAGCCGTATTTTTCAGCATACGCCTGTGCCGTGGAATTTTCAGCACCGTAAACAGAGGTACTGTGCTGATTATACTTATTGGAAAATGTATCTGCACAATCCAGAATATTGCAGGAAGGGTTGTGAATAGACACGGTTTCCAGCTCTGTGCAGTTTACAAATGCATACTCTGCAATCTTTGTAATATTTTCAGGAATAGAAACCGTTTTCAGGGAAGAACAGCCATAGAAAGCACCCTGGGGAATGGTCATCATGGAATCAGAGAATACCAGATTTTTCAAAGAAGAACAATTGGCAAAAGCATATTCATCCATGGTAATTACGCTGTTGGGCAGAATCATTTTTCTCAGGGAAGTACAATCACGGAAGCAGCTGTTGCCCAGTTCTGTGATGCTGCCAGAAAGCTGAACATCCTCCAATGCGGTACAGCCCTGGAAGGCAGAATTTTCGATTCTGACAGTTCCCTCATATACCATCAGCTTGTTCAGCGACTCGCACTGATAAAAAGCATATGCGCCGATGGCGGAAACACTGCCGGGAACGGAGATATCCTCCAATGCGCTGCACTGATTAAAGCAGTAAGAGGGCACAGAGGTCATGTTGGCAGAAAGTTTTGCGGATTTCATTGCAGTACACTGTGTGAAAGCACCGCTGCTGATATTCACCAGACTATCCGGCAGAGAGATTTCTTCCAATGCGGAACACTGCTTGAAGCAGTTCTGCCCGATACTGATGAGGCTGCTGCCGAATGTGCAGGTTTTCAGTGCTGTGCAGCCGGCAAAGGTTTCATTTTTTATGGTCAGTACGGAATCCGGCAGCACAACGGCAGGCAATGAACGGCAGTTTGCAAATGCGCAGGAGCCGATTTCAGTCACGCCATCCGTCAAAGTCAATGACTGAAGGTTCAGGCAGTTCTTGAAGGCATAATGGTCAATGGAAAGAACGCTTGCGGGAATGGTAACAGCTGTCAGTGCTTCACAGTCAGCAAAAGCGTAAATCGGAATGCCCGTCAGGTTCTCAGAAATTGTCAGATTATTCAGGGCAAGACAGCCCTTGAAGCAATAGCCGCCCAATGTTGTTACAGAATCCGGCAGAACCAGTTTTTGCAGGGCGGTACAGTCGGAGAACGCATATTTGCCTACGGAGACAAGGCCCTCTGTCAATGCCACGGAAACCAGCTCCGTGCAGCCCGTAAAGGCATTGTCCCCGATGCTGCGGATATTTTCCGGCAATGCAGCACGGGTAAGGGAAACACAGCCCTGGAATGCATTGTCTGAAATGGCAGTCAGGCCGCTGCCAATCGACATGGAAGCCAGTGCGGTACAGCCACGGAAACAGTCTGCGCCAATGGCGGTCACAGTGTCAGGCAGTGCAATTCTGCTAAGGCCGGTACAGCCGTAGAATGCGCCGTCTCCGATTCCGGCAATGCCCTCTTCCAGTGTGACAGAAATCATTGTGGTACAGTGGCTGAATGCATTTGCTGCAATTGTCTTTACGGAAGCAGGCACAGAAATTGTGGTAATGGATGCACAGTTTGCAAAGGCGGAATCGCCAATGGCAGTCACCGGCAGCTGCTCCACTTCCTCCGGAATTTTGATTGCACCGGAGGCATTCACGGCACACTTGACAACCTCTGCATGGTCTGCATATTTGCGGAATGCCAGGCTGTTCTGTGTCAACTGTTCATAAGCTTCTTCCGCCTGTACAGACATTGAGAAACGGGCATCGGATGTGTAGCTGCATACGGAAGTCAGTGTCATAATTGCTGCGAAAAACGCTGCAATGCTTTTTCCCTTCATTTGGGCTTCTTTCCTTTCTGGAAAATATTTTGATACTATGAATCATATTGCATTTCATTATATCACAAAACAAGAAGTATTTGCAAGCATTTGCCTGTAATTTGTGTATTTGGTTGATGATAGGGGAATTTTCTTCAAAAAACATATGGAAAACACAAGAAAAAGGAGATGCCGATTTGCTGCGGCATCTCCCATTCTTATCGTATCAGTTTACAGAATTACTGCTTTGCCTTCAGCAAATCACGGATTTCAGTGAGGAGAACCTCTTCCTTAGAAGGCTCAGGCGGAGCAGCAGGAGCTTCCTCTTCCTTCTTCTTGCCGATTGACATTGCCTTGTTGACAATCTTAATCAGGCAGAACAAAATCATAGCGATGATGAGGAAGTTGACAACTGCGGACAGGAATGCGCCATAGGTGAACACAGCACCATTGATGGTGAACTGGCCGCCAATCTGCACGCCGTCTTCGCCGGTGCCGCCTGTGAGACAAGCAATCAGCGGATTGATGAAACTGTCAGTCAAAGCGGTAACGATGCTGCTGAATGCGCCGCCGATGATTACACCGATTGCCATGTCCATTACGTTACCCTTCAGTGCGAATTCCTTGAATTCGGTGAGAAAACTTTTCTTATCTGCCATACGAAACCATCCTTTCTGATTTGCGGAATCCCGCAATATATGTTAATATTATACCATAAAAATGAAAAAAATACATCTGTGAGTATTCACAAATTTTCCTGATGCAATCAGGCTGTTTTAAGGCGATATCGCACAGACTCAGTCAATATAGCCCTGGAGTTTTTTGCTGCGGCTGTAGTGCTTCAGCTTACGCAGTGCTTTTGCCTCAATCTGGCGGATACGCTCACGGGTAACGCCCAGTGCATGACCAACATCTTCCAGAGTCTGCTGCTTGCCGTTTTCCAGACCATAGCGCATACGCATAACCCTTGCTTCACGTTCTGTCAATGTGGAAAGCACTTCGTTCAGCTGTTCCTTCAGCATAGCATTGGAAGCAGCTTCATCCGGGGAAGGTGCCTGATCATCCGGAATAAAGTCGCCCAGATGGCTGTCCTCCTCTTCACCGACAGGTGTTTCCAGGGAAACCGGATCCTGTGCGATGCGCATAATTTCCAGCACCTTTTCCAAGGGCATTTCCAGCTTTCTTGCGATTTCCTCCGGGCTGGCTTCCTGTCCTGTTTCATGAAGAATCTGGCTGGAAATCTTCTTCACTTTTGTAATGCTTTCCACCATATGCACCGGAATACGGATGGTTCTTGCCTGATCTGCCAGTGCTCTGGTGATTGCCTGGCGAATCCACCATGTGGCATATGTGGAAAATTTAAAGCCTTTGGTATAATCGAATTTGTCAACAGCCTTCAGCAAACCCATATTTCCTTCCTGAATGAGATCCAGGAACTGCATGCCTCTGCCCACATATTTCTTTGCGATACTGACAACCAGACGGAGATTTGCCTCAGCCAGACGCTGTCTTGCAGCTTCATCCTGGGAATTACTTGCCAGTCTTCTTGCCAATTCTGTTTCTTCTTCTGTGGTCAGAAGCGGGACTCTTCCGATTTCCTTCAGATAAATCTTTACGGAGTCATCGTTGGAAATTTCATCGTTCGCCATGGAAATTGCAGGATCCTGCATATCATCCAGTGTCAGGTCATCGTCAACCATTTCAATCTGCATTGTGGTGCAGCGTTCAATGATATGGTCAAAATCGATGGAAAGCAGTTCCGCTGCCTCCTGCACCTCTGCCATTGTAATTTTACCAATGGACTTTGCTTTTTCCAGTACAAGGTCTAATTTCTTTTCTTCATCAGCCATTTTCGTTTCCTCCTTATCAGATTGCCCTTGCAGTCTGTCAGTTTTTCTGACGGATTGTTCAGGCAACAGCCTGTGTCATCCCGCATTCCACGTTCTGACGCTCTCTATATCACCGCATGATTTCTGCGGAGAACAGCTTATGTGGATTAGTTCTTTCTTCTGCGCAGTTCTTCAAACATCGCAGAAAAATCCGTATCATTCATATCAGATGCCGACAGCACATTGATTTGTTTCTGCTTCAGAATTCTGAGGCAGTCCGCAATGGACTGCTCTGAAAAATCAATGCTGTCATATTTGGCTTGTATGCCGATGATTCTTCCCATTTCCGCAGGAGTAAACGAATCAGAAAACAGGGAGAATGAGAAGGAATACCCCTCTTTCAGCCGCTTTGCCAGATGTTCAAAAATACGCCGGTGAAGGTCTGTGGGAAAGTCCTCAGGGGAAATCTGCTGCATAACCGTTTCCAGCGCATCCGGCTGTCGGAACAGATAGCAAAGAATCTGTTCCTCCGCCTTTGCCTCTTTAGGGTAATGGTCAGCGGCAGGATTAACAGGATCCCGCAAAACCGCTGACTGTGTCACGCTGCGCCATTCCTGTTTTTTTCGGCTTGCCTGTTTTTTTCGTATCTCCTGGTTCACCTGTGCTTTCAGAATCTCTGTCTGAATGCTGTATTCTTTGGCAACTTTTGAAAGATAAACCTCACGGTCCAGCTCATTTTCAATGCCCGCCAGAACCGATACCGCCTTATGCAGTGCGGTGATGGTATCCCCTTCTGTATCAGTACTGCCCTTGCAGCGGTCCAGTTCATAGGTCATGGCATCGCCGGATTCCTCCAGCAGTCTGCGGAAATAAGCCGCACCGAATTTCTTAATATACTCATCCGGGTCCTTGGCATCATGCATCCGCAGGATATAGGGGCGAATTCCTGCCGCACGCAGCAGATTGATGGCTTTCACGGTGGCATTCTGCCCTGCTGCATCGCTGTCATAGGAAATTACCACTTCTTCTGCATACTGCCGTATCAGACGGCATTGCTCCGGGGTGAGTGCGGTGCCCAGTGAAGCCACCACATTTTCAAAGCCCGCCTGATGAATGGCAATGACATCCATATAGCCTTCCGCCAGAATGATGCGCTTGGACTGGGATTTCTTTGCAAAGTTCATGGAAAACAGATTGCGTCCCTTATGGAATACGGGTGTATCTGAGGAATTGAGGTATTTGGGTGTGCCATCCTTTTCAATCGTACGGCCGCCAAAGGCAATCACGCTGCCTCTCAGATCCAGAATCGGAAAGATCACGCGATTTCGGAAACGGTCATACAGCGTATTGTTTCTGGAAGAACGGCTGCACAAATTGGCAGTAATCAGTTCCTGGTCTGTATATCCCAGGGCAGTCATGGCTTTATAAAGGCCGTCCCACTGTTCCCCGGCAAAGCCAAGTCCGTATTTGCGGATGATTTCCGGCTGAAGGCTGCGTTCTTTCAGATACTGCAGTCCCCGTTTGTCTGCGCCCGTCAGCTGCTTATAGTAGTAATTGGCAGCCGCACGGTTCAGTTCCAGAATCCGCAGCCGCATTTTGGCTTCCCCGTTATCCTGTTCCTCCTGGGGCATCTGAAGCCCTGCACGTTCTGCCAGCATTCTGACGGCACTGATATAATCCAGCCCTTCTATCTGCATGATAAAGGTGATGACATCGCCGCCTGCATGACAGCCAAAACAATAGAAGCTGTTATTGTGGGGGTATACAGTACAGGAAGCAGATTTTTCAGAATGGAACGGACAAAGGCATTTCATCAGGGAACCTGCCCGCATCAGATGCACATAGCTGCCCATAATCTCCGTAATCGGATTGGACTGTTTCAGCTGATATAGGAATTCTTCCGGCAGCACTCGCTCCACCTCCTGTAAAAACGTATATAAAAAGTATCCCTTTCCAACAATAAGAACCCCTGATGCATTTCTCCCCTGAAAGGCAATCGGAGCTTCTATATATAAATATACAAGATGTCCTCTCAAAAGTCCTCTTTTTTCAAGGCAAAAAATCAGATTTGTATAAATAACAAAAACACATTTGCTTCAGTATGTATAATTTAGTCATTGCAAACAAAAAATCGGCATCTCCCGAGGGAATGCCGATTTTTCATCTGGTCAGAATAAATTGATAATAGCCTGTAAGCCGCCGTAGAACAGCAGGCACATAATCACAGTGGCCATAATCAGACCTATGAAGATTGCAGGAACGGACTTCTTTCTGCTGACATGCAGCAAAGCCGCAATCAGGGAACCGGTCCAGCCGCCTGTGCCCGGCAGAGGAATGCCCACAAACAGAATCAGACCAAGGAATTCAAACTTCCGGATTTTCTCTGCTTTTTTGCCGGTGCCTCTCGCCTTCAGCCAAAGCGCAAATTTACTGATCCAGCCAACAGGACACTGTTCCATCCAGTCCAGAACCTTTTCCACGAAAAGCAGAATAATCGGAATCGGAAGAATATTGCCAAGCACACAGGCACCGATTGCCTGCCACATGGGAATATTCAGAAGGGAAGCCGCAATCAGTCCGCCTCGCAGTTCCAGAATCGGAATCATGGAAATAATGAATACAACCGCAATGGGGGGAAGACCGCCCAGCAGGGAGGTCAGCTTTTCAGCCAGTGCCTCTGTACCGCCGGAGGCAAGCATGGCAGGAAATAAGGTTAAAAACATTCTCATTCACCCTTTATCAAGTTTCATGCAGAACAGTTTTCTGCTGTTTCTATTATCGCATAAAAACATAGATTCGTCAAGTATTCCTTTGGAAAATAAAGCTTTTGCACAAATTCAATTTGAATCTGCAAAGAATTCACAAGAAAATAACAAAGAAGAAAACGCCCTGCAATGCAGATGCACAGTCAAAATGGAACACATTGCGGCAGCCTGCCCTGTGCAATTTCGCCGAAATGTCGTAAACGTGCCGCAATTTTGCTTATGTAATTTATAAACATTATTATTTTTTATATCTTTTTTGCGGTAATTATGGTATACTGTTTTTATCTCTTTACAGCAATAAAAGGTGATTTGCACAAGGGAAGAAAGGAAGTTAAAAATGGGATTTCAAGTTGAAGAATTGTTCAAAAAATACGGTGACAAGGTGGTTGTGGATCATCTGAGCTTTGAAATCAAGGAGCCGGGTGTTTATGCACTGCTGGGCACCAATGGTGCAGGAAAAACCACCTCCATCCGAATGATTCTGGGCATGCTGTCCAAGGATGGAGGTACAGTCAAATGGAATAATGGTCCTCTGACCACGAAGACCTGCAACATCGGTTATCTGGCTGAGGAGCGTGGACTGTATCCCAAAAGCACACTGATGGACCAGCTGATGTATTTTGCATCCCTTCGCGGCATGTCCCGCAGCGATGCAAAAAAGCGCATTGAGTATCTGGCAGAGCGATTGGAAGCCACAGAGTATCTTTTCCCGAAGCAGGATACCAAAGTGCGGGTGAAGCCGAAGGTAGCCGATCAGCTCTCCAAGGGCAATCAGCAGAAAATCCAGCTGATTCTCTCCCTACTGAGTGATCCGGAGCTTCTGATTCTGGACGAGCCACTTTCCGGTCTGGATCCTGTGAACACAGATTTGTTCAAGAGCATTATTCACGAGGAAATCCAGAAGGGCAAATACCTGATTATGTCCAGCCATCAGATGTCAACCATCGAAGAATTCTGCACAGATCTGACCATTCTCAGCCGCAGCAAAACAGTCTTGCAGGGCAATCTGGCAGAAATCAAGAAAAGCTACGGAAGAATCAATCTGTTCATCAAGGCAGAGCAGGAACTCCGTCCGCTGATTGAAGAAGCAGGCGTAAAGATTGAATCCAATGTCGGATTTTCCTATCAGTGCAAGGTGACAGGCGATGCCCAGGCAAATGCATTGCTGAAAAAGCTTGTGGCAGAGAATATCACGCTGGTAGCCTTTGAACTGCGTGAACCAAGCCTGCATGAAATCTTCGTAGAGAAGGTGGGAGAAGTCCATGAAGAAGCGTAATTTCAAGAATGCCGGCACTGTATTCCGCTATACACTGTCTCAGCATTATAAGAACAAATCCGTCATTATTTTTTTGCTCTTCCTCTTTCTCCTGGCACTTGCCGTTTTCCCCTTCGTGAAATGGCAGTCTGGCAAAGAATCAGATGACATTTCCACAGTAAAATCCATCTATCTCTGCAATGAGACAGCGTATCCGCTGGAATTATCCCTTGAAAATGATAAGGGAATCTATGCAGATGCCGGAATCACTTTTATAGAATCCGGAGAAACTGCAATTGCAGATGCGCTGAATCAGGATAAAGACGGCATCGCATCCGTCATTTCTGTAGATGAGACCTATGGCTGTCTGGCCATCCGCTCCTATTACAGTGAGACAGGCAATATGGGACAGTCGGACGCCTCCTCCGTAAACGAATGGCTGAAAGATGTTCTGCACGATACCATTATGCTGACGGCAGATGTAACAGAAGAACAGGAAACCCTGCTGAACACACCAAGCTACTCCAGTGTGGCAAAGGTGGCAGATTATCAGAATGGCAGTCAGGAATCCACCACAGGAACTCACATGGTCATCAATTATATATACAGCTATCTGATTATTATTCTGAGTACGCTTTCCATGGGCTATATTTTCCAGCTGTGCATGGATGAAAAAAGCTCCAAGCTGGTGGAGTCCATGATTGTCAGCATTCAGCCGGAGGCACTGCTGTTCGGAAAAATACTGGCAGTATCTATTTTCATTTTCCTGGGCATCGGCATTGTGGCGCTTGGCCTGTTCCTCTCGTATCAGATTTCCGGCATTGGCAGCGAACTCAAGGAGATTATGCAGTCCTCCAGCAGCTTTTTTTCTGAAATAAAGCTGCCGGAACTGAATCTGCAGGCATCTGTATGGCCCATTATCATCCTTTGCGTCGTGCTTGCTTATCTGATTACGCTGCTGCTCAGCGGCATTGTCGGTTCCTGCTGTTCCAAACAGGAAGATGTTCAGACGGTCAGCTGGATTGTGGTGGCTTTCCTGCTGCTGGGCTTTATCGCCAATGCATTCATTCCGCTTTTGGAAAGCGACATCGCAAACCATGTGATTTCCCTTTTGCCGCTGACCTCCATTTTTGCAGCTGTCCCCAACTATCTCTGCGGCAAAATCGGCATGCCGGTTTTGGTCATTTCCATTGTGCTTCAAATAGGATTTGCAGTATTTCTGGCGTGGCTGTCCGGTATTGTTTACAAAGCAATGCTGCTGTATCGCGGACAGGTGCCGAAGCCCGGCCAGCTGATTGGCATGCTGCGTGAGCATTATGCATCAGAAAAAGCAGCTGCAGGAAAGGAGCAATGATATGGCAGGAAATATGAAAAAGAATCAATTTGCCGGCACAGGAAAAGTATTCGGCTTTACACTGAAGCATCTGATCGGCTCAAAAGGCTGGCTGCTGACCACATTTATTACAGCGTTTTTGCTGATTGTGGGCATTCCCTGCCTTCTGTATTTCATAGCGTCCCAGTCTACCGGTGAAAAGGCAGCGGCGAGAAAGGCAAAGATTGAGCGTGTACTTGTGGTAGATGAAACCGAAGGCAATGCAGATTATTCTGTTCTTACGCAGGTGGATTATACCGCTGCACAGTACGATGCATATGACAATATGGACCAGGCAATAGAAGCGGCAGCTGCCTATTCCTCTGCGATAATTCTGAATGTTACCAAATCGGAAGACTACTATTCCCTGAAAGTGTATCTGCCGGAGCAGACAGATGTTTCCCGCAGTTCTGCCGGCAGCTATGGTGAATTTGCAGCCTCCGCCTTTCAGTTAATTCTGATGCAGAAGGCAGAACTGGACGAGGCAACTGTACAGCAGCTTTCTCAGGGCATTATGACAGATACTATTTCTATGAGTGCGGATGCGGAAACCGAAAGTGACAGCGAATCGATATCCGAGATGCTCTTCAGCATGCTGATTCCCTTCATTTGCCTGATGGCAATCTATATGATGATTATTCTCTATGGACAGAGCACTGCAAACAGTGTAATGCTGGAAAAGAATTCCAAGCTGATGGAAACCATTTTGACTGCGGTTCATCCTTCTGCGATGATGGCAGGAAAACTGCTTGCCAACGCCTTCGCAGCAGTATTGCAGCTGTTTATCTGGATTGCTGCCTTTTTCTTTGGCATAATGAGCGGTGCTGCATTTGCACTGCAAATGGTACCTGACACTACCAACGACACTGTGAATACCATAAACAGCATGACAGAATTCTCCATGGATATTTCCATGAGCGGCCTGGCACTTGGTCTGGTGATTGTCGCACTGGGCTTTTTCCTGTACCTTTCCCTGTCCTGTATTTCCGGTGCATTGGCAGCCAAGCCGGAAGAACTGAACAAGACGTCAATTATCTATATGATTTTCCTGCTGCTCAGCTTTTTACTATCCATGGCTTCCTTTGAGGAGGCAGACACCACAAACTCACTGCTTTCCACTGCAGAATGGCTGAATTACTTCCCCTTTACAGCCATTCTGGTAACACCCGGCCGATTGATTACAAAGGAAGCCACGCTGATACAGGGCTGTATCTCCGCAGCCATTCTTCTTGTATCCGTGCTGATTTGCGTATGGGCAGCCGGAAAGATTTATCAGATGTTCATATTGTACCGTGGTGAAACACCCACAGTAAAGAATGTTGTTTCTATTATCCGGAAACAGGCAAAAGAAACCTCCGGCATTCAGAAAGACATCGAAAACCAATAACAGATTGCTTTTGTGATGGACACAAAAACAGCACCACATCTTCACACATTGCTGAAGATGCGGTGCTGTTTTACTCTGCAATTTCAAACATGCCCATCATGCCGATTAGTTTTGTACCGATATCCGCAGCGGGAGGCAGCAGTGCCATCGCCACCTGAAAAAGCTCCGGATTGTCGGCATCCGTCTGTTTCAGGAAAGCGTAATCCCCCTGTATATCTGCAATGATGTATTCATGCTGTTCCATTTTATCACCTCAACTTTTCTGCGGGTGTCCTATTTTATGGCTTGGGCAGCCGGATAGAAGAACCTGTAAAATCCCCCATAAAAAAGATAAGAGCTACGTGGCATATGCCACATAGCTGCAAGGAGAAGTAAAATCAACAAAACATAGGGGATTGGGGGATTTGAAACAAGGTTTCCTCAACCTTGGCTATATTATACCAGACAAACATAAAATAAACCTGAATATAGAATGAACATTTTATGAACAGTTCAAAATAATTTTATGAACGCTCAGCATTTTGCACATGCTTTTTCAATATGTAATATCATATTTATTTCATGTTCTATTTTCACATCTGGCAAAAATGTCTTGACATTCCTGCGGATGCTGTGGTATGATAAGAGAATAGAATTGTGGCAATCCATTTTTATTGCAAAAGAATATTCTGTCCATTATTTTCAGGGGGTTCCTTATGAAACACATATTCAAAAAGCTGTCCTCAGCGGCAGCATCACTGGCAATGACCTGTTCTCTTGCGGCATTGCTCCCCGGCGGAAGCATTGCCGCTTCTGCTGCATCCGACTACTGGAAGTTTGACTTTGGAAACGGCGGCGTTGCCAGCGGATACACCGGTGTCAGCGCATCCACCGGATATGATGCAGGACGGGGCTATGGTTTCTCTTCCGGCACCAGTGTTGCAGATGTCGGTGCATCCGGCTCCGGCGCACTCAGCGATGCTGTCCAGTTTAAAAATGCATCTGCAACAGGAAAATACACGTTCTGTGCAGATGTTCCCAACGGTCTGTATCAGGTTTCCGTCTGGCTGGGCAACACCAACCGTACCAGTATCGGCATTGAGAATATGCTCCAGATTGTCAATATGACAGGTAACGGCGCATATCATACCCTGCAGGTACCTGTTACAGACGGCCAGCTGAACATCTGTGCCTTCCCCGGAAAAGAAGGCTACGCTTATTCCATTTCCGCACTGGAAATCAAGCGGATTTCAGAAACAGCAGTCACAAATCCTACAATCTGGGTCTGCGGAGATTCCACCGTCTGCAACTACTATCCGCTGAATTCCTCCAGCCAGGCAGGCTGGGCTCAGATGCTTCCGCAGTTCATCGACACCAATCAGTGGCAGGTTATGAACATGGCAGCATCCGGACAGTGGGCAAGGGGCTTTATGGAGGCAGGCCAGTTCGATGTCATTGAGAAAAACGGTCAGCCTGGAGATATTTATGTCATTTCCATCGGCATCAATGATACAAACTCCAAAAACAATACCACGGAAGAACAGTATGAAGCCATTATCACAGATATGGCAAAGCGTGCAATGGCAAAAGGCATGCGTGTCATTCTTGTGAAGCAGCAGGGCAGAAACGGCGACTGCCAGCGCAATCCCCTTCTGACGGGACGCTGGTACGGCGGTGCACTGGACAGAGTGGGCGCAGCACTGAATATTGAGGTTGTGGATCTGTTCAATCTCTGGCAGGATTACTGTCTGACCAAAACCGCAGATGAAGTATCCGCAATGTATCTGTCGGACGGACTGCACCCCAATCGTGCCGGCGCAACTGTTCTGGCACAGTTCATGGCAGATGCCATCAATGCAGGCGGTTCCGGCCCTGCTGGTGAAATCTTCGAAGACGGCAAAGTCGTTATGTTCCGCAATCTGGAATCCGGCATGTATCTTTCCGTTGAGGACGGCATCGCAGCAGACGGCACCAATGTTTCCCAGAGCAGCGGCATGCTGCCCACAGAGAGCAATACCTGGAAACTGAAGGCTGCTGCAGAGGAGGGAGAATACTACATCTACTCCATGCTGGATAACGGAAACACCTATCTTCTGGATGTCGATTCTGCCAAGACGGAAAACGGCACGAATATCGGCATCTGGAGCAACACAAAATCCAACGCACAGATTTTCAAGCTGATCAAGGACGGCAGCTATTATCACATCGCTACTTCTGTTACGAAATTCCGCAGCTATGTGGGAATCTGGGGCGGCTCCCATGAAGAAAAAGGCAATGCCATTGAATGGCAGAATGACGGCACCGACAATCAGAAGTGGATGCTGCAGTTTCCGCAGGATGCATCAGAGGGTCCGCTGCTGCAGGCAGATATGGATGGTGACGGCAAAGTCACAGCAAAAGACCTGACACTGATGAAGCGCACCAATGCACAGACAGCCTACAACCTGAAACAGGCTGCTGATCTGAACGGTGACTTGAAGGCAGATGCAGAAGACGCTGCATTGCTGCAGGATTATCTCACAGCCCGAACTGACAGCTTTGCGGATCCGAAATTTGCAGCAACAGAACAGATGTATGTGGATGGCTGGAAGGAAGAAACCAATGCCGGTTATCAGTATCTGGATTATCTGAACCTGGACAACACCACAAAAAGCGAAGTCACATTCACTGTAAATGTTCCGCAGGAAGGCAATTACCTCTGCTCCTTCAATATTGCAAACGGCTCTGCCAATGACCGCAGAATGAAAATCACAGTCAACAGCAGAAAGGAAATCTGGTATCAGAGCTTTCTGACCACAAGCGCATGGACCACATGGGAAGAACGTGCACTGGTACTGCCGCTGGCAGCAGGCATCAACTTCATTACACTGCATTCCGATACCGCAGAGGGCGGTCCGAACTTTGATTATCTCAAGCTGACATTCACCGACGAACCGATTGCAGAGCCCTATGATCCGTCACAGAATCAGCAGGGCACTGTCAGCGACAAGCCGGTTGTGTATGTTGCTGCCGACTCCACTGCACAGTCCTACAAAGAAAGCTATGCACCGCAGCAAGGCTGGGGCTATTATCTTCAGGATTATTTCTCCGACAATGTCACCATTGCAAACCACGCAATTGCAGGCAGAAGCTCCAAGAGTTTCTATGACAACGGCAGACTGGCAACCATTCTGGATTCCATCAAGCCAGGTGATTATCTGCTGGTAGATTTCGGCATCAATGACGGCGCATCCTCTCAGCCGGAACGCTATGCACCGGTCTGCAACAACGTAGATAATCCCGCAGTGGGTTCCTTCGAGTATTACATGACATTCTATATCAAGGGTGCCCTGGAAAAAGGCGCAACACCCATCCTCATGAGTCCCACCCTTTCCATAAAAAATGCAACCCAGCCCTTCTCAGCAGGCTACCGCAACATTGATTCCGCCTGCTCTGCTCTGGCGAGAAAATACAATATCCCGTATTTCGACCTGGGCGGTGCCATGGCAGCAGATTTCAACAAGCGTAATTACAACACCGTAAAGAGTTACTACATGGGCGGCTACAACGGCGGAACCGACTTCACCCACTTCACCGACACAGGTGCAAAGGTCGTAGCAAATATCATCACACAGGGAATCCGCAACCTGAATATTGACCTTTCCCAATATGTAAAATAAGCACCGAAAAAAATCGTTTTCACAGCATGAAAAAAGCAGTTCCTGCGGCAGATGCAGGGACTGCTTTTTTTCGTTCTGCCTTGACTTTCCTCCGGAATTCATGATATAATAAACATATAGATGTTCAGGCATTTTTCTTTGTGAAAAGGCTGAAAGGAGAACAAAATGCGAAAACTGACGCTGCGACTGGTCTTCAATGTTTTTATTATTGTTGTATCCATGTTTATTATTGTTGCCCGTGCGACAGCATCCGTCATAAACACTTCTGCCAGTAAAGAAAGCAATTACCATTACGAACTGCTGGCACAGGTTACTTCTCAGGAAATCACAACCTGGTTTTCCAATGAAGCGCAGATTGTTATGAACCAGAAAGCCAGCATTGAAATCAATAATGACTATTCACGGGAATATCTCACCGCATATCTCACCAGAATCGTCAATGAATACAATGACGAAGGCTATATCTATGACCTGTATTTTGTCAATACGAAGAATGAAATGTTCTCCGGATACGGCTATGTCCCGGATGCATCCATTGATTTCCGTCAGCGTCCCTGGTACGCAAACTGTCTGAACCAGAATGCGCTGTATTATTCCACGCCATACAAAGATACCAATCTGGATAAATTCGTTGTTACCATTTCTTCTGCGGTCTATAATCAGAATCAGGAATTGCAGGGGGTTCTGGCACTGGATATTTTTGTGGATACCTTGTTCCGAATTGTCGAAAAGCAGGATACTCCCGAGAACAGCTATGTATTCCTGCTGGATTCCGAATTGGGGATTGCAACCCATCCAAGCGATGCCTTTCACTATGTTAATGAACAGCCGCTTTTATTGTCGGACACTTCAGATGAAATCTATCAGGAACTGACAAATCAGCTGAAGAACAGCACGCCGAAACTGGCCGCTTTTACCGATTATGATGGTGTGAAGCGTGTGCTGTATGTCAGCCGCATTGAATGCTGCAACTGGTATGTGGTGGTTGCCATTTCCGAAGCAGTGGTACAGCATTCCAAAAAAGCCATGCTGACCAGCGTTCTGGCTGCACTGCTTGTTTCACTGGTTGTGGGCATTGTAACCACACTGATTGCTGCCAGAGAAATTGTGGAAAAGCTCTCTGCCGCCACCGAAGCCGCCAACGCCGCCAATGAAACAAAAAGCTCTTTCCTTGCCAATATGTCCCACGAAATCCGTACCCCCATCAATGCAGTCATCGGCATGAACGAAATGATTCTGCGGGAAAACCATGAGCCCCATATTCAGGAATATGCACTGGATATCGCCTCTGCCAGCCGAGGTCTCATTTCCATCATCAATGACATTCTTGATTTTTCAAAAATCGAATCCGGCAAGCTGGAACTCATTATAAACGAATTCAATATTGCTTCTGTTGCCAATGACATCATTCACATGGCACTTTCCCGCATGGGTGAAAAGCCGCTGAAACTGCTGGCAGATATTGATCCTACCATTCCTGCCGGCATTCTGGGAGATGAAAACCGCATCAAGCAGATTATTCTGAATCTGGTTACCAACGGCATCAAATACACCAATAATGGGTATGTGCTGCTTCGTCTTTATTATTCCAGACAGGCTTACGGCATCAATCTCAATATCTCTGTGGAGGATTCCGGCATCGGCATTACGGAAGAAAATATAGAAAAGCTGTTTCACAGTTTTCAGCAGGTAGACACCAAGCGAAACCGCATGGTAGAGGGCACAGGCCTTGGCCTGGCGATTACCAAGCAGCTGGTTTCCAGCATGGGCGGTTTTATCCATGTATCCAGCACTTATGGTGCAGGCTCTGTGTTCCATGTGGTGCTTCCCCTGAAAATCAGCAATGATACGCCTTTTCTTTCTATTTCCAAACCGACAGCCGTTCATGCACGCTATCTGCCGGATTTTCAGAGAAACAGCAGCACCATGGAAAAATTTTTCCAGGTGGTACACTCCGCCTCAGAACAAATGGATATTGACCTGCTGATTTGCATTAATCTGCAGGCTCTGAAAAATGAAACAGCAGAAAAACGGATTACGCATATCTTTGTGGAACAACAGCAGTATCTGGAAAATGAGGCGTATTTCTGCAGCATTGCAGACAGCATTGTTGTCACCGTCATCCGCCAACGGAATACGGTATGCAGTATGCCGGAGAACATCCGCTGCATTTCCGAACCATTCTCTGCTCTTTCCGCAGCCTGTATCATCAGCAATCAGACACAGCTGCTCCACTGGGATAACAGAAAACATCTCACATTCCGCTTTATTGCACCGGAAGCAAAAATTCTGGTGGTCGACGATAATCAGGTAAATCTGAAGGTTGCTGTAGGACTGCTGAAGCCCTATCAGATGCAGATTCAGACGGCAGGAAGCGGCGCAGAGGCCATTGCCCTGATGGAACAGCAGCGGGATTTCACGCTGGTATTCATGGATCATATGATGCCGGTGATGGATGGTGTAGAAACCGTTTCTCTGCTCCGGGCAAAACCGGATCCCTATTTCAAAAATGTACCCATCATCGCACTGACAGCCAATACAACCAATGAAGCAAGAATACTTTCCGCCCAAGTGGGCTTCCATGATTTCCTTCCAAAGCCCATTGATGTCAGTATGCTGGAACGCATCCTGTGCAAATATATCCCCGGCGCACTGCAGCAGCCTATGGAACAGACCGCTGAAATGACTGCGCCTCCATCCAAAGAAAGCAGCGGGAAATTCGACCCACAGCAGGGGCTCATATATATGGGTGGAGATGAAACGCTGTATCATGAAATCCTGAGCGAATATCTCCGCAGCGGTGAGCACGTACAGAAGGAACTGGAAGCACTGTATCAGGCGGAAGACCTGCCGAACTACACCATTAAAGTCCATGCACTGAAAAGCACCTCCATGAGCATCGGCGCATCTGAATTATCTGCACTTGCCAGGGAACTGGAAACCGCCGGAAAAGCCGGTGATTTCTCCGTGATACAGGCGCATCACAGGGAAGTCTGCGCCCAGCATCTGGAAATATTGTCCGCCATTCGTGCCTATCTGCAGGAACAGAATTCTGATACAGCGGATACCGCTGCTGCAGCTGCCTGCCGCAGCCTGTCTGAGGAAGAAATGGCATCCTGGATTGCGGAATTTACAGCGGCATGCGAAGCCTTCGACTGCGACACGGCGGAAACATTGCTGCACACTGCAGAACAAGCCGAATTTCAAGGCTGTCCGCTTCTGTCCTTTGCAAAAGAAACCGCCGCACTGATCAACGATTTCGATTACGACGAGGCCATACAGAAAGCCCGCAGCTTGTATCCTCATCTGTCAGGAAAGGAGCAAACGGAATGAAAATCGGCATTACAACGGATTGCGTCTGCGACCTGCCTGAAAAATACATCAGCCAATACCGGATTGGCCTGATTCATTTTGATATTACCACAGATACCGGTTGTTTTAAAGACAGAGAAGAAATCACTTCCCACAATGTGATCGAGGCCTACCGGGCAGGGGCTCCTGTCATGATTTCCGATGCGCCCTCTGAAGAGGCCTACTTGTCTTTCTTTCAGAAACAGCTTCGCTCCTTCGATGAAATCATTCATATCACGATTTCATCCGGCATCAGTCATTCCTATGAACGTGCTGCCGCTGCGGCACAGCATCTGGAGGGAAAGGTTTTTGTGCTGGATTCCCTGCATCTTTCTACGGGCATCGGGCTGCTTGTACTGCGTGCATGCGAGCTGAGAAACGCAGGAAAAAGCACGCAGGAGATTCTGGAGGAAATTTCTGCCCTGCGGGAACATGTTGTTACCACATTTATGGTAACAAATACAGAATATCTGTACCGCAATCAAAAGATGAGCAGCTTTGTCAACAAGCTTTGCACATTCTTCCGCTGGTACCCTGTCCTGGAAATGAAGCAGGGCATGATTCATCTGCACTCCATGCGAATCGGCAATATACAGCACGCCAGAAGGCGTTATGTCCGTTCCATGCTGCGCCGTTCTATTCCGATTTTTACAGACAAGCTGTTCATAACCCATGCAGGCTGCAAATATTCAGAAGTGGAAATGGTGCGGAATGAAGTCATCAAAAAACGGACCATGGATGAAATCATTGTTTCAAATGCATCTGCCACCGTCACCGTCAACTGCGGTGAGGGAACACTGGGCATAATTTATATGAGATTGGAGAAATAATATGGACACCATTCTGATTGTCGATGATGATAAGGTCAGCCTTTCTGCCGCCAAAGGCGTTCTGGGGGTTTCCTATAAAACCATCCTTGTAAAGCATGGTGAACAGGCTTTGCGTTATCTGGAATCCAATCCCTGCGACCTGGTTTTGCTGGATATCAATATGCCGGAAATGAACGGATTTGAAGTGTACGACAGAATCCGCTGTATTCCCGGCTGCCGGGAACTGCCTGTTATTTTCCTGACTGCCGATAACGATGCCGCAGTGGAAACACAATGCTTTGAAACAGGTGCCATTGACTTTATTGCAAAGCCATTTGTCCCCAGCGTCATCCGCTCCCGTGTGGCAAGAGTGCTGGAGCTGGAGAAGCTGCGCATCAGTCTGGCGGACCGCCTCAAGCAGAAAACAGAAGAGGTTTCTGAAATCCGGCTCCGTGCCCAGACCGATGCCCTGACAGGGCTGTGGAACAGAAAATATACGGAGCAGCACGCAAATCAGTATCTGGAACAGGGCGTGCCGGGTGCTGTAATGATGATTGATATGGATAATTTCAAATCCATCAATGATATCTACGGCCACCAGGAGGGAGACCGTGTCCTGATGATGTTTGCTGACACACTGCGGGAAAACAGTGAAAAGGAAGATATCCTTTGCCGTATCGGCGGAGATGAATTTCTGGTATTTGTCAGCGGAAATACAGAACGGCAGATTCTGGCACAGCGTGCCCAGGCAATCATTGATCAAATAGCACAGAAGCTGAAAGCCGCCGATTACCAGACCAACACATCGGTATCCGTAGGCATTGCAGAAGCCCCGGGAGACGGCACCTCTTTCAGCAAACTGTATCACTGTGCGGACAAGGCATTGTATTTTGTTAAGCAAAACGGAAAAAAATCATTCCGTTTCTTTCGGGAACAGTATGGCAATACAAACTCCGACAGGCTTGGCACAGCCGGTTTACAGGAACTGCACAGCCAGATTCTGCGCTCCGACAGCGGTGCCAATACCTACATGACAGATTTCGGCATCTTTGAGCATCTCTATCACATGTCTGCCAGAGATGTTACCCGTTCACAGCGCTGTATTTTTTCCGTACTGTTTACGCTGGATGCCCCCTCAGAAGAAAATATGGAGCTGCTCCAGCAGCTGATTTCTGAAGCTGAAATGCATCAGGCAGCAGCAGCCCCCTATTCCGACGGTCAGCTGATCTTTTTTGTCCCCGATGCCACCGAAGCGGATACAAAGGCATTTGCGGAAACTATCTGCCGGGCATTTGGGCAGAAAGCCGCTTCCGGCACCGCAGCTTTTGAGATGATGCAGATGCCGGAACGACCTGTATACAAAAAGGAAACAAAATAACATGGCAAGAATTTATCCCTTATTCAGTTCCAGCAAAGGAAATGCTGTTTTTGTCGGCACACCGGAATGCGGCATTCTGATTGACTGCGGCGTATCTGCCAGAAGGCTGACGAAAAAGCTGGAGGAGTGCGGCATTCCCATTGCAGCAATTCAGGGTATTTTTATTACTCATGATCACATGGATCATGTCAGCGGACTGCGTGTATTCGTCAGGAAAAATCCGGTTACAGTGTACGCAGAGCCTGTTACACGCAAAAATCTGTATGCGGCACATTATCTGGAGCAGGATGCGGTCTGTGAAGAGCTGACGGGCACCATACGCTGCGGCGGAATAACCGTCACGCCTTTTGCTACTTCCCATGATACTAGTCAGAGCTGCGGCTACCGCCTGGAAATGCCTGACGGCAGATGCTGCGCCGTCTGTACCGATCTGGGTTACGTTTCGGAAACGGTGCATGCCGCCATTCTGGGCTGTCATCTGGTACTGCTGGAAGCCAATTATGATGCCGACATGCTGAGACGGGGGCCATATCCCCCTTACCTGAAAGAGCGCATTGCCTCACAGCATGGGCACCTTTCCAATGAAGAATGCGGAGCAGAAGCGGCATCCCTGATTGCCGGCGGCACCACACATTTTGTGCTGGGACATCTGAGCCAGGAGAACAATCTGCCTGCCGCCGCAGAGCAGACTGTCATGCAGTATCTGTCCGGATATCAGCGTGGAAAAGATTATCTTCTGGATGTTGCGGCACCGGAAAGTGAAGGAAGGATGATTGTATTTTGATGCAGATTCATTTGGTAACCGTGGGAAAGCTAAAAGAAAAATGGCTGCGGGATGCCTATGCAGAATATGAAAAGCGGCTGCAGCGGTATTGCAGGCTGATTCTGACGGAGCTGCCGGAATCCCGTCTCAGTGACAACCCCTCAGACGGAGAGATTGCGGCTGCCCTGACACAGGAAGGCAAAGCCATTCTGGCAGCCTGCCATGGAAAAATCATAGCCATGTGCATTGAAGGAAAAATGCACAGCAGCGAATCTTTCTCCGTCATGCTGAATCAGATGGCACTTCTGGGCGACAGTACCGTTACCTTTGTAATTGGTTCCAGCTTCGGGCTTGCAGAGGAAGTCAAGAAAAAGGCGGACCTTCGTTTTTCCATGTCCCCCATGACATTTACCCATCAGATTGCAAGAGTGTTGCTTGCAGAACAGATTTATCGTGCATTTCAGATCAGCAGCGGCGGAAAATACCACAAATAATCCCGTGAAGCGACACTGCTTTCATACCCCCATCATACAGAGTGCGGCACTGCGGCAAATGGGTGCCGTCGGAACAGGAGGATGTATCATGAATTATTCCGAAATTGAAAAAACAGCGGCGGAGATTGCAGAATTAGGAAAACCGCTGAAGCTTTATCTGATCAGTCACAAAACAAATCATGCCACAAATGAACTGATCAGCTTCAAACTGGCTCTGATTGTCCGTGACGACACCCCCAGTATTTCAGAACTGGAGTGCTTTATTTACACCGCCGTGGATTGTCCCTATCCGTATGACCTGGTACTGTACAAGGAAAGCGAATGGAATACCCTTTCGCAGGACCCCCAGACATTTGCTTGGAGTATTCGTGAGACAGGAGGCTTGCTTTATGAGCAGAGGATATCGTGACGGAGACAGCAAGCGGTATTTTGACTGGCTGTATTATGCGGCCATTGACCTTCGGGTTGCAAAGCTGATTCTGGAGGATGGCAGATGCAGAAATATGGTGGCTTTCCACTGCCAGCAAAGCGTGGAGAAAGCCTTGAAGGGCTATCTGCTGTGGCGGAAAAACCGCCTTTATGACGGCCATAACCTTCCGTTTTTATGCAAGCAGGCCATGATGGAGGATGAGCATTTCCGTGCCTGTCTGCCCCTTGCCAGTGAAATCAACCACTACTATATTGAATCCAGATATCCGGCAGACTTTCTGCTTTCTCTGGATGAGGAAACCGCCACCATGCTGATTGTCAACACCACCGACATGGTGCATTTTATCAACAGCCTGGTGAAATTTGATTTTACCAGCTATCATCCCAAGAAAATGTAATGGGTGAAAGGAGTTACTATGGAACAGGAATTCAAATGGAATATCAATTCCGCTTCGCTGACAGCACTGGCAAAGCATCTGCATGAAATGCCGGAACGCATTGCAAGGGATTCCCTGCACATGCAGGCCATCTACTATGATACTGCAAATGATGCCGTCCGTACAAACGGAGCAGCTCTGCGCATACGCCGGGAAAATGACCGCAGTGTATGCTGTATGAAGAAAACAGTAGTCAGAGAGGGCGCAAAAGCAATCCGTGAGGAATATGAAACAGAAGCGGATACGCTGAAGGAAGGTCTCGAAAAACTGCCGGAAGCAGGCGCACCCAAAGATTTCTGCATTTTTTTACAGCAGCAAAATCTGGTGGAGATTGCCAGAACAGACTTTATCCGGAACTGCTATCTGATTGCGCCTGACAATGCCTTCACCGCTGAATTTGCCATTGACGTGGGCAAGCTGGGGGGCAATGGAAATATGGTGCATTTCGAAGAAATTGAACTGGAACTGAAAGACGGCGATGCAGCAGCATTTGAAGCCTATGCCCAGATGCTGGAACAAAAATTTGCACTGACACCGCAGTGTGATTCCAAACTGGGCAGAGCGTTGGCGGCAGCACGCCGCCGCCCCCTCATCCGCAATGTCATCTTTGATATTGGTCTGGTTCTGGTGCAGTTTGAATTGCTGGAATATATCAAAAATCGATATAATCAGGAAATTGCAGACAAAACCGCAAAAGCACTGTGGGGCTCTGCTGCATGGGACGAACTGGACAGAGGCGTGCTCTCTATTGAAGAAGTCATTGAATTGTTTGTAAACTGTCTGCCGGAATGCGGCGACGAAATCCGTGATATTTTCGCCCACATGGGAGATATCCCCGTACAGATGCCCTATGCTGTATCCTGGATTCGTGAGCTGAAACAAAAAGGATACCGTGTATATTATCTCTCCAACTATTCTGTATATCTGCGGAATGCCTGCCCGGAAGCCCTTACCTTTACAGAGGAAATGGACGGCGGCATTTTCTCCTGCGATGTCCGGCTGATTAAGCCGGAGCCTGCCATCTATCAGGCTATTTGCGATAAATATAATCTTGTGCCGGATGAATGCGTATTCATTGATGACAACCGCAGAAATATTGAAGCGGCAGCAGCGTTCGGCATCCACGCAATTCAGTTTACTTCTTATGATGAAAAGTACGAGGAAATCATGCGCTATCTGGATGAATGCAGACAGCAGCATAACTGAAAGGAGTGCTTCTTATGAAAATTGAACCCAGCAAATCCGCAAAGCTGCCGAAGTATGCGGCTGCACTGGCTGCATCTGCGGCACTGCTCACCAGCTGTGTCGATCCTGAGCCGATCAGAACACAAGGACTGTTCGCAGTAGATGAAGAGCCCTCCTCCAGCGAACCTGACCTTATGATTGCAGGCGAAGAATCATTGGATCCGGACTACACACAGACAGAAGAAACCACAAAACAGACAGAAACCGAAACCACCTGTATTTCCACAACAGAGGAAGTGCTGGAACTGGGCGGCGATGTTGTATTCATGCCGGAGGAAGACGGAGAATGAATCTTACGCTGCATCTCACCGAAAACTGCAATATGTCCTGCTCCTACTGCCCACGCACCAGAACATCTCTGCGCATGTCAGAGGATGTGCTGGATGCCGCATGCAGACTTGCCTTTTCCAGCGGCGGTCACGGCGGACTTTGCTTTTTCGGCGGAGAGCCTTTGCTGGAGCAGTCCCTGATTACCCGTGCCATTGCACAATGCAGAACGCTTTCTGAACAGACAGGAATGCCGGCTCAATTCGCCATGACCACCAACGGCACATTGCTGACAGCGGATATTCTTCAGCAGCTTGCATCTGTAGAAGCAGACATCGGCATATCCTTTGAAGGCACTGCGCAGAACTGCTGCCGCCACTTTGCAGACGGAAGCAGCAGCTTTTCCATTGTGGAAAGCAAAGCGAAGCTTCTTCTGGAATACTGCCCCTCAGCCTACGCTATGATGACGATTGCACCCCCGGCACTGCCCCGGTATGCAGAAGCCGTCGCCTATTTGTATGCACTGGGATTTCGCCGCATTACGGCAACCATCGCCTACGGCAGCAAAGTCCACTGGACAGACGGGCATCTTTTACAGCTGGAAGAACAGCTTCGGAGAATTGCCGCATTCTGCAGTGAGAAAACATTGGAGGGATGCCGTTTTTATTTCAGTCCCCTCCACAGCAAGATTCAGAATCTCCTTCGTGGGAAGAATTCTGCTGACCACTGTCATCTGGGCTTTCGGCAAATGCCGGTGGCTCCTGATGGCAGAATCTACGCCTGTACCCAGTTCATCGGTGATGATGCCTATTGCCTTGGGGATGTGTTTCAGGGTATTGACAGCCAGAAGCAGGCGGCACTCGCCATGACAGCCTCCACACCGGACACCTGTAAAGCCTGTGCCCTGGCAAAGCGGTGTACCAATTCCTGCGGCTGCCTGAACCGTCTGGAGACAGGCAGCGAACATCTGGTGTCGCCTTTGCAATGCAGCTATGAGAAAATGCTGATTGCAATTGCAGATGAAATGGCGGACCGGATTTTTGAAACTGCTCCGGAATTATTCCGAAAAAGATTTATGTAAATTGTATTGATAAAATAAGATTTCACATATCATTTTTTTGTTGCTTTCCGTAAATTATTGATTTTATATGAAAATCCTGCTTTATAGCTTGACACGCATTCATATCTATGGTATAATGGCACATAGCGCTTGGGCACACTGTGTGCTGACAAGCAGAACAGCGGAAAGGAGACTCCTGATATGCCCGAACCCACCACACAGAACGCTCTTGGCAAAAGCAAAATCCATGATGCGGTTTCTGATAAAATCATAGAAATCGTTTCAGAAATTGTCAGAAACGAAGGAGCGCATAAGGTTACCGTTCGGAAAATTGTCAATGAGCTCGGCCGCACAAACCGTGTTTTTTATAATCGGTTTGCCAACTGCGATGAAGTTCTGAAGATTGTGTATCACAATGCCTTTATACGGATTCGTGAGCACACTGTACCTGACCTGAGAGATCGTGAACACTTTTTTCAGTTCTGTATCCACACGGCAGTCTCTGTTTTAAAGAAAACCTACGCCATCAAGTGGCAGTTCCGCCAGTACTTGTTTGAGCATGATTCAGAAACAGAGGAAGAACGTCAGTGGTGGAATGCAATTATCAAGAAATACTATCAGGTTGCACTGAAAAACGGATTTGTCCGTCCCATGGATGAGGAGGCACTCTGCTTTTCCATCTGGTGCTTCTGCAGAGGGTATTATTCCAATGCCATTGCAAGGGAAATTCCCGCAGAAGAAGCAGTCCGTTATTTCACCTTCGGGTTCACCAGCCTGCTGAACGGATTGATGATCTGATCAGCTTATGCAGATAATATTAGAAATGGGAGAAACAGAATATGAGTATTCAGGTTGTTGGAACCGGTGCATATGTACCGGAAAGAATTCTGTCTAACGATGAATTGTCACAGATGGTTGAAACATCAGATGAGTGGATTCGTCAGAGAGTCGGCATTGCAGAACGCCGTATCTCCGTCAGCGAATCCGCAGCAGAAATGGCCGCAAAAGCCGCTGAAAGAGCAATGGAAGCTGCCGGCATCACTGCAGATGAGCTGGACTTGATTATCGGTGCAACCATTTCGTCCGATTCTATTTGTCCTACAATGTCATCCTATGTACAAGGCCTTATCGGTGCACATTGTCCTGCATTTGATGTTAACTCTGCCTGCAGCGGATTCCTGTATGCACTGGACACTGCGGCGGCTTTCCTTGCAAGAGGCGGCTATCGCTATGCTCTGGTATTCGGTGCGGAGCGTCTCAGCAAAATCCTGAACTGGCAGGATCGTTCCACTTGCGTCATCTTCGGCGACGGCGCAGGCGCATTCATTATTGCACCCGGCGAACAGTATCTGGCATCCAAGCTGTTTACACAGTTTGATAACAATGCACTGGATATCCCCAATGGACAGGGCAGCTCTCCCTTCTATGAAAGAGAAGTGGGAGATGCGCTGGTAGCAATGAGTGGTCAGGAAACCTTCAAATTTGCTGTCCGCAGACTGGCCGAGGATGTGCAGCAGCTCTGCACAGAAATCGGTATCACACTGGATGACCTGACATGGATTGTTCCCCATCAGGCAAACACCCGAATTATCGAGCTCTGCGCAAAGCGCCTGAAGCAGCCCGTTGAAAAGTTCTATATGAATATTGAACGCTACGGCAACACTTCTTCTGCCAGCGTACCAATCTCTTTCGATGAGCTGGCACGCAGCGGAAAACTGAAGAAGGGCGACCTGATTGCTATGTGTGCATTCGGCGGCGGCCTTTCCAGCGCATCCTGTATCCTTCGCTGGTAATACAGGCTGCATATTAATCTCGTCAGCACAACACTTTATCTGGTGTTTGTTGAAATAAATCAAATCTCACAAAGTCATGGAGGAGAAAATTATGAACAGCGAAAAGGTTATTGAAGTATTGGCAAACCACCTCGAAATGGACCCGTCTGAAATCACAGAGGCATCCACATTCGAAGATCTTCAGGTTGATTCTCTGGAAGCTGCAGAGATCATGATGGAGATGGAGGATGAGTTCGGCGTGGAGATCAACCCGCAGGAAGCAGGCAAGTCCGTTAAGGAACTGGTTGCTTACATCGACGCAAAGCTGGGTTAATCTATGAAGCGCACAGCAATTCTCTGCGATTTGCTGGGCATCCGTTATCCGTTGCTGCAGGGCGGTATGGCACACATTTCTGATGCCCGTCTTGCAGCAGCGGTTTCCAATGGCGGAGGCCTTGGCATTATTACCGCTGCAAGCGGCAATCTTGAGTATATCGCAGCTCAGATCGACGAAATTCGCACATTGACGGATAAGCCTTTCGGCGTAAACATCATGCTGCGTGGAAATAATATAGATGAAATTGCAAAACTGATTGCAGAAAAGAAGGTCCCGGTGGTAACAACCGGTGCCGGCAGCCCTGCGGAATATATTCCTATGTGGCGTGAAGCAGGTGTCAAGGTGATTCCGGTGGTTTCCACCACAACCATGGCACAGCTGATGGAGCGTGCAGGCGCAGATGCAGTCGTTGCAGAAGGTACGGAATCCGGCGGCCATGTGGGTGAAATGACCACTATGGCACTGGTTCCCCAGGTATGTGATACTGTCAGTATTCCGGTTATTGCAGCCGGTGGCATTGCAGACGGCAGAGGCTTTGCAGCCGCTGTCATGCTGGGTGCAGTCGGCGTTCAGATCGGCACCAGATTCCTGGCTGCAGAAGAATGCACCATTGCACCGGAATACAAAGAACGTGTGCTGAAGGCAAAGGATTCTTCTACAATCGTCACCGGCAGAAGACTCGGTCATCCGGTGCGCAGCCTGAAAACTGCCTTCTCCCGTGCATACGCAAAGGCAGAATATACCGATATCTCTGATGAGGCACTGGATGCAATGGCAGTGGGCACACTGCGTGCTGCTGTCGTAGACGGCGATGCAAAGCGTGGCTGCTTCCTGGCAGGTCAGGTTTCCGGTATGGTCAATAAAATTCAGCCTGCTGCTGAAATGGTTGCAGAAATCATGGCACAGGCAGAGGAGCTCTTGAAATAAAAATAGACAATCTGTCAGCAGACAGATTCATCTGTGGAGGCATAATCAATGGGAAAAATAGCATTCTTATTTGCCGGACAGGGCGCACAGTACAGCGGTATGGGAAAAACCCTGTATGAGACAAGCGCAGCTGCAAAGGCATTGTATGATGCAGCAGAAGCAATTCGTCCCGGCACAATGAACCAGTCATTTGCAGGAACGGAAGAAGAACTGAAGAGAACAGAAAACACTCAGCCCTGCCTGTATCTTGTAGATCTGGCCGCTGCACTTGCACTGGAAGAAGCAGGCATTCATGCAGACGGTGCTGCCGGCTTTTCTCTCGGTGAAATCGCTGCACTGGCATTTGCAGGTGCATACACCTCTGAAGAAGGTTTTCAGATTGTCAGCACCCGCGGCAAACTGATGCAGGAAGCCGCTGACGCTGCGGATACTGCAATGTGCGCAGTTGTCAAGCTGGACGCAAAAACAGTCGCTGATACCGCTGCAATGTTTGAACAGCTCTATGCAGTCAACTTCAATTGCCCCGGTCAGACGGTTGTTTCCGGTCTGAAGAGCAGTATGCCGGCATTTTCTGAAAAAGTGAAGGAACTGAAGGGAAGATGCATTCCTCTGGCAGTAAGTGCAGCATTCCACTCTCCTTTCATGAATGGTGCTGCTGAAAAATTCGGTGAAGCACTGAAGGCTTACAGCTTTACAGAGATGCGTATGCCTGCCTATGCAAACCTGAATGCAAAACCCTACGACAACAATGCCGTTGCTGAAACACTGCAGCAGCAGCTTTGCAGTCCGGTACAGTGGCAGACAACCATTGAGAATATGATTGCAGATGGCTACACTGACTTTATCGAAGTTGGTGCAGGAAAAACACTCAGCGGCCTTGTAAAGAAGATTTCCGCTGATGTAAAGATTTATAATGTGGACAGTGCAGAAACACTGGAAGCAACAGTGAAGGCGGTGAAAGAATCATGCTGAAGGGAAAGACAGCAGTTGTAACAGGAGGCTCCACCGGTATCGGCGCAGCAATTTGCAGAAAGCTGGCATCTATGGGTGCAGATATCGCAATCGCAGCACTGGCCTGTGACGAAAACTCTGATAATCTGGAAAAGGAAATTTCCGAAACCTTTGGTGTCAGGATCAAAACATATGCCTGCAACGTGGCAGATGCAGAACAGTGTAAAGCCACAATCAAACAGATTCACGGCGACTTTGGCAATGTAACCATTCTTGTGAACAATGCCGGCATCACCCGTGACGGCCTGATGCTCACCATGAAGGAAGCGGATTTCGATGCCGTTATCAATACGAATCTGAAAGGCACATTCAATATGACACAGGCATGCTATCGTATTTTCATGAAGCAGAAGTACGGCAAGGTCATTAACCTTGCATCTGTGTCCGCATTGCTGGGTACTGCCGGCCAGGCAAACTATGCAGCATCCAAGTCCGGCATTATCGCCCTGACAAAGGTTACTGCAAGAGAGCTTGCCTCCAGAGGCGTTACCTGCAATGCAATTGCACCTGGTTTTATCTCCACGGACATGACAAAAGGTCTGGAAGATCAGTACATCGGTCAGATTCCCATGGGCAGACCCGGCAAGCCGGAAGATGTTGCAAACCTGGCAGCATTCCTGGCATCTCCGGACTCCGATTATCTGACCGGTACCGTCATCCGCATTGACGGCGGTCTTGCTATTTCATAAACAAGAGAAATATCCATGCATCATTGCAGATATTGAAAATAAAGGAGAATCATATGAACAGACGAGTTGTTGTTACCGGATTGGGTGCTGTTACACCGATCGGAAATGATGTCGCTAGCTATTGGGAAGGACTGAAGAGCGGCAAAAATGGTATCGATTTTATTACCAGATGTGATACAACAGAGCTGAAGGCTAAATTGGCTGGCGAAGTCAAGGATTTTGACCCGAAGCAGTTCCTGGATGCAAAAACAGTCCGTCAGACAGATCGTTTTGAGCAGTATGCCCTGGTAGCTGCAATGCAGGCTGCTGAAGATTCCGGCATCAAAGATCAGATTGCTGCTGACCGCCTGGGTGTATATTTTGGTTCCGGTATCGGCGGATTTGATACATTTATCAATGAGCACAATACATTCCTGAACAGAGGTCCTTCAAGAGTATCTCCGTTCTTTATTACAAAGATGATTGCCAATATGGCAGCAGGCATGATTGCCATTCAGCTCCACGCACAGGGCCCCTGCATCGAAGTAACTACCGCATGCGCAACCGGTACCAATGCAATTGGTGAGGCAATGCGTGCCATTCGTCACGGCTATGCAGATGCAGTTCTGGCAGGCGGTGTAGATGCTGCAATCAACCCGGTTGCAATTGCCGGCTTCAGCAGCTGTCAGGCACTGTGCGAAAGCACAGACAAGGACAATGCTTCCACTCCCTTTGACAAGAACAGAAGCGGCTTTGTCATGGGTGAAGGCGCAGGCGCACTGGTACTGGAAGAGTACGAGCACGCAAAGGCCCGTGGTGCAAAGATTTACGCTGAGGTTGTTGGCTACGGCAGCACATGTGACGCACACCATGTCACAGCACCGGAGAGCGAAGCAATCGCTTCCTCCAAAGCCATCGCAGACTGTCTGGCTGAAATCAGCATTGAGTGCCCGGCAGAAGAAATCTATCTGAATGCACACGGCACCAGCACTTCCCTGAATGATAAAACCGAAACAAAGGCAATCAAGAAGGCATTCGGTGAAGAAACAGCACACAAGATTCATGTCAGCTCCACCAAGTCCATGACAGGTCACCTGCTGGGCGCAGCCGGCGCAATTGAAGCAATTGCCGCTGTAAAGGCACTGGAGAACAACCTGGTTCCGCCTACCATTAACTATAAGGAAGCAGATCCGGAGTGTGATCTCGATATCACCCCCAATACAGCTGTGGAAACACCGCTGACACTGGCATTCTCCACATCTCTGGGCTTTGGCGGACACAACGCTTGTATCGCCTTTGCTAAAATTTAAATGCTGGATTCTGAATAACAGATTATACGGAGGAACTTATGAACCGTACAGAAATTATGGAATTACTGCCCCATCGTGACAGTATGTTATTGTTGGATGAAGCAGAAGTCATTGATGGTGTTGCACATGGAAAAAAGAGAATCACCGGAGAGGAGTGGTTTCTGGACGGCCATTTCCCCGGTCACCCCATCGTTCCGGGTGTGATTCTGTGTGAAATCATGGCACAGTCTGTCTGCGTCTGCATGGAGAAACAGCCGGATGGCAAACAGCCGCTGACATTCTTTACCGGATTGAACAACGTAAAATTCCGCAATCCTGTAGAGCCGGGCAATGTATTTGAAACAAGATGCGAAATCACCAAGCAGAGAGGTCCGTTCTACTGGGCAAAGGGCGAGGGATTCGTAGAAGGAAAGCTGTGCGTCAGCGCAGAATTCTCATTTGTGATTAAGCCAGCGGAGGAATCTGAAACATGAGTACAATCAAAAATATTCTCAACACAATCACAGGTACTGTAGAACAGCCTCCCAGACTTTGCAAGGCCTGCGGAACCGAAATTCCCTACAATGAATATCTGGCAAACCACTGCATCTGCCCCAATTGCGGCACATACTTCCGTATGCGTGCAATTGAAAGACTGGAAGCAACCGTCGATAAGGGCAGTTTCCACGAAATGGACAAAAAGCTGAAATCCAGAAATCCCATTGATTTCCCGGATTATGCAGATAAGCTTTCCAAAGCAGAAAAAGCCAGCGGTCTTGTGGAAGGCGTTGTGTGCGGCATTGGCAAAATTGACGGCATGAGCACTGCTCTGTTTATCATGGATTCTGCATTTATGATGGGCAGTATGGGTACCGTTGTCGGTGAAAAGATCACCAACCTGTTTGAAGCTGCAACTGAGCAGAAGCTGCCGGTCATCGGATTCATTACATCCGGCGGTGCACGTATGCAGGAGGGTATGTTCTCCTTGATGCAGATGGCAAAGGTTTCCGGCGCAGTCAAGCGTCATAACGATGCCGGCGAATTGTACATCGCTGTTCTGACGGATCCTACCACAGGCGGTATTACTGCAAGCTTTGCAATGCAGGGCGATATCATCATCGCAGAGCCGAAGGCACTGATTGGCTTTGCAGGTCAGCGTGTCATTGAGCAGACCACCGGCGAAAAGCTGCCGGCAGGTTTCCAGCGTGCAGAATTCCAGCTGGAGCATGGTTTTGTTGACATCATCGAAGAACGTCCGAGAATGACTTATACACTCTCAAAACTTCTTGCACTTCATCAGAAGTAATTGCGTATCCGTCTGACGGATACATTCTATCACATCGAAGCAAATAACAAAGGCGGCACTGCACAGCCATTGTGCAATGCTTCCTTGAATATCAACGCCCTTTTGGGTATGTTCAGAAAGGCAGAATGAATATGGCAGTTGCTGAAAATAAAACCGCATATGAGCGTGTGCAGGAAGCAAGAAACGGCAAACGTCCCATGGGCTCCTACTATATCGAGCACATGATTGATGATTTTGTTGAGTTGCACGGAGACCGTCGTTTTGGTGATGACGGCGCAATTGTTGCAGGTATCGGTTATCTGAATCGTATCCCTGTCACCCTGATTGCTATGGAGCGCGGTGAAACAATCGAAGAACGTATGAAGCGTCATTTCGGCTGTCCGGAACCGGAAGGCTACCGCAAGGCACTCCGTATCATGAAGGAAGCAGAAAAGTTCCACAGACCGGTTATCTGCTTTATCGGCAGTTCCGGTGCATACTGCGGCATTGATGCTGAAGAGCGTGGTCAGGGTCTGGCCATCGCAGAGAATCTCTATGAACTGATGGGCCTGAAAACCCCTGTAATTTCCGTTATTGTCGGTGAAGGCGGCAGCGGCGGCGCATTGGCACTGGGTGTCTGCAATACCGCAATTATGCTGGAAAATGCAGTATATTCCGTTATTTCTCCGGAGGGCTGTGCAAGTATTCTCTGGAAGGATGCTTCCAAGGCTGCGGAAGCAGCAGAGCATCTGAAGCTGACCTCCTACGATTTGCTGAATTTTGAAATTGTAGAAAAGGTAATCCCGGAAACCGGAAAGACCTCCCGTGAAGTCTGCTCCGAGCTGAAGAATGAGCTTCTGAGCGAAATCGAGCGTCTGAGCCTGATGACAGAGGAAGAACTGCTGAACGACCGTTACAACAAATTCCGCAAAATCGGAAAGTAAGAAATCAGAACAAAGGGGACACTCCAATCACGGAGCGTCCCCTTTCTGCATATGCGTTTTCCAATCCCCCCGACAGGGCAACCCATAAGCAGAACTGCTCTGCCGGAAGGGCCTGGGAGTCTCCCTGCCGTATCATTGTATTATCCGATCTGAGAAAAGACCTGCCCCAATCGCATTCCTGTTCTATTTTTTTTACTTGAATAGTTGCAATATAATGGAAAATGTGTTATACTATATGATGTATGGGAATATCTGTTTGTAAGGAAGGAAGTGAGCTGTGTGATTGATTTTATCCGTAATGTCTGGTTTACCATGTATAATGTTTTCAAGTCCATCAAACTGGTGGATTTTATTGACATTATTCTTTTATCCTACCTGATTTATTTTATCCTGAAATTTGTGCGGGAAACCCGTGCAGGACAGCTCGTCCGGGGTATTCTTCTCCTGGTAATCACTTATTTCATCAGTGATTTCCTCGGATTAAAAGCAATCAGCTGGATTTCTCAGCAGATTCTGAAATCCGGACTTCTCGCAATCATAATGCTGTTTCAGCCGGAACTGCGGCGTGCACTGGAGAAATTCGGTCAGACCACATCGAAAATTTCACGGCTTACCATCGGTGAAAATGAAGGCGTCATTGCACAGTGGGATCGGGCTATCCCTGTAATCTGCGATTCCGTGGAACAGCTTTCCGTCTCCACCACAGGTGCATTGATTGTCATCGAGCGAGGCACAAAACTGGGGGAACAGATTCTGAACGGCACCGTCATTAAAGCTCTGCCCAGCACAGAATTATTCGGCAATATTTTCTATAACAAAACACCGCTCCATGATGGCGCTGTCATTATGCGTGACGGTATTATCTGGGCTGCTGCCTGCTTCCTGCCCAAGCCCCAGAAAGAGGAACTGATAGACAAGCATCTCGGCTCCCGCCACCGTGCCGCTATCGGCATGAGCGAAAATTCAGATGCTCTTGTCATTGTGGTTTCCGAAGAAACAGGTCAGATTTCTGTGGCTCAGGACGGTGTTCTTACCAGAAACTACACACGCAATTCTCTGGAACGTCTTCTGCGTACCATTCTGATTCCCCAGGAGAAGGATTCCTGGCGAAATAAGCCAATGTGGAAAAGTATTCTGCGTGACACGCTTTCTCCCCCGGAACAGCAGAATACAGCACCCAGGAAACGTGCACAGTCCCCAAAAAAGAAGCCCTCTGCCCAACCCAGGAAGACCAATCATAAGGAGGGATAAAAGATGCCGCATATTGATCTCCAGAAAATCAGAAAAGAATTGGGCGAACTGCCAATCCCAAAAATTCAGCGTCCAAATCGTACAAATCTGATGTATTGGCTGCTGTCGTTGGTTTTTGCAGTGTTCCTTTGGTGCTATATCGCCACCACAATCAAATCTGATTATTCCGTATCTTTTTCAAAAATTCCGGTGCAAATCAATCTCGCAGGCACAAAGGCAGAAAGTTATGGCCTGACCATTATGCCCACTGCTGACGGCTCAGAAATGAATATGACGGTGGATGCCACGCTGAACAGCACCCGTGCCGCCATCGGTGCTTTGAATCGATCCGACCTTGTGGCCTATGTTGACTTTGATTCCGACGTAGAAAACACTGTCGGCATCCAGACATTCCCCATTCGGCTGCGAACAACCACCGGCAATTTTTCCGAACAGAATGTCGATATCAAGCTCTCCAGTTCCTTTATTGAACTGGAAATGGACCGGTATGAATATCTGACCGTAAATGTCAATGATATCCAGTATCCCAATCTGCGGTATGATGAAGAAACCCGTATCAGCACGGATGGTATCACGGTAGTACCTTCCACTGTGCAGATTTACGGTCCGTCCACCCAGCTGAAAAAGCTGAATCATATCCGTGTGACGGTGGATGACAATGAAGAATTGCTGCAGACAAAGACTTTTTCCGGCTGTTCCAATTTTGCACTGATTGATGCTGATGGAAATGAGCTTCCAAAAGAGGCATTTTCCATGCCAACAACCCGTTTTGATGTACGAATTCCGGTGTTTTATTCCAAGCAGTTACCGGTGACAATCAATGTTTCGAATCTGCCGGATTCCTTTGACGCTGCCACCATCATGCAGCGCATCCGCCTGAATGTCAACGGCATTTCCTATACTCTGCCGCAATATGGCGAAAATAATCTGATGATGACCATTGAAACCACCGCACCGGATGAAAAAGCACAGCTGGACGGCCTGGAAGCATGGCAGATTGATACCATTCCTCTTTCACAGCTTTCCGTCAACAGTTCTATTCCTGTTACAATCAGTATGCCGGAGGGTTATTCGGACAGCACCAATCTGGGAACGGTCTATATTATGCTGGACAGCACAGAACTGGTAGCCGAAACCAGATGGATTAAAAACAGCGACATCGTATTTATGAATGACAATCAGAAATACCGCTATGTACTGGAATCCCCCGGCGGAAATACCCCCATCACCCTGATCGGCACTCCGGAGGAACTGGAAAAAATCAGTTCAGAAGATATTAAAACCTCGGTAAATCTGGTGAATATCTCTGTTTCCTCGGAAGGCGTATATACACAGTCATTCTCCGTAACACTCCCGGAACAGGTGAAAGGCGTATGGGTCAGCCCGGTTCCCACAATCAATATTGTGGTGACAGTGGCATAACCGGCATTCATGCTTATTTTTCACATTTTGCAGCATCCCGATTTATAGAATTTGCCATATTGCAAAATCAGTGAAAATATGGTATAATATTCATATTGCGATTCATCCATAGCACTACTGTCCGAACAGTAAACGGATGGGCTGTTATGTCCGATATTGCGCATCATAATTATGAAAGAGGTGAAATATCATGGCAAAGGAAGGCATCCATCCGGTATGCGAGAAGACAACCATTACCTGCCACTGCGGTAACGTAATCGAGGTTTTCTCCACAAAGAAGGACATCAAGGTTGAAATCTGCTCCAAGTGCCACCCGTTCTTCACAGGTAAGCAGAAGTTGGTTGACACAGGCGGACGTGTTGAGCGCTTCAACAAGCGTTTCAATAGAGGTTGATGCTCAAAAAGGGCGGTCAGTTTGGTTACTGGCTGCTCTTTTTTTATTATTTTTATTGATAGCTAACAAAACATATAATATAAATTGTCAAATTTCGGTATTCTGCCCCTTTTCAAATTGCACAAAATATGCTATAATAATTGTGTGCAACTAAACGCTTGCTCATAATCTGTGTTGTTTGGATTTACGCAGATAGAAAGGAATGAAGTGATTATGCAAACGGATATGACTAAGGAATTGAATCTGTATCAGCTCTGGGCTGCAAATGCAACAGAGGATGCTGATTTGGTAAAAGAACTGGAGGCAATCAAGAACGATAATGATGCCATCCGTGAGCGCTTCTATCAAGAATTAGAGTTTGGTACAGGCGGTCTTCGTGGTGTAATCGGTGCAGGAACCGGCAGAATGAATATCTATACCGTTCGCCGTGCAACCCAGGGTCTGGCTGATTATGTCAATGGCTCATTCTCTGCACCAAGCGTTGCAATTTCCTATGACAGCCGTATCAAGTCTGATACATTTGCAAAGGCTGCTGCCGCTGTTCTGGCTGCAAACGGCATTCACGTTCACATCTATACAGAACTGATGCCCACCCCGATGCTCTCCTTCGCTGTACGTGCGCTGGGATGCTCCGCTGGTATCATGGTTACAGCAAGCCACAACCCGGCAAAATACAACGGTTACAAGGTCTACGGTGCTGACGGCTGCCAGATTACACTTGATGTTGCAAATACTGTTATTGGCAAAATCAAGGACGTTGACATGTTCAGCGGCGTAAAGATCTGCGATTTTGACCAGGCTGTTTCTGAGGGTAAGATTTCTTATATCGCCCCGGAGGTTCTGGAAGAATACTACAAAAACGTGCTGGCACAGGGCATTCACACCGATATCTGTGCATCCAGCGGACTGAAGATTGTTTACACACCGCTGAACGGCACAGGAAACAAGCCTGTCCGTGAGATTCTGTCCCGCATCGGTATCAGTGATGTTACCGTTGTTCCGGAGCAGGAGAATCCGGACGGCAACTTCACCACCTGCCCTTATCCGAATCCGGAAATCCGTGAGGCACTGGAATATGGTCTGCGCCTGTGTGATCAGGTTCAGCCTGACCTGCTGCTGGCAACAGACCCGGACTGTGACAGAGTGGGCATCGCTGTTCCGGACGGCAACGGCGGCTATGCTTTGTTCTCCGGCAATGAGGTTGGTGCAATGCTGTTCCGCTACATCTGCGAAGAGCGTTCCAAGCTTGGCACAATGCCGAAGAATCCGATTGTAGTAAAAACCATCGTGACAACTGACCTGGTAAAGCCGATTGCAGATGAATACGGCGTTCAGGTGATTGATGTACTCACAGGCTTCAAGTTCATCGGCGAGCAGATTGCTTTGCTGGAAGAAAAAGGCGAAGAGAATCGCTATGTCTTTGGCTTTGAAGAGAGCTATGGCTATCTTTCCGGCTCCTATGTCCGTGATAAGGATGCTGTGGTTGCTTCCATGCTGATTGTGGAAATGGCTGCATATTACCGCACACAGGGCATCTCCATGATGCAGGCACGTGAAAACCTGTACAGCAAATACGGTGTCTTTAAGCACAAGCAGGAAAGCTTTGCTTTTGAAGGCGTCAGCGGCATGCACAAGATGCAGGAAATCATGCAGAAGCTTCGCACCGATGCGCCGAAGTCCATCGGCGGCCTGGATGTGATTGAATCTGCGGATTATCAGGAAGGCCTGTTCACAGATGCGGCAACAGGTGCAACAAGATCCACCGGTTTGCCGAAGTCCAACGTCATCTCCTTCTTCCTGCCTGAGCACGCAAGCGTCATTGTTCGTCCCTCCGGTACTGAGCCGAAAATCAAGGCATACTACACCACCGCAGGCAAGACAATGGAAGATGCTGCTGCAATCGAAGCAAAACTCATGGAAGATGTTCACAAGCTGATTCCCACTGATTAATAAACGCAAAACGCATACGGTATGAACCGTATGCGTTTTTTGTTTTATCCCGAATAAAAAGCGGCACCGCACAAGGCCTTTACAGCTTTGCACGGTGTCTTTTCTTATTTTTTCTTTTTCTGGCATTCCTGCTCAATTGCTTCTGCACGCAGCAGTGCCTCATCAATGTGAGAGCAGAAGTTTTCACGGCCAACCGCTTCAATCAGCCCTGCCTTCTCCATAGCATGCATAGGCTGCTCATTGACGTGTGAGAATACCAGCTGGATATCGTGGCGCTTGCAGCGCTGTGCAATGCGTGACAACGCCTCAACGCCTGTGGTATCAATAGCAGGTACGTCTCTCATACGAATACAGAGAACATCAATATTTGTATCATCAAGCAGATAGCGGAATTTATCCGTTGCAGCGAAGAACATCGGACCGTTGATTTCAAACACTTTCGTGTTTTCCGGGATTTTCTTCAATGTAATATTATCCGGATCCGTGTCCTCATTATCCACATCCACCCAGGCATGTGCCTCTGTCACATCCGCCATACGCTTCATGAACAGCAAGGATGCAAGTACCAGGCCGACTGCAATTGCCACCACCAGGTCAAATACAACTGTCAGAACCAAAGTAACACACAATACGATTATATCGCTTTTCGGTGCCGTTTTAAAGACATTACGGATATTTCTCCAGCCGCACATATTATAGGCAACAATAAACAGGATTGCTGCAATGGTAGGCATAGGAATCAAGGATGCAAAGGGAATCAGCACCAGAAGAATGATCAGCAGCACAATGGAATGCACAATACCGGAAATCGGTGTTCTGCCGCCATTTTTAATATTCGCTGCTGTACGGGCAATTGCACCGGTTGCCGGGATACCGCCAAACAATGCAGATCCAATATTGGCAACGCCCTGTGCAATCAGCTCCATGTTGGAACGATGCTTGGAACCAATCATACCGTCCGCAACCACACAGGACAGCAGGGATTCTACCGCTGCCAGAACCGCAATGGTTACTGCATTCAGAAACAGACCCTTGACACGCTCAAAGGTTACTTCCGGAATGGTGAACTTTGGAGGAGTGGAAGAAATGGTGTACAAGTCGCCGATGGTATTTACATTCATTTTCAGCAATGATACCATCAATGCGCCAACAATGACTGCAATCAAAGAAGCAGGGATTTTTTCCAGCTTTTTCGGCCAGAAAATCATAACCGCCAGGGATACCAGACCTACCACAAGGGCCTGCCAGTTCAATGTGCCCATACAGCGGAAGATTTCTTCCACCTTCTCAACCGTTTCAATCGGTTTGTTCTGGAATGTCAGACCGAGAAAATCCTTAATCTGGCCAATTACAATCGTAACTGCAATGCCGAAGGTAAAGCCGGCTGTAATGGTAGACGGAATATATTTCAGCAATGAACCAAACCGGCAGAATCCCATAATAATCATCAGGATACCCGCTATGACGGTGGATATAATCAGTCCATCCATACCTTCTGTAGCCACAATACCTGCCACAATCGTAGCAAATGCGGCGGTAGGACCGGCAATCTGCACACGGCTTCCGCCCAGCAGTGCCACCAGAAATCCTGCAATAATTGCAGTATAAAGGCCCTGCTCCGGATTTACGCCGGATGCCAGTGCCAGTGCAATAGACAGGGGCAGCGCAATGATTGCCACAATTACACCGGCCACGACGTCCTTCATCAATTGACCGCCGGAATAGTTTTTCATGACTGAAAACAGTTTCGGCTTCAGCTTTTCCTTGGTTTGTACGGCTTGATTCTCTGCCATTTTCCTTACCTCTTTCCTAGACTGCACCACACAATCTCTGTGCTGTGACTCATATATTACAACACTACGATTTTATCACATGCGTTGCTGAATGTCAATACAATTACGATAAGAATTATATCAACGGAAGCCATATATAATTTGTATAAAATGTCCGTATTTAACAAAGAAAATATGCCCTCAAGGGGTACGGACTCCATTTGGGAAAAGTGTCTTCCCCATATTCTGCTCCACAGAACACTGCTCAGGGGCAAAAGCCTGTCCACAGAAAGAAATCGGAGCACATTCATGCTCCGATTAATACTTCATCAAATTCAAATAAGGTCTGGTTGATTTCAAAAATATCATATTTCTTTCGAGAGATATAATACTCCACAATCACATCAAAACGATTGCTTCGTGACAGGGCATACCCGGCTTTCATCAGCAAATCCTTTGTCTCCTCCAAAGAAAGCTCCAGAGCAATCGCAAATGCAATGGCCGTCTTCTTTTTCGGGGTATAGTGCAGATCACAGCGGATTTTGGAAAACAGTCTGCGGTCAATATTAGCACGCTTATAGCATTCCGCATCTGTCATACCCCGTTCATCAATCAGCCGCAGCAGCATCTGAGTAAAGCTTTCATCCAGGTGCGCAAGCTGATTTTCCAAGGAGCCGTATGCAAGCACCTCACTCTCGCAGGATTCCTCTGCACATTGTGCTTTCATGGATTTCCTGCCCAGCTTCTTTAAATGCTCCTGCATGGGCTTGAAAAGAGCATTCTTTTTCTTGTGCTCCACAGCAGCTGCATTGGCTGCGGCAAGATCACGGTTCACAGACATACCCGGCATCAGCGGCTGATAATGCGCTGCCAAAAAGCGCTGCAGCTCACGGTCTCTGGCAATGCCGGAGGGCTGCGTATACAGGACAAGATAAATCAGCATCTCATGCTGCTCCAGAAACGACGCAATCACCTCTACTGCTATGGCCTGTGATTTTTCCCGTGGACATCCATATGCTCCGGACGAAATCAGAGGGAATGCAATGCTGCGGCATTGGTGCTGCAATGCCTGCTCCAGACAATTCTGATAGCACGCCCTTAACAGCTGCTCCTCCTGCTGACAGCCTTCAAACCAGATCGGACCTACTGTATGAATCACATACTGACAGGGAAGCCGGCAGCCCTCTGTAATCTTTGCCTGACCTGTTTCACATCCGCCAAGGCGGCGGCATGCTTCCTGCAGCTCCGGGCCTGCCGCCTTATGAATGGCACCACAGACGCCGCTGCTACCGCATAATGTGCCGTCAGCAGCATTCACAATGGCATCGCAGGAAATCTTGGTGATATCTCCTCTGATGAGCTGAAAAGGCATGGTATCATCTCCTTGCATTTTGTACTGTTCTGCTATAATTATACCACATCCCCCTTGCTTCTGTAATCAGATATTTTAGACAAATATTACGATTTCAATTATTCAATACGCACAAGGTCTTTCTCCTTGAGCTGCAGCCCGTTTCAAACAGTGCCGACAAAGCTCTTTTCCGAATCAGCGGCGTATTGTCACAAAAATACTGCCTTTTCCATCTTTTCTTTTTTCTCTATCTGTGTTATAATGAATACGAAAGGAAGTGTGAATAATGATTTATACATCAATGACTATTGCAGCCGCAAAAATTGCAGAGGAAAACCACCACGGACAATTTGACAAGGGCGGCATGCCCTATCTGTTTCACCCCTTCCACCTGGCAGAACAAATGGAGGATGAAATCACCGCCACAATCGCCCTGCTCCACGATGTGGCAGAAGATACCTCCGTCACACTGGAAGAACTGGCGCAGAAGTTTCCGCCTCGGGTTATGGATGCCCTGCGCCTGCTGACCCATGCGGATTCCGTCCCCTATTTCGACTATATTGCAGCAATCTGTTCCAATCCCGATGCGGTCATTGTCAAAATGGCAGACCTGCGCCACAACATGGATTCCAGCAGATTACTGCATCCCACCCCACATGATGCAGAGCGCAAAAATAAATATGAAACCGCATATGCTATGCTGGAGCATGCCCTTTCAAAGTAATTCCTGCGATTTTTGTAAAAAATTCATGTGGCACCACTTGCATAATCCCTCGAAAAGTAGTATAATAATGGTGTCGTGTTAAACGACATTCAACAGAGAATGCACGATATTGCGTTCAATATCATAGCAAGGCAACACCGTACCCATAGTACATTATCAGGTGATACATCAGATTGAATGAATAACGCCATCAGATTGACTTTTACGGTATTGCCTTCATGCAGTACACAGGAGGCAAAATATGTGTGGAATTGTTGGCTTTATCGGCCATACACCCAATGCAAAAGATACTCTGGAAGCAATGATGGACCGCATTCGCCATCGTGGCCCGGATGCAGGCGGTATGTATCTCAATGAGGAGATTGCACTCGGACACCGCCGTCTTTCCATTATTGACCTGACAGAGCAGGGCAATCAGCCTATCTACAATGAAGACAAATCCATGGTACTTATTTTCAATGGTGAAATATATAACTATCAGGATATCCGAAAGGAGCTGGTTTCTGCCGGACATCATTTCCAGACAGAAACAGACTCTGAAGTTCTGATTCATGGCTATGAAGAATACGGAACAGAATTGCTGAATAAGCTTCGCGGCATGTTTTCTTTCGTCATCTGGGATGAGAAAAAGAAACAGCTTTTCGGCGCAAGAGACTTTTTCGGCATCAAGCCCCTCTATTATGCACAAATGGACGGCAGTTTTCTGTTTGGCAGTGAAATCAAGTCGTTCCTCGCACACCCTGCATTCAAGAAAGAACTGAATACTGACGTTCTGGAACAGTATCTGACATTCCAGTATTCTCCCACAGCAGATACCTTTTTCAAGGGCGTCAAAAAGCTTCTGCCTGCACACTATTTCATCTGGCAGAAGGGCAAGCTAACCGTACAGCGCTACTGGGATATTCATTTCCAGGCAGATGAAGCCCCCCTGCTTGGCGACTGGGTCAAATCCATCTCTGAAACATTCCATGATTCTGTCAGGGCTCATAAGATTGCAGATGTGGAAGTGGGCAGCTTCCTTTCCTCCGGCGTGGATTCCAGTTATGTAGCGGCCATTGCCAATGTGGATAAGACCTTTACCGTCGGCTTCGGCACGGATGAAAAGTATAACGAAATCGGATGGGCTAAAAAATTCTCTCAGGCAATCGGCAAAGAGAATTTCAGCCATGTCATAACCCAGAATGAATACTGGGATATTCTCCCGAAAATTCAATATCAGATGGATGAGCCCCTGGCGGACCCCTCCTGCATTGCACTGTATTTCGTGTGCAAACTGGCAGCAGAACAAGTCAAGGTCGTTTTGTCCGGCGAGGGCGCAGACGAACTCTTCGGCGGCTATAATGTATACAGCGAACCCAATGCCACCATCTATGACAAACTGCCCATGCGTGTCCGTCGCACCATTGCCAACATCGCAGCCAAACTGCCTGCAAAGCGTGGCGTGAATTTCCTGGTGCGTAAGGGAAGAACGCTGGAGGAACGCTTTATAGGCAATGCCTATATGTTTACCCCTGCAGAGCGCAAGGCATTACTGAAAATCCAGACAAATGCACCGGATCCCTGTGCAGTGACCAAACCCTTCTATGATAAGGTGAAGGATGCCGATCCCATCACCAAGATGCAGTATCTGGATTTGCATCTATGGATGGCGGGAGATATTCTTCTGAAGGCTGATAAAATGAGTATGGCGCATTCCCTGGAGCTGCGTGTGCCCTTCCTGGATAAGGAACTGATGCACCTTGCAGAGCAGATTCCCAGCAAATTCCGTGTGACACATAATGTTACCACGGATGACAAGACACCCTATACCACAAAGTATGCCATGCGGCTTGCAGCAAAACGGGACACCCCTGCCTCAACAGCAGATACTGCTGCCAAAAAGAAGCTGGGTTTCCCGGTGCCAATCCGTGTCTGGCTCAAAGAAGACAAGTGCTATCAGATTGTCAGAACCAGCTTTACATCCGACACCGCATCCCGCTACTTCAACACTGATTTGCTGATGAAGCTGTTGGATGACCATAAAAATGGAAAAGCGGATAACAGCAGAAAAATCTGGACTGTATATATGTTCCTGGTCTGGTATGCTGTATATTTTGAGAGTGAGACAACAAAATAATATCTGGAGGAAAAAAGCATGTGTGCACAGTATTCTCATTTGATTGACCTGAACGATTATCCGATTCAATGGTGGGATAAGGTAATTTCCCTTGGTGCTTCCATTTATGCACATCCCCAGCGATATGTGCAGGCCTGTGCAGGAAAAATTATGGCTACACTGTTTTATGAACCTTCTACCCGTACACAGATGAGCTTTCAGTCTGCCATGATTCGTCTGGGCGGCAGCATCATCGGATTTGATAATCCCATGAGCAGTTCCGTCTCAAAAGGCGAAAATATCAAGGATACCACCAAGGTTGTCAGCTCGTATTCTGATATTCTGATTATTCGTCACCCGATGGCAGGCACCGCCAAGGCAGCTGCCCTTACTGCAGAGTGCCCGGTTGTAAATGCAGGTGACGGCGGTCATCTGCACCCCACACAGACCTTAACCGATCTGCTGACGCTAAAAATGGAAAAAGGCCGACTGGATCACCTGACCATTGGTTTGTGCGGCGATTTGCTGTATGGCAGAACCGTACACTCTCTTTGCAAAGCACTCTCCTGCTATGCAGAAAACAAATTCGTTCTGATTTCCACCCCGGAGCTGCAGGTACCGGATTATATTACAAAAATGCTGCGTGAATCCGGCTGTGAATACCGTGTTGAAACATCCCTGGACAAAGCCATTTCCGATCTGGATGTGCTCTATATGACACGCATTCAGCGTGAACGGTTTCTCTCCGAGGCGGATTATCTGGCACAAAAGGATGTGTATCGTCTGACCGCAGATAAGATGTGCCACGCAAAGCCGGACCTGGCTGTACTGCACCCGCTGCCCCGTGTAGATGAAATCGAAATTGCAGTGGATGACGATCCCCGTGCGCTGTATTTCAAGCAGGCACAATACGGCATGTATGTCCGTATGGCACTGATTCTGCGTCTCCTGGAGAGCGAGAAGCCGGCACCTCTGCTGAAGGGCGAATGCAATCCTGCTTTGAAATGCGTCAACCCGAAATGCATTACCGCACAGGAATCCTATCTGCCCCGCCAGTTCACTGTCGTTGGCGGAAAAACAGTCTGCGAATTCTGCGAAGAACGTGCATTGCCCCTGTCGGATGCCGTAAAATAATATTGCTGCAATACGAAATGGGCACCTGCTGAAAGGTGCCCATTTTTTGTGTATTCTTATCATTCAAAAACTGCCCTTGCAAAGCAAAGGCAGTTTTCTGTCATCTGTTATCTGTGTCCAATGGTGTATCCCAGCAATTGCCCTGCTTTAAATACTTGGAAAGACTCTTTTTCTTCTTCTCCTCATACATCTTATTATCAGCTATGGTAATGAGCTGGAACACTGTGCTGTCAGGTTTCGGCACCGTAATGCATGCCCCAAGACTGACACTCAGCTGGTACTCTCTGCCGGAATGCTGATTGCAGATGTCCAGCGCACGCTGAATTCTGTTTCTCAGCTGTACTGCCTTTTCTTCAGAATAATCCACGCCGAAAATAAAGAATTCATCGCCGCCAAAACGGCAGGTAATTTCATCATCCAGACAAGCTTCCTGCAAAATGGTAGCAATACTGCGGATTGCATGATCCCCTGCTTTATGTCCAAAATTATCATTAATGGATTTCAGTCCGTCCATATCTGCAAACATTACCATAACAGTCCGCTGTTCCTCAATACACTTGCGGAAAATCAATCCAGAACTGCGTTTAAAACCGTTGCGGTTATAGATTCCCGTCAGAGAATCAATTGCATACAGCTTATCCAATTCCTGTACCACCTCATCCAGACAAAGCAGCTTACGGAAATTCTCCAGGGAATTGCTGATGCTGATACTCCATGCGTGGAACATGGCACTGGAAAGCGGAAACTCAGAATTCACAATGACAAAATAGCCCATGCAGTGCTCTCTGAAATGCAGCGGAATAAAATACATTTTTCGCACACGGTCAGATTCTATACGGAGACGAGGCAGAATGTCGTCAGATGTAAAGCTTTCCTGATTGTGGAATCTGCCGTCATAGTAGGCAATCGGCATCTGCATGCGATTGCAGTAGCCCTTCGTGGTGTAGGTTTCAGAGGGCAATACGCCCGTATAGCCATTCTCGTGATGAATCTGTTTTGTATGCCAGTTGTCGTTCAGACAAAGATAGAATTCTTCACAGCCCGCTTTCAGAACAAACTGCTTCAGAGAACGAATGTACTGATCAAAGGTATCACAGGCAACCAATGCGCACGCCATCTGATTATGGCGGGAAATATCTCTTGCAGTGGCCTCCATTCTCTGATAGGAATGCTTTTTGTAGACAGTAATATCTTCTCCGTCTGATTCTGAACAGCCGCAGCTTTCAGAGAAAATCGGAACCGCATTCAACTGATGCACACGCTCCAGCTCTTCTCCTGCGCAATGTCTGCAAATCAGTTCACATGCCAGCGCACCGGACTGCATCAAAGGACGTTCCACTGTTGTCAGTGCAGGCGAAAAATGTCTTGCATTATAGATGTTATCAAATCCGGACACCAGCACGTCATCCGGCACACAGATTCCCTGTTCCTCCATGGCAATCACGGCAGAAATCGCCATCGTATCATTTGCGCAGATAATGGCCTGCGGAAATTCCAGCTGCGACTGCATGAAATATTTCACAGCACGGCGGCCATCCTTTGCACGGAATGTACCATGATACACACGCTCCGGCTCCAGTGGAATATGATACTCCTGAAGCACTTTGGTATATGCTGCAAAGCGTTCCATATTCTCAGTATTATCGTCAGGACCGGAAATAAAATTCAATCTCTTGACACCATGTTTCTCAATCATATGGCGAATAATCTGCTCCATTGCCGTTGCGTTGTGGATACCAATATGGTAAAAATCCCCAAGCTCACGGTCAATGCTGACAGCAGGAATACCGGCAGCCTGAATCTTCTGATACAGTGACTCAGCCAGTTCTCCGGAAAAAGTATTGGACAACAAAATAGCACCGTCAAATTTCGAAAATTCCGGCAGTTCAAAAATATTATACTCGCCCTGGTCGTAATCAGGATTTGACAAAATGCCGCCAAATGCGATGAAATGTGCAATATTCACCTGATGCTGCGCCGCATAGCGATGAATACCACGCAGAATGGACTGCTGATATTCCTCATCAATGCCGGATGCAATGACAGCAATCGTAAAATCCGGTTTGTTATTAGGCATATGTTCACCTCATATACGCAGTCCGGGAAATCGGACCGACTTGATTTGATTTTGCCGTTTTTATATAGAAAATCGTATGTTTTCATAGATACAAACACATTATTATTTTAGCATACACTGTAGTATTTGTCAAGGCTATTACAGCCTGCAGAAATAATTCGACATTCTGCACGGAAGAACACATTCTTTTTTGTGCAAAATCCAAATCGCAGATATACAAATCGTATTTTTTTGTTTTTTCTTCAAACGTGATACAAAAAGACAGTTGATAGTACAATTCGGCATTGAATTTGTAATGTAGTTGTGCTATAATACAATTGCAGATGAGAAATAAAACTCATCACTGCAATACTAATCCGATACGGAATTCTCCAGAATTTCAGCTATCCCTCTTGCTGAAGTCCCTCTCTTTCTGTGAAGTTTCGTATTTTCAAAGCAAATGACGGTACACATTTGCTTCTCTTTCGAATCACTGCTTCGGCGGTGATTTTTCTTTTTATAAGTTGTATTGTATTTTTGCACATGTATTCTTTTGGCAATCTAAATGTAACATTGGGCAAACGTTTTTTCTGCTCAGCAAAAAGCGGTCTGCATTCTCCAGCAGACCGCTTTTATCATTTTATCTTTCTTTTCGCTTCTGTGCCATGCGCTGAATCCATGCAGCAATCAGCAAAATGCCGCCGATGCCACATCCTGCAATCCATCCGATATGCTGCAGTTCATCTTCCTGGTTGTCTGTATCCTCTTCCTTGACAACCTCCGGTGCCGGCTTGGTATTCTCAGCAGCCGGCAGAGGTTTCAGCTGTAATTCCTCATCCGTGGCATACTGCATTGCACACGCCGTATTTGCATACAGCATCAGCGAATTATTGATTTTCGAATAAACATCGCCCTTAGCATTGTAGCGATAACCAAAGGCTTTTTCACCTATGGTATGCAGTGTATCCGGAAGATACACCGTATCCAGATAGGGACAGCCAAGAAATGCGCCCGCTTCAATGATTTCCAGAGAATGCCCCAGGCGCAGATAATTCAGCATACCGCAATCCATAAACGCCTTTTCCCCAATGGTTTTCGTATTCTCACCCATCAGCACAATCTGCAGGGAAGGACAGTGTGCAAAAGCTTCCTTCCGAATTTCCTCTACAGATATCGGTAGCGTTACTGTTGTCAGGTTTTCACAATCTGCAAAAGCTGCACCATTCACAACACGCACACCATCCGGAATGACCACTTCCTGTTCATCCCCCTGGTATTTCACAAGAATATCTTTCAGCACCACAAAGGAATCCTTTGCCTCAGACTCCCACTTTGTGCCCTGAAAAGCATTCGGTGCCAGTTCGCTTAAATCTGCCTGCAAATCAATATTTTTCAGAGCGGTACAATCTGCAAAGGCGCCATCCTGAATCCGCTGCACACCTTCCGAAATGGTCACTGATGTCAGTTCCTCATGTCCGGCAAAGGCGTTTTGCCCGATGATACGGACTTTTTCAGGGATGGAAAGCTGCGTTTCCTGCCCCGTGTAAGCATACAGGATGCCGTCACCGAGAATTACCATATCCTCTGTGAGATTCTCCAGATAGGGTGTGCCCTCAAAAGCCGCTGCACCAATGCGCTGCACAGACTGCGGCAAATCCACGTAACTCAGCTGTCTGCATCCACGAAAAGCTGCATCAGCAATTTCTGTACAGTTCTGGGGTATTGCCACAGCCTGGAGATAAACACAGTTTTCAAAAGCACTTTCGCCAATTTTTCGTATGGTTGGCGGCAGCTCAATGGTATATGCATAGCAATACCGAAAGGCCGACGCACCGATTCCAATTACGGTTTTTCCGTCAATCTGTTCTGGAATTACCACAGCATCTTCACTGCTCCAGCGATAGCAGGTCAGAATAATGCCATCATCTGTATCACTGTATTCCATTCGGCTTGCGGCTTCGGCAATAGGTACCGTATCCGCTGCCGCATTCTCATCTGGCTCTGCGCACACGGTCAGCTGGATGCCAGACAAACACAGCAGTATACACGCCATGCAAACGATCAATCGTTTTCCTGTTCTTTTGCTCATACTCTCACCATTTTCAAATCAAACAGGGGATTCCAAGATGGAATCCCCCGCTTTTTCACATATTCAGACAATGTTATAAGGTCAGCCGCAGCCTGCGTGGCATTTCCTTTATATCTTGTCTTAGATTTGCTGCGAGTAATCTGATGGATAACCGTCTGCACGGACAAACTGTACATTGTTGTACAATGTCATACCGGTGCCGGCAGGAATCAGCTTACCGATAATAACATTCTCCTTCAGACCAAGCAGGTAGTCGCTCTTGCCATTGATTGCGGCATCGGTCAATGCCTTTGCTGTTTCCTGGAAGGATGCAGCAGACATGAAGCTCTCGGAAGAAGAGGATGCCTTTGTAATACCAAGCAGGGACGGTCTTGTGGTAACCAGACGCAACTCGGTTTCACCTGCATTGATGCGCTCCTGAAGTCCCTGGTTGATTGTCTCAACCTCACGCTTATCCACCATGGATTCCGGCAGGAGATAGCTGCTGCCCGGATCTGCAATCATCACCTTACGCATCATCTGACGTACAATGACTTCGATGTGCTTATCGTTGATGCCTACACCTTGCTGACGGTATGCATACTGAATTTCTTCAATAATGTAGTTCTGAACAGCCTGAACGCCCAGAATCTCCAGCAAATCCACCGGATAGATGGAACCGGTTGTCAGTCTGCTGCCACGCTGAATCATATCACCTGTTGCAAGCATTCTGTTCTTCTTTGCGTTGTCATCCCAGACATTTGCAAGGTGGTAGTTATAAGGAATGGTGTACGGTGTGGAATCCGTATTGGTTTCCGGATCGTGAATCACAATTGTCTTGATGCCGTTTTCTTCGGTAATCTCCACACGGCCGGAGGTCTTTGCAAGAATTGCGCCGTTCTTCGGTCTTCTGGATTCAAACAATTCTTCAACACGAGGCAAACCTTGTGTGATATCCTCTGCGTTTGCGATACCGCCGGTATGGAAGGTACGCATTGTCAGCTGTGTACCAGGCTCACCGATGGACTGTGCAGCGATAATACCAACAGCCTCACCGACAGAAACCAGGTTGCCGTTTGCAAGGTTTACGCCATAGCAGCGTGCACAAACGCCCTTCTTTGCCTTACAGCCCAGAACGGAGCGGATTTTCACCCGGGTAATGCCTGCATCCACGATGCGCTGTGCATCATTGGTGGTCATTGCACGGGTCTTCGGAATGAAGAGCTCAGACTTCTCATCCCGCAGATCTTCTACAAGATATCTGCCAACCAGACGCTCCTGAAGCGGTTCCAGGTCACGTTCACCGTCATTGATGCAGTAAACCTCGATACCCTCATTGGAGCCGCAGTCGATTTCACGGATAATCACATCCTGTGAAACGTCAACCAGACGACGAGTCAGGTAACCGGAGTCAGCGGTACGCAATGCGGTATCAGCCAGACCCTTACGGGCGCCTCGGCTGGAAATAAAGTATTCGGAAATGTTCAGACCTTCACGATAATTGGAACGAACCGGAATTTCGATGGTAGCACCAGAGGTATTTGCAATCAAGCCACGCATACCTGCCAGCTGACGAATCTGGTTAATAGAACCACGGGCACCGGAATCAGCCATGATATTAATCGGGTTGAATGGGTCAAAGTTTGCCTTCAGGGCTTCTGTAATTTTGTCTGTTGCCTCTGCCCAGACCTTACAAACCTTCTCGTACTTAACCTCTCCGGAGATATAGCCGTACTGATACTGTTCATTCAGTCTGTCAACTTCTGCATCGGCAGCTGCCAGAATATCCTTCTTCTGGGGCGGAATGACAGCGTCAATAACAGCAACAGTCAGACCGGAGCGGGTAGAATACTTATAGCCCAGTGCCTTAATCTTGTCCAGGATCTCTGCAGTTGCAGTAACACCGTGAACTTTCAGACACTTGTCGATAATCTTGGAGAGCACAGATTTCTTAACCACCTGTGTCACTTCCAGATCAAATTCATGCTCAGGATCGCTTCTGTTTACAAAACCCAGATCCTGGGGAATGATTTCGTTAAAAATCAGACGGCCCGCAGTACAGTCAACCAGTCTTGTAACCTTCTGACCGCCAACTTCCTTGGTCATGCGGACTTTAATCTTGGAGTGAAGCGTAATATCGTGCTCATCGTAAGCCATCATTGCTTCATCCACATCTCTGTAGGCATTGCCTTCACCGGGTTCGCCGTCCTTCACCATGGTGAGGTAGTAGGAACCCAGCAGCATATCCTGTGTCGGAACAGCAACCGGCTTACCGTCAGATGGCTTCAGCAGGTTGTTTGCAGCCAGCATCAGGAATCGTGCTTCTGCCTGTGCCTCTGCAGACAGGGGCAGATGGACAGCCATCTGGTCGCCGTCAAAGTCAGCATTAAATGCGGTACAAACCAGCGGATGCAGCTTTACTGCACGGCCTTCAACCAGTACAGGCTCAAAGGCCTGAATACCCAGTCTGTGGAGTGTAGGCGCACGGTTCAGCAGAACCGGATGCTCTTTGATGACGTGTTCCAGTGCATCCCAGACATCATCATCCGGTCTGTCAACACGCTTACGGGCGCTCTTGATATTCTGAATCTTGCCCATATCCACAAGCCGCTTCAGAATAAAGGGTTTAAACAGTTCCAGTGCCATTTCCTTCGGGAGACCGCACTGATACATTTTCAGCTCAGGGCCGACAACGATAACGGAACGGCCGGAGTAGTCAACACGCTTACCAAGCAGGTTCTGACGGAAACGTCCCTGCTTACCCTTCAGGATATCAGAAAGGGATTTCAGCTTTCTGTTGTTCGGACCGGTAACGTCCTTTCCGTGTCTGCCGTTGTCAATCAGGGCATCAACTGCTTCCTGCAGCATACGAGCCTCATTGCGCACGATAATGCTGGGGGCATTCATCTCATTCATGCGCTCCAGACGGTTATTTCTGTTGATAACACGGCGATACAGATCATTCAGGTCAGATGTTGCATAACGGCCGCCGTCCAGCATAACCATCGGGCGGATATCAGGCGGAATCACCGGCAGAGTAGTCATAATCATCCACTCCGGACGGTTGCCGGACTGACGGAATGCCTCCAGAATTTCCAGACGCTTCAGCAGTTTGCCACGCTTCTGGCTCTTCTGTGCAGTGCTTCTGCTGGTAGATTTCTCATCCAGCTTCTTCACTTCTTCCTTGAGCTGCTCACATGTCATGTCCAGATTGTTCTTCCACTCCTCATCCTCCACAGATGCGCAGAAAGAACATTCACGGCAGTTATGGCCGAATTCACAGCTGCGGCAGGCCTCCAGCTGATCCGGTTCCAGTGTCAGCTTTCCTTCATCAATCAGCTGATCTCTGAATTTATCATAGTGATCCTGGCTGTACTCCTGCAGCAGGTGCAGAATTGCCTTTGCACCGGTTTCAACTTTGAACATATCCGGATTCTTGGATTTTGCACTCTGATACTCTTCTTCTGTCAGTGTCTGCTGCTTAATCAGACCTGTAATTGCCTGACCGGGATGAATCGGATCCGGTTCGCCCGGGTCAGTTACAATATACTTTGTGAAATAAATAACGGCTTCCAGATCCTTCTGGGAAATATCGCCCAATACCTGGCGAATGCATGCCGGTGTACCCTTAAAGTACCAGATATGTGCAACCGGTGCTGCCAGTTCAATGTGACCCATACGCTCACGGCGCACCTTTGCACGGGTAATCTCTACACCACAGTTCGGGCAGACCTTACCCTTAAAACGAACCTTCTTGAACTTTCCGCAGTAACACTCCCAGTCCTTCGTCGGTCCAAATATCTTTTCACAGAACAAGCCGCCTTTTTCAGGCTTCTGTGTACGATAGTTGATTGTTTCCGGGCGCTCAACTTTTCCATAGCTCCATTTTTTGATCTGTTCCGGAGAAGCAAGGCCGATCTTAATGGAATCAAAGGTGGTGAATTCCAAGGTGTTCCCTCCTTATTCTGAATCAGGATGAGACGGCGGAAAAATGTATTTCATATTTCCGCCGTACATGACAGTTTCGTTTAATCAGACATAATCCTCTACGTCAAAGACTTCATTGCTCATGTTATATGCTGCGGAATCATCCGGATCTTCTTCATATCCGAACTCATCATCCTCATCATCATTATAACCCTTAGCAGTGCCGTGCTCAACCTCATGTGTTTCGGTGTCTTCACCATACATTGCAGTACCATAACCTGCATTGCCCATTTCTTCTGTACTGTACTCGTTCGGATCCGCAGTATTCTCTCCATCGAACTCATTGCTGGAACGCTGCGGAATATCCTCGTCAAAGTTCATCTTCAGATCGATTTCAGAACCATCTTCATCCAGCACACGGACATCCAGACCGAGAGACTGCATTTCCTTAATCAGAACCTTGAAGGATTCCGGAATACCAGGCTGCGGCACATTCTGGCCCTTCACGATTGCCTCGTATGTATTGACACGGCCGGTGGTATCATCCGACTTTACAGTCAGGATTTCCTGAAGTGTATATGCTGCGCCGTATGCTTCCAGCGCCCAAACCTCCATCTCACCGAAACGCTGGCCGCCGAACTGTGCCTTACCGCCCAGAGGCTGCTGCGTAACCAGAGAATACGGACCAACGGAACGTGCATGAATCTTATCATCAACCAGGTGGTGGAGCTTCAGGTAATACATGTAACCAACGGTAACACGGTTATCGAACTTCTCACCTGTACGTCCGTCATAAACGGTAAACTTACCGTCTTCGGACATAGGAATCGATTTTGTATCAATGACCTTCTGCATCGGGCTGAGCTTGAAGGTCTGCTCTGTCTTTTCTGCGTTGAATGCCTCGTTGTTTTCCTGTGCAAGGCGGAAGCACTTACGGATATCTTCTTCGTGTGCGCCGTCAAATACAGGTGTCATAATATGCCAGCCAAGTGCTTTCGCAGCCATACCCAGATGTACTTCCAGAACCTGACCGATGTTCATACGGGACGGAACGCCCAGAGGGTTCAGGCAGATGTCCAGAGGTGTGCCATCCTCCAGGAAAGGCATATCCTCTTCCGGCAGAATACGGGAAACAACACCCTTATTACCGTGACGGCCAGCCATCTTGTCGCCCACAGAAATCTTACGCTTCTGTGCAATGTAGCAGCGGACAATCTGATTTACGCCCGGTCCCAGCTCGTCGCAGTTGTCTCTGTCAAAGATCTTGACATCCACAACGATACCGGCTGCACCATGGGGCACCTTCAGGGAATTGTCACGCACTTCTCTTGCCTTTTCGCCGAAGATTGCACGAAGCAGGCGCTCTTCTGCAGTCAGCTCAGTTTCACCCTTCGGTGTAACCTTACCAACCAGAATATCATTTGCATGAACTTCGGCACCGATACGGATAATACCACGCTCATCCAGATCCTTCAGAGCATCCTCACCCACATTGGGGATATCACGGGTAATCTCTTCCGGTCCCAGTTTGGTTTCACGGCACTCCAGCTCATACTCTTCAATATGAACAGATGTAAAGACATCTTCACGCACAAGGCGCTGATTCAGCAGAACAGCATCCTCGTAGTTGTATCCTTCCCATGTCATGAAGCCGATGAGGGCATTCTTGCCAAGGGAGATTTCACCGTCGCAGGTTGCAGGACCATCTGCAATAACCTGTCCCTTTTCAATATGGTCACCCACACTGACAATCGGGCGCTGGTTGACGCAGGTACCCTGGTTGCTGCGCTTGAACTTAATCAGCTGATAGCGGCGTACTTCATCCTCACGCTCGCCATACTTTACAATAACTTCGTCCGCACTGACGGATACGACCAGGCCTGATTCCTTTGCCACAACACAGACGCCGGAATCAACCGCTGCCTTATACTCCATACCGGTGCCAACGAAAGGACGCTCTGTCTTCAGAAGCGGAACAGCCTGACGCTGCATGTTAGAGCCCATGAGCGCACGGTTTGCGTCATCGTTTTCCAGGAACGGAATCATTGCTGTTGCGACGGAAACTACCATCTTCGGGGAGACATCCATGAAGTCGATGAATGCAGGATCACATTCCACGATCTGATCACGGTAACGTGCAGTAACACGTTTTCTTGCAAATTTTCCATCTTCTGTCAGCGGTTCGTTTGCCTGCGCAACATAGTAATTATCTTCTTCGTCCGCAGTCATATAGACAACTTCATCTGTGATAACACCTGTAGACTTGTCAACCTTGCGGTAAGGTGCTTCAATGAAGCCGTACACATTGATTCTTGCGAAGGATGCAAGATAGGAAATCAGACCGATGTTCGGACCTTCCGGTGTTTCAATCGGACACATTCTTCCGTAATGTGTGTAGTGAACGTCACGGACTTCAAATCCGGCACGGTCTCTTGTCAGACCGCCGGGACCCAGAGCGGAGAGACGACGCTTATGTGTCAGCTCTGCCAGCGGGTTGTTCTGGTCCATGAACTGGGACAGCGGAGAGGAGCCAAAGAATTCCTTGATAGCCGCTGTAATTGGACGAATATTCACAAGTGTCTGGGGTGTCAGCGTTTCTGCATCCTGTGCCTGGAGGTTCATTCTCTCACGGATGACACGCTCCATTCTGGTAAAGCCGATGCGGAAATGGTTCTGCAGCAGCTCACCCACAGAACGGATACGACGGTTGCCCAGATGGTCGATATCATCGGTGTTGCCGATACCGTCGCAGAGATTGCAGAAATAGCTGATGGTTGCGAAAATATCTTCTCTTGTGATGTGCTTCGGCACAAGCAGTTCTCTGTTTGTGCGAATTTCTCTCTTGAGTACGTCAACGTCGCCGTCGGCAGTTTCCAGAATTTCACGGAGAACCTTGGCAGAAACCTTCTCGTTGATGCCGTATTCTTCCATGTCAAAGTCCGGAATCATGGGGAGAATATACGGTGTGATATCCACCATGCCGGAGCCAAGCACCTTCACTTCACGCTCCACGAACTCAGAAACAATCTCGTGCTTCTTTTCGTCCATGTGTGTTTCACGCACCTCAGCCTTTACAAAGACCTCGGAAACGCCGGCCTGTTCAATTTCCTGGGAGAGTGCTACGGTAACCTTCTGACCTTCTGCTGCAATCAGTTCGCCTGTCATAAAGCTGACAACCGGTCTGGAAAGAATCTGATCAATCAGACGATGGCCGATGCCCAGCTTCTTGTTGTACTTGTAGCGGCCGAAACGGCAAAGGTCGTAGCGTCTCGGATCAAAGAACAGATTGTTCACCAGGGTTCTTGCAGCATCGACAGTTGCAGGATCGCCCGGGCGAAGCTTTTTATAAACTTCGAGCAAAGCATCATTGATGTTCTTTTCCGCATCATCGGTGACGCCTTCCTCTTTCATTTCGATTGTAGCCATCAGGCGGGGATCTTCACCGAAGACCTCGAAAATTTCCTGATTGGTTCCCAGGCCCAGTGCACGAATGAATTTTGTAATCGGAATCTTTCTGTTTTTATCGATCTTTACAAAAACCACATCGTTGGAATCCATTTCGTATTCCAGCCATGCACCACGGTTCGGGATAACAGTGGTAGAGAACAGGCTCTTACCGGACTTATCTCTGGAGAAGCCATAGTAAACGCCTGGAGAACGAACCAACTGTGAAACGATAACACGCTCTGCACCATTGATTACGAAGGTGCCGCTCTCAGTCATCAAAGGCATGTCGCCCATATAGATTTCACTGGTTGTAACTTCGTCTGTTTCCTGATTCCACAGCTGTGCCTTCACACGCAGGGGGGCTGCATATGTTGCATCACGTTCCTTGCATTCTGCAATGGTATACTTCGGATGGTCATCGATACGGAAATCGATGAAGCTGAGCTGCAGGTTGCCATTGAAATCAGTAATGGCAGCCACATCACGGAACACATCACGCAGACCATCTGTCAAAAACCATTCGTAAGATTTTTTCTGAATTTCAATCAGATTCGGCATTTCCAGCACAGAATCAATCTTTCCGAAACTCTTACGTGTGTTTTTTCCGACCTGCACATCCTTGACCGCAACTTTGGTACGTTCATCCGGATTGGTAATCGGGCTCATGGGCAAAAACCTCCTGTCTTTTGTATCGCATGGGCACAGTTCCCGGGCTCTGCTGAAAAAAAGACTTGACAAGCCCGTAATTCTGTGCTATACTAATATGCGGAGAATAGCCGCTTCTGCCTAGATTGGCATTTAACTATTATATTCTATTTATACTGGGCTTGTCAATAGCTGCTGAAATATTTCGTTAATCATGTCATGTTTTACAAATGTGAAACATGACATTTTTGTTGCTTTTGTTTCCGAACATTCGTTCTTTCTTTTATTTTTTCAGAAACGGTATTTCTTTGATAAAAGCAGCAGAAAACGGAAGCCAGCGGATATTTTGAATTTCACAAAAATCACATAGACTTTTTTGCAAAAATGTGTTATAATATAATGAATTACTGTATGCAGAATGCAACAGACAAACCGTCTCTATGTGTGCAAGGAAAGAAAGGTGAAACGCATTGACCAGTTATCTGACAGATGAAGAGCGTGAAAAACGATACATGGTGCTGCGAAGGAAAAAGAAATTTGCTGATGCGGTGCGCGGCATCGCCATGACAGTTACTGCTTTTTGCGGTTTATTATGTCTGGCTTCTGCCTTTACCAACGGCATACTGAAAGGAATCGTATCGCAGACACTCATTCCATTTTTGATTTTTCTTCTGACGCTTGCCCTGATAATCTTCTTCATATTCGTAATCTACCGCAAAAGCTTCTCCCTTACCCTGATTGCGTTGTGCATCTCCGGTATCTGCCTGTTTGCAGATCTGGTTCCGATATATGTCCCTGTTATGATGGGGGCAAGCTTATTCTGTGATGCGGTGGAAAGATTCCTGATGGAAGAAGAGGGGTATCCGCACTTTTCCATCTCATACGAAGAACTGAAAGAGCGGAAACTGAACTATACAAAACGTGCGGAATATCGTGCCCTGCAGGCAAAAACCCGTGTTCTGGAAGAAAACAGGGAAAGCAGCAGACAGGACATGACCGATGTGCTGGAGGCAGACAGCACCATTGCGCCGCTGCCGCAGCATCTTACCAGTTATCATGAACGAAGCAGTATGGCACAGCCGGTAGAACAGGCAGCGCCGAACAAAAGCCACTCCATGGATGAGCTTTAAACGATACCATGAAAGGATGATTGATTATGAGTGAAAATCAGACAAAAGAAACATTTGAGGAAGAGAAGCCTCAGATTGTCCATCTGGAATCCAATGAATCCCATTATGAATACTGCCGTATGCAGATGCATGACATTGAACACGTACACCGCCGGACTTTCATCTGTAATATGATTCTGTGCATCTTTGTCTGTTTTCTCGCCATCTTCCATGTCTACATCGGCGGATTCGGCATGCTCAGCATCCCCTTTTCCGGTGTAGACGATCCGGGTGCCATTCTGGCAGGCGGTATTTTCCAGATTATCATCAGCATGGCCATTATGGTTGCCGGATATCTGGCATGGGCCAATTTCCACACCCTGAACATCATTCTGGAAGCATGGTATGTAGTCGTCACAGCCCTTGGCATTTTCAAACTCGATTATGCTACCGCCCTGATCGGCGTGGTTGGTGCTGTTTTTTACTACTTTTCATTTAAGGAACTGAAACGGGAACAGGCCTTATCTGAAATGGAAGGCTACCCTGAATTCACTGAGAAATTCGATATTTCCAAATCGGATATTGTCATCCAGACGCTGCTGGCGCATCAGCACGAAAAGCGCACCAAGTCCACACTGTTTACAACGGATTATTCCCTGCGCAAAAAGAAGAAAAAGGCAGCAGAAAAAACAGAAGCCAGGAACGGTGATGCCGGTACAGAACTGGCAGAGGAACTGAAAAAGCATCTGGATGATGCGAAGGATGCCCGTCAGGTCAGAACCGCCATTGCCACTCTGGATGCCGCAGCAGCAAATCAGCAGAATCAGAAGCATGCTGCGGAAGAAGAAGCCCTCCGCAAAAAGCAGGAAGAGGAAGAACAGGCTGCAAAATTGCAGGCACGCATGGCAGAAGCAATGGCAAAAGCAAAAGCCGCTGCCGAAGAAGACCTGAATGCATCCCGTCCTGCAGAAAATGCACCGAAAAAGGCAAAGCAGAAAAAGTCTGCAAAGAAATGAGAAAGTGAAAAATTATGGGAATGACACAAAGTGAAATTCACCGCTGTGAATCCAACCATTTTCGCATGGTAAAGGTAAAAAAAGATTTTCAGACCTGTTTCATAGTACATCTTCTGCTGGGCGGACTGGCATATGGAATGGCGTTTATAGTTGGCGTCATCTCCACCGCATCCTGTCCGAATCAAAGAGCAACTGTTTTCTCTCAATCCCTTTCCTCCGGCTTTTTCCAGATTTTTCTGGGCATATTGTTTGCGTTGTCCGGCTGGCTGACTGCCCTGCGCATCCGCATTGTCACCTTTTGCATGATGGTCATTGAAATTCTGCTTTGTATCGCCATCTTCACAAGTGCTAATAATATCTATTCTGCCGGCAATCTTCTTCTGCTTTTTGCAGGTATTGCCACAGATCTCTGGATTCAGAAAGCGTTTATTGAGGATAATCTGCTGAAGGAGGAGCCCGGATATCCGGTATTCTCTGCAAATGCGGCACATCCGGCTCGCTACGAAGCACCCCTGACCGTAACAGGCAGACAACCCTCCAATGATATGCAGGACATCAGAATGCCGGAGCCTGCAAAGGCACAAACACCGGCAGGGGAATCACGACAGCCCTCTCCCCTGCCGCCTGCAAAGGATGTGCTGCTGCCCCCTGAAGTTAAACTTAAGCCCTTTCCCGACAGTGAATCTCAGCTTGAAAGCATTTTCCGTCAGTCGGTTTCTCCGCAGCCAAGACCAGCGGCAGTCCCGGAAAATGTGACACTTTCCCAAATTCAGGCTGAATCTTCCCGGCAGCAGGCGCCGCAGGAGCCTGTACCGACAGACTGTATTCTGGCGGACATGAATGCTATTCCGTCCCATTCAGTTGCACGTCCAAAGCCGGAACTGCTGCCTGATCCCAATGAAGTACGGGCAAGACTTGCGCAGATGAAGCGTGCAAGAGAAGCGGCTGAAGCTTCCAATCTGCCCGAATAAAAGGCGGTGTAATGATGTTTGCAAAAATCAACAGTCTCGGCCTGTTCGGACTCAACGCATTTCCCGTGGATGTGGAAATCTCCCTGAACAAGGGGCTTCCCCGCTTTGAAATCGTTGGACTTGCAGATACCGCAGTTCAGGAAAGCCGTGAACGTATCAAATCCGCATTATATACCTGCGGCGTTCAGTTTCCCACATCCAGCTGTATTGTAAATCTGGCACCTGCTGACAAGCGAAAAAACGGCAGTATGCATGACCTTGCAATCTTTATTGCAATTCTCGCCGCATTGGGCAGAGTGCAAGTTCCGGAAGATGCCGCCGTCATCGGTGAAGTATCCCTGAACGGCGATATCCGGCCTGTAAACGGTGTTCTTCCCATGACGCTGACTGCAAAGCAGCGCGGCATCAAAACAATGTTTGTGCCCATGGGCAATGCAAAAGAAGCTGCCGTTGTAGACGGCATCACTGTCTATGGTGTTCCGAATGCAAAGTGTCTGCTGGAACATCTGGAAGGTGACAAGCTCCTGCCTTCCATTCCCCATATCGGCCTTTCACAGACAGAGTCCGTTCCTGTTCCTGATTTTGCAGATGTCCACGGACAGACTGCCGCAAAACATGCACTGGAACTGGCGGCAGCAGGCGGTCATAACGCACTGCTGATCGGGCCTCCCGGCAGCGGAAAAAGCATGCTTGCCAAAAGAATGCCCGGTATTCTGCCGGAACTGACCTTTGAGGAATCCATTGAAACCACGATGGTGCATTCTGTGGCAGGTCTTCTGGATGCGGAACATCCGCTGGTAGCCTGCCGGCCCTTCCGTTCCCCCCATCACACCATTTCCTCAGCCGGTCTTGCCGGCGGCGGCACCATTCCCCATCCCGGAGAAATTTCTCTTGCTCACAATGGTCTGCTGTTTCTGGATGAACTGGCAGAGTTTGACCGCAGAACCCTGGAAATCCTGCGGCAGCCTCTGGAAGATAAATCCGTTACCATTTCCCGTGCTGCCGGCACCATACGCTATCCCTGTGCAATCATGCTGATTGCCGCCATGAACCCCTGTCCCTGCGGTTATCTGGGGCACCCCACCAGGCCATGCACCTGCGGTCAGCGGGCGGCTTCCCAGTATCTGAACCGTATTTCCGGCCCGCTGCTGGATCGCTTTGATCTGCATATTGAAGCTGCTCCTGTCTCCTTTGAGGATTTGTCCTCGAAAAAGGCAGAGGAACCAAGTGCTGAAATACGCAAGCGTGTTCTGGCGGCACGTGCGATTCAGAATCAGCGTTTTTCCGGTACAGGCATCACCTGCAACGCAAGGATTACCCCTGATAAGCTGGCTGTTTTCTGCCCCATGACTGACCGGGCCAAAAAGCAGCTGAAGGCAGTCTTTGAAAAGCTGGGACTCAGTGCCCGTGCCTATGACAGACTGCTGAAAGTGGCAAGAACCTCTGCGGATATGCACGGCGAAGAAGTCATTGATGCACCCCATATTGCGGAGGCAGTACAGTATCGCACACTGGACCGCAAATACTGGAATGCCGGCAAATAAAGGATTGATCTGAAACAGAAAACAGAAACAGGAGAATACAATTGAAACGAAATATTTCTATGGAGACATCCGGCGAATCCTTCCTGCACCGCATTGACTGGTGGCTTCTGACCATGGTCACACTCTGCGCAGGCACAAGCGTCATTCTGCTGCGTACCCTCTGGATACAGCAGGTCACTGATGAAATCGCCGCAAACGACTGGATTGTTCAGCTCATTTCTCTGGGGCTTGGCATTGTTGGCTGTGTGGCGGTGGCCGCCATCGATTATCACAAGCTGGCAAAATTCTGGTTTTTATATGCCCCGGTTGCCCTGGGGCTGGTGGCACTGACCTTCACCAGCCTTGGATACGGCCGTGAAGGCGCAGATGACCGAAACTGGATTGACCTGGGTTTTGTCCAGATTCAGCCCTCAGAAATTCTGAAGCTGGTTTTTCTGCTGACCTTTTCCCTGCACATTGCCAAAGTTGGAGACCGTCTGAATCAGCCGAAGCATTTATTCGGACTGCTGATCCATGCAGGTATCCCCATGGGTATTGTTTCCCTGCAGGGTGACTACGGCACAGCAATTATTTTCGCTTCCATGACCATTTTCATGCTGTTTACAGCAGGTCTTTCCTTCTGGTATATACTGGGCGGTGCGGCACTGATGCCCATCGGCATCTGGTTTGTCTGGACCTACGTTTTCGGCGATGTCCACAGAGGCCGTATCCGTGTGCTGCTGAATCCCGGCTCAGATCCCATGGGACTGGAATATCAGCAGAATCTGGGACTGAAAGCCATCTGGGCAGGAAAAGTCTTTGGCAAAGGTCTTTCTGATACAGAATATGTCACAGTCCCTGAAATTCACAATGACTTTATCTTTTCCTTTGTCGGTGAAGCCTTCGGACTGGTCGGCATGATTATCGTAATTGTGATTCTGGCCGGCATCTGCCTTCGAATTCTGGCAGACAGCCGCTCTGCCAAGGATGTTATGGGAAAAACCATCTGTATGGGCGTTTTTTCCATCATGTTCACCCACAATTTCATGAATCTTGGCATGGTGCTGAAAATCATGCCTGTCATTGGTATTCCGCTGCCGTTTTTCAGTGCCGGCGGTACTGCCATGCTTTCCATGTATCTGTGTATCGGACTGGTACTCAGCGTATTTACCCACCACCGCAAAAAATACCGTGTATTCTATGATGCAGAACAGAATCTCTGATGATGTCTGCGCTGCAATTTTCAGATGATATATAAAGGAGTTATCAAGAATATGAATCAATCAACCATCGCACTGTTCCCCATTGCCTTTGACAAACATGTATTTTTCAGCGTATTTGCTTTTGTGTTCTTCATTGCACAGTTCATCCGCACAAAGCAGTGGTATCAGCTGATTATGGCCATTGCCATTCCGGCATCCCTGCTGATTTATCTTGCCCCCGAAAACAAAACGCTGTTTTATGGTGTCGGCATCGGCGAAGCTGCTGCACTGATTCTTGCACTGATCAGCAGCATTCTCCAGTCCTCCAAGGCAAAAAAGGCAAAAAAAGCTGTGGCCGCACAGCCTGTTTCCGAAGAACAGACTGCACAGGAACAAACGGAGGCATAAGCTATGAAGGCAAACAAGATTGTGTTTCTTGACTGGAATACAATGTCCTGCCGACAGGATGAATGCAGCCCGAAGCAGTTTTATTCCCTTGCAAAACAAGTGGATGTATATCCTGAAACAAAGCCGGAGGACACCATTCTCCATATCGGGGATGCAGATGTGGTTATCTGCAATAAGGTACTGATTACAAGAGAAATCATTGCGGCTTGTCCCAATCTGAAATACATCGGACTGCTTGCCACCGGTTTCAACAATGTAGACCTGGAGGCTGCCTCGGAACGTGGTATTCCTGTATGCAATGCAGGAAGCTACTCCACAGATGCCGTGACACAGCTTGTATTTGCATATATTCTGGATCATTTCCAGCATGCCGCCCTGTATGCAATGGATGTGCGGCTTCACAAATGGGAAACATCCCCCACCTTCTCCTATTTTCCCTATCCCACAGGAGAACTTCGTGGTAAAACCATGAGCATCATCGGCTATGGAAACATCGGAAAAAGCGTGGCGAAAATTGCAGATGCCTTCGGCATGCAGGTGAAAATCCACACCAGAACCAAGCCTGCGAACTGCCCCTATTGTCTGACTGATTTACAGGATGCCTTTGCATCCGCAGATGTGCTGAGTCTCCACTGCCCCCTGACAGCAGAGACAAAAGAACTGGTATGCAAGGATACACTGTCAAAAATGAAACCGGATGCAATTCTCATCAACACCTCAAGAGGCGGCACTGTCAATGAGGCCGATCTGGCCTATGCGCTGAATCAGCAATGGATTTCCGCCGCCTATCTGGATGTCCTGAATCAGGAGCCCATGTCCCCGGATACGCCGCTGAAAAATGCGAAAAACTGTTTCATCACACCTCATATCGGCTGGACCCCCCTTGAAACCAGAAAACGTCTGCTGGATATCACGGAAGATAACCTGCGGGGATGGCAGTGTGAAAATCCGCAGCATGTGGTCAATCCGGAATATCGGCTGCATCAGGCATAATCAGAGAAATCGAAAGGAAGTAAGTTGTTTTGAAAGATACCACTCAATCTCTGCGTAAACTCTCCGACAGCAAGCGCATTGTCATCAAAGTCGGCACATCCACGCTGACACATCCCACCGGCAGACTGAATCTGCGGCGGTTTCATAATCTGGTTCGTGTTCTGGCAGATCTTTCCAATGCCGGCAAACAGCTGATTCTGGTTTCATCCGGTGCAGTTGGTCTGGGTGTCGGTCAGCTGGGACTGCGGGAACGCCCCACAGATACACCAACGAAACAGGCATGTGCCGCTGTAGGTCAATGTGAACTGATGCATCTGTATGATGCGCAGTTTTCCAACTACAGTGTCAACGTGGCACAGGTTCTTCTGACAAAGGCCATTCTCAATAGCAACGGCGGTGTCAATGCGGGAAACTGCATGGAGCGGCTGATGGAATTCGGTGTCATTCCCATTGTGAATGAAAATGATACCGTTGCCATTGATGAACTGGAACTGGAAATAGGTGAAAACGATTCCCTGGCTGCGATTGTGGCAGGACTGGTACATGCAGATACATTGATTCTGATGAGTGACATCGATGGACTGTACTCGGCAGACCCCCACAAGAACAAGGATGCTGAGATGATTCCGGTGGTTTATCAGATTACAGAGGAAATTGAGAGCATTGCAGGCGGTGCAGGCACTCCCAATGCCAGAGGCGGCATGACCACGAAGATTTCCGCTGCAAAAATGGCAGTGAATGCCGGCATTGATATGGTTATCATGAATGGTGAAAAGCCGGAACTGCTGTACAATCTTTTGATGAACGATGAAAATATCGGCACACGCTTTGTGGCTGACAGTACAAAATAAGAGCAAATCACTTTCGGGCGGCTGTATTGCGTATGGAAAACAACCCGTTTGATAATCGCATATAATTCCCGCAGCTGCTCCTTTCTCATGCGAATAATAATACGGAGGAAACATTATGGAACAATTAACTGTTGCACAGCTGGGTGCCCGTGCAAAGGCGGTGGCTGCCGTACTGGCATCCGCTTCCCCTTCCCTGAAGAACAACGCCCTTGCTGCCATTGCAGATGCGCTGACTGCACGCACAGAGGAAATCATCGCTGCCAATAAAGCTGATCTGGAACAGGCTGTCCGAAATCAGATGTCCCAGGCAATGCAGGACAGACTGCTGCTGAACCCGGCACGCATTCAGGGTATGGCTGAGGGTGTCCGTAAACTCATTCAGCTGGATGAAGTCGTCGGCAAAGTAGAAGAGGGCTATGTCCGTCCCAATGGACTTTGCATTCAGAAAACCCGTGTGCCCTTGGGTGTGATCGGCATTATTTTTGAAAGCCGCCCCAATGTTACAGTAGATGCCGCATCCCTTTGCATGAAGGCAGGCAACTGCGTCATTCTCCGTGGCGGAAAAGAAGCCTTTTCCTCCAATATGTGCCTGACTAATATTATGCGTGATGCTGTAGAGTCTGCCGGCCTCCCTGCGGATATTATTCAGCTGGTCCCGGATACCACAAGAGAATCCTCCAACCAGCTGATGAAGCTTTCCCAGTATCTGGATGTTCTCATTCCCCGGGGCGGTGCAGGCCTGATTCGTGCCGTAGCAGAAAATGCCACTGTTCCTGTCATACGAACCGGTGTGGGCAATTGTCATGTTTTTGTGGATGCCAGCGCTGATGCAGCTATGGCAGTGAATATTATTGACAACGGAAAGACACAGCGTCCTTCCGTCTGCAATGCCATTGAAACCATATTGATACATCGGGACATTGCGAAGGATTTTCTCCCTCTTGTAAAGGCCAGACTGGATGAACACAATGTCATTCTCCACGGCGATGCTGAAACCTGTGAAATCCTTGGAGACTGCGTTGTGCCTGCAGAGGAAACAGACTGGGAAACAGAATATCTGGATTACCAGCTGGCCGTGAAGGTTGTGGGAGATGTGGATGAAGCCATTGCACATATTTCACGTTATGGCACCAATCACAGTGAATGCATTGTCACAAAATCCCTGGACAATGCCAGAAAATTCCAGCTGACTGTGGATGCTGCTGCGGTTTACGTCAATGCATCCACCCGCTTTACAGACGGAGGAGAATTCGGTTTCGGTGCTGAAATCGGCATTTCCACACAAAAGCTGCACGCCCGTGGCCCAATGGGCCTTTATGAGCTGACATCTGTCAAATACCTTATTCAGGGTGAGGGACAGATTCGCTGATCTGACAGCCTTGCAATGATTCGGTGGCTAAAATTATTCTGATTTCTTTTCAGGCAATACCGTCTGTGATATTTTGTATCATTTAATGGTATTGCCTTTTTCTATACACCCTATACAAAATACCTATGCCGCAAAGTCTTGACATGGTGGCGGCAATGTGTTAAAATATAGGCATTAGCGTAAAAAGTCCAGTATAGGACAAGCGCAGAATCGAGAGGGAGGATTGCTATTATGAAGCAACACAAAGCAGCAGCTGCTGCAATGAGCATTCTGCTGGCAATGCAGGGTGTTCCAATGACCGGCAATGTATATGCCGCCGACAGCGATATTGTTGTAACCGGGTTTGAAGACAAGGATGTATCCATGTTTTCCAAGCGTGGCAACGATGACACATCCGTCATCGAGGCCTGCACAGATGATCCCCATTCCGGTGATGTCTGCATGTCCGTGACTGAACGTTCTCAGGGCTGGAACGGACCTTCTATTTCTCTGGAAGCCATCGGCTGTGAACCGGGCGTGCAGTATCTTGCAACTGCCTGGGTTAAGGCAAAATGGTATAACAGCTGTGCACTCAGCATGCAGTATACCGATGAGGAAGGCGTACAGCATTACGACAATCTGACCAAATTCACTGCTGACTCCAAGTGGGTGGAGATTCCTCTGACTAAGTTCAGCTTTGATGCCAGCATGAAGGACGTTCAGCTGTATATCGAAGGCAGTGACAATGCTGATCTTTATGTGGATGATTTTTCTCTGACAGCTGCACCGGTCTTTTCCATTGAAAAGGATATTCCCGGTCTGAAGGATGTATTCGGCTCTTATTTTAAGGTGGGCGGTGCCGTCACTGCAAAGGAACTTTCCCCCAACAGCACAAAGGAATTGGTTCTCAAGCATTATAATTCCCTGACACTGGGCAATGAGCTGAAGCCGGAAAACCTGTTTGATGTGGCCGCAACAATTGACTACATGAAAGAAACAGGCGACAATACAACACCGCAGGTCAAGCTGAACGGCCAGGCTCGCATTATCCTTGATTTTGCCCGTGAACATAATATATCTGTCCGTGGACACGTTCTGGTATGGTACAGCCAGACACCAATCACCTTCTTTACAGAGGACTACACAACAAGCGGCGCACTGGTGGATAAGGAAACCATGCTGAAGCGTATGGAAGCTTACATCAAGGGCGTATTCGAAGCACTGGATGCAGAATACTCCGATGTGGATTTCTACGCATGGGATGTCGTAAACGAAGCATATGAGGATAATGGTTCTCCCCGTCAGCCCGGCAAATATGAGGATTACAACGGCAGCTCTGCATGGGTTAAAATCTTCGGAGATAACTCCTTTATCCCCCCTGCATTTGAGTATGCAAGAAAGTATGCACCGAAGAACACAAAGCTGTATTACAACGACTACAACGAATACGCACAGAAGCAGGATGTCATTATCAAAATGGCAAAGGAACTGCACGAAAAAGGCTGGCTGGACGGAATCGGTCTCCAGTCCCATCTGGACGTCAGACGCAGCGTCAATGACGCATATCCTTCTGTGTTTATTTATGAAGCAGCACTGAAGAAGTATGCAGAATCCGGTCTGGATATTCAGATTACAGAGCTGGATGCCACCCTGGATGCCAGCTGCCTGAATGAAGCCGGCTACAAGGAGCAGGCTTCTTATTACAAGGGCATTATGGATGCCATTATGAAGTACAAAGACAGCATTTCTGCTGTTGTTTTCTGGGGCACAACTGATGACCAGAGCTGGCGTACTGAGGGCTCTCCGCTGCTGTTCGATGCAGAGTACAAGGCAAAGCCTGCATTCTACTCCATCATTGACGGCATTGAATATGAAACAACACAGCCTGTCCAGACCACTACAACCGCTGTCACCACTACAACAGCACCTGCTGCAACAGATCTTCTGTTGGGTGATGCAAACAATGACGGTACCGTTGATGTATCTGATGCGGTTCTGCTGGCTCGCTATCTTGCAGAAGATGCAGAGGCAGTCATCACTGCAAAGGGTCAGAAAAATGCAGATACCAACAGCGACGGCGCACTCAATGACAAGGATGTCTCAGCCATTCTCCGTATTGTCGCAAAATTCTGAAACTCGAAAGGTACAGTGCATTTGCCCCCTGACAGCAGATGCGATCGCCTGACAACAAAAAAATGCCATAGTATTTGAAATACTATGGCATTTTTGTTTTATGATATCAATACTTTTGTATCTGAAGCCAATATGCTGCGGAATTATTTTGAAGAGGATATGCGCTTTCTCTTTCCTGCGCCCTCACAGCCATCCCAGGTTTTATTACGGAACAGACGATTGCAGATTGCCAGACCAATAAACGCATAGGTCAGGCCAAAGAAGAGACCGCCCAGAATGTCTGTGGGGTAATGCACATACAGATACATACGAGAAAAAGCCACCAGTGCTGCCAGAATCAAAGCAGGAATGCCATACTTTTTCTTCCACATGCAGATGGATGCCGCAGCCGCAAAAGAAGCCTGCGTATGCCCGGAAGGAAATGCGTAATCCATAGGGGCCTTCACCAGAAGCTGAAGCAGTGTTCTGCCCTCCGGAATCACAGTTGTGCCATCATGTGCCGAAAGCCGAAGCAGCGGATCACCAATACAGCCGATGCGTGCCAGTGGGTTTCCGTTTTCCAGCCAGAAGGGACGAGGTCTCGCAATCAGATTCTTCAGAATCACATTGCCCCCCAGCACACACAGAATCAGGGCAATTGCAGAAACGTGTGCATATTTCCGTGTTTGCTTCGGAATAAACATTAACACTGTCAGCACAATCCAGAAAATGCCGCCGTCACCAAATTTAGTGATAAAAGGCATAATCACATCCATAATGTCGCTGCGCAGTGTATCCTGAATCCAATTCAGAAATTGAAATTCCCAATCCATAAAAACATCCTTTCCAGTGAGCTTTGATTTCACAATTTATGATAGCATGACCCGATACGCATGATACAAATGAATGATTGCGTACCTGCAGGAGCTTATTAATAAATTGTTTATGATTATTATATCATATTTTCTTCTTTATTGTCGAGGCATCCTCTGTATTTGTAACCATTTTGTTACTTTTGAAACAAAGGATGCATCCGCTTTACATAGTATATTTTACAGCAGCAATCATTTAATTTACCCAAAAGACTGCGTCCCATCCGCTTACACAGATGGGACGCATCAAATAGAAAGGGAATAGGGATATCAGACTTTATTAGAATTCTGTTATCATCTTTGCAACATACTGCAGAATGGTAACAACATCCTCAGATGTGAGAGAGCCATTCTTGTCAACGTCTGCATTCAGCAGGCCCTGAGAAGATACAGTAGCAGATGCATCTTCAGCAAGGTAACGAGCCAGCAAAACTGCGTCTGCAACGTCAACGCCGTCGCTTACAGTTACATCACCCAGATCTACTTCCGGATCAACCACAACAGGCGGATCAACCTCTGTTGCCTTCTCAGTAACAGCCAGCAGATAGGTCAGCGGAGAATTCCAGTAAATTGCAATCTCATTTGTGGAGTAGCTCTCATTCTTATCAATGTAGCACTTTGCAGGAGCCAGACCCTTGCAGTATGCCTTTGCAGCGCTGTCTTCCAGATTCGGGTTTACACCGCCAACCAGCATACCGGGCTGTGCAGTACCAACTGCCAGGGACGGACGGTGGTGCGGGTCAGAAGAACCAACAGTACCGAAACCGGTGACATAGCATGTGCCAAGCGGGTTCTTGCCAAGCAGATGGTTCAGAACTTCATTTGCGGAATCCATTCTGTCTGTCATAGCCAGCATGATACCTGCATTTGCGATAGCCATATTGCTTCCCCAGTAGTAATCGCTCAGAGGAGAACCATACGGGTTTGCCTGCACAAGCTTGTCAGCAGATGCAGCATTCTTTTCAATTGCAGCCTTTGCATTTGCAAGAGCTGTCTGGTTAACATTATCGGATTTCATAGTGGTCAGTGCAATGTTGCCGTAACCGCCGACTGTTGCCCAGTCAATGCCGTTCATTGCAACACTCACATCAGCCAGATACTTTTCATCGCCGGACATGCGGTACATCTGGCATGCAGCCCAGTAACGCTCGTCCTTATCGGACTTATCATTGTAAGCACCTGTGCTGATATCTGCGGGATCCTTGAAGTTGAATTCCGGATGCTCCTGGAGATATGCCCAGGACTTCTCAGCTGCTGCCTTACAGGTAGCTGCAAATGTCTTGTCAAAAGACTCATAGAACTCAGCTGCCAAAGCCATGGAAGCGCAGAAGTCTGCTGTTGCAGTAGAAGAAACAGGTGTCACAATCAGAGCACCGGTCTCTTTATCAGGCATAACCAGCATGCCGGGGAATGTCTTACAGGAAACCTTGTGGTGAACACCGCCGTCAGCATCCTGCATCTTCAGCATCCATTCCAGCTCATAACGTGCCTCGTCCAGTACATCCGGCACGCCGTTGCCGCTCTCCGGAATACCGATAGAGTCAGTAAACAGGCCCGGGTTTGCATCGTATGCATACAGCAGGTCAGCGATTGTCTTTGCAGCCGGAACAACATATCTGCCGTAGTCACCGGCATCGTGCCAGCCGCCGGAAACGTCAATCTTATCGCTTGTGCCATACAGAGTTGCCTCGGAAGTGTGGCAAGCCTTGTGGCCGAATGTATCATCCTCTACTGCACAGCCGCAGCGCTGGAGATACAGCATACGAACTGAAGCATCCACCAGTTCCTGATAAGGATTATCAGAAATCTCGAACACATAGGAATCATCCAGACCTTCAGCCTGAATCATGTACTTGCCGGGTGTTGTAACAGAGGAGAAATCAGCAACACGGTTCATTTCGCCTGCACTGGTATTCTTCACTGCCTCAGAAGCCGTACCGGAGAATGCAATCTCCTTTGTCTCGGTGTTCACAACCTTGAATTCAGCAGGTGTGTTCTCACCACGGATAACAGCTGTCTTAACATCGTTTGTGCGGTAACCAATCTGGTTTGTTACGATTGGCGGCTCATAGGGCATAAATGCAGCATAGTCTACATTGCTGTCATCGATGCACTCGATTACAACATTATCCAGGTAAATGGTGTGGCCAGCCTCGCAGCCCGGATCCTTTTCTGTCTGAATACCGCAGTTGAATACCAGCTTTGCCATGATATCAGTATCCTTCTCCATGGTAAACTCTTTTTCAAAGTGCTGCTCCTCAGAAGTCAGATTCAGACCAAGCCATACATAGGCCTGATAGGTGCCGCCGTTCTGCTGAATCATTGCTTCGATGAAACGATCTGTGGTACAGGAAATGTCGAAGCTGATGCGGTAAACACCATTCTGATACAGCGGAATGATGTCGTAGAACATCTGGAGTGCGTAGTTCAGCTCGCCCAGGGAAGTAACTTCCAATGCCAGCTTGCCGTCCTTGGCGGAAAGCTTACCTGCGCCGCCGCTCTCCTTGTAGGTGTCCCACTCGGAAATACCGCTCTCAAAAGTAGAATTGGTAACCAGGTTTATGCCGGTTGCAGCAGAACCGCTAAGCGGTGCCATGGTCTGAGCCGCTGCTGTCAGCGTCATGCATGCTGTCAGAACAGTCAGGCCCTTTTTGAATGTGTGCTTTTTCATGTTAGTAACCCCTCTCAATTCATTACTAAATGTAATATTGGCAGATATGCTATACCTAGGAGCAACCCCCTCTCTGATTGCTCCCAATGTGTGCACATAGGATTTACCACCGTAAAAGTAAGTCTTATATGCACACGGGATACAGCATCGCAAACACGGATTTCCATCCGCTTTTCTATTATAATGCATAATTATGCAAAAAAGAATGATATTTTATATCAATTATATGATTTATCATGCAAATTTTAGACAACCTCCCAAATAAAGTTAACTTGTCGATGAATTAAGCGACAAATGGTTAAAACGAATTTTACTGTTTGTATTATTTAATTAAGTATTTATTAAGAAAAAAGTCGTTCCGTTCTAAAAATCAGATTCATTCCAGTGGCTTGTATTTTAAACTTGCCTTAAATTTCCATGTATTGGGTTGACAGAAAGAACTCGTTCGTGTATAATATTATTTCACGGATAGAATACAATCTGCGCTTATTCCGGCAGATTTTCAGGGAGAAGATGCTGCACATATGTGCCATAAAAGCCCCTGGCAGTCCTGGCGAAATACGTTCTTTATTTTAATGCGATTCATATCGGAGGAATACACCATGGGAAAATCAAAGGGTATTATTAAAGGCGTTGTCATTACGGCAGCTGTCTGCGGCCTCGGTGCAGGCGGATGGTTTTTGTCCAAAAACCTCGGCGGCACGGTCACAAACAGAAGTGAAAAGGTATATGTTCAGAAGGTTTCCACCCTCAATACAGTGGATGGCGCAAACCTCTTCTCCACAAAATTTGCAGGTGTTATCGTTGCACAGAAAACAGTAGATGTCAAATATGATACTTCCAAAATAGTGGATGAAATTCTGGTCAGCAATGATGATATGGTTAAAAAAGGCGATAAGCTTCTGACCTACAATGTGGAATCCATCCAGCTGGATATTGAATCCGCACGGCTGGAAGTGGAACGCATGGAAAATGAAATTGAAACGAACAATCTGGAAATCAAATCCCTGGAGGCAGAACGCCGCACCGCTGCCGGAGATGCGCAGGTTTCCTACACCACTAAAATTCTCTCCCTGCAAAGCAGCAATGCCCGCAATGAATACGACATCAAGACAAAGAATGTGGAAATCACCAAGCTGGAAAACACACTGAATAACGCATTTGTCACTGCCCCCATTGACGGCACCATCAAGAATCTGAAGGAGAACGATTCCAATGATATATATGCGGAAAATGCAGACGTACTCCTGCAGATTTCCGCAGAGGGCGATTACCGTGTCAAGGGCGTTTTCAATGAGCAGAACAGCGGCCAGATTTATCAGGGTGCAAAGGTCTTTCTGCACAGCCGCCTGGATGATACCTCTATCCGCGGCGAAATCGATGAAATCGACACCACCCCCCAGACGAATGACAGCTTCAACATGTACGATTACGGCATGAATGACGAGCAGACCACATCCTCAAAATATGCATTCTATGTTAAGCCTGACCATCTGGAGGGCTTTATGCTGGGCCAGCACATTCTCATTGAAATGGATAATGGTCAGGAGGACGAGGACCATAAGGAAGGTCTGTGGATTTACAGCAATTTTGTTCTCTGGGACGGGAATAAGAACTATGTCTGGGCAAAGAACAGCCGTGACCAGATTGAAAAGCGCTATGTGGAAATCGGCGAAGTCGATGACGTCTATGGCGACTGCCAGATTCTGTCCGGCCTGGATGTGGAAGACTATATCGCATATCCCTCCGAGTATATTGAGGCAGGCATGACAACAACTACCAATCAGTCTGACAAGGATATTCCGGAAAATGAAATCGGTGCAATGGACAGCATGAACGGCGGTATGATGACAGATGATATGTTCATGGATGAGATGTATGACGAGGAAGGCAGCCTGATTGAAGGCGAAGAAATCCCTTCTGATGAAGACGGCACAGAAGAAGATCTTTACACAGAAGACAATTTTCCCACGGAAGATCCCATTCAGCCGAAAGAAGAAACGGCAGAGTAACACAAAGGAGCATTCCAATGGTTTTTGAAATCAAAAGTATATATAAGGACTATATGCAGGGAAAGGAAGCTGTTCCGGTACTGAAGGATATCAGCCTTTCTGTGGATGACGGAGAATATGTGGCGATTATGGGCCCTTCCGGTTCCGGTAAATCTACCCTGATGAATATTATCGGCTGTCTGGACAAACAGACAAAGGGAGAGTTCTTTTTCGACGGAACAGATATTCTTGGATGCAATGACAAGGAGCTTTCTGACCTTCGCAATAACAAAATCGGATTCGTATTCCAGAATTTCAATCTGCTCCCCAGACAGTCCGCCCTGGAAAATGTGGAACTGCCGCTGCTCTATGCAGGTGTGCCGAAAAAAGAGCGCAGAGAGCGTGCCATTGCAGCGCTGAAACGTGTCAGCCTGGAAGATAGAATGGAGTTCAAGCCCACACAGCTCTCAGGCGGTCAGAAGCAGCGTGTGGCAATTGCCCGTGCCATTGTGAATCGCCCCCGTCTGCTGCTGGCAGATGAGCCGACCGGCGCACTGGATACCAAATCCGGCGACCAGGTCATGGAGCTGTTCAAGGAACTGAATGAAGAAGGCATGACTATTGTAATGATTACACACGAGCCTGCCATTGCAGAATGTGCAAAGCGCATCATGTATATCCGTGACGGTCAGCTGTTTTCCGGCGCTTTCAATACAAGAAACGGTGCGGCTGCACCGGTACAAACACCGCAGCCACCTGCGGAGGAAGCTGAAACAACATGAAGAAATTTATTATTTTTTTACTGTGTGCGGCAATCATCAGCGGCGGTGCATATGGAGGATACCGTTATTACGATAAACAGCGCAACGCAAAAAAAATTGTCGATGTTGTCCCGGTCAGTCTCATGGCACAGCCGGCTGATATGTTTATGTACTCCGGAAATGACTTCGAGGGTAATATCAGTGCAGCAAATGCACAGAGAGTATATGTAGATACGGCAAAGCTTGTACAGAAAGTCTGTGTAAAAAAAGGACAGAAAGTACATAAGGGCGATGTCATTCTGGAATATGATATGACCGTTGTGGAACTGGAATTAAAACAAAAGGAAGCACAGGTTCTGATGGCGGAACAGGATTTAAAGATGGCAAAAAAAGAGCTTGCTCATCTGCGGACACTGCGCCCCTCTGAGGAAATGCCGCTTCCGGATGAGCCCTACTATCCGGATGAACCCGATGAACCGGATTACCCGGATGAACCGGACATTCCCGAGGAACCGATTGCAACTGTTACGGAATTAGGCGCAGCCTTTACACCCCTCTCCGGAAACGGCACACCGGAAGATCCCTTTGTCATCCCCTGTAATCTGGAAACGGTTGTTCACCGTCCCTTCATGGCAGCAATCGCTTCCGGTAATTTTACAGCGCAGCTGCCGGTTTACGATGAAGATTCCAATTTCCTGTATATGTGGCAGATTACCGGCGGCAGTATCAGCATGGCGGAAGCCGATGACTGGGCTGTTGCTGACGGTCTTATCATAGATCAGGAAAACGGCACTGTTTCCCTGCAGCCCAACAGCGGGACCCTGCACGGTCAGCTTTTCTTCTCTCTCCCACGCAGCCTGACAGAATCCGATCCTCCGGAGGATTTCGGTGATGCAAATGATTACATGGACGATTTCTTCAGTGGCCCGGACAATTATGACGATGCAGCAACGCCGGACTATGGTGACAATTACATGTATTCCCGAAAGGAACTGGAAAGAATCATCAAAGAACAGGAAGGCACCATCAAGACGATGGAAATAGAGCTGAAATCTGCACAGCTTGCCTATGAAACAGCCCAGAAGCAAAAGAGCGAGGGCAAGGTCACTGCTGAAATAGACGGTGTAGTGAAAAAAATCGGCAAGGCGGCAGATGAAGCGGAAGAGGAACAAACAGAAGAGGAAGATCCTTTTGCAGAGCCGGACCCGGATGAGAATGTATTTGCAATCATTGAAGGGGAAGGAGGCGTCGAGGTAACAGTTCAGGCCCCTGAGATGACACTGCCCCAGCTTCAGCCTGGCACAAAGCTGAATATCATGTCCTATGAAAATGGTGCAACCTGCTCTGCAGTTGTAACCTCCATTGATGAAGAGCCCAAGTCCTACAGTTCCTATAACTGGGGAAGCAACCCACAGAATTCTACCTATCAGCTTCATGCAACATTGAAAAAGCCGGAGCGATTCACCATCGGAAGCTGGGTAAGCGTTTCCATTCAGGAAAGCAGTGATGATGAGAAAAAGAATTCTGTGTTCATGCCGCTTCACTATGTGCGGCGTGACGGCGGCGATTACTACATTATGAAGGCTGATGAAAATGACTGTCTGGTAAAACAATACGTCAGTGTCGGCCAGATTCTTTATGGCTATTATATCGAGGTCACCGGCGGTATGAGTATGAGCGACCGTATCTGCTTCCCTTATGGCAACGACGTCAAAGAGGGCATACGCACACAGGATTCCTCAGAAGTCCTGTATCCAAGCTAAAGGGAAGGAGGAAACAACTTTGTTTGAAAATATCAGACTATCTCTGAAAGGCATCTTGTCCCACAAAATCCGTTCATTCCTGACCATGCTGGGTATTATCATCGGTATTGCGGCAATCATTGCTATTGTATCCACAATCAACGGCACAAATGAGCAGATTAAAAAGAATCTGATTGGTGCAGGCAAGAACAGTGTCACCATTCAGCTGCAGCAGGGAGAATGGGCTGCAGATTTCTCCTGGGAAGCACCGCCAAGCAATATCCGCATGGCAACAGAACAGCAGAAACAACGCATTCTGGATCTGAAGGAAGTGGAAAGCTGCACACTGCTCCGTACACGCAGCAATCTCCAGAATCTGTTTTATCTGAACCAGATGATGGAAGGTGCAGCAGTCTACGGCATTGACGAAGACGGCCTGGAAACCATGGGATATGATATTTCTCAGGGTATGGCATTCACAGAAGAACAGTACCATGATTTCTCCAAGGTGGCATTGATTGACAATACACTTGCAAGAGGCTTTTTCAGCGGTGAATCCCCGATTGGCAAAATCATTGACATCTGCGGCGAACCCTTCACCATCATCGGTGTAGTCACTTATCGCTCTGACTTTGAACCCACCATTAACACCGTAGAAGACTTCTACACATTCAACCAGGACCAGGGCGGAAAAATCCTGATTCCTACAGAAGACTGGCCCATCTGTTTCCGTTACGATGAACCCCAGAACCTCTGTATGATTCGTGCAAAAGATACGGACAGCATGACAATGGCAGGCAAAAAGGCAGCAGATATTCTGAATGAGAACGTAAAAATCAGCGTCAACGCTGATGAACCGGAAATGGCTGCCTCCAAGATGGAATACAAGAGTGACAACCTTCTGGAACAGGCAAAAGCATTGCAGGATTTGTCACAGTCCACCAACAGCATGCTGATCTGGATTGCAAGTATTTCCCTTCTGGTAGGCGGTATCGGCGTTATGAATATCATGTTGGTATCTGTTACGGAGCGTACCCGTGAGATTGGTTTAAAGAAGGCACTGGGTGCAAGGAAACGTGCCATCCTCGGACAATTCCTGACAGAAGCAGTCGTACTCACCAGTATCGGCGGCTGTATCGGAGTCATAACGGGAATTGGGCTGTCGCAGGTCATCGCCCGTGTTGCTGAAGTACCGGTTTCCATTTCCACCACTGCAATCGGCATTTCAGTCATTTTCTCCATGGTTGTCGGTATTGTATTCGGTCTGATTCCATCCATCAAGGCCGCAAATCTCAATCCGATTGATGCCCTGCGCTATGAATAAGAAAAATATTCTGAGACAAACAAAAACAGCAGTTCGTTATGAACTGCTGTTTTTTTGCATATATTCTGAATGATGGTGTCCCGCTTATCCAAACAGATAAGTACCTGCCTCTGTTTTCAGCATCAGAATCTCACTGCCCGTCACAATCGGGATTGCTTCCTCATCCCCTTCATACAGCGCATACAGTGTAAACTTGATATCCTTAATTTCATCGGCATCCTCTTTGCACTGTTCCACAAATGCCTCATCAAATACACCGCCGGAAACATACGCATCAAAGAAATTATTCAGCTCATCCTCCGTCAGCTCTGTTTCTTCTGCCACCAGCTCCGTCAGATGCCAGCTGTCATAGCCGTCCTCATCAAATCTGCTGCACAGGGAGTCAAATGCAGTTTCCAAGGTCATTTCCCGCTCTTTCAGATATTCTGCATATACCTCCACATAGGGGGGATAAACCGTTTCCTCGTAACCTGCATAGCGGTGCTGTTCAATGGCTGTAAAATAGGTCTTCAGGCATTCGCTGATTTCTTCATCAAAGCCCTCCGGTGTCTGCATCACCAATCCGGAAGCAGCATCGCTTTCCTTTGCAGCAGATGACTCAGAAACAGATTCACTGCCATCCTTTTCACCGTTCTCTGTCACTGCCGGAGATGCACCACAGGCTGTCAGCGCAAGCAGTGCCAGGCACTCAGATATAATTGCAAGCTTTTTCATATTCCATACCTCACGAATAAATCAGATACCACTGCCCCTTATATTGCAGTGCATACAAATACTCATCCGCCATAACCGTATTGGTTTCGCCAATATAACCGGTGTCCTTTCCCGCCAGATAACGAGTGATTTTCAATTCCAGCATTGCTGACAGTCCTTCAGATACTTTCTCCTTTCCCATATCAGAAGCCAGGTCATCCAGCATATTTTTCAAGGCATCTCTGTTTGGGGAAAGGTTATCCTCCGAAATCAAATCTGTCACATCAATCAGTGAATAAGCAAATTCACCGCCATAGTAATCCTGGATTGCCGCCCTGGTGTTATCCAGAATATCCTGGTCTGTAAACTCATTATTGTACAAAGAAGTCAGTTCAAATTCATGATAAAGCGGAAACAGCAGCGATGAAAACTCTGCCGCATCTGCATCCTGTATCGCATGATAATAAGAAGAAATCGTCTTCAGTAAAGCAGGATCATTCAAAAAACGATTGTCATACTGCATCGGCACAGCATAATTCTTATCCACGATTACCGTTGCGCCATACGGCATTTCATCTTCTGTCACAACCTCCGCCTGATTATTTTCACCACAGGCAGACAGACCTGAACACAATAACATGGCGGCACAACACAACGATACAAACTTTCTCATACCCTATCATTCCTCCAGCATAATCAGCTGCTCCAGCAAATCGTCCTGCAGCTGCCGTATTTCCTCCAGGCGATTGCAGACAGCCTGCATTTTCTCGTAATCAGAAGCAACTGCTTCATCCGTCAGAGAATTCTGCAGTTGCTCCTGCTCCTCCTGCAGATTGTCCATTTCCTGCTCAATACGCTTCTGCTCTGCACGGCGTTTCGCATCCTGTGCACGCTGCTCTTTTGAACGATAATTACTCTTCTTTTCCTCAGCTGCTTTCCGCATTTTCTCCTCTGCAGCAGCAGCCTGCTCTGTTTCAATGCGTCTGCGAATCTGCTCCTGATATGCAGAAAAACTGCCCTTGAACCGCTCCAGCGTTCCATTTTCCATCACAAACAGATTGTCCGCTATGCGCTCCAGCAGATAGCGGTCATGGCTGACAAATAGAATTGTGCCGTCAAAATCCGCAAGTGCCTGCTCCAGAATCTCTTTGGTTGCCAGGTCCAGATGATTGGTAGGCTCGTCCAGAAGAAGCACATTGCCATGTTCCATCATGAGAATGGCAAAGCACAGTTTTGCCCTTTCTCCGCCGGAAATCACACCCGTTTCTTTGAAAACATTTTCCCCTGTAAGCCGAACCTGTCCCAAGAGGCTGCGCACTTCATAGTCGCTCAGCGTTGCATAGCGGTCATGCAGTTCGTCAAATACAGTGGCGTAGGGATTCAGGCTTTCGCTCTCCTGCTCGAAACATCCAAGACGTGTCCCTGCAGCCCAGCGGACTGTTCCCTTGTGGGGCAGAATATTCCGCAGTACCTTCAGCAATGTGGATTTTCCTGCGCCATTTTCGCCAACAATACCGATTTTCTCACCCCGGCGGACCGTAAAAGAAATCTGGTCCATCAGCGTTTTCTGTGCTGTGCCTTTTCCCACTGTCAGGTCAATATTCTTCACTTCCAGCAAATCAATCGGCGGCACAACCGAATAGGTAAACTGCAGTCTCGCCGTTTTTGCAGCAGAAAAGGGCTTGTCAATGCGCTCGATTTTTTCCAGCTGCTTTTCACGGGACTTCGCTGATTTTGCCGTAGATGCACGCACTTTGTTTCTTGCAATATAGTCTTCCAGCTTCGCAATTTCCCTTTGCTGTGCCTCATATTCCTTCTGTTGTCTTTCACGGGACTCTGCACGCAGCTTTGTAAAAGCAGTATAATTGCCCTTATAGCGTGTCAGCTCTCCATGTTCCAGCTCACAGATTGAAGTACAGAGGCGATCCAGAAAATAGCGGTCGTGGCTGACAATCAGCAGCGCACCTCTCCAGGATTTCAGGTAATCCTCCAGCCATCCCACCGTCTGAAAATCCAAATGGTTTGTAGGCTCATCCAGAATCAGCAGATCGGGGGCTTCCAGCAGAAGCTTGCACAGCGCAAGCCGTGTTTTTTCTCCGCCGGAAAATCCGGAGATACTTCTTGAAAAATCAGCCTCTGAAAAGCCCATGCCAAATAAAACCGTACGAATCCGCACATCTGTAGTATAGCCCTCATTGGTTTCAAAATACGCCGCTAATCTCGTGTATTCTTCTGATTCCTCTTCTGTAAGGCCCTGTTCCATTTTCTGCTCTAACTGCAGCATTGTATCCCTGGCGGCATGCAGCGATGCAAATGCGTTGTTCATTTCTTCCAGAACCGTTTTACTGCCATCCAGTCCTGCATTCTGTGCCAGATATCCGATTCTCAGATTAGTCGCACGGGCTATGGCAGGTTCATCGTGTTCGTATGCATCCGGCAATTCCTGCTCTGTAAGGATGCGGAGAAAGGTACTTTTTCCGCATCCATTGTCTCCCACAAGTCCGATTCTGTCCTGATTTTCAATGGTCAATGACAGCGAGCGAAGAACATGATGGTCCTGATAGAATTTATGTATTCCATTGCATGAAATCAGCATATGGCTCCTCCAAGTGATTAATACAGGCGAAAGGCTTACAAATCCACCTTGACAGCAGTAAAGCCATAGGGGGGCAGAATGGTCTTTCCGTCACGGATTTCACCATGAACCGCAGAAAATGTTGAATAAACATCCATAAATGGTACATTTTGCACCTCAACGCATACATCATGATCCGAGCGGTTCAGTGCAATCACCACAGCCTTTTGTGTCTCCTCCTGATAACGTGCAAAAATGATATAGTCATCTTTCAGCACAAGGAATTTCAACATACCATCCACGAACACATCTGAAGCATGACGAATGCGGGAAAGCTCCTTGGTAAAGGCAATCAGATCCTGATCCTCATTGCCCCAGGGATAACAGCGGCGGTTAAAAGGATCGCCGTAGCCATCCAGACCTGCTTCATCGCCGTAATAAATGCTGGGCACACCCGGCAGGAAGAACTGCAGAACCATTGCACATTTCAGCTTATTCTTTCCTACAGCATACTGCTCCGGGGAAAGTCTGCGCTCTGCCATCCAGTCCTTGCTGCGGCCGTTGACAGGCTCACCGCCAAATACGGTAATGGCACGGTCAATATCATGGGTAGATACAAAATTCATCAGAACATCCACAGAGCATTTCGGATAGTTCTCCAGGATGCACATAATCTGGTCACGGAAGCTTTTCGGGGCACATCCGCCCAGATACTGCATGATTGCCGTGCGGAAAGGATAGTTCATTACAGAATCCAACTGATTGCCCAGCAGATAGCGTCTCTTTACGCCGTAAGCTTCTTTGGTTGAAGCATCTTCCCAGACCTCGCCAATAACGATATGGTCCCCGTCTGCCCGCTTTACGCAGTCGTGGAGATGGTCCAGAAATGCATCCGGCAGTTCATCTGCCACATCCAGACGGAAGCCTGCAGCACCCTGCTGCATCCAGTATTCCAGCACGCCGCCTCTTCCGCAGATATAATCCGTGTATTCCTGTTCGTTCTCATTGACATTCGGAAGCGTATCAATACCCCACCATGCTTCATAGGTATCCGGATGATGGTGGAAGCTGTACCACTTGTAATAGGGGCTGTTTTTAGACTGATATGCGCCCACTGTGTCATATCTCCGGAACTTGTTGAAATAGATACTGTCTGCACCTGTGTGAGAAAAAACGCCGTCCAGAATCACACGAATGCCGTGTCTGGAAGCAATACGGCAAAGTCTCGCAAAATCATCATTCGTACCCAGAAGAGGGTCCACATTGCGATAATTGGCAGTATTGTAACGGTGGTTTTCGTGGGATTCAAAAATCGGGTTCAGATAGATGCAGGTAACGCCCAACGATTCCAGATAGGGCAGCTTTTCAATGATTCCGTCAATATCACCGCCGAAATAGTCATTGTTCCAGACATGACCATTTTCATCTGGTCTGTAGTAGGGTGTACCGCCCCAGTCATCACGGAGCACACGGTCAGAGGGCACATTTTCATGATGTTTTCCACTCTTGCAGAAGCGATCCGGGAAAATCTGATACATCACACCGCCTTTGAGAAATGCAGGTGTTTCATACATATCATCGAATACTGTCAGCTGGAACAATCCGCCCTCGCCAACAATGCCGTTATGTGCATCCTTCTTCTTGATATAAAACCATTGTCCGGAAGAAATATAGGAGAAATAATAATAATGCACACCGGGGAATTTTGCAGAGCAAGTTGCAGAATAATAAATATAATCACCGCTGTCATAAACGGTATTCATTGGAATAAAGCGTTCCTTCATACCGGGGCGATAAAGAATCATCATAGGATTGGTGTCCAGATGTGTGGACTTGGAAATACAGATTGTAAAGGTACAGGGTTCATTCTGACGAAGCGCACCAAAAACAGATTTATATGCACGATTCCAGCTGTCGTATACACGATTCATGATTTCATTCCTCTTTATATTTAAATTGTTTTACCCGTAAAAAAGTGTGGGCAGTCAAGAACCGCCCACACTCCACTTCAAATGTTGTATATAGGATCAAAGGTGCCAGATATTCTTTGCGTACTCTGTAACGGCACGGTCAGCAGAGAATACGCCTGCGCCTGCGATGTTGTTCAGACTCATCTTTGCAAAACGCTGCTTGTCTGCATAGCACTGAGCAGCATAAGCCTGTGCAGCACGATAGCTGTCAAAATCAGCCAGAACCATATACGGATCCATTGTGCGCAGAGACTGTGCAATTTCCGGGAACTTGCAGTCATTCACGCCATTTGCAATACGGTCAACACAGGTCCGGATCAGACCGTGATTATTGTAAATCTCCTGCGGATTATAGTGCGGCTTGCGTGCATTGACTTCTTCCGTCTTCATACCAAAGATGATAATATTCTCATCACCAGCAGCATCCTTAATCTCAATGTTTGCGCCGTCCAGTGTACCAATGGTAACAGCACCATTCAGCATCAGCTTCATATTACCGGTACCGGAAGCCTCCGTGCCGGCCAAGGAAATCTGCTCAGAGAAATCGGATGCAGGCATCAGCTTTTCGGACAGAGTGACACAATAATTCTCAAGGAAGACAATAGAAAGTTTTTCGCTGATTTTCGGATTCTTGCGAATTTCCTCAGAGAGGCTCCAGATCATCTTAATAATCTGCTTTGCCAGATAGTAGCCCGGTGCGGCCTTTGCAGCGAAAATATAGGTCTTCGGAGCAAAATCAGCATCCGGATTCTCAAGAAGCATCTGATAATCAGCAAAGATATTCAGCGCATTCAGGTGCTGACGCTTGTACTCATGGAGACGCTTAACCTGTACATCAAATACGCTGTCCGGATTCAGGATAATACCGCTCTTGGACTTTACATACTTTGCGAACTCCACCTTATTGGCACGCTTCACAGCCATCAGCTTTTCCAGCACAGCAGCATCATTCTGATAATCACGCAGTTTAACAAGCTCTGCGCCATTCTTCAGGAAGTTGCCGCCAATGGTATCCTTCAGCAGCTTAGTAAGACCGGGGTTAGACTGATACAGCCAACGACGGTAAGCAATACCGTTTGTAACATTGGTAAACTTCTGCGGAGTATCCACATACTCATTATGGAACACAGCATCCTTGATAATTTCAGAATGCAGCTTAGAAACGCCGTTGACACTATGGGAAGCGACCACACAAAGTGTTGCCATGTGAATCATATTGTCCTGAACGATAGACATTCTTGTGGTCAAAGCGCTGTCATTGGTCTTAGCAAAGATTTCTGCGCAGTAACGGTTGTTAATTTCCACAATAATAGAGAAAATACGCGGAATGACACGGCGCACCAGATTAACGTCCCACTTTTCCAGAGCTTCCGCCATGACAGTATGGTTAGTGTATGCAAATACCTTAGTGGTAATATTCCAAGCCATATCCCAGCCATAGCCGCAGTCATCCAGCAGAATACGCATCAGCTCAGGAATAGCCAGAGTCGGGTGAGTATCATTGATATGAATAGAGACCTTATCAGCCAGATTGTCCAGTGTACCATAAACATTCATATGGTTATTGACAATATCGCCAACAGCAGCAGCGCAAAGGAAATACTGCTGACGAAGACGCAGGGACTTACCCTCCAGGTGATTATCGTTCGGATACAGCACCTTGGAAATTGCGTTAGCAATTGAATTCTGAGCCAGTGCCTTGGAATAATCGCCCTGGTTAAACATAGCCATATCAAAGCTGGGAGCCTTTGCAGACCAAAGACGCAGCACAGACACAGCATTGCTGTCATAGCCGGAGACATACATATCATAGGGGATAGCAGTAACCGTGCTGTAATTCACATGGGAAACATGGTGATACTGCTGATCCCAGTATTCCTCCAAATCGCCCTCAAAATGAACTTCAATTGCAAGCTCGGGCTTCGGATCCAGCCACACTTCACCGCCGGGGAGCCAGTTATCAGGAAGTTCTGTCTGCCAGCCTTCTTCGAGCTTCTGCTTAAAGATACCATACTCATAGCAAATGCTGTGGCCGGTAGCAGGATATTCCGTTGTTGCAAGGCCATCGAGATAGCAGGCAGCAAGACGGCCCAGGCCGCCGTTGCCAAGTCCGGCATCCGGTTCATAGTCATAAATGCGGTCAAGCTTAATATCGAACTTTTTCAGGAATTTTGCAACATCCTCTGCAATTTCGAGATTATACAAGCTGGTCTTCAGAGATCTGCCCATCAAGAACTCCATAGAGAGATAGAAAATCTGCTTCTGACCGGTTGAATTGACATGGTTCATAAACTTCTGACGCTTTGTCTTCATTGCCTCAGCAACAACAAAAGACAGTGCCAGGTAGATTTGCTTATCGCTGGCTTCATCCGGTGTTACATTGAACTGGGACTGCAAGCGATTCAGAAAATCCTGCGTAATCTTTTCAGAAAATTTTGACATTGTTAACTCCGTTCTCCAATGCAACCAAACCTTTCCACTTCGATGCATCATTGCCGGTGCATTGGAATGACAGCAATGATACTGTGTACTGCTTACACATTTTTCTATGACAGTACTCTTTATAATACCTTAATATTATACTCCATTTTCTAAAAAAATGCAATAGAAGAAATAGACAAATTGCGCATTCAAAAGGAGACATATTGCCGAAAAAGCAGAATTTGAGATATAATATTTTATGCAGATTATTCAATTAGTATTATTATAATATACGAAGCCACACTATTAGAACATGAGTTTTTTATACACAAGCGCAAAAACGCTACCAATTAAAAAAATATTTAATAATCTTTAAATTTTAGTAGGAACATCCAAAATAAGATCAAAACGCTGTCAGACTTTTATTTCAATTTATATAGAATCAGGAAATAAAAAACGGATTATTGACAAACATCAATAATCCGTTCTTGTTGGCTCCCCCAACTGGACTTGAACCAGTGACACCCTGATTAACAGTCAGGTGCTCTACCGACTGAGCTATGGAGGAATATACAGTGTCGGCATCGATCTATTTTCCCAGGCCGTCTCCAGCCAAGTATCTTCGACGTGAATGAGCTTAACTTCCGTGTTCGGAATGGGAACGGGTGGATCCTCATTGCCATTAACACCGACTCTGCAAATTTATATTTCAAAAGCAAAAGCTTTTTGAAACCATGATTATGACCCGTACGGGAATCGAACCCATGATTACGCCGTGAGAGGGCGTCGTCTTAGCCGCTTGACCAACGGGCCATCAAATGCACCATCGGGGACTCGAACCCAGGACCCACTGATTAAGAGTCAGTTGCTCTACCATCTGAGCTAATGGTGCGTTTCTGAAATCTATTATACCATAGATTTTCAAATTTGTCAAGACCCAAAATCCTGAAAACTGAACAGCAAGCTTTGTTTTTGATCACTTTATGAAATCAT
>JAKSPJ010000008.1 GCA_024404915.1 Oscillospiraceae bacterium
AAGTCTCGGAATCGGCAAGATGATTACATCAATCACAATGACCATTTTCTATTTTCTGATGTATCTGATATACGAAATCAGATACAATTGCCCGAATCTGAAACTGCGTGTAACTATGGCTGTTCTCTCAGCATTGAGAATTGGACTTTGCCTTATGCCGCAGAATGACTGGACAGGCGAAGATCCTGTAATATGGGGAATTTACAGAAACATTCCGTTCACCATCATGGGAATTATCATGATAGTTCTCTTTTTCCGTAAGAAAAGCGACAAGGCATTTAAGTGGATGTGGCTTGCAGTTCTTCTCAGCTTTGCATTCTATATTCCTGTTGTGCTGTGGTCTGAAATCAGCCCGATGATCGGTATGCTGATGATGCCGAAAACCTGTATGTATGTCTGGGCTGTTGTTATGGGAAATAATGAGGTTAAGAGGAATGTGAGGATGGATTGAGCGAAGGATTCAAAACTGCTGTGGAAATAAAAAACTACCCAAATAACTACCCAGAATACTATCAAGAAAACTACTAAGAAAACTATCCAGACTACAAAGAAAACCAGCATGAAAATGAAAAAATTAACATGAAAACTGACATGGAAGTTTTAAAATTGATGTATGATAATCCTAAAATATCAATTTCTGAAATGGCTGCTTTGCTTAATATGTCAGTAAGCGGTATCAGATTGATAAAAAAATAATCAGGTGCTCTGGAACGTGTTGGTGCTGATAAGGGTGGATACTGGAAGATAAATGAAGATATGAAATAAAATCAGGTGAAACAATGAATATAGATACAAGAGAGGTTATGTCGGTAATTGACAGATTCAATACGGCTCTGGATCTGCTTGATGCATATGACCATCAGACACTTGAAAAGCCGAAGGGCAATAGGGCTGTCTATATGCTTGACTATGATGAATGCCGTCAGGTAATCAATGCAATGAAGTTTGCATCGGACAGTCAGCTTTTTGGTAATGAAAAGGACGATTCTTTCAAGGGCAGTATTGCGAATATCTATCAGGAATTCGGCGGAGTTGAGATATATCCGACACTTGAAGAAAAGGCGGCTCGTCTGCTGTATTTCGTTACCAAAAATCATTCCTTCTCGGACGGAAACAAGCGTATCGCTGCGGCGATGTTCCTGTATTTCCTCGATAAAAACAGAGCATTGTTCCTTGACGATGCTAAAACAGTAAAGGCTATCGCAGACCATACTCTCGCTGCACTCACAATCATGATTGCCGAATCCAAACCTGATGAAATAGAAATGATGGTTAAGGTTGTTATGAATTGTCTGAGTAAATAAAAAATAACTGATATGAATATAAAAGAAAAAATAAAGAAACACAGTAAAAAAACTATATCATTGGAAGAAATAAAGGCGCTTTGCAGAATAACAGAGACTTCGGATATTTATCCGATAGTAACTGATTTATGCAATGGTGGAAACCTTGTTCCGGTGAAAAGCTCTGGTGGCAATGGAAATAAAAGATACCCGTTGTATATGAAATACAGAATAGTATTTTCTGATGATACTGCCGAAACAGAACAGGAAATAGGAATTCTTCACCCTCAGCTTCTGGAAAACGGTTATCTGAAAAATCACATTGACAAATATTTAAAATACCGTAAAGAGATTCAGGATTTGAATGGTTTCCTTTTTCAGAACAATGATTTATCCGTTTTTGTTTCAAAAAAAGAACGTTCATTTGAGATATTTAATGAAGAAAAAATGCTTGAAAATTCAGAATTTCTGAATGTACTTGCCAAAACAGGAATAAACGAAGATACTCTTGCATTTTATGATACTCCCGAATATTGTTTTCATGATTATATTCCAATAAAAAAAGATGAAATGACGGTATTGATTCTCGAAAATAAAGATATATGGTTTAATCTGAGAAGAATGATGTTTGAAGAATCAGCATCTGTAATTTTCGGAACAAAAATAGATGGTGTTCTTTATGGGGAAGGAAAGAAAATTGCAGGAAAAAACTATCTTTCTCAATACTGTGAATATATGAATTGCAGTAATATCCGCTTTTTATATTGGGGAGATATTGACAGAGAAGGGCTCAATATTTACTGTTCACTTCTCAGAAACAGTAATTCGTGTAATATTAGTCTTTTTGTTCCTGCATACGAAAAAATGCTTGAATTATCCTTAACAAGAATCATTCCTGACAGTAACGATAAGAGAAATATTATGGACGATTACAGCAGTATAATATCTTTGTTTTCTTCTGATTATAAGGATGTTTTAAGAAAAACACTTTATGATAATAAAAGAATCCCACAGGAAATAATAAATTTCAGATGGTTAAAGGAACATATGGAGTAATCTATGGAAGAAAAAGAAGTATCAGCACTTTTAAGCGGCTTTGAAAAGCGCATGAAGTTTATCAATATTATGCAATGTTTTGTGCGCAATTCATATCCTGAGTATATAAGGAAAATGATAAACGGAGACAGCCAGATTCTTACTAATATTATTATTGCAGTAATGGTATTTATTGAAGAAAAAACGCTTGGTATTCATCAGAGCTGTTCACTTTCAGATATTACAGAATTTGTCGAAGGATTCTCATTACTGTTACCGAAGGAATATGCTGTTGACCCTAAGATAATGACAAGATATATTGTAATTGATGTACTGCAAAACGGAGGTATTCCTATCAGTTATCTGACCTACGATTCAGAAAAAGGAAAATTAATCCCTATGACATTCCGAATTCTTGATGAGGACAAGGGAAAGTATTATCTGACAAATGATGCTTTTGATTTTATGTTCCGCACTAAAGAAATAGAGTCTGAACTTGATTATTCTGTTACAAGATTCCGCATGAATGAGTATATGAAACGTGATAATTATACTCAGGCTTTAGGTGAAAGCAGAGAACTCATCAGACGTATCAGAAACATGTCAAATGATATGGACAGCTTTATTCGTATGTGCAGAGAAAACATTTCACAAATACCAGAGGACAGATACGAACAGATAATAAACAGAACATCTGATCTGCTTGATGATGAATACCGCCAGCTTACAGATATTCAGAGATCCGCTCAGGTAAGAAAGAATAATATGCAGACTGCTGCTGAAAGCGGATTAGGTACAGAAACACTTGAGCCACAGTATAAGGCTTTATGTGAAATAATAAAAAATATTCAGACAACCATTGAAGAACAAAGAAGTCTTATTAATAAAAAGCAATCTGTTTCAAGTACATATGAAATGATACTTCAGGACAGTTTTACGATTTCAGATTTTGAAAAAATCAATTTTGAGAAAGATATACTCACTCCATTAAGACAGAACGAATCTGATATTACAAAAATGGTCAGTGGGCTGATGAGTATATTTACTGTTCCGGAATTCAGCAAATTTTTCAGCATTGAAAATTTCTATATGCCACAAAGCAGAATTACAGAGGAAGAATCACATACAGGTGTAGATATTACGGAAGATGCACAGGAAATTCCAGATATATCAGAAATACGAAATCAGCGTAATCTCAGTATTGTTACGCTTTTTTTTGAATATGCAAAGGATCGTTCCGCTTTTACTGCAAGGGGATTTGTACATTCTCTTACTGAAGATACGATTAATAATCTTTGTGAAGAAAATTCGCTTCCTGATGTTCTTGTGTCGCTTTATGCGATGCAGGTTCTTGATATAGAGGCATGGCGAAAAGCAGAGCATACATCAATCATACCCAATGGTGAATTTGAATTATCATGGTATCTGAATGAAATGGATGAACAGCTTACACAGATGAAAAAAATACGTTTTGAAGATGAGGAAGGGTCTTTTAGTTTTTCATTTTCAAACGGAAAATATATTTCAAATATCACAATGAATAATTTCAGAACAGAGGTGGAGAGATGAATAAAAAAACACTTACTGTATTTCATGCATTGATGAAAAAAGGATGGATAGACAGGCAGACTGACCATGCTGTATGGGGATATTCAATGGAGTCTGATGTTGCAGAAGAACTTGAAGTGTTTGGTTCAGAACTTGATTTTGAACTTCATCGTGTTCGTGACAGACTTTATATGGTTCCGACCCAGGATAATGACTTGCTTTTGAAGAATAATGAAGATTTTAAAAAGGACATCGGTGGAAATGAAGTCAGAAACAGAGATATTTATCTGATGAATTTTATTGCTGTTTATCTTTTGTATCTCTTTTTCAATTCCGAAATCTCAGGAGCCATGAGCCGAAATATGATTTCGGAGGAAGAATTTGTATCAGAACTTAACAAGTATTTCGGAAGATATGAAAAATCGGATAAATCAACAGACGAATTTCAGGATTACAGCGAAAATTTCAGTCTGCTTTGTAATGACTGGCTTACCAAGACCGAAGGAGATTTTGAAAGCAGAAAGATTAATACAAAATACGGTATAGTTAATAAGCTTCTTGTAAAATTAAAGGCTGACGATATATTTATCAAAGACGAAAACAATATAATAAAACCGACTAAGAAATGTCAGGACCTTATGCCGTATTTTCTGAAAAAAGACAGAATTAATGAAATGAATAAAAGACTTAGGGAGGAGGAGAAAAATGCCGCAGCTGAATAAAATCAGAATCGTCAATTTTTACTATAATGACGGAAACAGACTGATTGCCGATGAACTTTATGATTTCAGAAATACAGAGAGCAAAAAAGCCAGAAACGTTCTGATAAATCTTGCAAACGGCGGAGGAAAATCGGTTCTTGTTCAGCTTATGATGCAGCCGATTCTTCCAAAGGCGAAAGCATCAGGAAGAAGAATCGAAAGCTTTTTCACCAGACCTGGCTATCATTCTTATGTACTTCTTGAATGGCAGAAGGATAAAAGTCCCGAAAAACTTCTGACAGGCATTTCTATGCGCACTGCTGTGAATTCAGATAACGGAAATGATGAAAGAGGAAGAAGGATACAGTATTATACTTTTTATTCAGAATATCTGTATGATTATGATGCCGAATCCATTACCTCTCTTGAACTTTCCACAAAAGAAAACGGGAATTTTGTAGCTGCTGACTATGAATATATAAAAAAGCTTTCAAAGAATCATAATCGACTGGTTTGTTTCAGTCAGGAAAAAAGCAGAGAATGGAAAGAAAAATTACAGGAGTTTTATATTTTTCCAAATGAGTGGGAAATGATAGAAAAAATCAATTCCGTTGAAAGTGGTCTGGATACATTTTTCGGTGAATATACCACATCTGACAAACTGATAGACAATCTAATAATTCCCGCAATAGAGAATGAAATAAGAGGCGAAAACTCAGGAAATAATAATGAAGACAGCTCTCTTGCAACCATGTTTATGGGATATGCAGATTTATATCTTAAAAATTCCGAACTTCTGAAAAAACAGGAAATACACAGAAAATATATCTCTGAACTTGAACCGCTTATTCCAGAGTTTGAACAGCTTTACTATGCAGATGATAAAGCAAGAAATGCCGAACGAAAGCTGTACGGTTTAGGTGATGCACTTGTTAGCAGAAAACATAATCTTGAAAATACTTTATCTGAACTTAATTCAGCCACAGAGGACAAGAATCAGAAGCTTGAACAAATTGATTATGAAGAAGTATCCGCACAATATTATTCAATCAGGAAAAAGTTTGAAGAAGCCGAATTGGAAAAGGATCAGGCATATGATAAATCCGAGGTTCTGAATCAAAAGAGAGAACAGATTTCAAGAGATTTAAAAATTCAGGAATGTGCTGATTATAATGAAAAACTGAAAAAGGCTGAAAATGAAGCAGAAGCAATTAAAATGCGAATCAGCGGTCTGGAACAGAATTCAGATATATCTCAGGAAATAAACAGCCTGAAGTACAGTGTTCATATACTTGCCGAAAAAGAAAAAACTTTTCTTTCTAATTCAATATCTGATACTGAAAAAGAACTTGAATCTCAAAGGCAAAAACAAAGCAGTTTAAAATTCGAAAAAGATATTCTTGATAAACAAATCAGAAAATGTGAGAATGATAAATCATCTCTGAATGGCCAGCTCGACCAGCAGAAAAAGCAGACTGATAATCTTGTAAAACGTTATTCTCTTGGAATAGACCGAAATATTATCGGTTCTTATGAGGATTCTCAAATTGATTTGCTTGAAAAAAATCTAAATGCAGATCTTTCCGAACTTGAAAAAGAAAAACAGAAAACAGATGCAGTAATTGATGATTTGAAACAGAAAAAAGATGATATCCCAAATAGAATTTCAGAAATAAAAAACTCTGTATTTATATGTGAAACCGAAAAATCAAAAATACAGAATGATATTGAAAAATACGAAGCAGAATATGATAAAGTATGCAGTATTTGTGATGAATATCGTTTTGATTATTCTGCAGTTTTCGGGAATCAGCTTGAAACAATTCTGATAAATATGCTTTCTGAAAAAGAGGCAGAATGTATCAGAATTCAGAATACAATTCGCATTCAGACAGAACTAAAAAACGCTGCCGAAAACGGAAGCGTTCATGTAAATAATGAAATTACAGCTTTCCTTGATGCAGAAAAAATTGAATATATTACCTGTGAAAAATATCTTTTGAAACAGATTGAAAATAATAATCTTAGCAGTGAGTCTGTTTTGGATTTGCTGGAGAAATATCCTTTTCTTGCATATTCACTGATTATTGAAGATGAAGAATATGTAAAAATCTGCTTAAATGATGAGGATAAATGGCTTTCATCAACTGCACCTGTTTTCAGTATGAGTGAGGTTAATTTGTTCCTCGAAAAATCTGCATCATCACAAAAGTATATAACAGGCTGTGCAGTAAAGCTGTTTGAGAATCAGAATGAGTTTTTATCCGAGCTTAATGACAAAATTACAGAACTTGAAAAAATTCTGGAAACATCTGAATCTGCAAAAAATCATATTTCCGAACAATATGAAACTGCAAAAGCTTTTAATTATTCAGCAGAATGGCTCACACAACAAAATGAAGAGCTTGAAAGAATAGAAAAAGATATTGCAGAATCAGAGAATCGGATAAAAGAATTTAAAGCTGCGCAGGAAAAACTGAAATCTGAAATCGAAGAAACAGAACAGAATAGAGATACCATATCTGTGAGGATCCAAACCTGTAAAAACCAAATTGATTCATTGAAAGATATTGCAGACTGCATTCAGAACGAAAATGATTTATCAGGTCAAATCATTGATTTAAGCAGTAAGCTAACAAAAGCAAATCAGCAATTGAATGATACAGAAAAAGCTTTGGAAGATTTAAGCGATTCTATTTCGGAGCTTGAAACTGTTCTTTATCAGGAAAAAGACAAACTGGAATATGCACAAAAGGCATATTCTGAAACTTCACCATGCGTTGAATCACCGATAAAAGAAGGCAATCTGAACGATTTGTATGATCAGTATCTTACTCTTTCAAAGGAACAGTCAGCTGAAATTGAAACTTTAAAAAAATCTCTTGATTATGTACACAATAATATGGAAACATATCAAAATGAGATTTCAAGAAAAGAAATAGATAAGTCATCATATGAAGATGTGGTCTACAGCGAACAGGTTTACAAAAAACTGAAAACAGAATTGTCAGAAATATCACTGAAAGCAGAAAAAGCAAAATCTGACTGCGATTCAGCAAATGAAGTTTATATTGTTGCTGAACATGATTTAAAAAACGCTTGCAATAAACTTGAAAAATATGGCGAGCCTATGCCTGAAAATCTGATTTATTCAGATTTTGAAAAACGTCGTGAAGACATTAAACAAGAAATTGCAGCACTTAATCAGAATATAAAAAACACAGAAAATCTTATCAGATCGGCAGACAGAATTCAGGACAGATTAAAGGATGCTCTTGCAGGTTTACAAAGGAGTGAAGAAGCTGTTGCTGTCGAATTACAGGAGAATATAATAAATCAGTTTGAAAATCTTCATAAGGAATGGAAAGATAATACCAAATCCTTCCGGGATTTATTGAGCAAAGCAAAAGATGATTTAAATGCAGTCATAAACAGATTTGATAAGGACGATTATAAACTGAAAAACTCACTGGATAATCTTTTGAAAATGATGTCTGATTCAAAGGGAGAAAATATTTTCAGTCTGAATGACATGGTAAATAAATACATTGAAAGTGCTCAGAAAATGGTTTTAAAAATAGAAGCTGATCTTAATGGTATCAATCGCAGCAGATTTGATTTGTCACGCCAATGTACTATGTTTGCAGAACAGATTTATAATGGACTGAAACATATTAAAGATGCCAGAGTTAAAGTTTATGAAGATAAGTCACCCAAGAACATGCTGAAAATTGATATTCCTGATTCTTTTGATACGGATTCAGCACAAAAGCTTATAGAATCTGAGATTGATGCCAGTGTTGAGCATTTTGCAAATCGTGAATTTTCAAATGATGAACAAAAGAAGAAAGAGGCAGAAAAAATCGTGAGCAGCGGCAGATTACTCAGAACTGCAATACAAAAAAGCAATTTAACAGTACGGGCTTATAAAATTGATAAAAATCCTGAAAATGCCTCTTACAGAACATGGGAAGAAGGTTTGAAAAGTAATTCAGGCGCCGAAAAGTTTATTGTATATCTGTCAATAATTCTTTCAATTATGAATTACAGCAAATCAGAATCAGCGGGTATACGTAATAATTCAGCTTACAGTGTCCTGATACTTGATAATCCTTTTGGATCCACTACTGCTCCACATATTTTAACTCCTATGTTTAATCTGGCTGAACACTTTAAAGTTCAGATGGTCTGTCTTACTCACATAACACAAAATGACGTAATCAAGTGTTTTGATTTTGTTATTAAAGCTTTTACAAAGAAAATTGCAATGTCATCAAAAGAAATATTGGTACATGAAATTAATGACGATATACCGGAAGAATTGAATCATGGATTTTATGGAGTTTCTGAACAATTATCACTAATATAGTTAAGCAGCCGTCCTCCGAAGGCACAGCTGCTTCAACAAATCAAATATAAACCATACACTCAGACACAGATTCTCTCGCCATATAGCAGATACCGTTTTCAAGACACTTTTGTTTATTGCAATTGCCCTGCCCTTGCTTTTTTTTCAAAAATATGGTATGATATATACAGTATGATAAAAGGAGACATCACGATGTTTGAATTGTTAAAAACGGAAGGCACTGCACGAAGAGGCATTTTTCATACTGTCCACGGCGATTTTCAGACACCCTGCTTTATGAATGTTGCCACGTCTGCTGCGATCAAAGGCGCACTTTCTGCGAGAGATCTGGAAGCAGTTAATTGTCAGGTCATGCTGTGCAATACATATCATCTGCATGTTCGTCCCGGTGACGGCATTGTGCGGACCATGGGCGGTTTGCAGGGCTTTACCGGCTGGAAGGGCCCGACTCTGACGGATTCCGGCGGTTTCCAGGTGTTCTCGCTGGCCAAACTGCGGAAAATTAAGGAGGAAGGTGTTACCTTCCATTCCCATATTGACGGAAAAAAAATCTTTATGGGACCGGAAGAAAGCATGCAGATTCAGTCTCATCTCGGCTCCACCATTGCAATGGCTTTCGATGAGTGCGTGGAAAATCCTGCGCCCTATCAATACTCCAAGCAAAGCTGTGAGCGAACGACACGCTGGCTGAAACGCTGTCAGGCTGAAATGAAGCGCCTCAATCAGCTGGAGGATACCATCAATCCGCACCAGATGCTGTTCGGTATCAATCAGGGATGTACCTTTGCAGACCTGCGGGAACAGCATATGCAGGAAATCGCAGAACTGGATCTGGACGGTTACGCCATTGGCGGCCTTGCAGTGGGTGAACCCACAGAGGTCATGTATGATATAGTGGAACATGTGGAACCGCATATGCCTGTTCATAAAATCCGTTATCTGATGGGTGTGGGTACACCCCAGAATATTGTGGAGGCTGCTGCACGGGGCATCGATCTCTTCGATTGCGTTATGCCAAGCCGAAACGCACGCCATGCCACTGTGTTCACCATGCGTGGTATGATGCATCTGACCAACAAATGCTTTGAAACAGATCCCCGTCCCATTGAGGAAGGCTGTCAGTGTCCCACCTGCAGGAACTTTTCCCGTGCATATATCCGTCATCTTTTCAAGTCCGGCGAACAGCTTGCCGGCAGATTGGCGGTGCAGCATAATCTGTGGTTCTATAACAATCTTATGCAGCAGATTCGTGATCATCTGGATGCAGGTACATTTGCCCAATTCCGTGCAGCCTATTCTGATACTCTGGGCAGACTGTACGATGGACAATAAGCAGAAACCGGCAGGAGGGTAATAAAATGTATTACTGTTGTGGCATTACGGAAAAAGGAATACGTCCGCACAATGAAGATGCAATGATGCTGGGAGACATTATTAAAACGGAGGGCATGGTTCAGGATGTGCTCAGCGGCCCGTTTCTTGCAGCGGTATGCGACGGCGTTTCCGGTGAAAATGCCGGAGAACTGGCTTCCCGTACCTGCCTGGAACTGCTGGCAGATACCCCCTATGAGGCCCGTGTGAATCTGAAACGCAGAATCCTGGAAATTCACACAGAGATTTCAGAACAGAGCGTGATGCAGAGCAGTACGGCAGGCATGCAGACCACACTTTGCGGCATCGGCATTGATGAAAATGACGTGATGCATTGCTACAATGTGGGTGATTCCCGTCTATACCGCTATCGGAACAGCACACTGGAACAAATCAGCCGTGATCAGACCCTGGTGCAGATGCTGTATGAAGAGGGAACAATTTCCATTGAAGAAAAGAATTCTCATATTCACCGCCACATTGTATTGCCCGTCATCGGGAATCTGGATGCAGAGCCGAAGCCGGAGGTCAGTGCCTATCCGGATGGGATGCGCAGCGGCGATGTGATGCTGTTATGCTCCGATGGACTGAGCGATTATGTGACGCCCTTTGAAATTGAGGAAATACTTGCAAGACCAAAACCGCTTCCCCAGAGAGTAAGGGATCTGGTGGTGCAGGCGTTATCCAACGGCGGAAAAGATAATATCACGATACTGACTATTGTGCGTTATCCCAATGAGGTGCCGGTTCCTAATCTGTAATAATGTGGAAGGCTTGCATTGCCCGGAAACAGCCGGCAAATGAATTTTAGACTATAAAAAAGAGGACACCGAAGTGTCCTCTTTTTCGTGCTGTTCAGAAGCGGAAGTCTCTCTTGCCCTCGTTCTTGATGGCGTTGAGGTTCTGCTTTGCAATGGTGCGCACCTTTTCGTTTGGAACATTCTCAATTTCCCTTGCAATCAGTGCTTCACCCACTGCCTTGGTTTCCGGAGAAGCATAGTCCTCCAGATATTCCTGCAGGGTCATCAATGCATTCGGATGACAGCAGTTCAGAATCTGGCGATTCTTGCAGAGTGCCATAAAGCGGTCGCCGGTTCTGCCCTCACGGTAGCAAGCTGTGCAGAAGGAAGGAATAAAATCATCCTTCATCAGCCACTGTACAACCTCGTCCAGTGTTCTCTGGTCAGATACATCAAACTGCTCTGTATCATGGGGACGTTCTTCCTCCGTGTAGCCGCCTACAGAAGTTCTGGAGCCGCCGGAAATCTGAGAAATACCCAGGCGAAGTGCCTTTGCACGGACAGCTTCACTTTCTCTTGTGGAAATAATCATACCGGTGTATGGTACTGCCACACGGATACATGCAATAATCTTTGTGAAAATTTCATCGGAAATGGAATTGTCAAATGCACCCGGATCAATGTCATCCGCATGCTTGACACGAGGTACAGAAATAGTATGGGGTCCGACACCGTGTACTGCTTCCAGATGCTCTGCGTGCATCAGAAGACCTGCAAACTCATAGCGGTACAGCTCCAGGCCGAACAATACACCCAGGCCCACATCATCAATGCCGCCATCCATTGCTCTGTCCATTGCCTCGGTATGATATGCATAATCGTGCTTCGGTCCTGTGGGGTGGAGATGCTCATAGCTTTCCTTATGGTAGGTTTCCTGGAAGAGGATGTAGGTGCCGATGCCTGCCTCCTTCAGCTTGCGGTAGTTTTCCACAGTGGTAGCGGCGATGTTTACATTGACACGGCGGATATCGCCGTTCTTGTGGTGAATGCTGTAGATGGTTTTGATGCAGTCCAGAATATACTCAATGGGGTTATTGACCGGATCTTCGCCTGCTTCAATGGCAAGACGCTTGTGACCCATATCCTGCAGTGCAATGACTTCATCACGCACTTCATCCTGTGTCAGCTTTTTTCTGGGGATGTGCTTATTCTTCAGGTGATACGGGCAGTACAGACATCCGTTGATACAGTAGTTGGAAAGATACAGCGGTGCAAACATAACGATGCGGTTGCCGTAGAATTCCAGCTTGATTCTTTCAGCCAGCTGACAGACACGCTCATTGAGATCTTCCTCTTCGCATGCCAGAAGTACAGAAGCCTCACGGTGAGAAAGGCCCTTCATTTCCTCAGCCTTTGCAATAATCTGCTCAATCAGTGCTCTGTCATTTTTGTGTGCATCTGCATATGCCAGGGTTTCCTGGATTTCTGCATGGTCAATGAATTCATCGGCCTTTAGTGATTTGGGATTGTACATAGTGGTTCCTCCTTTTTGCTGTGCGCAAAAAAGCACCCGTATCCGGGTGCAAAAATCCTGTCAACAGAAAGCCTTGATTCATGACTTCCGCTTCATCTCAGGAGATTTTGCGTCAGGCAGTCTAAACAAATAATGAACATATCCTTGCCGTCAGAATCTCTTTCAGCTCGGATATGTTCATTATAGCACTTTTTTTCCTTTTCGTCAAGATGAGGCAGCGGCTTATTTGGAAAAAGCTGAATCAGTCTTTTGTGGGAGAGGGCTTATGCTTTTTTCTGCGGCTGTTCTTTTTCTGTACGGAATAACCGAAAGAGCCGCATTTTCTTCCCAGGGCAAAATATTCTCCATGGGCATATGCCAGCAAACCGCTTTGCTGGAGATTCAGCTTGCCCTTGCTGTCCACATATCGTGCATCAGCAGCGGTTTCAATAATCTCCGCAATAAACATATCGTGGGTGCCCAGTGGAATGACCTGTACTACTTTGCAGGAAAGGCTTACAGGAGATTCCTCCAGAATCGGGACATTGCCCTTCTGGGGCATTATCAGGTGCAAACCGCATTCTTTGAATTTGTCCGTGTTTTTTCCGGAGCGAACGCCGCAGAAATCCACCGCTTTAACCAGTGCTGTAGTTGGAAGATTGATTGCAAATTCTCCGGACTCCTTAATGATGGAATAGGAGTGTCTGGAGGGCCGCACCGAGATATAAGTCATGGGCGGATGGGTGCAGCAGATGCCTGTCCAGGCAACTGTCAGCACATTGGGCTGTTCCATGGTACCGCATGTCACAAGCACAGGGGGCAACGGTGCAAGCATTGCACCGCCGTTCCAATAGATTTTTTCATTTCCCATAGAGATGCTCACTTTTCATTCAGAGTATATTGAGGACAAGAAGCCCGTTCCTGCAAAGGATGCCCCGGACACATTCAGCCATTCACAGGCGGTTTGTCCGATATCGGCAAAGCTTTCACGCACGCCGAGAGACACCGGCCGAATATTCTTTCCCCATACCAGAAGGGGAATATATTCCCTGGTATGGTCTGTGCCGTGGGCAGTCGGATCGCAGCCATGATCTGCGGTGATAATCAGTAAGTCCTCTTCGGTCAGCTGGGGAAGCAGTGTACCAAGCTGCGCATCAAAGGCATTCAGTGCCCTGGTATAGCCCATGGCATCTCTGCGGTGGCCGTAGGCACTGTCAAACTCCACCAGATTGACAAAGCAAAGCCCTTCAAAATCCCTTGCGGTCAGCTGGAGTGTTTTTCCCATGCCGTCATCATTGGAAGTAGTCCGATACCCTTCGGAAATGCCGCAGCCGTCAAAAATATCCTGAATCTTTCCCACGGAGATGACCTGTTTGCCGCTTTCCTGAATGCGGTTCAGAATGGTTGGCGCAAAGGGTGCAACAGAATAATCATGGCGGTTGGCAGTGCGGGTGAAATGGGGATATTCTCCCACAAAAGGCCTTGCAATAATACGGCCGATGGCATATTCGCCCTGCATAAATGCTCTTGTTTCCTGACAGATTCTGTACAATTCCGGCACAGGTACCAGACTTTCATGGGCAGCAATCTGCAAAACGCTGTCTGCCGAGGTATACACAATCAGTGCACCTGTTTCCAGGTGCTGTCTGCCGTAGTCTGCAATGACCTCTGTGCCGGAATAGGGCAGATTGCATAGTACATCCCTTCCGGAAATACGGCGGATAAATTCCAATACCTCCTCTGGAAATCCATTCGGATAGGTTTTCATCGGTACGTCAGAAATCAGGCCTGCAATTTCCCAGTGGCCTGTGGTGGTGTCTTTTCCTGCGGATTTTTCACCGCATTTGCCATAGGCGGCAGTGGGGGAATCACATGGGGTACCGCAGCCGATGCCCTCGATCTGAAACAAGCCCATCCTTGTAAGGTTTGGGATGTACAGCGCACCGGTATTGCACAATGCCCGTATGGTATGCGTACCGCTGTCCATAAATCTGTCAGCGTCCGGCAGTGCGCCGCAGCCGCAGCTGTCCAGTACAATCAGGAATACACGTTTTCCCATAAACAGCCCTCCTCTGTGAATACAGCTTTAAAAGCGTATTATTCTATATATGTTTTTTTATTAGTATACCGCAAAATCATAAAAAAAGCAAGTATATTTTCGCCTTTTATTGACCTGAACATCATATTATGCTATAATAATAGAGGCTGTCAGATTACGCTGACCTGAAAAGAATGAAAAAACGGAGGAAAAATTATGCAGTACAGGACCATGCGAAATGGCACAAAAGTATCTATTCTGGGATATGGATGCATGAGGTTTACCAAAAACAGCGGACAAATCCAGCTGGAAAAAGCAGAACGGGAAGTCCTGGCGGCGATTCGCTGCGGCATAAATTATTTTGATACCGCCTATGTGTATCCCGGCAATGAAGTTGCCCTGGGAAAAATTCTTGCGAAAAACCACTGCCGTGACAAAGTACACATTGCCACAAAACTTCCTTTCTATCTTGTGAAGAGTGCCGCAATGATTGACAAATTCTTTGATGAAGAACTGGAGCGTCTCCAGACAGACCATATTGATTTTTATCTGATTCATATGCTCAGCGATGTAGAAGGCTGGAAGCGGATGCAGGCATTCGGCATCGAAGAATGGATACAGAAAAAGAAGGCATCCGGCGCAATCCGTCAGATTGGTTTTTCTTTCCACGGCAGTACGGATACGTTTATTCAGCTGATGGATGCCTATGACTGGGATTTCTGCCAGATTCAGTATAACTATCTGGATGAGCATACGCAGGCAGGACGAAAAGGTCTGCAGTACGCAGCCGGAAAAGGCGTTCCCGTTATTATCATGGAGCCGCTGCGGGGCGGCAGACTGGTAAGCCATCTGCCGGATTCTGCAAAACAAATGTTTCAGGAGTATTCCATTCAGCGAAGCCCTGCAGAATGGGCATTGCGCTGGCTGTGGGAGCAGCCGGAGGTCACCTGCGTACTTTCCGGTATGAATTCCATGAAGATGCTGAAGGAGAATATCATTGCTGCAAGCCGTGTGCAGGTGGGTGAATTTACAGAGCAGGACCATGCCCTCATTGCCCGTGTGAAAAATGAAATCCGCAGAAGTGCAAAAGTCGGCTGTACCGGATGCAGATACTGTATGCCCTGTCCCCACGGCGTAGACATTCCTGCGGCATTCAGCTGCTATAACAGAATGTTCCTGGAGAAAAAGAATTCTGTCCGCAGAGAGTATTTCCAGGTGACATCCTTCAAGAAGAAGCGCAGCGATATGACACAATGTATCGGCTGCGGAAAATGCGAAAAGCACTGTCCGCAGCATATTGCCATCCGGGAGGAACTGAAACATGCAGAAAAAGCATTGATGCCAGCACCGATCAAGCTGATTTTTTCCATTGCAAACAAAATTGCCAATCATTAAGTCTCCGTCAGAAAAGGAGTGTTTATGAATTTTAAAATTGTGATTCCCATTGCAGCCGCAGCGGTGGCAGCCGTATCTGCCATTGCTGTGCTGGGTATTTCCAATGCATCCAAAAGCAGCCGCATTCGTCAGCTGGAAGAAAAGCTGGAGCAGCTGAATGTATCTGATGCAGAGAACGAAGAGGACCGCACAATCGTATATGAACCCATCGAAGTTAACCACTACTACGAAAGAAAGGGAGAAAAAATCCTGCTGCGTGATGAGCAGTTTGGCCAGATCTGGCTGCCGGTTTTAAGTGATGTCACGCTTTCTTCACACCCTTTGGACAACATGCGGGAACAGGTCAATCATCGCATGGTTTCTTTTGATGATGAAGGCAATATCAATGCGCTGACCGGAATTGATATTTCCTCCCATAATACCGTCACAGACTGGAATGCAGTCAAGGAAGACGGCATTGATTTTGTGATGCTGCGCGTCGGATATCGGAACTACGGCACAGATGCAGATACCATGAACCCGGATACCATGTTTCGTGAATACTACAGAGAAGCGAAAAAAGTCGGGCTGAAGGTGGGCGCATATTTCTTCTCACAGGCTGTTTCGGAAGAGGAAGCTGTGGCAGAAGCTGTCTATACCGCACAGCTGCTGGAGGGCTGTGAACTGGATTTCCCCCTTGCCTATGACTGGGAAATTATTTTTCAGGATACTGCCAGAACAGACAATGTGCCTGTGGATACCCTGACGGACTGTGTGCTTGCATATTGCCAGAATATGGAATCCTTCGGATATTCCACAATGTTTTATCAGAACAAACGCACCACATTATTCAAACTGGATTTGCCCCGTCTGAAGGAAATTCCCATGTGGCTGGCGGAATACGGAGACGGCCCCACATATATCTACGATTATGATATGTGGCAGTATGCCTCTGATGGCACTGTTGCAGGAATTTCGGGCAAGGTGGACATGAATCTTGCGTTCTATGATTTTTCACAGGAGGGCAAGCCGAAAATCTGCTTGCCGGCAGAGAATCTGCAGCCCTTTATTGAACCCAAAGATGCAGCAGGCGAAGAAGAAGCGGAGGACTCTGAAGATGTTTCCTCCGATGAGGAAAGTGAAAAATCCGAAAATGAAGATACAGAACAAAAGGCAGAATAAGTCAGCCAAGGTCTTTGCACTTAAAAATGTTTTTGACGGAATTGAAACAGATGAATAGGAAAAGGAGTAAAGAGATGAAAAGAATACTGGGCGGCATGGCCGCAGCAATGATGCTTTCTGCCTGCATGATACAGCCATTTGCAGTCACTGCAATGACAGATGCCTGTGAACTGTTTTATGCAAAAATTCAGACATCAGTTGTGGATGCTGCAGCGGTACATGCCAATGCAGAATATTACTTCCTGGATGATGCGCAGAATGCACTTGCCTTTCTGGACGGAAAATTCTATCAGGAAAAGCCGCTGACTGATGAAGACGGTACCTATTACAGCATAAAAAATGAGGAAGCCGTATGCAGCTGGAAATTTATGGTCTGCTCCAACGGCAGTGATTTCACCATACGGCCCTTTTCTGCCCAGGACCGCTATCTCTCCTGTCAGGATGGCAAATTCTCCCTGACAATGGATGAAAAAGATGCGGCAACCTTCTCCATTCGGACAGGGGAAAAGGTCAAGGAAGGGCTGCCGATTTACTGCAATCAGGAAAAGGCATACCTCCAGTGGAAGGACGGCACACTGTCACTTTCCAAAGACGCTGTGGGGACTGTGATGCATGCAGCTGCCAAGCAGAATCAGCTGCAGTTCTATTATCAGGAAGGAAATCAGTCCACTGCCACAGCATATTGCAGAATTGCTTCCTGGGCAGGTGACGGCGTTACTCTGCCTGAGATTCCGAAGCAGGAAAATAAAACGCCGGTGTGCTGGCAGCAGATCAATCCTCAGAATGCATCTGAGGTGACAGCAGAATATCAGCCGGGAGAAGTCCTGATCCCCACCGATGCAGTTACCGTTTTTCTTGCCAGATATGACCAGCAGCAGTCAGAGCTGATTCCCGTTGGTACTTCCTATGAACAAAGTGTCACACTGAACCTTGGACAGGAAATCACCATTCAGCTTGGAAAAAATGGCGCAGATACCTATTTGCTGTTTGACGGAAGCGGATCCGCAGAACAGATTTCTGCAAAAGAGGCTGAGGACGGTACCAAGTCAGTAACAGTCACGGCATCTGCGGAACGGATGTATCTTTGTGCCGCAGAAGTCCAGGATGAAAAGCCGATGATTCAGATCAAAAGCCTTTATGACCTGACTCAGGTTCGTGATATGATAAACCTGGCAGAAAATGCAGGAAGCTATGACATGATTCTGAAAGCAGATATTGACATGGAAGGAATCTGCAGTGCAGAAACAGGTTCCTGGAAACCGATTGCCTCCTCTGACTGCACCACCCCATGCCACATTGGCTTGTATGGCAATTACCACACCATTCGTAATCTGTATGTCAATGCCATGCTGATGAATGGCGGTCTGTTCGGCAATGTTTCAGATTTATATGTCAGCCGCCTTACGCTGCAGGGCAATGTCAAGGGAGATTCCTATCAGGGCGGTCTTGTCGGCAATTGCGGGAACCTCAAATGCGAGGAAACCATTATGAAAACCGATGTATCTGCCATTGCCCTGGCAGGCGGATTTGCAGGCAATGTGACGGATACCATGCAGCTTTATGACTGCGGTTTTATGGGTAATATCGCATGCATCGGCAAGAGCAGCTCCGGCTTATTCGCCGCAGAAGCAGACAGTGCGCTGATTTCGGACTGCTTCGCAATGGGCAGCATCGGGGGATGCAGTGAAAATCAGTATCTGGGCCGTTTCCACACCGCAAAAATCAATGCAGTATATGTGCAGAATGATATCTGCGCCGGTGCTGCTTTTCCTGAATCCGGCAGAATGACTGCCGTGGCAGCAGAGGATTTCTGCAACGGCACCGTTGCAGGCATGCTGAATGGCGAAAGAGAACCTGCTGTCTGGTCACAGGCCAAGGATTCCCCGATCATTGCCAACGGCGTATATAATCTTCTGGTGCAATTCGATAAATCCGGCGGTTCACTTTCCATTCCCAAAACGATTTATGAAGCAGGAGAAAGTGTTATTTTCACAGCAAAGGCATCTGAGGGCTATACGCTTTCCATTACTGCTGCTATTCAGGGAACAGCCACAGAACTGACTGTTTCTCCCACAGGGGAAGCGGACACATGGATCTTTCGTATGCCTGCTTCCGATGTCAGCCTGAATATTGGTTTTACAAAAGACGAACCGGTGAAGCTGATTCCAGGGGATGCAAGCAATGACGGCAATGTGGATGTGGCAGATGCCGTACTGGTTGCCAGAGTGCTGGCAGAGGACAGCACAGCCGTTATTTCCACCATTGGCCAGAGACAGGCGGATGTGAATAATTCCGGTCAGCTGGATGCAGAGGACATTTCATTGATTCTGCGCTATGTTGCAAGGCTGATTACCTTTACCACAAAAGAACAGTAATGCGCCACGGACAAAGCAAAGCCCAAAATAGGATAGCTGAAAAAGCAGCATCTCCCTTTCCCAGGAGATGCTGCTTTTATTATTTCGTGGTATTTGGAACATCCAGAATACACCAGTGTCCGTTGATGCGGTACATGGTAACATATTCAATCTGCTTCTGTTCTTTTCCGTCAGTGTTCCGATAGGTCACTTCCATTGCGCAGAGACGGCCGTCTGATACCTTGGTTTTGATCTGAAACTGCTGTTCAATCCCTGCCTGAATCTTCTCCAGCTTTTCCGCCTCAATGGGGGTATAGCCTGAATACAATGCGTGTACAGTGCCGTCGTTGCCTGCTATCATTCCCAGGTTATTTATTACAACCTGACACATTGCCTCCACGGACATGCTTTCTCCGCTCATATCTGCATCCACCAGCCAGGATGGAAATGCTTCTGTCATGGCCGCTGCATCATGTCGGTTCATACTGCGGTAAAACTTTTTTATGGGGTGAAGCCAGAGAGAACGGGATACCATGATGCACAATACTACCACGGCCACCGCAGCCAGTGCAATGCCGATTTTGCGTGCCTTTTTCGCTCCGGATTCCGGTATCATGGATTCATTAATGGCTTTCGGCTGAAAAATGCCGCTTTCCTGTGCAGGAGTTTCTTGTTCGTTCATGCGCCTGCATTCTCCTTTCTTTCCAGTATGGGAACTATCTGGTCAAGTACTTCCTTTGCGTTTGCGTATGCAGCTTCGCTGTTTTCCAGAGAATCCATATTTTCCGCAGGAATACGCAGTGCAAGGTAACTGCCAGGATTCAGTTCTTCGCTCATGCCGATCCATTCAGCAAAATTTGTGCCATCCAGTTTCAGTTTGTAGTCCTCCGCAAATTCACACTCCGGATAAAGTGCTTCCAGGCTGACAAACATATCCTCTGGCTGTAAATATGCCTCTGCCGCATCATCCGCCATCACCAGCATGCAGGTGCTTGTCTGGAACTGAATCAGCAGCTGTGTGTTATATGCTGCCGAATAGTTTCCGCTTTCCTCCATAGTGCGCTTGGATACCGGAATGTAAATCACGCCGGACTTGACTTCCTTATCCTGATTATAGTCCTCAATCAGCGTATCCAGAACCGCTGTCAGATTGGGAATATCAGATTCCATAGCCGCATGTTCTGAAAGCACCAGCATACGGAAATCCGGGTTTTCACGGGTGGCATAATCGTAAATCAGAAATGCGGTCACCAGCCCACAGAATACGGCGATGCCCAGCCACCATTTTGCATGGTAAAACCAGTTCCCGATTTTTTGCCAGATGGTATATTTTTTTGCTTCCTCCTGTTCACGGAACACCTTGCTGCTGTCCGAAATCACGCCCTGTTTCAGGCGCATAAGGTCCACCTTTTCTTCAGCCAGTTCCTTGGCATAGGCCTCACGCTCCTGATATGCCCTTTCGGTTTCTTCCGCCTGCCGCTGACGTTCCTTCAGCTCCTCTTCCCGCTTGATTTTTGCATCCAGCTCCAGCGCATTATGAAACACAGAAACCTGATTCATCTCCATCATATCAGAGGAATGTTCCTGCTTTTTCTCGTCATCCTGTGGCATGTACCTGCTCCTCTCCCAAAAATCATATTGCAGAATCCGTCCTGCGGGGGATACTGCTTTCCTATTATATCATACTTTTGTGCAATCCGCAAGAAAAATAGATGAATATTTTTGAATAGCACTTGAAAAATGAAGTGGATTGTGTTATACTTAATACGATACTGAAACTGCATAGAAAAAAAGCAATATGATACAGAAAGGTGTAGATAAAATGAAACTGACATTTCAAAAACTGCGGGAGGGGGCTGTTGTGCCTGCTCCTGCCACAAAGGCAAGTGCAGGCATGGATTTGTCCGCCTGTATTACAGAGGACGTTGTTCTGCCGCCCCATGAAATCCGAATCATTCCCACAGGGCTTTCCGCTGCGCCGGATACCGATGATGTGATGCTGATGCTCTGTGCAAGATCCGGTCTGGCATGCAGATACGGCATCGGGCTGGCAAATGGTGTGGGCATTATTGATGCCGATTACCGGGGCGAAATCTGTGTGGCACTGCTGAATCAGAGTGATAAGGAATTCGTTGTCACGGCAGGTATGCGCATTGCCCAGCTGATTGTGGTCCCGATTATCATGCCGGAAATCTGCACAGCAGAGACCCTGACAGAAACAGAACGTGGTGCAGGCGGTTTCGGCTCAACGGGAATCTGAGGCGAACAATTTGAAATGATGCTGAAAAAGAAAGGAATATACAAATGAAACTGAAGCTGACCTATATGTTTTTGATTATTACAGGTGTTGTCATCGGTGATTTGCTGGGCATGCTTTGCCAGGGCACCGGTGAGGAATATGTCATGTGGCTTGGCAATACCATGGAATTCGGATTCGGCCCAACCGCCATTAATTTTTCTGCTTTTAATCTGACACTTGGCCTGCAGATTTCCACCAATTTTCTTCAGATTATTTTTGTTCTGCTGGCAATCGTACTTGCACCGAAGGTGGCAGCTGCTATCAAGTGAAAAGCGGACATTTGGAAACATGCAAATGATTTGGCCATATGCCTTGTTCTTCAGAAACGAAATATCCTGTTACAGAAAAAGACATCCTGAATGCATCAGGATGTCTTTTGTTCTGTTTCGGAAAGATGACACCATTCACCTTTCCGGTAATAGGCAACAGAAATCAGCGTTGCAATGGTCCAGCCAATCGGCCATGCAATCCATATGCCTGTGGATTCCAGCGGCACGGACAATACTTTTGCCAGTACGACACGCAGCAGCAGATCCGTAAACGTCGCAACCATAAATTGATTCATTTTGCCTGCACCGCGCAGAACGCCGTCTGCAAGAAGCTTGCCTGCAATAATCATATAAAAGGGCGACACAATCCGCAAAAACAGCACACCTGTTGCCAATGCCGATTCCGTCGGCTTGGGCAGGAAGAAATATACCAGGTATTTTCCTGCTGTAAAATACAGCACAGAAAGTGGAAGGCAAATCATGGCTACAAATCTGAGGCCGGCACGATATCCGCTTCGGACACGTTCCATCTTTGCGGCACCGATATTCTGAGATGTGAAATTGGATACGCCGTTGCCGATGGTGGAAAGCGATGTTACCACCAGATTGTTCAGCTTGATGGCGGAAGTATAGCCTGCAATGACACCGGAGCCGAAATCATTGATAATCCGCTGAATTATGATATTGCCTACGGAGACAAAGCTTTGCTGGAGAATACTGGGCACTGCCACCTGTGCCACCCTGCCCAGAAGACGCCAGGAGAAAATCTGCGGCGGCTGGCCGGTCTCAATGGTGGTGAAGCGGCGAAGCATCACAATCACAGAGAGAATGCAGCTGATGCCCTGACAAATCAGAGTGGCCCAGGCTACGCCCTCTACGCCTGTGTGAAACGCCGTCACGAACCAGTAATCACCGATGATATTTGCAACGGAGGAACATGCCAGGAAAAGAAAAGGCGTTTTGGAATCTCCCATGGCGGAAAAAATGCCGGTGGAGATATTGTAGAAGAATACAAAGGGCAGGCTCCATGTGTAAATTGTCAGGTATTGCAGAGAATCCTGATAGATATTCTCCGGGGTATGAATCAGATGCATTAAATCATTGCTGAAGCCAAGCCCAAGCGCCATCAGAGTTCCGCAAAGAACAGCCACGGCAATCAATGTGGTATAAACGGCAGATTTCATTTCCCGATACTGCTTTGCGCCAAACAGCCTGGATACTACCACGGAACAGCCGATATTGCAGCCGAAAGCGACGGCAAGATAGATCAGGGTGATTTCATAGCTGTTTCCGACTGCTGCCAGTGCTTCCTCACCCAGCACTCTGCCTGCCACAAAGCTGTCTGCCAGATTATAAAGCTGCTGAAAGAGAATACTGCCAAACAGCGGCAGGCAGAAATTCCGCAGTACTGTATCCGGGTTGCCGACGGTTAAATCCTTATTTTTTCCCATCTAACCCCTTCTTCCGTCAGGAATCGTATTTGCGGACACGCAGCGGAATGCCCAGCTGATTTGCAAGGGACTGTGCTGCAGCAATTTCTTCCTTGGAAATCACATCTACAACAGTAAACATGACACTGGGAACATACTGCTTGCACTCCACTGCAAACTGCTGCATTGCCTCGAAAGCATTATCCCATTTCGGGCGGGTAACCGCCATATATTCCGCCTTTGTACCTGCATTCAGGCTGATGGAAACGGTATCCATCAGGCCATGCATACGGTGTGCAGTTGCCGTGCCGTGAATCAGATCTGAAAGACCGTTGGTATTCAGACGGACAGAGGGACATCCCTCCAGTGTTTTTGCATATGCGGCAGTATCCAGCAGCAGCTCCAGAGCCTCAGTGGGCTCACCGTAGCCACAGAAAACCAGCTCTGTGAAATCTGCGAGATTCCATCTGGAGAAAGCCTCCTTCACCTCTTCAAAGGAGGGAGCATGCTCCAGCCACAGGCTGTCAGAACCATATGCGCCATCGCCATTCTGACGAATGCAGAATGTGCAGGCACAGGGACATTGATTGGTCAGGTTTACATACAGGTGTGAACCCACAGGGTAAAGAATTGTCATTGCCATAAGAATCAGACTCCTTTCTCAAACAACGCAGGAAACCGGACAGGTCAGGTACCCATCCGGTTCATTTTATCATTTTGCCTCGTCATCAGCATCTTTCTGCAGGAATTGCTGCAGTTCCAGTGTGCCTGTATTCAGGTCGCAGAAACGGTCGTTATAGCGGTCGATGGTTTCTGCAGAAACAAACATCAGATAGGAGAACAAATCTTCGCTCAGCACTGAACCAATAAAGCAGCTGGTCAGGCGGAACCGCACCTCACCGGTTTTCAGATTCAGGTCAAAAGAACCATCAATCAGACCCTGGTTCGCTGCACAAACGGCCTGGGCAGCCTCCATGCGATGCTCTTCTGTGATGTAAAACGGCATTGCAGACAATACGGAAACGATTTGTCTGTCTGCACGAATGATAATATGCAGTGTAATCGGAATATCCTCTCCTGTAAAGTGGATGCGGACATGCAGCTTCTCCTCAGACTGTTCCTGAATGGTATATTTCAGTTTTTGGTTGTCCAGCATTGCCAGAAGAACCTCTGCATTTTTTTTTGCATTTTCAATGCGCTCAGGTGATGTTGCCATAGCATTCCCTCCCAACATAATATATCTGTATTATATCATAGTATCCCCCGGATGTCAATATCTCTGAAAAATATCGGAGGGAGGATGTAGAAGAATGCTTCTTGGGAAATGTGAATGGAGCAGCTTTTGTGCTTATGTGTCAGTCTGCCCCAATGCCTGCCGTGTCAGGGGACCGCAGATGCCGTCAACTGTCAGGTGATGTTCCAGCTGAAAGCCGCAGAGTGCCCCAAGCGTAATGTTTCCGAAATCGCCGTCAATTTCAGTATTCCTCAGATACCCCCTTGCTGCCAGCTGCTTCTGCATCCACATGACAGCACTGCCTCTGGTTCCTTTCCGCAGAATTTCCGCAGGTATTTTCTCCTCGTCAGCAGGCGTTTCAGGCTGATAGATAAATCCCAGCAGGCGGTAATTCTTTCCTTCTGCATAGGGCGGCACCCGTCTTGTGGTCCAGAATGGCTTTGCAGCACCATACCCTGATTCAGACGTAATGATATAGGCTTCTGTGACTGCTTCCACAACCGCCACATGGCCTGCGCCGTCTGTGTTCTGAAGGGTATCCCCCTTCTGCCAGACAATCAATGCGCCCGGCTTTGGAACATTGCCGGTCTGTAAGCCGTGTCTTTGTGCATTGGCAAACAGGTTTTCTGCGTTGACGGCATCCAGCAAATCAAACTGCGGCCGATTGGCTATCTCATGAAAGCGTCCCACGGCATAGCCCACGCAGTTATGGAGAACGTCACAGACAGCATCTGTGGGAGAACCCTGAATGGCGGTGCTCCATCCACCGCTGATACGGCGGATATAGTAGCGGTTTCCGGCTTCAGGTCTTGTGTATCTTGGAATCAACATCCTCATCCTTTCTTTCAAACTGCCGCAGCTTCTGCAGCAGGCTTCGTACCCAGAGGGCATCCGGAGAAATGGCGCAGTAGTTTTCCAGAATGGAAATCAGCTCCATAATCAGAATATAGGTGAATACAGTTCCAGCAGCCAGCATGCCTGTGAATGCGGCGGCTTCGGCGGTGTGATAATAACTGCCCAGCCGGCTGATACCGATTTCCAGGCCGCAGGATACTGCCATGATAATGATTTCACTGAGTTTGTTGCATCCGCCTGTCCGCATTTTTTTGCTGGAAATATCATGGAGACAGTATGCCTTGATTAACCCGGTGATAAAATCAGCAATAGCCAGCCCTGTGACAATGGAAAGCATCAGAATATACTTCATTCCGGCATCACCTCATCCAGAATTGCTTTGTGTCCGTCCGTCAGATAAGATTTTCCGTTCAGCAGAATTTTTCCGTAGCCCATAGTGTAATTGGCACTCATGGGAATATAGAATACATACGGCGTATAGGATATCTGTTCCGCAGGTGCGTTTGTCAGAAAGGGTACCAGAATCATCTGGCCGGAAGTGTTTTCAATATAAGATACGGTGCTGACAGGAGCGGTATCCGTTCTGCACAGGCAGCGGATATCCTGGGTGTGATTCAATACCGATGAGGGAAGAATTACAGTGAAAGCCTGCTTTTGATTCAGACAAAGAACGACCGATGTGAAATAGGAATTCTGGTTCAGCTTCAGCATTATGCCGTTGCTGCAGCCGTACGCATACATCATCTGCGCACCGGTATACTGCTGTTCTACGGCACTGCCGTCTTCTGTAATGAACCGAAAAAGCCAGCTGCTTCCTGTTTTCTGAATAGTCAGGACGGTTTTGTGCTCTTCCAGATTGCAGTACAGTGTCTGTTCTTCTGCAATGACCTCTTCGAAGTAGCCGCTGTCCTGCAGAACAGTCTGCAGAAGCTCCGGCTGATTATTGAGAAAAATCTTTGATACTGCCATTATAAAAGCTCCTCTCTTTCCGGGATTGCAGGTGTTTCTGCCGCTGGAAATCCCATGGCAGAAAGAACTGCAGAGCCGATTCTTTGGGTGTTGTTTTGCAGATAATCCAGAAGCTGCAGGTAGATATCGGAAGGCGGAGCCGGGTGGGGCTGCATCAGAATGGCAGCTTCACAGGGAATGGTTACCACAGTGGAAGAAATCAGATTGCCTGCATACACCCCCACTGCGACGGAAGAAATGTCCTGAAAAACAGGCACTGAACAGATACTGCCGGAAAATAAAACATCCGTGTGCAGCAGCTTTCCATGTCTGCAGTAAATGAATCGTGCAGTTTTCAGGGGATAATCGTCCCATGCTTTATCAAAAGAAAATACAATGGAGATATCGCTGTTGCCGCAGATGATTATGGGCTGCCCCTTGGCTTTTGCAATCTGGCCGGAGACTTGAATTTCAATCGGTTTCAATCGCATCCTCCTCTTCTGACAGGAAAACAGCAGCATTTCCGGCGTAGGGAACAAATTTTTTCGAGATGTCCCATGCGGATTTGCGGCACAGCATAATATCTGCGGCAGAGACGGAATAGCCGAGATACAGATTGAAGACAGCGGCGGTATCTGTGGTGGTGAAGGTTACAGAGCCGCTGGTTTTATTGGGCAGAAAACTGTTGACACGCCAGACATCTGCGCCGCCTACATTTTTCATGGAAACAGATACCGCTTCTGTCACAGATTTCGACATGGAAAAAACATAGGTTCCCGGTGGAATGGACACGGGCATATCACGCATCAGATAGGCATTGGAAGCGGAGGTGTTACCGCTGTTGACAGGAATGTAATTCTTGTCGCCGCTGTCAATGATATCGGTCAGTGCCGCAAGCATCATGCGGTCTGCGGCGGTGCGTTCTGTATTTTTCGTTTCCAGGTCTGTCTGGTTTGCCTTGGCATTCAGTGCAGATAACATGGCATTTTCAGCCAGCTGTCTGGTCAGGATTTCCCCCTGCAGTGTTTCCTGCAGCGATGTATCATCATAGTTGTGAAGAGATGCCAGTTTGCTTTTTTCTGCCGCACTCATATGTATCTCATCATTCTCCGCATGCAGTGTGATTTGTTCCACGGCAGAGTCGAGTGCAGCACCTGTGTGTCTGAGGTAATAATACTGTGGACTTGTTTCAGGCATAGACTTCCTCCGTTTCCAGCAATTGTCCCAGGCTGTCCATCAGCAGATATCCGCTGCTGTCGCACAGAAGCAGACTCTGCTTCGGAGATTTATGGCGTGCCAGCTGTTCCATGAAGATGTTGTAGATATCTTCTGTATCTGATGCAGGTTTCGATGGGGCATCCAGTACAGACAGCAGGCAGGGTACCCGGAATGGGACAGCCGTGCAAAGATTTCCCCCTGTGATTTCAATGGATATTTCACGGACATCAGACAGCAAAGGCAGTGCACAGACATTTCCCTCAAATGTTACTGCACAGATGGGCTTTCCCTTTCCGACGGGATAGAGTATGGCCTGTTTCTGCCTGATGTCATTCCATTCTTCATCAAAGGATATCAGCATCTGCTGATTGGTGTTTCCGCAGACAATGTAGTCACTCTTTCCGCAAAATGCGGTTCTGTCCCGTATGTGTACATGAATCATATCAGACCTCCCTGCTTCGTGAAACGGAACGCTCCCTCTGTTCCGTTTTCGCTCCCTACAGCTTCCTCTTTTTGCGCATTTTTTTGCACGAAACGATGCAAAATAAATTCATCATTTGATATAAAAACAAAACCGTATGCCGAAACCAGCACACGGTACTGAAAATATCAATTGTTTTGGTATACAATTTGTATACCAAAGTGACGGATTCAGAATTGTATAAATTGCTGTGACTATAAAGAATTGACAAATTTTTGAATTGCGAAATAGTCATATCGCCAATCTTTTCCGAAATCACTTGAAGAAACCACATATTTGCTGTATAATAGATGCATAGTGAGAAGACTGTATCATGACATAGAAAGGAGCCTGATAATATGTCTGATAAAACCATTATGTTTTCGATTTCAGAAGAACATGAGAAAGAAATGCTGCAAACAATGCGTACAGTATATGATGCACTGCTGGAAAAGGGCTATAATCCGATTAATCAGATTGTGGGCTATATCCTTTCTGAAGATCCGACGTATATTACAGTGCATAAGAATGCGAGAAATCTGATTCGTCACATTGATCGTGATGAGCTGATGCAGATTCTGGTTCGCAGCTATCTTTCAGAATAAGATGATAATCAGAACATGAACAGAAAAACGGCTGTGCAGGAGCATAAGTTCCTGTACAGCCGTTTTGTATTGGTTCTTTTGCGGAAAGCGATATCATATCATTTCCAGCATTTTTTGCTTCAGATTCTGTGCAGCAGAGCGGATATCCGCAGCAGCGAAAATTGCGGAAACCACCGCAATTCCAGCCATTCCGCCGCCGTAGAGCTCCTGCATATTCTCTGCCTGAATGCCGCCAATGGCAACAGCGGGGATTGTGACAGAGCGGCATATCTCCGAAAGCTGTGCTGTGGTAATGCGCTTTGCATCGGTTTTTGTAGGGGATGGAAATACTGCGCCTACACCGAGATAATCAGAACCGCCTTCCTGGGCAGCAATTGCCTGGGCAGGCGTTTTTGCTGTGGTGCCAATAATAAAATCACTGCCTGCAGCCTTGCGGATTTCTGCTGCAGCGGTATCCTCAGCCCCCACATGAACGCCGTCAGCGCCTGCTGCCAGTGCTGCACGCCAATTGTCATTTACAATCAGTGGTACACCGTAGGCGTGGCAGATATTGACCAGCCGTTTAGCCTCTTTGACCAGCTCCGCTTCATCCATATGTTTTTCACGTAGCTGCAAGCAGGTGACACCGCCCTGAAGTGCTGCTTCAATGGCGGCATCAAAATCCCGTGTACCAATGGCGTGACGATCTGTGACTGCATACAGCAGCAAATGCTCTCGTTTCAGTGTCATAAAGGATTCCTCCGAAATTGCCTTAATAATACTTCTGCATCTTCACATTGCATGAGACTGCTCATAACACAGGCACCTGCTGCGCCTGCATCCCGTATGGCAGTAATGTTGTCCGGGGTGATGCCGCCGATGGCATATACTGGAATATTCACGGCATCACATACACGCCGCAGAAAATCCGTTCCCCGGCCTGCCAGTCCCTTTTTGCAGTCTGTTTCAAAAATATGGCCTGCAGTGATATAGGAAGCCCCAAGCCGTTCCGCCTCCGCAGCTTCCTCCGGCGCATGAACAGAAACGCCGATTTGCGTAAATCGTCTTTTTTCCGATTCCGGCATACTGCGCAGAATATGCAGGGGGAGGTGAATCCGGCCGATATCCAAAGAAAGGGCGCAGCCAACAAAGCTGTGGAGCATACAGGGCACCTGATATTGCTGACAGATTGCAGTGACATTCTTTGCAAGCCGAAGATATGCCGCTTCATCCAGATCCTTTTCACGCAGGATGATGCAGCGGGGGCCTGCCTTTGCAATTTCCTCTATCTTTTCAAGAAAATCAGTTCCGCACAATCTGCGGTTTGTGACACATATAATATCAGACATAAAGGTAATCATTCAGCACAGGCTGAAGTCCTGCATCAGACATATCGCTGTACATCTGGGTAAAGCTTCTGCCGTCATTGATTTCAAATTGCTCATCGCCCTCGGCTTCTCCTTCTTTTCCGGTATACTTGCTTTCGTGGTCACCGATGCCTGTGGAAACACCGGCGGAAACCTTGGTGGCAGCAATTTTCACGATGCCGTTGCGGAAAGATTCGCTTTCACGGGAGGAAACAGTAATGCCGGCAAAGGGGAGAAAGAGTCTGTATGCGCACAATACCTGGCAAAGCTCTTTTTCGTGTACATCCTGCGGATTGATGGCATCATTGTTGATAATCGGGCGCAGTCTGGGACAGGAGAGCGATACTTCTGCATGGGGATATTTGCGCTGGAGATAGTAGACATGCAGTGCAGATGCCAGTGCATCCTTACGGAAATCGGAAAGGCCCAGCAGCGCAGAGCATGCAATGCCGCGCATACCGCCCATCAGTGCACGTTCCTGTGCCTCAAAGCGATAGGGCCAGACACGCTTATGACCTGCAAGGTGCAGCTGCTCATATTTTACTGTATCATAGGTTTCCTGGAAAACCGTAACATAATCCACGCCGCATTCATGGAGATAGCGGTAGTCTTCCACATTCACGGGGTAGATTTCAATGCCTACCATGCGGAAATATTTTCGTGCCAGCCTGCAGGCTTCCCCGATGTATTTTACATCGCTTTTAGCACGGCTTTCGCCTGTCAGGATCAGGATTTCCTCCATGCCGCTTTCTGCGATAATCTGCATTTCATGCTCGATCTGTTCCATATTCAGCTTCATGCGGCGGATGTCGTTATAGCAGTTGAAGCCACAGTATACACAGTAATTTTCGCAGTAATTTGCAATATAAAGGGGGGTAAATAAATACACAGTGTTTCCAAAGTGCTTTCTTGTTTCCAGACGTGCCTGTTCTGCCATCTGCTCCAGGAAGGGGGCGGCGGCAGGGGAGAGCAGAGCCTTGAAATCCTCCACGGATTTCTGTTCGTGCTGCAATGCACGGCGAACATCATCAGCGGTATATCTGCTGTAATCGTAATCCGCAGTCTGTGCCATGACCTTCTCACGGATATCAGAAGAAATCTGTTCCTGATCCGGCAGATATGCCATATGGTCTGTTCGGGATGCAGGGTCATTTTCCAGCTGATGCTTTTTCGTCAGGGCACTTTCAGAAAGGTGCTTTGAATCAACATAAAACTGATTTTCCATGTTTTGCTCCTTTTTAGTCCTGCAGGAAGCCTGTTAATGTGTCAGAAGCAGCGCTGCCTCTGGTCAGCACACGGCCAAGACCGGAAAGATATGCTTTTCTGCCCGCTTCAACTGCCTGACGGAAGGCATCTGCCATAACAGGGAGATCACCTGCAGTTGCCAGTGCGGTATTGCACATGATTGCTGCAGCACCCATTTCCATTGCTTCGCATGCCTGCGATGGTCTGCCGATACCGGCATCCACAATAACAGGAAGGTCAATTTCATCAATCAGAATCTGTATAAATTCCCGTGTGGCCAGTCCCTTATTGGAGCCGATCGGTGCAGCCAAAGGCATGACTGCGGAAGCACCTGCGCTGACAAGATCTCTTGCTGCATACAGATCCGGATACATATAAGGCAGTACAACGAAGCCTTCTTTTGCAAGAATCTCCGTGGCACGGATGGTTTCGCCGTTATCCGGCAGAAGATACTTGCTGTCCCGCATGATTTCTACTTTTACGAAATCGCCGCAGCCCAGTTCTCTTGCCATTCTTGCGATACGAACCGCTTCTTCCGCACTGCGTGCGCCTGCGGTATTGGGCAAAAGTGTGACACCCTCCGGGATATAATCCAGAATATTTTCCTTTTCCTTGGTATGGGCACGGCGTACTGCCACAGTAATCAGCTCTGCGCCTGCGTATTTCACCGCTGCCTGAATCAGGGAAAGGGAATACTTTCCGGAGCCAAGAATAAAGCGGGAATGAAATGCCTTTCCGCCGATGGTCAGCACATCATCGGACTGGGAGCCGCCGCCCATAAAGCAGACGATTTCGATGCTGTCTCCATCCTGCACAACGGTATCGCCGTATGCTGTTTTGGGGACAATCTCCAGATTGCGCTCCACAGCCACCTGATTGCATTTCCAACCATTTTCAGCAACCAGATCGGCAATGGTCTTTCCTGCTGCATCTGTTGTGATTCCATTCACAATAACCATAATAATAACCTCCAAAAAAGAGAGCTGTCCGTTTCTTCGGACAGCTCTTGTTCGTATACTGGCATCCATGCTCCCTACGCTGGCATTGTCCAAATCAGGTAATCGGGTCGGGTATGCACGGATACCCCTCTCAGCCAACCGCCTTGGCTCCCCAGATGGAATAAATATTCTGACAACGCCCAAAGCAGACAGGGCATTGCCGCATCACTATTATAGCACACTTTTTATAAAAAAGCAAGTGCAACTTTCCAATGTGTGAATCCGTCCCCCTTCTGTATGCAAAAGCAGCACTGTCACGATGGCAGTGCTGCTTCTTCAGGATGATTCTTTTCATTGTCTGCAATGCGGATTCTCAGGGAAGCCACCAGATAACAGGCTTCTATCCGATAGCATGCAGAGGACACGATTCTATAGAGCGGTGTGCGGCGCAAATCCAGTTTATCTCCCAGTGCCGTAGCGCCTGCGCAGAGCCTGCGGTGAATGCAGTGGTCATAGAACCACACGGAATACTGCATATTGCCGACGTCTTTCTGCTTTCTGGAAAGTGCCGCAGCGGAGGATGTTTCCTCGGTTTCTTCCATCCGCTGATTATCTGATTCACTGGTGGATTCATTTTCATCGTCTTGTATCACGGGTGGTTCTGAGCCGTTTTCTGCAACACTGAAGGAAGATTCAACAACGGTTATTTCAGCATCAGAGGAATCCGTTGCGGTGATACGGAATTCATAATCACCGTCCGGCAGGTTTTCAAAGGGAAGCCGTTTGGTAAAGAATCCTGTCAGCTTATACTCTCTTGCGTGGGGATAAATATGTATGGTCTGTATTGGTTCATCCGGCTTGCTGACATCGTAGATGGAACCGGTAATGGTGCGAAGGACATGGTCTGAACTGATGGTGCCTGATACGGTAAAATGAGAACCGCTTTTCAGCGTACCCACCGGCAGAGCTGAGTTGGTAATCACTGCGTTATGTTCAAAATAAGAATATGTATAGCAGATATTCCGGTCAACTGTGGTACGGATGCCGTCGCATTTTCCGCATCCGGAATACTGCCAGATAGTTGCTTCAGAGGACAAATCATATCCGGCAGGGCTGGCGAGCCCGGTGGAGGATGTGAAATAATTTGCCACCCAGATGGCATAGCCTGCCTCCTGTAAAACGGAACGGTTCAGACATTCTTTATAGAATGCGGAGCTGGAGTAGACACCTGCTGTGTGTCCTGCATCTTCAATGCTTTCCAGGCCGGCAAGAATCGCAGGCATAAAGGTATCTGAAGGCAGATGCTCCTGACGCTTTGCGGATTCCACATCCAGAAACACAGGGAATTCAAAGGATTTTCCTTTCAGAAATCCCATCATATAATTGACATCGGAAACGAATTCCTCTTCCGTTGCGGCATCGGTATAGATGTAGCAGCCAATGGGAACACCGGCAGCTTTGGCATTGGCGTAGTTTTCTTCTAACCGTGGGTCAACTTCCCAGTCATCGTATTCCCGTATGACTTTGCAGCAGCGGATAATGGCGAATTTGGCATCGGAATCTGCAACCGCCTGCCAGTCTATTTCTTCCTGATATTTAGAAACGTCGATGCCGGGGATTTCCACGGCAGCACGGGCAGAAATCAGCTGTGTCCTGCGGATTGCCGGACACAGAATACAGGTGACAGCCAGAATGGCTGTCATGAGACAGACGGAGATTCTTTTTAAGACGAACGGCAACAGTACACACCCCTTCCTGTTCGCATATTCTCTTCATTATACCATATATTCCGCAAAAATGCAAGTGCCCTGTATGACAGCCGCAGACAGTGATCCTTTTTGAATTCTGATATGTCTGACCTGGATAATGGCCCTGTGTACGATGAAACAGGAACACACGCATAATTTCTTATGGGAACCACTTGCCTTTTTTGCATAAACGCTGTATAATGTAATAAGTAAATTGAGGAGGATGAAGGAAGATATGTTGCTGGAAGAACAACTTCGTACCGCAGAACAGAAATATGATGAGCTGACACAGCGCTTGCAGGATGGCAGTGTTGCGGCCTATCCTGAGAAGCTGGCGGCATTGATGAAGGATTATAAAAAACTGACACCGGTTATTGAAAAATTCCGTGAATATACAGTATGTAAAAATACCATTTCCGAGATGAAGGAAATGCTGTCTGATCCCGAAACAGAGCCGGAACTTCGTGCCATGGCACAGGAAGAACATGATATGGAATATGCCAGATGCGGCATGCTGGAGGAAGAACTGCAAAAGATGCTGATGCCGGAAAACGAAGCAGATACACGCAATGTCATTGTAGAGATACGAAGCGGCGCAGGCGGTGAGGAGGCGGCACTGTTTGCGCATTCTCTTCACAGAATGTATTCCATGTATGCAGAACGGCAGGGCTGGAAGCAGACGATTCTGAATCTGAATAATACGGAACTTGGCGGCACAAAGGAAGTGACGTTCTCTTTGTCAGGGGATCATGTCTATGGAAAGATGAAATTTGAAAGCGGCGTTCATCGTGTGCAGAGAGTGCCGGAAACAGAATCCCAGGGCAGAGTGCATACCTCTACTGTGACTGTGGCAGTTTTGCAGGAGGTGGAGGATGTGGAACTGGAACTCAATCCCAATGATTTGCGGATTGACGTATTCCGTTCCAGCGGTGCAGGCGGACAGCATATCAATAAAACCTCGTCTGCCATTCGTGTCACCCATATTCCCACGGGTATGGTGGTGGAGTGCCAGGATGAAAGAAGCCAGTATAAGAATAAGGACCGTGCCCTTTCTGTTCTTCGGGCAAGACTGTTTGCCAAAGCACAGGCGGAACAGGATGCACAGGTTGCCGCTGAGCGAAAAAGTCAGGTCGGCTCCGGAGAACGTTCTGAGAAAATTCGCACATATAATTTTCCTCAGAGCCGTCTGACAGACCATCGCATCGGGTTTTCGCTGTATCGCCTGGAGGATGTGATGAACGGAGACCTGGATGCCATATTTGAAGCACTGATAACCGCAGAACAGGCAGAACAGCTTGCCGCACAGAGAGGGGCAGATGCATGAAGACACAATTGCTGAATGAAGAAGAAATCTCCTATGCCGCAGAACTGCTGCGCAGCGGCGAAGCCGTCGGCATGCCGACAGAAACGGTATATGGACTTGCCTGCGATGCAGGCAATGACGATGCCGTCAGAAAAGTATTTGCGGCTAAGGGCCGTCCGGCAGATAATCCATTGATTGTACACATTGCGGATATATCGGAATGGGCACCCCTTGTCAGGGAGATTCCACCCCTTGCAATGCGTCTGGCAGAACAATTCTGGCCGGGCCCTCTGACCATTATTCTGCCCCGCTCGGAAAAAATCCCCGCCATAACCGCAGGAGGACTGGATTCTGTAGGTGTGCGGCTTCCGGCGCATCCTGTGGCGCAGGCAATGATACGTGCGGCAGGTGTACCGCTGGCGGCACCCTCCGGGAATCGCTCCGGCAGCCCCAGTCCAACCACATCCGGACACATGATGATGGATATGGATGGCAGAATACCGGCAGTGGTGGAAGGCGGCAGCTGTGCCTGCGGCGTTGAGTCCACTGTGATTATACTGGACGATGCGGAAACAGTCCGTGTGCTGCGGCCGGGATTCGTCACACCGGAGCAGCTGAACGAAATTGCAGGCCGTGTCATTGTGGATGAAGCGGTACTGGCACAGCCGGAAGAGGGGTGTGTGGTACGATCCCCCGGCATGAAATACAAGCACTATGCCCCAAATGCACAGGTGACACTGGTGAACGGAAATCATCAGGCATTTTTGCAGTATATGGCACAGCAGAAAACGCAGGGCGTAATGGCACTGGCCTTTGACGAAGATGCAGAAGATTTTGAAAAGGCCGGTATTCCCTTCCGTACCTATGGCAATACGGATGAGAAACGGGCGGCGGCATTCTTTGGTGCGCTCCGGGATGCAGACGAACTGGGCGTGACACATTTATATGTGCGGGCACCCAGAACAGACGGCGTAGGACTGGCTTTGTATAATCGTCTCATTCGTGCGGCAGGCTATGATGTGGTTTCCGCTGATGAAACCGAGTAAAAAACAGGATGCGTGATTTCACGGAGCGTGTACGGCTGAAGCAGCTTTCATTCGGCATCCTGCACGAAAATGGCCTGCCGGATTCCGGTATGAAAACATCGCGTTCCTACAATCTGACGAAATCACTCCGCAGCGGCTCTGCATCATCCGCTCTGTGCGGTATTACCTTGACAATTTATCGGAAATCGGATATAATATATTCAATTATGCTATAAGGAGGCATTACTATGATTTATCCATCTACAAAAGCGATTCAGGACAGATTTGCTGAAAAGGAAATCAAATGTGGTCTGGAAGAACACGAGGACCGCAGCATTCTCCACGTCGGCGTCAAGTCCAAAGAGACATCCTTTGAGGTCTTGCTGATTTCCAGAACTGAGAAAAATGATGTGGCATTTCGCATCTTCAATCTGCTGAAATTTAATCAGAACAGACTTGGGGAGGTGCTGGAAACCGTCAACGCCTGCAACGCTGCATATCGTTTTCTGAAGTTCAATGTGGATCTGAGAAATCTGACCATTGATGTGGAATACGATTTCCCGCTGGAGATTACCGATATCGGTGAGAGTGCGTATGAGATTTTGTCTCGTTCCGCAAATATTATCGATCTTTGCTATCCGGAATTGACAAAAGCAATTTCCGGCTGAACCTGAAAGGAGGTTATTGTATGTTTTCTGCAACAGAACAGATTGCAAAGGCTTTTGAGGAAGCAAATATTCTGTTTCGCATTCAGGAGAATGAAGAAGTGAGCGAAGTCATCGCCAATGTAGCGGTTGATTATGTGGCATATCAGATTCACTATTATTCTTCCGGTGATACCAATGATGTATCTATCCGTATTCCGAACTATGTCCGCTATGGTGATAAGGATGTCCGCAAGGTGCTTCTTGCAGCAGCACAGTGCAATGCAGAGTATCGTTATGCCAAGTTTGTGGTGGATGAAAAAGAACACAGTGTTCGCATGGAGTTCGATTTTCCCCAGTCCACTGAGGATGAAGGTATCGGCAAGATGGCTGTGGAACTGTTCCATCGTATCATGCAGATTGCTGACAAGTCCTATCCTAAGTTCATGCAGGCAATCTGGGGCGGAGAGGAAAAGCCTGTGATTTCCAAATCCATCAGCAATATTGAATTCCGTGATATTGAGGTCTGATTGTCAGCAAGAGTAACTGAAACATAAGGATTACGCCGTACAAAGCCGCTGCACATGATATACAGTTTGTGCGCCGGCTTTGTGCGGTATGCCTGTTAATCCGGAAAAGGAGGCTGTATTCATGGCAACGAAAAAGCCAAAAACATCGAATGCTAAAACAAAAAATACAAAGACAGAACAGCAGACAACTGCTGACACTGATGTGAAACAGAATGGTGCCACGACAGAGGAACCGTCAGAAGCCGCTGCAGAGGCTGTACCTCCGGAGAAAACACCTGCAGAGGAAGCAACTGAAGAGGTGACTGCGGAAGAAACGGGGGAGGAAGCAGCGTCAGAGTCCAGTAATGTGAAAAAGACTGCGGCAGATTCTGAAACCAAAACCGCAGAAAAGGCTTCTGAAGAAAAAGAACCTGTATATTCCCTGCGAACGCTGGTCACTGATGTGGGACATTTCCTTCACGTTTATCAGCTGCCGGATATGCTGCTTTGCCGTCTGATCAGCCTGTATTTTCTTGTCAGCGGATTCCTGATTATGAAAATCAGAAAAGACACTTTGATTAACGCATCCAATGCAAATGACTGGAAGTACTTTATTGAGCATGTTTCTGAACGAAAGCTGATGCTTTTTGCCGGTACGATTATCATTTTAGGCTTTATTACGCTTTCAGCGTTTTCCAGGGCGATGCCGAAGAAAGCGAAAATTTCGGATCCCTGCGCCGCCATTGCTTCCGTGCTGTTCTATGATATTGCTCTGCTCTGGCGCAGCAACAATTTCTATCTCACAATGCCTGTGAGTATTATTTCTCTGGTTTTCATCTACTACGCTGTCGGCAAACTGAGAAATCGTGAGGTCCTGCGGAAAGTATCCTGGAAAATAGGCGGTGTGATTGTATTGCTGGTGTCTGCCTGCATTACGGCTTTTATCGCCTATGCAACCATCTGTAAGCATTATGCCTTTGGCACTGCATGCCATGATTTCGGTCTGTTTCTGCAGATGTTTCATTCTCTGGCAGATAATCTGCGTGCCATTACAACCTGTGAGCGTGACAAGGCACTTTCTCATTTCTATGTGCATTCCTCTTACATCTATTATCTGCTGGTGCCGTTTTTCAAGTTGTTTCCCAAGGCAGAAACCCTGCTGATTGCTCAGGCAGTTCTTGCAATCGGCGGTGTTATCCCTGCTTTCCTGATTGCAAAGCGTCATAATATCAAAGGCTTTGCTCTGATTTTCATTTCCTTTGCATACTGTTTCAGCGTATGCATTGTAGGCCCCTGCTTCTATGATTTCCATGAAAACGCATTCCTGCCCACACTGCTGATGTGGCTGTTCTGGGCATTGGACGGCAGAAAGATGATTGCCTCCTGGATATTTGCGTTTCTGGTTTGCATGGTTAAGGAAGATGCACCGCTGTATATTATCTGCATCGGCTTATTCTGGTTCTTTGAGAACAAGGGCTATGCAAAGCGTGTACAAGGTATCATCATGGCACTGGCCAGCGGCGCATATATGATGTTCATTACATCCTGGCTTACAGCAAACGGCGACGGCTCCATGATGACTTCTATCCGTTTCGGCAACCTGATGATTGACCAGGAAGGCGGACTGAAAGAAGTTGTCAAGAATGTTCTGCTGGATCCTTCCTATTTCTTCAGCCTTCTGATTCATGAAGATACATTGAAGTTCTTCCTTCAGGTCATGCTGCCGCTGCTTTTCCTGCCCTTCTTCACCAAGAAGATTCATCGCTTCTGGCTGATGATTCCATTCGCAATTATGAATATGTCTGTTGGCGCAGGATACGGTTATGCTTCGAATATCGGTTTTCACTATATCTTCGGACCGTTCTGCCTGCTGTTCTATGCGGCAGTTCTGAATCTGGAAGATATGGGCGATGAGAAAAAACAGGAGCTTTCTGTTATGCTGGGTGCAGCCTCCATCATATTCTTCTTTGGTCACTGGTCACATGAACTGCAGAATATTGATAACTACAAGACCAGCGGAGAACACTTTAACAGTGTGGATCGGGTGCTGGACAGCATTCCGAAGGATGCGGTTGTTGCTGCAGATGCATTCTTTGTGGCACACTGTGCAGACCACAAGGAAGTTTATCTATTCGACATGAATGATGTGGATCAGAATTATGGCACACTTCTGGAACCGGACCGCTATGATTTCATTGCGTTCGGACCGAACTCTGAGCTTGGCAATACGGTGACACCGATGCTGGAAACCCTTGGATTTACTGTGTATGACCAGTATGAATCCAGAGTGATTGTATACCAGAGTCCTTTCTATCAGGGCACATAATGCAAAAAGGTGCGGTTTGAAACCGCACCTTTTCTGTTTGCAATGCTCTGTTTGTGAGGCAAAGAAAAAGCCCTTTCGCAATGCGAAAGGGCTTTAATGCGCCGGAAGGGATTCGAACCCCCGACCTACTGGTTCGTAGCCAGTTACTCTATCCAGCTGAGCTACCGGCGCATTTAACGGATTCATCCGTCAACTCTGATATTATAGCATAATATTTTCTTTTTGTCAATAGCTTTTTGAAAAAAATATTTTTTAATTATTGTTTTTCTCAAACAGCATGACAGAACGGTGCTGAATATTGACTTTTTATGCATTTTGTGGTATGATATAGCATAGAGTTCGTGTGTCATGTTAGAAAGTGGAGAAACAAAAAATGGCAAAACAAACAAAATTAAGCAGCCGTGTGGCATTGGGAGGCATTGTTGCCGGACTTTGCATTGTGACAATGATTCTGTCCGGCGTGATTCCGGCACTTTATATTCTTGCCCCGATGGTTGCAGGTTTTCTGATGATAATTCTTGCAGAAGAGGTATCAACGGGATGGGCGTGGCTGACATATACAGCAGTGAGTCTGCTGGCTTTGTTTGTGACCTTCGATAAAGAAGCAGCATTGATGTTTATTTTGTTCTTCGGGTATTACCCGATCCTGCGCAGAAAATTTGAGGGGATTACCTCCAATGTCCTTCGCTGGATCGTGAAATATATTCTCTACAATGTTTTTCTTGCCATTGATTTTTTGCTGACCACCTATGTTCTGGGTCTGCCGACTTACACGGAGGACGGAATGATTATGGCAGCTGCCACATTTGTAATGTTTAATTTTGTATTTTGCTTCTATGACCGTATTCTCGCACAGAAGGACTGGTTCTACAAAAAATACTTTGTGGACCGTATTATCAAGAGAAGAGGATAACATACCATATCATCATGGAAAAGGAGAAAATGAATTATGGATAATATGCAAGGAATGAAGCGCACCTGCTATTGCGGCGAGGTGCTGGAAGCCGGGAAAACAGTAACAGTCGGCGGTTTTGTAGACACTGTCCGCAATAAGGGCGGTATTCTGTTTATTGTTCTGCGTGACAGAACAGGTGTGGTACAGCTGACTTTTGATGATACCACCGATCCTGCACTTTTTGAGAAGGCAGCTTCCTGCAAGAGCGAGTATGTTCTGCTGGCAAAGGGCGAAGTGCGGGAACGTGAGAGCAAGACCGATAAAATTGCAACAGGTCATGTGGAAATCTATGTCACTGAGCTGCGGATTCTTGCCAAGGCAATGACCACGCCTTTTGAGATTACGCCGCAGACAAAGGTAAATGAAGAGCTGCGCCTGAAATACCGTTATCTGGACTTGCGCAGAGAGCCGCTGCAGCGGAATCTGATTCTGCGCCACAAGATTGCAATGTGCGCAAGACAGTATTTCTATGAAAACGGCTTCCTGGAAATTGAAACACCGATGATGATGAAATCCACTCCGGAAGGCGCAAGAGATTATCTGGTGCCCTCCCGTGTGCATCCGGGTGAATTCTATGCGCTGCCCCAGTCCCCGCAGATTTACAAACAGCTGCTGATGGTGGCAGGCTATGATAAGTATATTCAGCTGGCACGCTGCTTCCGTGATGAGGACCTGCGTGCAGACCGTCAGCCGGAATTTACGCAGATTGACCTGGAAATGAGTTTTGTGGATGTGGATGACATTCTGGATATGGCAGAGGGCTTCCTGGTTCGTTTGTTCCATGATGTGATGGGCAGAGAACTTCAGACACCGCTGCCACGTCTGACCTATACAGAAGCAATGAACCGGTTTGGCTCTGATAAGCCGGATCTGCGTTTCGGCATGGAACTGACAGACCTTTCCGATGCAGTGAAGGATGTGGAATTTGCTGTGTTTGCAAATGCACTGGCAGCAGGCGGTACAGTTCGCTGCATTACCGCAAAGAATGCCGCAAATGTTCTGACAAGAAAAGAAATTGATAAGCTGACAGAGATGATTCGCGGCATTGGAGCAAAGGGTCTGGCATATATCCGCTGGGTGGATGCAGAGCCGAATTGTTCCTTCGGCAAGTTCCTGAAGGAGGGCGAGCTGGATGCAATCATTGCCAAGGCAGGGGCAGAGCAGGGCGACGTGGTGCTGATTGTTGCAGACAAGACCTCCCTGACGCTGCCGGTGCTGGGCACACTTCGTAACCATGTGGCAAAGAAGCTGGATCTGATTCCGGAGGATGAATTCAACTTCCTGTGGATTACACAGTTCCCGTTCTTTGAAAAGGATGAGGAAACAGGAGAGTGGCTCGCAATGCATCATCCCTTCACTATGCCTATGGATGAATGCCTGCAGTATCTGGACAATGCACCGGAAAAGGTGTTTGCAAAGGCCTATGACCTGGTACTGAACGGTACAGAGCTTTGTTCCGGTTCTATTCGTATCACAGACTATGAGCTGCAGCAGAAAATGTTTGAATCTCTCGGCCTGACCAAAGAAGAAATTGATGCCAAATTCGGCTTCCTTGTGGAAGCATATAAGTACGGCGCACCGCCTCACGGCGGTCTGGGCATCGGCCTGGACAGACTGACAATGACACTTGCACAGGTGGATTCTCTCCGTGATGTCGTTGCATTCCCGAAGGTGCAGAATGCCCGTGAGCTGATGAGCGGATGCCCGTCTGTTGTGGAGAAGGAAAACCTGGATATTCTGGGAATCCAGACCATGGAAAAAGCGGAATCATAAGAGGGATGATTGCCGTAAAACATGATATATAAGGGCGGAGAGGCCCACAAATGAAAAGAGAGGGTAAAAAGAATGAATGTTACAGAACTGATGGCGCAGGTGCGGCTGGAAATGACCGGTAATCTGCAGAAGGATATGCAGCATCTTGCAGATGTGGCAGAGGATGTGCGGAGAGAACCCAATGCAGAAGAACTGCTGGAGGCAGTGGCAAAGTTTGCATTTGAGTGTATGCCGGCAGAGGCACGGGAGCAGATGCAGGAAATGATGATGATCGGTGATAAGCCCATGGATCAGGCATTCCGTGCAGCATCAACATTGATTAAGGAAGAGAAGCTGGAAGAGGCAGAAACGATTCTCAAGGCTATTTCTGATAAGATTGAGAAGTACTATGAAAACGGGGACGTGAAATATTTTTCCTTCCGTAATCCCTTTGAGTACCATATGTACCGCCATTTTTATCCGGATGATACCGTCTTTGAGCGGGCACCCTATGATTTTATGCAGTATCTGATTGCTTACGGCTATGTGCTGATTGACAATCACAAGATGCAGGAGGCACATGCCGTCCTGGAGCGTGCCATCAAGTTTAATCCCATCAGCGCAGATGCCTATTTTGAACTGGCAGAATACTGCAAAATCGGCAATAATATGCCGGAGCTGCTGCAAATCTGCCGTGACACACTCCGTTACTGCACCACGGCGGACCGCATTGCCCGTGCGCTGGCTAATGTGGGATTCTACTGTTATATGACAAATGATTTCCAGTCTGCGGCTGTGTTCTATTTTGAGAGCATTCGTTTCCGTCCTTCCAAGGCTGTGGAATATGAATTGCAGGATGTGGTGCGCAGAATGAATACATTCGGTATGAAGTTTACGCCGCCGACTCATGGCCAGACCATTGATGCGTATGAGAAGTATGCGCTGACCAAGCAGCCCAATGATGAATTGGTAAATCTTGCGCTGATGATGGCGAATTCTGCCCATGACCAGCAGCGCAAAGACCTGGAAGGACTGTTCCTGCGTACTGCATATGACCTGACAAACAACGAAGAAATAAAAGCACAGATGGATGCGCTTGCAGAAAAAATAGAAGCGGAAAAGAATAACGCTGAAAAGGGATAAGCGGCGTCTTTCATCTGGTATCGGAGGTTTACAATGCGTGAAAGCGGAATCCTGCTGCCGATTACTGCACTGCCGTCAAAGCACGGTATTGGAAAAATGGGAAAAGCAGCATATGATTTTATTGATTTTTTAAGTGAAACGGGCTGCCGATACTGGCAGATTCTGCCTTTGTCTCCCACCAGCTACGGCGATTCTCCTTATCAGTCCTGTTCCACATTTGCAGGCAACCCCTACCTGATTGATTTTGACATGCTTGCAGAAAAAGGCTGGCTGCAGCCTGCAGACTATGAGGGCCTGCGTTGGGAGACCACAGAGAATGAGATTGATTATGCGCTGCTGTATCAGCAGGTGATTCCTGTTTTGCGCATTGCATATGAAAATTTTGCGGCACATAAACCCAGTGATTTCAAGAAGTTCTGTGCCAGACAGCGGGATTGGCTTGCGAATTATGCTCTGTTCATGGCGTTGAAGGATGCACACCAGGGAAATCCGTGGTATGAATGGGAACCGGAACTTGTGATGCATCAGGAGAAGGCCATTGCAGAGGCACAGCGAACCTGCAAAAAGGAGATAGAATTCTATTCCTTTGTGCAGTACTGCTTTTTTGCACAGTGGGAAAAGCTGAAGCAGTACGCCAATAAAAAAGGCATCTGCATGGTTGGCGATATCCCGATTTATGCAGCCTATGACAGTGCAGAGGTCTGGGCACAGCCGGAGCTGTTCCAGTTGGACGAGGCGAAAAAGCCCGTTGCCGTTGCAGGCTGTCCTCCGGATCCCTTTGCGGTGACAGGTCAGCTCTGGGGCAACCCGCTGTGGAATTGGGAAGCCATGGAGAAAAATGGCTTTGAGTGGTGGCTGGACCGCATCGGCTTTACCCTGAATATGTATGATGTGGTGCGCATTGACCATTTCCGTGGATTTGAAAAATACTATGCCATTCCCTATGGCCATGAAACCGCAGAACACGGCAAATGGTGCAAGGGCCCTGATTATTCACTTTGGAAGGCTGCCAAGGCACGTTTCGGTGATATGAATGTCATTGCAGAGGACCTGGGCAACATTACACCGGCTGTGGTGCGCCTTTTGAAGCGTACAGGCTTCCCGGGTATGAAGGTGATGCAGTTTGCATTTGACAGCGGCGCATCCAATCCCTATCTGCCGCATAATTTTGAGACCAGCAACTGCGTGTGCTATACCGGTACCCATGACAATCACACCCTGCGTGGCTGGGTGAAGAGCAATTCAGATGAAACCAATGCGTATGCTATGGCGTATCTGGATATCAAGAAAAAGAAAAAGCTGCCGAAGGCTGTGCTGAAAGCAGCCTGGAGAAGCACGGCAAAGATTGCCATTGCGCAGATGCAGGATTTTCTGGATTCACCGCCGTCCGCAAGAGTGAATACACCCTCCACATTGGGCGGAAACTGGGTATTCCGTACCGTGGAAGCAGATTATACGGAAAAGCTGAAGAAGAATATCCGAGAGATGAATGAAACCTATGGCAGATTCTTTGTGCCGGAAAAGCCTGTGAAAAAAGGCAGATCCAAAAAGAAGAACTGACTTTTTTCAGAGAATCCGGAGGGCAGGAATATGAGAGCAGCTGCTGTGTTTTCAGATCGGATGGTTTTGCAGCGTGAAAAGCCCGTCACCGTCTGGGGAGATGCAGAGGAGGGCTGTGAGATTACAGTCACTCTGTGCGGAAATAGGGCCTCGGCAGCTGTGAAATCCGGCAAATGGCGTGTAACATTACCTCCAATGCAGGCGGCAGAGCATCAGAGAATGGTCATTTCCGATGGTACGGAACAGATCGTGTTCCGTGACATTGCCATTGGAGAAGTCTGGCTTTGCGGCGGTCAGAGCAACATGGAGTTTGAAATCCGCAATGAAAAAAACGGTGCGGCATTGCTGCAATCCCTGACACCGGAATGCGGTGTGCGGTATTATTATACACCGAAGCTTTCCATTATGGATGCACAATCTGAGGCGGCAGAACGAAATACCTGCTGGCAGACTGCATCGGAAGAAAACGCAGGTGCATGGTCTGCGGTTGGCCTCTACTTTGCGCTGGAGATTGCCCAAAAGCTCCATGTGACTGTTGGGCTGATTGGCTGCAACTGGGGCGGAACCTCCGCTTCTGCGTGGGTTTCAAGGGATGTGCTGGAGCAGCATACTGCATTGCAGCCATATCTGGAGGACTACCAGAATGCAGTGGCAGGCAAAAGCAGCGAAGAACTGATTGCTGCCTATGACCGCTATGTGACTGCACAGAATCAGTGGTATGAGAAATATAATCTGCTGATGCAGGCGCATCCGGATACTTCCTGGGAGGATGCACAGAAGATACTGGGCGCATCTCAGTATCCCGGGCCCATGGGGCCGAAAAATGAATGCCGTCCCTGCGGACTGTACGAAACCATGCTGCAGCGGATTTGTCCTTACACATTGCGTGGCTTCCTGTTTTATCAGGGTGAGTCGGATGACCATCGGCCGGAGACCTATGAAATCCTGCTGAAGGCATTGATTTCCTGTTGGCGCAGAGACTGGGGCGAGCCGGATTTACCCTTTATGAATGTACAGCTTCCCATGTTTTGTTATGCAGGGCAGGCCCATCTGCAAAACTGGAGCAGAATCCGTGAGGCGCAGATGCGTGTGTTTCAGCAGGTACGAAATACCGGGCTGGCTGTCATAGCAGACAGCGCAGAGATTGACAATATTCATCCCATCGAGAAATCAGCGGTGGGAAAACGGCTGGCACTGCAGGCACTTTGCCATGTGTACGGCGAAGCAAAACCACAGGAGGCATGCGCCCCTATGTTCCGATACTGCTATGCAAGGGCGAATGAAATGGTATGCGCCATACAGTATGCCGATGAGGGCTTTCAGGTGCAGGGTGAGGCAGATGGCTTTTTCCTGGCAGGTGCAGACGGCGTGTTTTATCCTGCCAAAGCAGTGTGTCAGCCAAATCAGATTGTGCTGACATCTGATCCGGTGCCCTATCCGAAATCTGTACGGTATGGATGGTGCAATTATATGAAAGTGAATGTGTTTGGGGCAAACGGCTTACCGCTGATTCCTTTCCGTTTTGAATGCGATGCCGTGCATCAGGAATAACTGCACAGGATATTTTCAAGCAAATTGCACTTATTCTTTTGAAATACGCAGGATAGACTTTGGCATTTTCATTTAAAACCATAAAAATTCTTGACATCAGAAGAAAAACGCGTTATAATAAAATGTACGGCCAAATCAAAAACAATCGGAAATCCGGTTTAGAAAGGGAAGGCTTGTGTAATGGAAGGGTCTAATCGTAATAGGGAGAGAAGTACCTACGCAGGTCAGCACAGTAAGCCAGCAAAGCGTAGGCTGAATAGTGATAGAATTTTACAATCGGCATATATATTGGCAGGAGTCGTCGTGACAGTTATTATAGCGGTCATCCTGATTTCAGTGATTTCAGGCGGAAAGATGCGTAATTCTGCAAGGGCGGCAAGCAGCCTGGATTATGTTGTGGATGAGATGTATATCTGGGACGGTGAGCCGCTTCCCTCTGCATTTGAATATATGAACAGTCATACGCGGGACCTGGTTTCACAGGCGAGATATCTGCTGGCACCGGATACCGCTGTCGGCACACAGGATATTGCGATTCTGGCGCAGCTGAAGGATGGTACTACCCGCACAGAAAATGCCCGGCTGACGATCCGTGATTCCGTAGTCCGCTGGGAAATCGGAACAGAGGTAACAGCAGGTGATTTGCTGGGCGAGCGTTATGCAGATGCTATCTTCACCGAATCACTGGCGAATTATGCAACAGTGGGCACCTATCCGATTACTGTTATTGTCAATAATCTGGAGCTGCCCTTTACATTGGTGTCAGAAGATACAAAATCCCCGGTGGTAACATTGAAGCAGAATCTGACCTTCTATCTGAATCAAAAGCTGAAGGTGGAGGATTTCATCGAAAGCTGCGACGATGTTTCTTCCGTTGCATATCATCTTTCTGAGAATCCCCCCACATATTCCGAGGGCGAAAAGCAGATTCAGCTGATTGCAACAGATGCTGCCGGAAACAGCTCCACTTATGATGTTGTGTATGAGGTTTCCGGTGATGGCCTGGCACCTGAAATTCAGGGCCTCGAAAAAATGCAGACCATTGCAGGCATTCGTGTGGATTATCTCCACGGCGTACAGGCTATCGATGAAAATGATGGTGAGGTTGCAGTGGAGACCGAAGAACCGGCTGACTTCAGCATCCGTAAGGCAGGTACCTATACTATTACTTATAAGGCGAAGGATGAAGCAGGCAATATTGCAACGGAAACAGCAGAACTGGTTGTATTGCCGTCCCTGGACGATGTGGAAGAACTGTCCATGGATGATGTCGACCGTATGGGCGATTATCTGATTCGTGAACTGGAAAAAAAGTACGATAAAACAGATCGTAAGGCATTTGCGAAAGCAATCTTCGACTGTGTGCAGCAGCACGTTGGTTATCAGAATTCTCACGTTGTTCAGGATTGGCAGTATGACGCTGTTACTGCACTCTATAAGGGTGTGGGCGACTGCCGCAGCTATTATGCACTTTCAAGACTGCTGCTGAACTGCGCAGAATATGAAAATATGCCTGTGGAAAAAGTGAAGAATTATGAGGGCGACAGCGCACATTACTGGAACCTGATCAAGCTGAACGGCGCATGGTATCACTTCGACAGCACACCTCGTGTCAACAGCGACGGTTTCTTCCTTTACACAGATGCAGCTCTGGATGCTTATTCCGATCGAAACGGCAAGTGCTTCAATCGTGATAAGAGCCTGTATCCTGCAACACCGACATCCTGATGAGGTGTGCAGAGCATGAATGAAAAGAAAAAGCTGGGTGTCATCGGCGGATTAGGGCCGATGGCATCGGCACAATTCCTGGAACTGCTGACAACCATGACAGATGCAGATTGTGACCAGGAACATATTGAGACAATTTTATTCAGCAGACCACAGACTCCTGACAGAACCGCTTTTTTGCTGGGAAAATCGCAGGACAGTCCGCTGCCCATGATGCTGGATTCAGCGAGAACACTGGAAACTCTGGGCTGCGGCGTGCTTGTTATGCCCTGCATGACGGCATACAGCTTTGCGGCGGAGATGCAGGCAGGCTGCAAGGCAAAATTGATTAATCCGATTACAGAATGTGCGAAGTTACTGAAGAAAAAGGGAAAGAAACGCATTGGCATCATGGCTACAGACGGCACACTGAAAATCGGGACATTCCAGAAGGCGCTGGAACTGGAGGGCATTCAGCCGGTGATTCCGGATGTGGAACATCAGAAGGAAGTCATGCGCATTATTTATGAAGATGTCAAATCCGGACGGCCCGCAGATATGGAACAGTTTCATGCTGTGGCACATTCCATGCGTGCAGACGGCGCAGAATGTGTGATTCTGGGCTGTACGGAATTATCCGTCATTAAACAGACACAGGTGACAGGCAAGGGCTTTTTAGATGCAATGGAAGTGCTGGCGGCAGCTGCCATCAAGGCGTGCGGCTATCGTGTCAAGCAGGATTTTCGCCTGATTACCTGAGGAATGACAAAGAACAATTCAGGAAAAGAGCATATCAGTCTGAGCGTGACGCAGGATTGACATATACTGAGAAAAAAGAAGGAAGATAATCATATGCAGACCAATGTACTGGAATATCTGGAACAAACGCTGCCCCGTGTACCGAACAAGACAGCGTTCGCAGATGATCACATGCAGCTGACCTTTGCACAGCTGTCAGGAAATGCAAAAGCAATTGGTACACAGCTTCATGCAGACGGCATCTATGGTGAGCCGGTGGTTGTATTTATGGAAAAATCTCCTGCGGCGATTAACGCATTTTTCGGCGTGATTTATGCAGGCTGCTATTATGTTCCCCTGGATGTTGAGATGCCGGCATTCCGCATTGAAATGATTCTGGAGCAGCTGAAGCCCCGTGCCTTGATTTGTGATGCAGTTACACAGCCTCAGCTTGCACAGTATGGTTTCCAGGGCAAGGCATATCTGTTTGATGATTGTATTCAGACAGAGCCGGATGAGGCAGCACTGGCAATGATTCGCAGAAAGCAGCTGGATATTGACCCGATTTATATTGTGTTTACATCGGGTTCCACCGGAGTCCCCAAGGGAATTCTGGCATGTCACCGCTCGGTGATTGACTATATTGAAAACTTGTCTGAAACACTGGGATTCCATGAGGGTACAGTGTTTGGCAATCAGACACCGCTTTATTTTGATGCCTGTCTGAAGGAACTGTTCCCCACGCTGAAGTTCGGCGGAACTACCTGGCTGGTGCCAAAAAGCTGTTTCTCCTTCCCAATCAAATTGGTGGAATACCTTAATGAACACAAAATCAATACCATCTGCTGGGTGGTATCTGCTTTGACCATGATTTCTGCCACCGGCACATTCAAGACAGTGAAGCCGGAGACACTGGAAACCATTGCGTTCGGAAGCGAAGTGTTCCCGGTGAAGCAGTTCCGTATGTGGCGTGAAGTGCTGCCGAATGCATCCTTCACCAATCTGTACGGTCCCACAGAGGCAACAGGTATGAGCTGTTATTACCATGTTAACCGTGCATTCGAGGATACGGATGCCATTCCGATTGGCAGACCCTTCCGCAATACCGGTATCATTCTGCTGGACGAGAATAATCAGGAGGCTCCCTATGGCGAGCCGGGCGAAATCTGCATCCGAGGCACCTGCCTGACCATGGGCTATTACGGACAGCCTGATAAGACCGCAGAGGTCTTTACACAGAATCCGCTTCAGACCAGATATCCGGAGCTGATTTACCGCACAGGTGATATTGCCCATTATAACGAGGATGGAGACCTTGTGTTTGTATCCCGTAAGGATTATCAGATTAAGCACATGGGGCATCGCATTGAATTGGGTGAAATTGAGATTAACTGCGGCCTGTATGAAGGCGTCGAGTCCGTGGGCTGCATCTATGATAAGGTCAAGGGAAAAATCGTCCTGTTCTACACCGGTCAGGTGGAGAAAGCAGAGCTGGCTGCCTATCTCAAGGAGCGTCTGCCCCGTTATATGCAGCCCAATAAAATCCGTCAGTTAGAGGAAATGCCTCATACGCCCAATGGAAAACTGGACCGCAAGGCATTGACCGCTATGTATAATGCTTGAATGATTTAGGAGGAAAAGAAAATGAGTGAGACACTTTCTACAATTATTGAAATTCTGCAGGATCTCCATGAGGATGTGGATTTTGAAACAGAGAACAAGCTGATTGACAACAAGATTCTGGATTCCTTTGACATCGTGACATTGATTTCAGAGCTGAGCAATGAATTTGATGTGACGATTCCGGCAGATAAGATTATTCCTGAGAACTTCAATTCTGCACAGGCACTTGCCAATATGATTGAGGAGCTTGAGGACGAGTAATGCTGTTTACGGATTCGCTTTTTATCTTTGGCCTGATTGCACTGTTTATTCTTTATTTTGCGATTGCAAAAAAATACAGATGGATGCTGCTGCTTGGAGCAAGCATTGCGTTTTATGCCTATTCCGGCTGGTCTAATCTGATTTACATTGCGGTAACTGCCGCCAGTACCTACGGAATCACCCGCAAAATTGAAAAGATGGCGGAAAGTGCTTCCGCTGAGGTTAAGGCACATAAAGCAGAGTGGAGCCGTGACGAGAAAAAAGCATACAAAGAACGGGAAAAGAAAAAGAGATTCCGCTGGCTTGTTTTACTGCTGGTATTGAATTTTGGCATATTGGCAGTCATAAAGTATGGCGCATTTACCATGCGGAATGTGAATTCTGTGATGGGATGGTTTGGCAGAGAAGGAAATCTCCCTGTCCCGCAGTTTCTGCTGCCGATGGGTATTTCTTTCTATCTGTTCCAGACAATGGGTTATGCCATTGATGTTTACCGTGAGAAATATTCCTGTGAGAAAAATTTTGCAAAGCTTGCGTTGTTTGTCTCCTTCTTTCCCCAGCTGATTCAGGGCCCGATCAGCCGCTATAATGAGCTGTCCGAGGGCTTGTATGCAGGCAACGACTTTGAAAGCAAGCGTGTGATGCTGGGTGTGCAGCGTATCCTCTGGGGCTACTTCAAAAAGGTTGCCCTTGCTGACAGAATTCTGCCTGCTGTGACGATGCTGATTTCAGATTCGGAACAGTATGATGGTATCTATGCATTTATTGGGATTCTATATTACACCCTGCAGCTGTATGCAGATTTTACAGGTGGTATTGATATTACCATCGGTATCGGCCAGGTATTGGGTATTCCTATGGCGGAAAACTTCCAGCGTCCGTTTTTCTCAAAGGGTATTGTGGAGTATTGGCGCAGATGGCATATTACTCTGAACACCTGGTTCAAGGATTATCTGTTCTATCCGCTGAGTGTTTGTCAGCCAATGCTGAAACTTTCCAAATGGAGCAGAGAGAAGCTTGGTAAAACCGTGGGCAAATATGTTCCGGTTTATATTGCAACCATTGCAGTATGGTTCCTTACAGGTCTCTGGCACGGCGCCGCCTGGAATTTCATTGTGTGGGGCCTGATGAATGCGGTGATTATTCTGATTTCAGAAAAACTGACACCGCTGTATGAAAAATTCCATCAGAAATATAAGTGGAGCAATACCCGTCCCTATGAGGGCTTTATGGCGATTCGCACCACATTGATGATGGGCTGTCTGCGTATGTTTGACTGCTACCGTGATGTGCCCCTGACCTTTAAGATGTTTGCATCTATGTTCTACAAGGGCAATTTCCATATTCTGTGGGACGGCAGTCTGATGCAGCTGGGCTTATCAGCAGCAGATTATATCGTATTGCTTGCCGGAACAGTCATTTTGTTTACAGCCAGTATGTTTGGAAGAAAGGGAGAGGTCCGTGAGCGGCTCTATAACAAATCCCCCTTTGTCAGCTGCTGCCTGACAGTGACATTGTTCCTGCTTGTGATGATTTTCGGTGCCTATGGCATTGGATACGATTCCAGTCAGTTTATTTATAACCAGTTCTAAAGGAATACCAAGATGAAGATAAAAGGAATACTCGCCGGAACAGCAATGCTGGTGACAGCCGGCGTAATGCTTGCAGCACTGCAGCGATTGTTTCAGCCCAAATATATGTCCGATGTTGTGGAAGGCAATCTTATAGCAGATTACTATAACAGCGGTATGAATCATCAGGTGCTGTTTGTGGGTGACTGCGAGGTATATGAGAATTTTTCTCCTGTAACTTTGTGGGAGGAATACGGCATCTCATCCTATATCCGTGGTTCTGCGCAGCAGCTGATCTGGCAGTCATATTATCTGCTGGAGGATACACTGCGGTACGAGAAGCCGGATGTGGTGATTTTTAACGTGCTTTCTATGAAATATGGAGAGCCGCAGAATGAAGCATATAACCGTATGTCCATTGAAGGCATGCGGTGGTCCAAATCCAAGATTGATAATATCAAGGCATCCATGACAGAGGAGGAATCCTTCCTCTCTTATGTCTTTCCCATTTTGCGGTATCATTCCCGCTGGAGTGAACTGACAGAAGAAGATTTCCGGTATTATTTTGATGTGGAACCCAATTTCTTCGGCGGCTACTATATGCGTGCAGATGTGAAACCGGCAGAAAATGTGCCCACCGCAAGACCGCTGACAGATTATGCGTTCTCTGAAAACAGCTGGAACTACCTGGAAAAAATGATGCAGCTTTGTGCAGAGAATCACATTAAGCTCATATTAATCAAGGCACCTTCTCTGTATCCTTTCTGGTATGATCAGTGGGATCAGCAGATAGAGGAATTCGCTGAGCAGTATCATTTGCCCTATATCAATTTCCTGGATGAGAATATGCTGGAGCAAACAGGAATTGATTTTGCAGAAGATACCTATGACGGCGGCCTGCATATGAATGTGTACGGCGCAGAGAAGCTGTCATGCTGGATGGGAGATTATCTGGTGAACCGACAGGGTGTCAGAAGTCACTCAGATAATCAGAAGCTTGCAGAGGAATGGTCAGAAATCAGTGAACGCTATTATGCGGAGCTGAACCGACAGTTGGAAAATCTTGAACTCTACGGCAATGTGCGGGGAGAACAAGAGGAAGAATAAAGTATGACATATGCGGCAATGACTGAACAGAAGAATGCCGCAGAAAAAGAAAGGAAGATTCCAATGAATAAGAAAAATATTTTTGCAATCGCAATGGCAGCAATGATGCTTTCCGCTTTGGCAGCCTGCGGAGAAGAGCCGTCTTCAGAGACAGCCGCTGATACACAGGTTACAGAGACAAGTGCAGTTTCCCAGGAGGATGCCGCAGAGACAGAAACTCCGGACGCAGCACCTTCTGAGACACCTGATGATGAGACTCCGGATATTATGGGCACAGATACAGAATCCGGTGCCATCACTTTCGACTATATTGTTAACGGTACAACCATCGTCTGCGGTGATGTGGCACAGCCTGTATTGGATGCACTGGGTACACCGGATTCCACATTTGATGCGCCATCCTGTGCTTTTGAGGGTACAAGCTATTACTATAGCTACGGCGGTATGCAGGTGGTCACCTATCCCGATGAGAATGATCAGACATTGAACCGCATCTATGAGGTTGACCTGAACGATGACACAGTCGCAACAAATGAGGGCATTCATGTTGGAAACACCTATGACGATGTGATTGCAGCATACGGTACACCTGACCAGGAAGCACCGGCCTGCCTGACATATAAGACAGAGGGCAAGGCAGTACAGTTCTTCCTTGAGGGCGACGAGGTTACAACTATTATTTATACTGTTGTAATTTGATGATACAGATGCATTGAAACGGCACACTGCATATCGATTCAGACAGTTGAAAAAGAGAAACGTCTGAGCCTGTATTGTGTGGGAGTGCCAAAGAGAAAAAAGGGGTATTTGTCATGGCACTTTTCAAGAAAGATACAAATGAAGATAAAATTAAGTTCCGGTTCAAAGACCGTGTGGAACGTGCAGAATTCAGAGGAAGAGGTATGACGGAGCTGGAAATGCCGGATACGATTATGGTAGTCGGCGAAAGCGGATTCCGTGAATGCCGCAAGCTTTCCCGTGTGAAGATTTCTAATAACGCATGTGAGATTGGCGCATATGCCTTCAAAGACTGTGACATGCTGGAAAATGTCGTTATGCCGGGAGAAATGCGTTATCCGGATGGCTCAAACGGCATGATTGGTATTGGCTGTTTTGAGGGCTGCGGTCTGCTTCGTGAAATCACCATTCCGGATGGTGTGCGTGTGATCGGAGCAAATGCGTTTCATAACTGCGCTGCACTGGAGTCTGTCACACTTCCGAAATCAGTGCAGGCCATCCGAAGCGGTGCGTTTGCCGGCTGCGCAAGACTGCGTAATCTTCATGCACCGGGTGTGCCGGAGCTGATTGCCTTCGATGCGTTTCGTGATACACCCTATCAGGATATCATTGCAGAACGCCGCAGACCGGTTTTGACAATCATGCATAAGTCCACTTACACACTGCCGCAGCTGTATCAGTTTGCAGCTTCTCCCCATCTGATTGGTACAGAGCAGGTGGATGGCGACATGAGCATCATGCTGGATGCTGTGGAGCCGACTCGCATCTGCTTCCGTATTACCCAGTATAAGCATGCCGGCGGAAGACACGTAGTACTTTCCAATACGCCTACAAGCTTATTCTATGAGGAATATGACTGCAAGGGAAGAACCGGTACACAGAAGGAAGAAATCCTGGCTTCCTATCGGTAATCAAGATATCTGAAAAATCTCCGTTCAGTTTTTGAACGGAGATTTTTAGAAAGGTGAGAATATGGCAAAACAGCAGAAAACAAATGCAATGAGAATTCTGGAACAGAAAAAACTGCCCCATCGCATCAATTATTATGACTGTGAAGAATTTACAGATGCCGTTCAGATTGCAAAAATGCTTGGACAAGACCCGGAGCAGACCTTCAAAACCCTGATGTGTGTTGGGAAAAGCGGTGCGTACTACGCCTTTGTGATGCAGGGAACAGCAGAAATGGATTTGAAGAAAGCAGCAGCTGCTGCCGGTGAAAAAGCGGTTCAGCTTCTGCCAGTCAAGGAGATTCTTGCGGTAACAGGCTATATCCGCGGCGGCTGTACATCCATTGGCATGAAAAAAGAGTATCCTGTTTTCCTGGATGAAATGGCACAGCTTTACGATGAAATCATTGTCAGCGGCGGAAAGCTCGGCACACAAATTTTCATTGCCCCGGAGGATTTGCTGGCAGCTACAAATGGCAAATATGCAGATTTACAATTCACAGCATAATAAACACCGCACAGGAATCAATCCTGTGCGGTGTTCTGTTTAGTGTCTTGCTTCATTGATTGTCTGCTTATTCATTCGCTTATTGCGCAGAATGCCAAACAGTGCATACAAAATAATACTGCTGAGAATACCGATGACAGATATGATAATAATATGCTGTGTCACCATATTCAGATAGCCCGTAACTGCCGCAAAGGTCTGGTCCTGCTTCAGTGCAAAACGGTCAAACCAATTGGAGCTCTTTACATAGGCGGAAGGAATCAGTGTAATGAAGGAGCCTACAAGAGCTGCAGTGGCACTCCAGTAGAAGCAGTATTCATATTCTTCACTATTGATGCCGTATAAAACAAACAGCATCAGCAGAATTGCCAGAATGCATGCCAGCAGGCCAATCACAATCCAGTTGGTGAAGGGCTTGATTTTGTCAAGATAATGGTACTGATTCAGTTTGCGGAATTGAAATACATCACATTCTGATAGAATGAGGCTTTCTGCGTTTTGAATGGATTCCCTGAGTGCTGTTTTGAATGTTTCATCCTGAGGAATATTGTTGGTTTCAGCATATTCGATAAAGAACTTTTCAACATTGGTTTCCAAAATGGAAAAATCGGGTGCAGCATCAGGGTTTGCACGTTCATTGCGAATGTAGGAGAAACCATTCTCAATAGAATCAGAAATCAAGGGACGCAGTTTGGCAGGTGAGATTTCATTTTCAAATATACTGGCAGGAATGCCGGTTGTATTTTCCATTGTGTTGAATTGGTCTGTCAGAGAAGCAGATACTTTTTCCGGAAGCTGTTTTGCTTCTACCAGTGAAAGAATGTGGTTGCTGTTCAGCGCATAAAACTGGACAATTGCGGCAGCAATCAGGCCGATAATGAGAAAGGTCATCAGAAGTGTGACAAACACACTGCCGATATACACAAGTCTTTTTTTCATGTGAGCATCCTCCTTCTCAGTTTGGCGCATAGAACTTCATGCTGACCGGTTCACACTGAACGCCGATTCTCTGATTCGGTGAACCGATTACCTGAGGCTGACAGGTATAAAGCGTCAAAAGTGTCTGGTCAGATGCAGTCAGATACCGTTTGTCATTTTTGTCGAAGGCAATCAGATTCTTGACTTTGTAGGTGAAGTTGCCATAATCTGTATACAGAATGATTTCATCATCTTTCTTCAGATCTGACAGATTGGCGAAATAGGTGTTAACGTGGGCATCAATGACGGTATTGCCTGCTTCGCCGATAATGGGGGACTGTGTGGACTGACAGGCGCCTCGTTCCAGCAGTTCCTTATTCACGCCGTAAAAGACACCGCAGGTCAGCTGAATGGACTCAGCAGAGAGAACCGCATACTGTTCGCCGAATGTGGGGTAGGTGATTTTTCCGTCTGAAAAGGTTTGTCCATCCCCGTTGTCAGTCTTGATATCCTTTTCAATGATGTTCAGACCATCTGAGACATCTGTAAGCTTGTGGTTGTCTAAGAAAATCAGATTCAGAAAAGGCTGTACCATATGAACAGGTGTGAAAATATATGCCATGATACAGATGCCCAGTGCCAGCATCAGTACCAGCGGCGGCGTAAAATAGTATACAAGATTGCGGTGTTTTTTCTTCTTTTTGACCTTTGATTTCGGTTTGAATTTAGCCATTTGTATCCTCCTTCTGACCTTTGCCCAGCAGATAAATTCCGCTGCAGGCGGTAAGAATCATGCAAAGACTGCCTAAAAACAGGTATGTGGTATCCCATCCCGTGGCATCCACAGTGAATCCCAGTGAGGAAGAGTCAATCAGTTCGCCGTCCTGATTCCGGATAGAGAGCTGCAGGTCATCCGCATTGATTTTATCAATCGAGACACTCAGGCCGAGCTGACTGCCAAAATCCACCATGCCGGCGGCGATTTCCGTTTTTTGCTCATTGGGCAGCTGCTTCAGAATGCTGCGGCGCTGTTCCGGTGTCAGTGTTGCAATGAATGCGACACGTTCATCGTAGGGCAGACTGTCGATATAAGCACGCATTTCCTCCAGTGTCATCTGGTCAAAGGGCTTTTCCGGCGTGACAGACGGCTCAGTGGTTTCGCTGTTCGCAGGCGGAGAAGACGGATTGTCGGATTCTGTCTGAAGATCGTAATAGTCAATAATATCCTGGGAATCAATGCCGAAGAACTCTGCAATCACATTGACAACATAGGTAATGCCGTACCTGTGAATCAGCTGTACCCATTCCTGGAAAGTATGGTATTCTGTGCCCATGTACATGCCAATATTGTCGTGCTCGGTATTTTCGTACTGTACCTTTGCATCGGTAATCATGCCGGCGGTACAGCCCACATCCTGCATTGCCTGGTACACATCCTCCACAGATGCCGCAGAAGCATGGAGTGTGCCGAAGGGCAGAAATGTGATTACGGCTGCCGCTGCAAGCATTCTGCGTTTCATGAAATACCCTCCGCATCTGTTTCCTTCTCCGCTTTCACAGGCATAAAAAGAATGCCGCCGGCTGCACCGAGAATCAGAAGCAGACTGCCAAAAAACGGCAGCGTGGTATCCCAGCCTGTATCATCTACCGAGGAACCTACAGAGGAACTGTCAATCAGTGTGCCGGATTCGTTGCGGATGGAATAGTTGATGCCGTTGCCGTTCAGCTGGTCAATGGTAATATGCATGCCAAGCTGTTCGCCCAGGGAAACAAAACCATTGGCGATATTTGCCTGACTGCTGGTACTCATCTGCTTGATGATGCTGTTTCTGTCGGGAACGGACAGGGATGCCAGAAATTCTGCACGTTCATTTTCGGGCAGGGAAGCAACATAGTCCTGCTTTTCTGTCAGAGTCATATTGATAAAAGGTTTTTTGGTCTGTTCAGAGAACGTGGGTGCCGTTGTCACGACGGTAACGGTGGTTCCGGTTGTGCCGGAAGGTCTGGAGGCCTGCTGGGGGGCAGTGGTGGTGATTTCCCGTTTGGTGGAAAGCTGTGCCTTGATGGCTTCACCCGGAACATCGAACTGCTTTCCGACTTCCTCCCAGATGTCATCTTCATACAATTCTACCAAATCAGCCCAGACGTCATAGGGATAATAGGTGTTATTAATCTGCATGCCTTCACTGTCATGAGGAATGGTCTGATACTGGTTCTTTGCTTCCTGTACCATGGATTCCGGCAGACCGATCCGGCGCATTGCTGCATACACATCTTCCACAGTGCCGGATGCACCTGCATGAATGGTAAATGCGGCACAGCTTGCCAGCATTGTACCAACAGACAAAAACAAGCTGATTTTCTTATTCATAAAACTCATCCTTTCTGTATGCGTTTGGCTAATCAAATTCTATTATACCATATTATAGAAGAAAATGCAAGGTATCCTTGCTTTCAAACATGAAGATTTCTTAAAGGATTCCCGGAAAAGCCGGGCATTCAGGCGAAAAAAGTGCCATAACTCTATGACATATTCCGCATATTTCGCAATATATGGTTTTTTTTCATTGAAATATCATACGTTTTCTCTTGACAATCCATTCCTTTTGCGGTATAATTAACATAGGGAAAAAGGTTTCCCGAAATATACTTAGGAGGTCTGCACTATGTCTTTGACAAAGAACCCGAATGTTAATCAGTGGGTTGAAGAAATGATTGCACTCTGTAAGCCGGATCAGGTCGTCTGGATCGACGGCTCCAAGGAACAGCTGGATCAGCTGACTGCAGAGGTCACTGCTCTGCCGGATGGTAATCCGGACAAGCTGTATCGCATGAACGAGGAAAAGTATCCTGGCTGTCTCTATCACCGTACTCGTCCGAATGACGTTGCCCGTGTTGAGGACAGAACCTTTATCTGCTCCCGTAAGCAGGAGGATGCAGGTCCTACCAACAACTGGATGGATCCGAAGGAAATGTACGCAAAGCTGACACCGCTGTATGACGGTGTTATGAAGGGCAGAACCATGTATGTTATTCCGTACAGCATGGGCCCCATCGGTTCTCCGCTGGCAAAGGTCGGCGTTGAGGTGACCGACTCCATCTACGTTGTTCTGAACATGAACATCATGACCCGTATGGGCACCAAGGCTTTCGAGAACCTGGGCGATACTTCCAACGACTTCGTTCGCGGTCTGCACTCCAAGGCAGATGTAAACCCGGACAACCGTTACATCGTTCAGTTCCCGGAGGATAACACAATCTGGTCTATCAATTCTGCATACGGCGGCAACGTTCTGCTGGGCAAGAAGTGCTTCGCTCTGCGTATCGCTTCCTATCAGGCAAAGAACGAAGGCTGGATGGCAGAGCACATGCTGATTCTGGGTCTCCAGAAGCCGGACGGCGATACCAAGTACATCTGTGCTGCATTCCCGTCTGCATGCGGCAAGACCAACCTGGCTATGCTGATTCCGCCGGAGGGCTATCGTACTGCCGGCTACAAGATCTTCACTGTCGGTGACGATATCGCATGGCTGAAGCCGGGCCCGGATGGCAGATTGTATGCAATCAATCCGGAATATGGCTTCTTCGGTGTTGCTCCCGGCACAAACGAGCACTCCAACTACAACGCACTGGCATCTACCATGAAGAACGCAATCTTCACCAACGTTGCTATCAACAATGCTGACAATACTCCGTGGTGGGAATCTCTCTCCAAGGAGCCGCCTGTGGATGCAACAGAGTGGAAGGGCGCAAAGGTAAATGGTCCTGAGTACTGCGCACAGCTGGACGCAAACGGCAAGAAGATGACACTTGCTCATCCGAACAGCCGCTTCACTGCACCGGCTGAGAACTGCCCGTGCATCTCTCCTGAATTCAATAACCCGCAGGGTGTGCCGATTTCCGCTATTATCTTTGGCGGCAGACGTGCTTCCACCACTCCGCTGGTATATCAGTCCTTCGACTGGACACACGGTACCTACATGGGTTCTGCTGTTTCCTCTGAGACAACTGCAGCTGCTACAGGTGCTGTTGGTGTTCTCCGTCACGACCCGATGGCTATGAAACCGTTCATCGGTTACAACGTCGGCGACTACTGGGCACACTGGCTGGAGATGGGCGAGAAGCTTGGCGACAAGGCTCCGAAGATCTTCAATGTTAACTGGTTCAAGAAGGACGCTGAGGGTCACTTCATGTGGCCGGGCTTTGGCGACAACATGAGAGTTCTTGACTGGATTGTTAAGCGCTGCGAAGGTGCTGTTGATGCTGATGAAACCGCAATCGGTTACCTGCCGAAGCCGGAGGATATCAACATTGCAGGTCTGGAAGACGAGGTTACTCCTGACACCATGAAGGCTCTTGTTGCTGTTGACAAGGATCTCTGGAAGAAGGAAATCGTCGAGATGCGCAGATACTATGATGAGGACATCAAGGCAAAGGGCGGCAAGATTCCGCAGGCTCTGTACGATGTACTCGACAAGATTGAAGCAAATCTGAACAAATAAGCATAAAAAGGACCGCACAGAATTCTGTGCGGTCCTTTTGCTTTTTCCTTGACATGGATACTATAAAATGGTATAATAAATAAGATACGCAGACGCAGATGCTCTTTAGTCTTTCTTTTTGGCGTCTGCAACCCGTCGGATGATATCGCCCTTTTCATTGACGATAATGGTGCTTTCCAGTGACTGAACCAGATTGCGGCGGAAGGCTTCACGGTACTGATTCCGCAGCACTTCACGTTCCGCTTTTTCTTCCTCGGTTAATCCGACGGTTTTGGCTTTATGCGCAAGGGTATTGATTCGTTCCAGTAATTGTTCCATATTATGACTTCCTTTCATGGGCAGTTTCTATCATCGGCCCTGGCTGTATTATAGCATATTTTGAGAAGGAATGCAAGAGCGCACTATGGATAACGGAGGTTTGGCATGATTGCATTGGTGACAGGGGCATCACGGGGAATAGGTGCAGAAACTGCAAGACAGTTGGCGAATGCCGGGTATACGGTTGTTGTTCATTATCATCGTTCCCGGGATGCTGCGGAAACGCTGGCAGAGGAAATCGGCGGTTGGGCCATTGGGGCAGATATGGGAGAATTTACGCAGATTGATGCCATGGTGGAGCAGATTATAGAGCGTTATGGGCGGATTGATTTGCTGGTGAATAATGCAGGCATGGCACTGCATGGCCTGTATCAGTGCATCTCAGATGAAGAGGCAATGCGTTTGATGCAGGTGAATCTGGGCGGTGCGATGCATACGGCCAAAAAAGTGCTGCCGCATATGCTGCGGCTGCATCAGGGGAACATTGTAAATGTTGCTTCTGTATGGGGCGAAATCGGTGCCGCCTGTGAAGTGCATTATTCTGCTGCAAAGGCAGGAATCATTGGCTTTACAAAGGCTTTGGCCAAGGAAGTCGGTCCTTCGGGCATTCGTGTAAACTGTGTATCCCCCGGTGTGATAGATACTGACATGAACCGTATGCACGATGCGGAAACCATGCAGATGCTTGCAGATGAAACACCGCTTTGCCGTATCGGCACTCCGGGGGAAATTGCAGATGCAATTCTGTTTCTTGCCTCTGAACGTGCGGCATTTATGACAGGGCAGATACTATCTGTGAATGGAGGATTTCAGATATGACGGAACAGGAGATGCAGCGTTTTTCCGCACAGATGCAGTTCCTTGTGGAAATGGATAAAATGAAAAATATCTATCGGCAGACCTTGGTGCTTCACGAGGACCGTCAGGAGAATGATGCGGAGCATGCCTGGCACCTGGCAATGCTGGCGATGATTTTACAGGAGTACGCCAATGAACCGGTGGATTTGCAGAAGGTGCTTGCTACTGTGCTGATTCATGATGTGGTGGAAATTGATGCGGGAGATACCTATGCCTACGACGATGCAGGCAACGCCACCAAAGCAGAACGGGAACAGAAGGCGGCGGATCGCTTGTTTGGCATGCTGCCGGCGGAGCAGGGGGAGGCTTTTCGGAAGCTGTGGGATGAATTCGAGGCAATGTCCACGCCGGAGGCAAGATTTGCCCATGCCCTGGACCGTATTCAGCCATTGACACTGAATTATTGCAAGCATGGTGAATCCTGGAAAAAGCATCAGACAAAGCGCTCACAGGTGGAAGGCAGAATGATGCCTGTATATGAGGGGTCCGAAGTTCTGGGCGACTATGCAATGGAAATCATCCGCAGAGCCGCCGAAGAAGGTCTTTTGCGTTGAAAGGAGACAGATATATGAAACGAATGCGGATTCTGTGCATCCTTCTGATGACGGCGCTTTTTTTCGCAGGATGCGGAAAACAAGAAAGTGCTTTTCCGTCAGAGGGAGAAGATGTGGCATCAATGGATATTGTGGGCAGATGTCTTTCCACTGTGGATGGTATGATGGTGCTGAGCGGAATGGGCGAAAACCAGATCCCTTACCTGATTGTGCAGGACGATTCCGAAAACCATTTAACGAAACAATTGCATGACGGAGACGCTGTTCAGCTGCATTGTGATGTGAAAACATCGCTGTTTCCCATGAATCTGCGGATTGTGGCAGGTACGGCGGAAGCCTCCGGGGACCCGATATATCTGGATGGTTCTCTGGGAAAGGTACTGATTGATACCTGTTTTCTGAGCGATGAGATTTATAATCATTCGGATATTGTATTTACAGGCAATCTGGAGGGCGTTTGTGCATATATGAATAACAGCTTGCTGCTGCTGACAGAAAGTGAAGCAATCGTATTAAGCGGAGACTGCCTGTATGATATTGCAGATGGTGACCGTGTGAAGATTGTCAGCGGCATGATAAAAGAAACGTATCCTGCACAAACTTTTGTCTATCAGTGCACGGTAACGGAGCATGATTGTATGGATGCTGTTTCGGAAGAGCTGCTGGCAAGCCTGAAGGAATTGGGCTGGGAAATGAATTGAAGAATCAGAGGAAAATCATATGAATTATTTAATCTTGATTATCGGATTTGTTTTGTTAATTAAAGGTGCAGATTTTTTTGTGGATGGGGCATGCTTCGTTGCGAAAAAATTCCGTATTCCTTCCATGATTGTCGGAATGACGATTGTTGCAATCGGTACCAGCCTGCCTGAAATCACTATCAGTGCCCTTGCGGCATTCCGTGGTGAAAACGGCATGGCTGTGGGCAATATTCTTGGCTCCAATATTCTGAATATCTGTATTATCCTTGGCATTATCGGTGTAATGCATGCTGTGCCTGTACAGAAGGATACAGTGAATGTGGATATTCCCTTTTTGATTGTGCTGGAGGCCCTGCTTTTGGCTGAGTGTGCAATCGGCATGACATTAAGCCGGATTGACGGCGTAATCATTGGTGCATTGTTTGTGCTGTTTGTATTATATATGATTCATCAGGCAAAAAAAGGTTCTGCTGAAGAAGTTGAAGTGAAGGAACTGAAAATCTGGCAGATGATTCTGTATCTTGTGGGCGGATGTCTTGCTATCAAATTCGGAGGAGATTTCGTTGTGGAATCTGCCACTGCCATAGCAGATCAGTTGGGAATGTCCAAAAATCTGATTGGCCTGACCGTTGTGGCACTGGGTACCAGTCTGCCGGAGTTGGTGACTTCTGTGGTTGCCGCAAGAAAGGGCAATGTGCAGCTGGCTTTGGGCAACTGCATCGGTTCTGATATTTTTAATATTCTGCTTGCGCTTTCCACAGCTTCCATCATTCGTCCCATTGAGATTACATCGGAGAATATCATTGACTGCGGCTGCCTGATTGTCATTACGATTCTGACGCTGATTCTGGCGAAGCTGCATAAGAATATCGAACGCAGGGATGCAGCACTCCTGTTGTGCTGCTACGCTGGATATTTTGTCTATATTGCAATGCGGTAAGATACTGCTGCAAATACAATTACGGTTAGAAGGTGAGCAGAATGAAACAGTTGTCTATCGGCCTGATGGCCCATGTGGATGCAGGAAAAACCACATTGGCAGAGGGAATTCTGTTTCGGACAGGCGAAATCCGAAAGCTTGGCAGAGTAGACCACGGAGATTCCTGGCTGGATACCAATGAAATTGAGAAAAGCCGTGGCATCACCATTTTTGCTCATCAGGCTTCTTTCAAAATCGGCGAAGATCAATTTGATTTGCTGGATACGCCGGGGCATGTGGATTTTTCCGCAGAAGCAGAGCGCACAATGCGGGTTATGGACTATGCAATTCTGGTAATCAGCGGTACCGACGGCGTGCAGAGTCATACACGGACCCTGTGGCAGTTGCTGGAACGATATCAGGTGCCCGTGATTCTGTTTGTGAATAAGATGGATTTGTCTGACAGAACAGAAACGGCACTGATACAGGAATTGCAGGGCAGATTGTCTTCCAATTGTGTGCAATTTGATGCGCCTTTTGCATCCATATGCGAAAACGCTGCTGCATGCAGTGAGGAACTGATGGCAGAGTATTTTGAAACGGATTCCCTTTCCATGGACACCTTGCAGCAGGGGATTGCTTCACGGCAGATTTTTCCTGTGTGTTTCGGCTCTGCAAGAACATTGAAGGGTGTGGAATCTCTTATCGCCATTTTGCGGGATTATACCAAGGAACCGCCGCGCTATGAGGATTTCGCCGCACAGGTGTTCAAGATTTCCACAGATACCAAGGGCAATCGTCTGACATTTCTGAAAATGATGGGCGGCACATTAAAAAACCGTGCGGAACTGCGCTATACAGGCAGAGACCACAAGGAATACTGCGAAAAGGTTACGAGTGTCCGCTATTATTCCGGCGCAAAGTATGTGCTGGCAGAAAAGGAAGTGAAAACAGGTGCTGTCTGTGCAGTGACGGGATTATCTGCTGCCTATGCCGGCATGGGACTCGGTCTTTGCAATGATGCCATGGATGCGGTACTGACGCCGATTATGCGGTATGAGGTGCAGCTGCCGGATGCCATTGCCCCACAAACCGCACTGATGGATTTTCAGCAGCTTGAGGCAGAGGATCCCCAGCTGAAAGTGGTATGGAATGAACAGAACAAGGCGATATATATTCAGCTGATGGGCGCTGTGCAGCTGGAAGTGCTGGGACGTCTGGCAGAAAGCCGTTTTGGTTACAGCGTTTCCTTTGACAGCGGTATGGTGACCTATCGGGAAACCATTGCGGATACGGTGGAGGGCATCGGCCATTATGAGCCGCTGCGGCATTATGCGGAGGTGCATCTGCTGATGTCACCGCTGCCGCCGGGCAGCGGCATGCAGTTTGATACACAGGTTTCAGAGGATGTGCTGGACCGCAACTGGCAGCGGCTGATTCTCACGAATATGCAGGAGAAAACACATATTGGCGTGCTGACCGGCGCACCAATCACGGATATGAAGCTGACACTGGTCAGCGGACGGGCGCACCTGAAGCATACGGAAGGCGGTGACTTCCGGCAGGCGGTATACCGTGCTGTGCGGCAGGGCCTGCGTTCTGCGGAGTCGGTTCTTCTGGAACCCTACTACGCCTTTACACTGGAACTGCCGGCAGATGGACTGGGCCGGGCCATGATGGATATTCAACAGCGTGCAGGAAGCTTTGAGCCCCCGGAAATCCTCGGGGAAAATGCAGTGCTGAATGGTACGGCACCGGCAGCGGAAATGAACGACTACGGTGCAGAGGTGCTGAGTTATACAAAGGGAAAAGGCGTTCTGACACTGAATTTTGATGGCTATCGGCCATGCCATAATGCAGAAGAAGTGATAGAACGCATTGGATATCAGGCAGATAGTGATCTGGAGAATACCGCAGATTCTGTTTTTTGTTCCCATGGTGCCGGGTATCTTGTGAACTGGGCCGAAGTTCCGATGTATATGCATCTGCCTGCAGTGCTGCCGCATCGCTTTGATTTTATAGAGGAAGAAATCAAGCCGATTTCACAGCCGAAGCCCGATGCATACACAGGTGCCAGTGAGGATGAACTTATGGCCATTTATGAACGCACCTATGGAAAAATACAGCGTGAACCACGAAAAGCCATGCGGAGAAACAAAGTTGCGGAGCAGATAGAAAGCCATGTGAAAATTCCACCGCTGCCGGAAAAGGAATATCTTCTGGTGGATGGCTATAATATCATTCACGGGTGGGATTCCCTGAAAAAGCTGGCGGAGGGCAGCCTGGATTTTGCAAGAGATGCGCTTCTGGCACGGCTCCAGAATTATCAGGGCTACCGTAAATGCGAAGTGATTCTTGTCTTTGATGCCTACAAGCTGAAGGGGCACAGAACGGAAGTGGAGCAGCATGGGGCAGTCAGTGTGGTGTATACCAAAGAGGCGGAAACGGCTGACTCCTATATTGAGCGTGTTTCCAAGCAGCTGCTGAAAAAGAATCGTGTGCGTGTTGCTACATCGGACGGACTGGAGCAGCTGATTATTCTTGGAAACGGCGCAATTCGTATTTCAGCGAGAGAATTTGAAGCAGAAGTTTCAGCGGCGGAGCAGGAAATCCGCAGCTTAATCGGAGGTGGAAACAGTGGATATTCCAATGGCAGATGAACTGAAACGTGTGTTTTATCATACGGAGCAGACGCAGTGCATGACTTATTTCTATATCTCCGGAAACTTTGACCCGGATGTTATTACAAATTATCTGCATCTGGTACCGGAGCAGATTCATCGCATCGGGGATGTGCGCCCGAATGGAACGGTCTATGACTATGCTATGTGGCGATTCGGCACAGTGAAAAGCTGTCGGCTGGACGTGGCAAATCAGATGATGCAGACCATTGATCCGCTGCTGACCAAGGCAGATTTGCTGCGAAAAATCAAGCTGACATATGATGCCAGACTGATGCTGGAGGTTGTGCCGCTGGTTCGCTATGATGAACCTGCACCAATGCTTGCACCATCCTTGGCCGTGATGCGTTTTTGTATGGAAACGGGTACAGAGATGGATATTGACCTGTATGTGGGATGCCCGGATGATATGGTGGATGCTTAAAGATGAGCAGCGGTTTTGACGGAGCATGTCGTGAAACAGTAAGATTCTGCTTCATAATCGACGCATCTCAAAAGATGCTGTAATTGCTTGATAATCCCTATAGAATGCCTGAAGAAAGAACAGAGGTTTAAATATGTTGGATGTTGTTTTGCCCGGTACAGGAGGCACTATGCCCATGAAGCACAGATGGCTGACATGCTGTCTGGTGCGGAATGAGGGGCAGAATATCTTGATAGACTGTGGGGAAGGAACACAAATCGCTTTGAAATGCGCAGGCCGGTCTGTGCAGAAACTGGATTTGCTTTGTTTTACCCATTATCACGCAGACCATATCAGCGGTTTGCCGGGACTGCTGCTTTCCATGGGCTTGGAGGGCAGAACAGAACCATTGACCCTGTGCGGCCCTGTGGGCTTGCAGCGGACAGTGGAGGGGCTGCGTGTCATTGCCCCGGAACTGCCCTTTGCATTGAAATTCATCGAATTCCATGAGAAAGTGCAGCAGCTGCATTTTGCCGGACTGGAAATCACTGCATTCAGCGTGCACCACACCATGCCCTGCTACGGCTATCGTATCCATCTGCCTCGGGTTGGAAAATTCGATGCGGAACGTGCAAAGGCAGCACAGATTCCCATGCGTGTCTGGGGTATGCTGCAAAAACAGGAAATGGTGGAGTATGAGGGAAAATGCTATTATCAGTCTCAGGTGCTGGGACCCTCCAGAAAAGGGATTTCCATGACATACTGTACAGATACCAGACCGGTGCCTGCCATTGCGGAATATGCAAAAGATGCGGATTTGCTGATACTGGAGGGTATGTATGGGGATCCGGAAAAAATGGAAAAGGCATTGGAAACAAGACATATGATGTATGCAGAAGCGGCAGAAATTGCCAAAAAAGCAAATGCTGGCAGACTCTGGCTGACACATTACAGCCCCTCTATGCCTGATCCGAATGGTTTTCTCCACTACGCAAAGGATATCTTCCCGGATACGATTTGTCCCAGGGATGGCCAGTCCATTGACTTGCAGTATACGGATGAATCGTGAAAAAACAGGAGGCTGACGAATGAGAAAATTGCAGATTACGCCCCCAAAGCCGGTGCGTACAGCCTTGCAGATTCTGCAGGATGCCGGGTATGAAGCATATATTGTGGGTGGCTGTGTACGGGATGCACTTCGGGGAGCAGAACCGAATGACTGGGACTGTACGACTAATGCCAAGCCGGATGCCATTTGCCGCTGTTTCCGGGATTATCATGTGATTGAAACCGGTTTGCAGCATGGCACAGTTACTGTTGTCATAGACCATATGCCCATTGAAATTACCACATATCGGATTGATGGTGTGTACGCAGATCACAGACGGCCGGATACTGTGACCTTTACAGATTCTCTGACAGATGACCTGGCACGAAGAGATTTTACAATTAATGCGATGGCGTATCACCCAAGGGAAGGGCTGATTGATCCCTTTCATGGGGAAGCGGATTTGCAGAAAAAACGAATCGCCTGCGTCGGGATTCCACAAAACCGCTTTGATGAGGATGGACTGCGGATTTTGCGTGGCATGCGTTTTGCGGCAGTTCTGAATTTTGAAATTGACGAGGCAACCGCAGAGGCAATTCACAGACAAAAAGGGTTATTGAAGCACATTTCTGCAGAGCGGATTGATGTGGAACTGACAAAACTATTGTGCGGTGTTGGCGTGGAACGTGTTTTGCAGGATTATGCAGATGTTCTGTTTGAGATTCTGCCGGAATTGCAGCCTATGTATCAGTTTGACCAGCGTAATCCGCATCATGACTACGATGTGTATACACATACGCTGAAAACCATTGCAGCATGTCCGAAAGAACCGATTCTGCGATGGGCGGCATTGCTCCACGACAGCGGCAAACCACATACATTCACGGAGGATGAGCGGGGCGGTCACTTTTATGGCCATGCCAAAATTTCTGCGGAGATTGCAGCAAGGGCGCTGAAAGCAATGAAATGTGACCGCAAGCGTTATGTTACTGTGATGACACTGGTGCAGAAGCACGATGTTGTGATGAATGGAACAGAGAAGCAAATCAAACGGATTGTGCGGCAGATTGGTGAGGCGGAAACGGAGCTGCTGCTGCTGCTGCATAAAGCGGATGTCACGGCACAGGCGGAGCATCATCGGGAGCAGCGCATTGCAGAATCAGAGCAGTTTCTGGAAATTCTGCAAACACTCCGGGAACAGAATGCCTGCATGAGCATCAAAAAGCTGGCGGTAAATGGTGATGATATGAAAGCCATTGGTGTACCACAGGGGCAGCAGATTGGCATTCTGCTGAATGCACTGCTGGATGCGGTGATGGATGGCACTTTGCCAAATCAAAGGGAGCAGCTGCTTGCGGCGGCTGAAAAAATGTGTTAAAAAAAGAGAGGGCTGTGTCCCTCTCTTTTTTGTGCTCGGTTGTATGTCAATTCGCCTGCAGTGCCTTGGAAATGTAACGGATATAGTCCTGTACAGGCTTTTTGTCTGTCAGCTGATATAGCATACGGCTTCCGACTGCATCTTCAATTTCACCCAGTACCAGATGTCCATCCGGATGCCGCAAAAAGTCAATGCCGGCAAAATCCAGCGGCATGATGTCCAGAATCTGCTGAATCAGGGCACACATTTCTTCGGATACGGTAAAAAGCTGCACTTGTCCGCCAAGAGAATAATTGCTGCGGATATCCGTTTCAGAGGTGCGAAGGACCGCTGCATAAACTGCATTTCCAAGAATATACACCCGCACATCCCAGCCGAACTGCATCGGTTCCTGAAGCAGAAACTGCTTTGGGGAGTGCACGGCATAGGCGTTCAATTCTTCGATGCTGTGAATCAGCTGAACGCCCTGTCCGCCATGACCATCTGCCGGCTTGGCAATCAGCGGCAGTGCCGGTACTGTTTCTTCTAATTGGTGAATCCATTGCGTTTTTGCCATCGGTATGACATGCTTCTGCCCGAAATGGCAATATGTTTTATACTTATCATTGGTAATCTCTGTAACCTGTGCGGTGTTAAAACAGGGGACCCGAAGCTGCTGTTCTGCATAGCAGCTGAAAGATGCCAGACGGCTGCGGTTGATAATGAAATCCGGATGAGACTGCATCAGTTGTTCCGGTGTCTGTCCGTCGCATAAAGAAAGCCGGAGAGATATGCCCTCCGACTTTGCTTCCTTACATAACTGTGCAATAAACCATTCATTGCGACCGGCATCCTCCGATGTGTAAATCAGAAGACCGTTTTTCATGGGCTTATTCCGGCTTAATCTGGCTGCGGATGTGCCACATGATATTGGTTGCCGGGTTAATACCGCAGGTGTCAATGGTGCTCTGCAGCTGCGGATTGGAGTTGACCTCACAGACATAACGCTCATTTTCGGTTTTGCCCATCAGGATATCAACACCGGCAAAATCAAGGCCCAGTGCCTTCGCTGCATCCACTGCAATCTTTTCCTCCAGAGGAGTAATTGCACGAGCAGAAGCAGTACCGCCCATACCGATATTGGAACGGAATTCTGTCTTGGAAGGAGACTGACGCTCCATTGCACAGATTGCCTTACCGCCGACAACAGTGACACGCAGATCCTTGCCTGCACTGTCAGCGATGAAACGCTGGAAGTGGCAGTGGTGCTCACCGATGTGTGTCAGAATACGTTCTGCTTCCTTCTCGTCGTGTGCAAGATAGACCTGCTGTCCAAAGCTGCCCACATTTTCTTTAATGACCAGCGGCCAGCCCAGAAGCTTTGCTGCCTGTTTTGCAGAATCAACGCTTCTTTTGCAGCCGGGGAAACAGGTGGGAGCAGGAATGGTATCCGGAATCGGGATGCCTGCTGCAGCCAGCTTGAGCATGGATTCCAGCTTATCATCTGCAAGGGAAATTGCTTCTGCACTGTTGAACAGACGCAGACCGGACAATTCCATTGCCTTTGCAAGCTGAATGTCCTTATCCCAGAACAAAACGAAAGAGGGCTTCGGCTCCTTTGCCTGTGAACCGATAATGGTGGGACGTGCTGCAGAGGTCCATTTTGTGAAGTGAAGACCGGCCTTTTCAGCGGATTCTTCCAGAACTTTATAAAGAGAATTGAACTTTGCGGGGTTGTAGTAGCTGTTGACAATCAGCCAGCCGTTATAGATTTCCATGTTACATCCTCCAAGTAAAATATTTGTGGCTTATCTGAGCCATATACTACTATTGTACACCAAATTTTCAAAAATGTCAAGGCAATCCAACACGGAATTACAGTGTTTAACTGAAAAAAATCACCCAGGCAGCCACACCAAAAATCAGGGCCTTATTTATGATGCCTGCAATGCGGCAGGGATTGGCAACCTGGGGACGGCGGACAGCATAAACCTGATAGATTTTTTTGCCGTATCCGGGAATCAGAAGACTTTTGATCAGGTCGATTCTGGATAATCTGGCATTGCGGTCTTCAATGGCCATTTTTGCCTGCTGAATGGCATACGGATTCAGGACATACTGACATTTCACGCACACACTGGCACCCGGGTCTACTTCGCAGCCGCAGTTGGAGCAGAATACGCTTCCGGTGGTCTGATAGCGGTAATTCTGCCGACGTACTGCCCAGTGTTCTTTCTCCTGGGGTGTTTCCAGATCAAGCATGGTATACTTCTTGATGAAGTTTCTGAAACGGTGCCTCTGCTGGTATGCCTCACGTCTTTGATTCACAACGCTTGCGCCCTTCTGAAGTTCGGCTGCATTCATTACATAATTGCAGTGTACACAGACACTGGCATTTTTATAGACTGGCTTTCCGCAGTCCCGGCAGAAACATCGTTCCGGGTCCATCATTACGCTTTGGCGCAGGAATTCGTCATCCATTGCGGCATCAGCAGATTGTGGCTGTACAGGTGGTTCAAAGGCGGCAAAAGCCGTGTCGGCTGTTTTCTGCTGAAAATTCATTTGTTCCATATTTATGTCTCCTCATGGGATTCTGTTTTGGCTGCATCGTCAGATTGTGTTGGTACAGGAGCGGCAGAATCCATATCTGCAGATGTTTCTTCAGGGGCAGAAGCCGATTCTTCCGGTGGTGCTGTTTCAGACAGCTCATCCGGTAAATCATTTGACATATAGCATCCCGTTTCGTGGGGCAGTCCTTTTTTCTGGAGGCGGGTGTCCAGAAAATCAGAAAACAGTGTGTAAACGGCTGCGAACAGGGGCACGAATGCCACCATGCCAAAGAAACCGAACATACCGCCGCCGATTGTGATGGAGAACAGAATCCAGAACATGGGCAGGCCAAGCGTATCCCCAAGGATTTTCGGGCCGAGAATATTGCCGTCAAATTGCTGAAGCACCAGAATGTAAATGATAAAGGGAATCATTTTTCTTGGCTCGGAAAGCAGAATCAGAAGGGCACTGGGAACACATCCGATGATGGGCCCGAAAAACGGAATGATATTGGTAACGCCAATCAAAATGGAAATGAGTGTGGTATACGGCATGCGGAGAATGGTCATGCCAGTAAAGCAAAGCAGACCGATGATAAAGGAATCCAGTGTCTTGCCGGAGAGAAAATGCATGAAATTATAGCTGCAGTGAGACCCGATGCGGAGCAGGCCGGAAACGTGTTCTCTGGGGAGCAGGGCATACAGGAATTTTCTCGCCTGCGCCTGGTAGTGCTCTTTCTTGAAAAGCAGATAAATTGCCATGATTGTGCCAAGGAAAATATTGGTTATCCATTTGAAAAGGGAGATAGCACTGCTGGTTACAATATTGATAATGTCTGCACCGCCGCTGGCTATGCTGTCCAGTTTCGGTTCAAACTGGTCTGCCAGATTGTTCAGGGAGTTCTGAGCAGTATCCCACACGGACATCAGGATGGAATACATCTGAGGCTGGGCTTCCTTCAGGCTGGAAATGTGCAGGTTAATCCAGGTGGTGGCACTGCTGAGGTATTCCGGGAGACTGTTCAGCAGATTTTTGGCACTGGAAATCAATTCCGGCACCACGGATGCAATCAGGCTCGCCACAATGGCAAGCAGAATCAGCATGGATAAGCCGACGGAGAGCCCTCTGCGCAGCCCGGGCCGTTCCTTTTTTTTGTCCGTCAGCAGTTTCAGCTTGTTCTCAATCCAGTTGGAAAGAGGACTGAGCAGGTAAGCAAGTCCAAGGCCGATCAGAATCGGAGAGAGCACAGAAATGATTTTCTGAATCACCTCGGAAATAGCGGACCATCGCCAGACAACGAATACAATCAACAGGCAGACTGTAAACACAAGAATGGCAGTTTTTGCAATCGCTTTTTGTTTATCGTCAATTATTACTTTCATATGATTCGTCCTCCTGTTCCTTATTGTATTTATTATACACGAAAATGGAATAAAAAAAAAGTGCTTTTGGGAAAATCTTAAAAAAATATTTACTTGTTCATCAGCATTATTTATTCACATTTCTTTTTTTTTAGAAGAAATCGAAAAAAATTCATTTGGGGACTTTTCAATTCGAGAGATTTGTGATATAATATAAAAGTATGATTGTAAGTATATCTGTTTGAGAATATTCCTGTGCGTGGAATACAAACGGATTCCTATGGAAGAAACGGAGTCAAGGATACCATGCAGAGTATGATGCAATTGAAACAAGCCGCACTGACCCGGTATCTGGCTGCCAAGGGTCTGAATCCGCCCCAGCAGGAAGCTGTCCGGACGGTGAAAGGACCGGTCAGTGTGCTGGCTGGTGCCGGCAGCGGAAAAACAACTGCCATCGTAAACCGCATTGCTTTTATGATGCGGTTCGGAGATGTGTATGATACGGAAACACCGCCCCTGTCCGGAGAGGATATGGACTATCTGCAGAAGACAGCGGACGGCGCCATTGCTCCTGATGAGCAGCGGCTGGCTGAAATATTGGGATTTGCGCCGATTCCCGGCTGGCGCATTCTTGCCATAACCTTTACCAATAAGGCGGCAGCGGAGCTGAAGGCCAGATTGGAAGTGATGCTGGGAGAATCTGCGGCGGATGTGTGGGCGGCTACGTTCCATAGTGCCTGCATGCGTATTCTGCGGCAGCATATTGACCGCCTGGGCTACGCCCCGGATTTCACAATCTACGATACCGATGACGTAAAAAAGGTGATTGCAGACTGTCTGAAGGATCCTGCACTTGCGGACAGAACCAGAAGCCTTCCGCTGGAGAAGGCGTTTCCGCCGAAGGTGGTTGCCAATGCCATCGGCAGGGCGAAGGATAAGCTGCAGACACCGGAAGATCTGCTGCAGGAGGCAGACGGTGACTACCGCCTGACCAAAATCGCACAGATTTACGCAGCATATCAGCGCAGACTGCAGCAGTCCAATGCACTGGATTTTGATGATATCATCATGCTGACGGTACAGCTGTTCCGACAGCATCCGGATATTCTGGAGAAATACCAGCACCGCTGCAGCTATTTGCTGGTGGATGAGTATCAGGACACGAACCCTGCCCAGTATGAACTGATTCATTTGCTGGCAGAGCGGCACCGGAATCTCTGTGTGGTGGGTGATGATGACCAGAGTATTTATAAATTCCGTGGCGCAACCATCGAGAACATTCTTTCCTTTGAGGATGAATTCCCGGAGTGCCGTGTGATTCGTCTGGAGCAGAATTACCGTTCTACAAAACAGATTCTGAAGGCGGCCAATTCCATAATACGGCATAATGCAGGCAGAAAAGACAAGACGTTGTGGACCGACCTTGCTGAGGGAGACAAAATTCATTGGTATCAGGCAGGGGACCAGAATGCAGAAGCTGCCTATGTGGCGGATGTCATCAGAAAAGGACATGAGTCCGGGGAACTGTATCAGGATTTTGCGGTTCTGTACCGCACCCATGCCCTGTCAAACTCTCTGGAACGCCATTTGTCACAGGCTGGCATCCCGTACCGCATATTCGGCGGTCTGCGTTTCTTTGACCGTAAAGAGGTCAAAGATGTGATTGCCTATATGTCTGTTGTAAATAATCCTTGGGATGTGCTGCGTTTCTCCCGTATCATCAATGAACCCAAGCGTGGCATCGGAGAGAAGACGCTGGCGGATATCATCGCCATTTCCGCAGATCTGAAATTCAGTGTGCTGGAAGTGCTGCAGAATGCGGAGGCGTATCCTGTTCTTTCCAGAAAAGCGGCTGTATTGCAGCAAACCGGTGAAATGTTCCGAAAACTGGAACAGGCAGCCCATGACCTTCCGCTGGATGCGTTTTATGATATTCTGCTGGAAGAAACCGGATATCTGGATATGCTGAAATCCCTTGGCGAAGAGGGCGAAGGCAGAATCGAGAATATCAAGGAACTGAAGACCAATATCCTGACCTATATGGATGCTGCGGAAAATGAAGGCGATGAGCCCACGCTCAGCGGCTTCCTGGAGGAAATCTCCCTGTATACGGATCAGGACCGGGCAGATGAATCCCAGGATGCAGTCACGCTGATGACCATTCATGCGGCAAAGGGCCTGGAATTTAACAAGGTTTTCCTGATCGGACTGGAGGACGGCGTATTCCCCAGCCGCAGATCAATGGATGATCCGGAAGAGGTGGAGGAGGAACGGCGGCTTGCATATGTGGCTGTCACCCGTGCCAAGAAAGAACTGTATGTTACCACCACTTCCTATCGTATGCTGTATGGCCAGACGGCTTCCAATCGTGCTTCCATGTTCCTCAAGGAGATGGACCCGGATGTCATTGATAAAATCGGTGTAACGAAAAGAGGCGCAGGTCCTGCGGAAAAAACGAAGCTGAGTGCCGGACTTTCCGTTGCACGGACGGCTCCGAAACCGGCAGCGGAAAATGTGGAGTATCAGGTCGGGGACAGAGTAAAGAGCTTTGTTCATGGAGAAGGTACGGTTTTACAGGTAACACCAATGGCAGGGGATTCCCTGCTGGAAATCGCATTTGATCAGGTGGGAACGAAAAAAATACTGGCAAAATATGCCAGAATCCGAAAGGTAGCAAAATGAATATGACAAGAAATAAAGCAGCCGCAAGCCGCGGCGGGAATATCAGTCTGGGAGACAGACTGAATGATTGGTATTACAGAATCATGGATGCGGTGGAAAGCCCCAATGGCAGGCTCCTCCTGTTTGCCGCACAGTTTCTGCTTTCTTTTGTAACAATCTTTTATTTCAAAGGCGTTCTGAAAATGGCATACTGCAGCATGTTCTATCGTCTGGATATTCCGGAGGAGAACAGGACTGCCTATTGCTTCCTGGTGTCTATGGTCTGTTTGTTCTACGGCATCATTATGCTGTTTACCCGAAAACAGATCATTACCAAGGTTGTTATTATGATATCCATGCCATTCTATCTGCCTATTATCATGTTTAACTATCAGCATCTGGAACTGCTGATTCCGCTGGGTATTCTGGTGGGTATAACCTATCTTGCCAGCGGTACCAGTGAGGGCCCCAAGACCATCCTGGGCGCACTGTTCATTATGCTGTATATTATCGGCATGTTCGTTTTTCTGACTGTGCAGAGCATTTTGCTGCCGGTATCGGAAGAAGTAGTGGTGGAGCGTGGTGTAACCCCTGGCGGACAGTACCGTTATTCCGTTGTGCAGGTGCTGGACCAGGCAGACGGCAATACCTATGTCTCCGTAGAGCCGAATACAGCAGACCTGGAATACAAGCATTGCAAATGGTATGCCAAGGGCTATAAGCGTCAGGTGTTCCTGGAGCGTCCTGTGCAGAATGTGAAAATTGAGTGGACTGAACAGTCCCGTGCAGATATTACGAGAGATCTGATTGACAAGAACCCGAACACCACATTTACCCTGAATGCAACACAGATGAAGCTGTTGGGTCTGGATGTGGGCTACGGAGAAGAGTATGCCATTGAAGATCTGAGCAGAAAACAGCGTCATGCACTGGGCTATGGCTCATCTGAGGATCAGCTGGACGTCCGTATGGCAAAACTGCTGCATATCATTCTGGTGGAGCCGGATTATACCGTTTCACTGGATTTTGATAAGATGGTGGAAATCGGCCTTGCACCGACCTATGAGCTGCGCCTTTCTCATATGAATGATGAGAACCTGGCAGCATTGGGTGTGCCGCGGGAGAATGAGGTTCTCCGTGTAAACGGCAAAATTGTGTTCCGTCAGTATGTGGCTGAGATTGAGCGTTTCTTCTGGGAAAGCTCCCGTGATATGAGTGCATTCCTGGAGCGGAATGAGGTGCCGGAGGTGAATCCGGAGGGCGTGGAGATTCCCGAAACAAAACCTTCCGCTACTACCACCACCACCAAGACAACCACCACGGAAACAACTGCTGAGGAAACAACCACCGCAGCCTGATCGGCTGAACAGAAAGAGAATACATATACATATTTATAGATAATTTTAGGGGTTTCATAAATCTGGAAATGGGCAGTGCGCTGCACTGTTCTAAACAGGCATTTCATCGGCAGCTGCCGGAAATGACCATAAGAAAAGGGGATTGAAACTATGAACTACTATCTTGGCGTTGATATTGGTACCAGCGGTACCAAAACAGTACTGTTTGATGTGAAGGGTACTGTCATTGCTTCGGCTACAGAGGAATATCCGCTGTATCAGCCGCAGAACGGTTATGCAGAGCAGATGCCGCAGGATTGGGCAAATGCTGTACTGCATACCATGGCTTCTGTTATGAAGAAAAGCGGCGTGGAGAAGGAAGATGTGAAGGGCATCGGCCTTTCCGGTCAAATGCATGGCCTGGTTATGCTGGACGCTGACAATCAGGTGATTCGTCCTTCTATTATCTGGTGTGATCAGCGTACCGCAAAGGAATGTGAGGAAATCACAGAACGTGTGGGCGCAGAACGCCTGATTGCCATTACTGCAAACCCGGCACTGACCGGCTTTACAGCCTCCAAGATTCTTTGGGTGAGAAACAATGAGCCGGAGAATTATGCAAAGTGTGCACATATTCTGCTGCCGAAGGATTATATCCGCTTTATTCTGACAGGCGAATTTGCAACGGAGGTTTCTGATGCTTCCGGCATGCAGCTGCTGGATATTCCGAACCGCTGCTGGTCAGATGAAGTTCTGGAGAAGCTGGATATTGACAAGGCATTGCTTGCAAAAGTATATGAATCACCGGAAATCACAGGCACGCTGACGGCGGAAGCTGCTGCACAGACCGGTCTGGCTGTGGGCACGCCGGTGGTGGGCGGCGCAGGCGACAACGCTGCTGCTGCAATCGGCACAGGCGTTGCTTCCGACGGAAAGGCATTTACCACAATCGGTACAAGCGGTGTCGTATTTGCACACAGCTCTCAGATTTCCATTGACCCCAAGGGCAGAGTACATACCTTCTGCTGCGCTGTTCCGGGCTGCTGGCACGTTATGGGCGTAACACAGGGTGCCGGTCTGTCTCTGAAGTGGTTCCGTGACAATTTCTGTGATGCGGAAAAGCAGACTGCCAAGGGCATGGGCGTTGATGAGTATTATCTGATGGACAAAGAGGCTGAGCAGTCTCCCATTGGTGCAAATCGTCTGCTGTATCTGCCGTATCTGATGGGCGAGCGCACACCGCATCTGGATGCAAATGCAAGAGGTGTATTCTTTGGCCTTTCCGCTATGCATCAGAAGCGTGATCTGCTCCGTGCTGTGATGGAGGGCGTGACCTATTCACTCCGTGACTGCCTGGAGGTATTCCGTGAGATGAATATTACCGTTGATGATATGATGGCCTGCGGCGGCGGCGGTTCATCTCCGCTCTGGCGTCAGATGCTGGCGGATTTGTTCAACTGTCCGATTCAGACCACAAAATCCAAGGAAGGCCCTGCACTGGGCGTTGCGATTCTGGCAATGGTGGGTACCGGTGCTTATGCATCTGTGCCGGAGGCCTGTGCTGCAATTATCGGTACGGATAAAACCTGTGCTCCGAAGGAGGACGCTGTTCCTGTTTATGAGAGCTATTATCAGCTGTACCGTCAGATTTATCCGCAGCTGAAAGAACAGTATGCGGCACTTGCAGCACTGTAACAAAATGTAGTATATCAGACATCCATGCAGCGGCACACAACAAGCATTCCCTGTGGATTGTGTGCCGACTTGGGTGTGTATATAATTGAAATGATTTCAACCGGAGGCGGCTTATGCGAGAGGCAACTGTAACACGAAATACAAAGGAAACACAGATTACTGTGCATGTCTGTTTTGATGAAAAAGGCGTCAGCAATATTGACACCGGCATTGGTTTTTTTGACCATATGCTGACTGCTATGTCACGGCACAGCGGCATCAGCATGGACGTGAAGGTGCAGGGAGATTTGTGTGTGGACGGCCATCATACTGTGGAAGACACTGGCATTGTCATAGGACAGGCTTTTATGCAGGCATTGGGTGACAAGGCTGGCATTGCACGCTATGGAAGTGCCTATATTCCTATGGATGAGGCGTTGTCCTTCTGTTCTCTGGACCTTTCCAACCGCCCCTTTTTGGTGTTCCGCGGAGAATTTGCCAATCAGATGATTGGTTCCTATGATGCCTGCCTTACGGAAGAGTTCTTCCGTGCCCTGGCAGTGAACGCAGGAATCACCCTGCATCTGGATATGTGCTACGGAAAGAATGACCATCATAAATGTGAAGCACTGTTCAAGGCATTTGCCCATGCAATGCGGATTGCAGTGAAGGAAAATGCGGATGGTACTGTATTGTCCACGAAAGGAGTATTGGCATGATTGCTGTTATTGACTATGGCGCAGGCAATCTGTTTTCTGTCTGCAATGCATTGGAGTACCTGAATATTGCGCACGTTGTTACGAAGGATGCCAGGGAAATTGATGAAGCGGATGCTGTCATTCTGCCTGGTGTCGGTGCATTTCCTGCCGCAATGGAAAGCCTGAAGGCCACCGGTCTGATTGATGTCATCAGGGAGAATGCCAAAAAGAAGCCCTTGCTTGGCATTTGCCTGGGCATGCAGATGCTGTTTGAGCGTTCTGATGAGATGGGTGCCTGTGAAGGTCTGGGACTGATTCCCGGAGAGGTTCACAGAATTCCTTCTGAAAAGGTGATTATTCCCCACATGGGCTGGAATGAGCTGGTCATTCAGCAGGAATGCCCTCTGCTCAAGGAAATCGAAATACCGCTGTATACTTACTTTGTCCACAGCTATCAGGCATTTTGCGATGACCGCAATATCGTGGCATACTGCGATTACGACGGAAAGGTGCCTGCCCTGGTGACAGACGGCGGATTTGTCTTCGGTGCACAGTATCACCCGGAGAAATCAGGCGAGAAGGGCCTGCAGATGCTTCGGAACTTTGAGAGGATGGCAAAATGATTATTTTTCCTGCAATTGATATCATTGACGGACAGTGCGTCCGTCTGGTGAAGGGCGATTATGCAACGGCTTCCAAGGTGGCTGAAAATCCCCTTGAGACCGCAAAGAAATTTGAGGCTGCCGGTGCGGAATGGATTCATATGGTGGATCTGGACGGCGCAAAGGCAGGATACCCCGTCAACACGGAGATATACAGAGAGATTGCACAGAATACCGGCCTGAAGGTGGAAGTGGGCGGCGGTATCCGTACACTGGAGACCATTCAGGCATATCTGGACCTGGGCATTTCCCGTGTGATTCTTGGTTCGGTGGCACTGAAAAATCCACAGCTGGTGGCAGACGCTGTCAGACAATTCGGCAGTGACCGCATTGTGGTTGGGATTGATGCGAAAAACGAAATGGTTGCTACAGAGGGCTGGCTGGAAACAAGTGAGGTTCACTATGTTGATCTTGCACTTGAAATGATTAAGGCTGGCATTCGTACTATCATTTTTACGGATATTTCCAAGGACGGCACACTTTCCGGCGTGAATGCGGAACAGCTGAAAAAGCTTGCAGATGCGACAAGGGGCACCTGCAATATTGTGGCATCGGGTGGTGTTCATACCATTGAGGATATTAAAACCTGCCGTGATTTGGGACTGTATGGAACCATTGCAGGAAAATCGCTGTATCAGGGTACGCTGAATCTGGAGGAAGCCATTCAGGAGGCGGATACCCTTACCATTCGCAGCATGCAGATTTCGGATTACGAAGCACTGTATGATTTGTGGGTGAAATGCAATAACGGGCTGAATAATCTGGATGATTCCAGAGAGGGCATTGCACGTTATCTGGAACGAAATCCCGGAACCTCCTTTGTGGCGGTGGAAAACGGCGTGATTGCAGGTGCCATTTTAAGCGGTCACGACGGACGCAGAGGATATATCCAGCATATGTCTGTTGCGGATTCTTTCCGCAGACGAGGCATTGGCACAAAGCTTGTGGAGTGCTGCCTTTCTGAAATGAAGGCTCAGGGCATTCATAAGGTTGCGCTGGTTGCATTTAAGAAAAATGAGATGGGAAATGCTTTTTGGGAGCATCTCGGTTTTTCTGTCAGAGAGGATTTAAACTACCGCAATCTCGCACTTTGTGAGATGATTCGGAGTGATTCATAAAAAGGAGTGCAGTATGCTTGCTAAACGAATTGTGCCTTGCCTGGATGTACGGCATGGAAAAGTTGTGAAAGGTGTCAATTTTGAAGGCGTAAAAGATGTGGGCGATCCCGTTGCATGTGCTGCGGAGTACAATCGCCAGGGTGCTGACGAAATTGTTTTTTATGATATCGTTGCTTCTCATGAGGGAAGAGGAACATTCCTGGATGTGGTGCGTGAAACTGCGAAGCAGGTGTTTGTGCCTCTCACCGTGGGCGGCGGCATCGCAACAGTGGAGGATATGCGGCAGACGCTGCGTGCAGGCGCAGATAAAATCAGCATCAATTCCTCTGCGGTGAAAAATCCTTCCCTGATTTCAGAGGGTGCTGAGATTTTCGGTTCCCAGTGTATCGTTGTTGGCATTGATGCAAAGCGGGACGGCAAAGGCGGCTATACGGTCTATGCCAACGGCGGACGCATTGATATGCATGTGGACCTGCTGAAATGGGTGGAAGAAGTGGAACGTCGGGGCGCAGGTGAAATCTGCCTGAACTCCATTGATACGGATGGTGTGCGGGGCGGCTTTGACCTGGAAATGCTAAAGGCTGTCTGTGCCCGTGTGCGGATTCCGGTGATTGCCAGCGGCGGTGCCGGAAAGCTTGCAGATTTTGCAACGGTCTTTCAGGAGACGGATGCGACAGCGGCACTGGCTGCATCATTGTTCCATTTCGGGGAACTGACCATTCCTCAGGTAAAGGCGGACTGCCGGGGCAAAGGCATTCCGATGCGATAATTTTCCGCAGCGGCGGGTAATGATAAAGGAGAATTGAAAATGACATTGTACGAAGAACTGCAGCGCAGAGGCCTGATTGCTCAGACCACTGATGAGGCTGAAATTGCAGAGCTGATTAATAATGGAAAGGCAACCTTCTATATTGGATTTGATCCTACTGCAGACTCCCTTCATGTGGGACATTTTATGGCACTGTGCCTGATGAAGCGTATGCAGATGGCAGGCAACAAGCCGATTGCACTGGTTGGCGGCGGCACTGGCATGATTGGTGACCCTTCCGGTAAGTCTGATATGCGCAAAATGCTGACACCGGAAACCATTCAGCATAACTGCGACTGCTTCAAAAAGCAGATGAGCCGTTTTATTGATTTTTCGGAAGGCAAGGCTCTGATGGTCAACAATGGTGACTGGCTGCTGAATCTGAACTATGTGGATGTACTTCGTGAAGTGGGTGCATGTTTCTCTGTCAACAAGATGCTTTCTTTCGAGTGCTACAAGCAGCGTTGGGAGCGTGGCCTGACCTTCCTGGAGTTCAACTACATGATTATGCAGAGCTATGACTTCTATAAGTTGTATCAGGATTATGGCTGTAATATGCAGTTCGGCGGTGATGACCAGTGGGCAAATATGCTGGGCGGTACTGAGCTGATTCGTAAAAAGCTGGGTAAGGATGCCTATGCAATGACCATCACACTGCTGCTGAATTCCGAGGGCAAGAAGATGGGCAAAACAGAGAAGGGTGCTGTCTGGCTGGATGCAGAAAAGACAACACCATACGATTTCTTCCAGTACTGGAGAAATGTGGGCGACGCTGATGTGGTGAAATGCCTGAAGATGCTGACATTCCTGCCGATTGAGGAAATCGAGGAGATGGAACAGCATCTGGATAGCGGTGCTGCATACAACCACGCAAAAGAGGTTCTGGCATATGAGCTGACTGCTCTGGTGCACGGTGAGGAAGAGGCGCAGAAGCAGCGTGATGCAGCAAGAGCCATTTTCTCCGGCGGCGGTGTCAGTGAGAATATGCCCACAACCGAATTGACAGCAGAAGATCTGGCAGAGGGTCAGATTGGTATTCTGTCTGTTCTGGTTAAGGCAAAGCTGTGTCCCTCCATGTCCGAAGCACGCAGACTGGTGCAGCAGGGCGGTGTAACCGTCAATGATGCAAAGGTTACCGATCCCAAAGCAATGTACACAATGGAAGAAGAGCTGATTATTAAAAAGGGCAAGAAAGTATTCCATAAGGTTGTGCTTGCAAAGTAATCATTGCAGAATGAAATATAGTCAGGAGGAACAGGTTTCATGACAGACGAAGTCGCAAAGCAGCTTTCGCAGGTTTATGCGGATTGTGCCATGTGTGATGAAAAAGGGTATCATGTTGGCGTACAGGGAAAAAGCATGCAGGATTATCTGCGCTTTACCATGCTGAAATTCTATGTGTATCTCAGCAGCAGCAATGGCAATATTTCTATGGCGGAAATTGCATATCTGAATGATGCACTGGGTTACACCATGTCTGCCGATCAGATCGACCGCTTCAATGTAAGCAGCAAGATTACAAAATACAGCCTGAAGGACAGCATGATTACTATGATGATGCCCTTCTTGAAAATGGATTTGGAAACAACTCCGATTGGCGGATCCAGCCTTGCATTTATTGAGTTTATCAATCAGGCAGGTCTGGACTTTATGACAGTGGACAACGGCAAGCCGGATCCCTTTATTATGCGTGATCTGGGTGCACTGGTACTGGCACTTCGTAATTTCCGCCTGGAATATATTACGAACTGGGAAGCCATGATTCGTGAGCAGAAACGCCGGGAGGATATGGCAAACCGTCCGCCGGTGTTCAATAACGGCGGTATTTCTCCCTGGGGAAATCCGCAGCCCGTATCTCCCAATGGACCGAATTTCAATCCGGGTCCTTCTGTGCCGAATGCGCCGCAGTATAATGGACCTCAGGGGAACACTCCCGTAAATCCGGGTGTACAGAATCCGTTCCAGAATCAGAACAATCAGCAACAGCAGCAGGAACAGAAGGCTCCGGAAAAGGAACTGACGCTGGAAGAACAGCTTCAGAAGCTGGAGGACCTGACCGGCCTGCAGGCGGTGAAGCAGGATTTGAACAGCCTGATTAATCTGATTCGTGTCAGAAAAATGCGTGAGGACCGTGGCATGCCGCAGTCTGCCATGTCGCTGCATATGGCATTCCTGGGAAATCCGGGTACCGGTAAAACCACGGTTGCAAGAATTCTTGCCGGCATCTACAAGAGTCTGGGCGTGTTGTCCAAAGGACAGCTTGTGGAAGTGGACCGTTCTGGTCTGGTGTCCGGTTATGTCGGACAGACCGCCATTAAAACCAAAGAGGTTGTGGATTCTGCAATGGGCGGCGTTTTGTTTATTGATGAGGCTTATGCGCTGACATCCAATGCAGGAAAAGGCGATTTCGGCATGGAGGCGGTGAATACACTGCTGAAGGCCATGGAGGATAACCGAGACGATTTTATTGTGATTGTGGCAGGCTATTCTGATTTGATGGAGGAATTTCTGGACAGCAATCCGGGCCTTCGCTCCCGTTTCAACAAGGTAATCACCTTTGAGGATTATATGCCGGATGAACTGCTGGATATTTTCAGAAGCATCTGTACCAAATCCGGGATGACGATTACCAAGGAAGCGGAAGATGCGGTGCTGGAATATTTTGTGGAGAGATGCGGACAGAATCTGAAAACCTTCGCCAATGCCCGTGATATCCGAAACTATTTCGAGCGTGCGATTACGAATCAGGCAAACCGTCTGGCTAATATCGAGTCTCCCACAAACGGACAGCTCACTACGCTGACAATTGATGATGTCAGCGATATTGAATTAAACTAATGCATATCAGAAAGGAAACGTTATTATGGTACTGATTACAATGGAAAATGGCAAGCAGATGAAGCTGAAGCTTCGCCCGGATTGTGCTCCGATTTCCTGCGAAAACTTTGAGAAGCTGGTAAGAGAGGGCTTTTATAATGGTCTGACCTTCCACCGTGTGATCTCCGGCTTTATGATTCAGGGCGGATGCCCGGACGGCACCGGTATGGGCGGCCCCGGCTGGTCCATCAAGGGCGAGTTTGCCAATAACGGCGTAGATAATCCTTTGAAGCATAAGAGAGGCGTTCTGAGCATGGCTCGTTCCATGAGACCTGACAGTGCAGGTTCTCAGTTCTTCATTATGCATCAGGATGCACCGCATCTGGATGGCAGCTATGCTGCTTTCGGTGAAATCGTGGAGGGCATTGAAGTCGTTGATGAGATTGCAGGTGTTCAGACAGACTTCCAGGATAAGCCACTCAAGCCGCAGATTATGAAAACCGTGGAAATCATCGAGGACTGATGCTGCCATTGTGTGACACGAATACAGAAAAGGGGGATGCATTGATTGCAATGCATCCCCCTCTTTTTATGCGTCCTTAATAATAGATCTTTTCAGAAGTGAGAAATCGACTGCGTTGATTCTGCCGTTCTCATCCATATCTGCTTGTTTTGCCTGTGAATCAGTCATTTGCGATTGTGTGCAGAGATATCTGGAAAGCAGTACCGTATCCGCAATGGATAACCGGCCGTCTGCATTGACATCGCCCTTATCTGGGGCATCTGTCGCTGTGACATCCGATTGCAGTGTGCCATTCCGATAATCATTCAGTTTGGCATACCAATAATTGCCCAGCTTGGCATAACCTGCCTCAGAGGGATGTACGCCATCGTACAAATCGTTCTTATCCAGGATATGATTGACTTCGGCGAGATAAACGGGCTGACCGGCTTTTTCCAACTTGTCTGCCAGTGCACGAATCTGACTGTTGCATAAGTCTACCGCTTCATCCATGGAATCCGGCGTAAAAAAGTATTCATTGATATAAAGATGGTCATTGGCATCCATGACCGGAAGTGTTGCCAGACACAGCGCACCTTCTTCTGGCAATGCTTCCAATACAATATTCACAAGGCCCTCCAGCCGTTCTCCGAAATGTTCCAGGTCATAGAGACTCAGAATATCGTTGGTGCCAATCTGGAGGAATACCAGATCCGCAGGGTGCTCCTGCAGCATGCTTCCGGCAAAAGAGGAAAGGCCGGTTCTTCCGCCAGAAATGGAATTTTCCTGAGCGATATTATCTATGCTGTAGCCGGAAAATCCTGCATGCTGGGGGTCATAAATATTGCCGCCCCAGTTTGGCCCCACCATATCTATTTCAGATTCCAGACCATTGTCAGTAATACTCTGACAGAGGGTATTTCGGTATCCCCCCTGAAGCCAGAAGCCATCTGTGATGGAATCTCCCATGCACATCAGGCGGATTTTTTTCTGCTCTGCTGCCTCTGCGGACAACCCGCAGTTTAACATGACAATCGCAGCGAAAAGAACTGCAGGTATTTTTTTCTTTCTTTCATGCATAAACAAACTCCTTTGAAGGGGATCGGAAAATGCGATTTCCCTATCAGATTTTTTGCAGGACGGATTTCAAAAGGTCTGTGGAACCTTCCTGTCCCCATTTTTCTCAAAATATTATAGCAAATACTACTTTAAAATGCAATATGATATTATATCGGGCAAATGTCTATTTAGAATCACTTTTGCTGGTATATTTTTGCCCAAAGGACTTTGCTGAGAATCTGCAATCTTTGTGCGGTGCTGCCTTGACTTTCCTTTCATTTTATGGTATAATAAGAAATGAGAAATTGTGTCGGGTTATTTCGGCACACTCACGCTGCGATTTATGCAGACATTTTGCCAAAGGAGGGTATTTATCATGCGTCACATTCAGACTGTTGAAACCCGTAATCTTTGCGAAAGTGCAAAGAAGGGCGGCTGCGGTGAGTGCCAGACTTCCTGTCAGTCCGCTTGTAAGACTAGCTGTGGCATTGCAAACCAGCAGTGCGAGAGCCAGAAGAAAAAGTAATTTCTTCAAGTTTTAGCTGAAATGCCGTCCGTTCGGGCGGCATTTTCCATAGAAGGAGAATAAAAATGATACATCAATATCAACTTGGCGGCTATAATATTGTTTTGGATATCTGTTCCGGTTCCGTGCACGTGGTTGATCCCTTCGGTTATGATATGATTGCAATGTATGAACAGTTTGACCGTGATACTGTGATGCAGAAAATGCATGAGAAATATCAGAATGTGCCGGAAATAGAAGAAGCTGACTATGATGAATGCTACGAGGATATTACCTCGCTGAAGGAAAGCGGCAAGCTGTTCTCACCGGATACATTTGAGCCGATGGCAGGCAGACTGAAAGAGAAAACAGCGGGTGTTGTGAAGGCACTGTGCCTGCATATTGCACACACCTGCAATTTGAATTGTTCCTATTGCTTTGCGAGCCAGGGAAAGTATCACGGAGAGCGTGCTGTGATGTCCTTTGAAACCGGAAAGCGTGCACTGGATTTTCTGGTGGAAAACTCCGGTACACGAAAAAATCTGGAGGTGGATTTCTTCGGCGGTGAACCGCTGATGAATTTTCAGGTTGTCAAGGATCTGGTGGCATATGCCCGGAGTATTGAAAAGCAGGCAAATAAGAATTTTCGGTTTACTCTGACAACAAACGGTTTGATGATTGACGATGATGTGATTGATTTTGCAAACCGGGAGTGCAGCAATGTGGTGCTTTCCCTGGATGGCCGAAAGGAAATCCATGACCGTTACCGTGTGGACTATGCAGGCAATGGAAGCTGGGAAAAAATTGTGCCGAAATTTCAGCAGATGGTGAAGGCACGGGGCGGAAAGAATTACTACATGCGCGGCACATTTACCCATGCAAACCCGGATTTCCTGGAAGATATCAAGGTGATGCTGAATCTGGGATTCCGTGAACTGAGCATGGAACCTGTTGTGGCGGCTCCCGGAGATGCTGCCGCCCTGACAGAAGAAGATTTGCAGATTGTCATGGAACAGTATGAAAAGCTGGCAGAACTGATGATTCAGAAGCGGAAAGAGGGAGATCCCTTTACCTTCTATCATTATATGATTGACCTGACAGACGGCCCATGTATCTATAAGCGCATTTCGGGATGCGGCTCCGGCACAGAATATATGGCAGTCACACCCTGGGGCGATTTGTATCCCTGTCACCAGTTTGTGGGTGAAGAAGGCTTTAAGCTGGGCAATATCTGGGACGGCGTAGACAACACTACTGTACAGGACTGCTTTATGGAATGCAATGTGTATGCTCGTGAGGAATGCCGTGACTGCTGGGCAAGACTGTATTGCTCAGGCGGCTGTGCAGCGAATGCATTTCACGCAACCGGCAGTGTCAAGGGCGTATATGAACCCGGCTGCCGCTTGTTCCGCAAGCGGATGGAATGCGCTATTATGGCTGAAATTGACAGACAGTTTTCCGAAAAAGAATGAATACTCCCATTTATGATTTTGCACGCAGGTATGCAGATTCGGATGCAGTCAGACTGCATATGCCGGGACATAAAGGCGTGCCCTTTCTGGGCTGTGAGGCAATGGATCTGACAGAAATCAAGGGCGCAGATGAATTGTTTGCACCAGAGGGAATAATTGCAGAGAGTGAACGCCAGGCATCCGATATATTCGGATGCCCTACGTTCTATTCTGCGGAGGGGTCTTCCCTTTGTATTCGGGCGATGCTGTATCTTGCCATGCAGTATGGGCTGGAGCAGGGCAGACCGCCTGTTGTGGCTGCTGCCAGAAATGTGCATAAAACTTTTCTGACTGCTGCCGCTCTTCTGGATTTTGATGTGGAGTGGGTGTATGAATCATCCTCGGAGGGCTATCTCCGGGGTGCAGTCTCATTGCATTCACTGGAACAGATGTATCAAACGGCAGAACAAAAGCCCTGTGCGCTGTATCTTACATCACCGGATTATCTTGGAAATATAGCGGATATCACGGCGGCAGCGGCATTTTGTCATTCACATAAAATGCTGCTTTTGGTGGATGGTGCCCACGGTGCCTATCTTCATTTTTTGCCGCAGCCGATGCATCCCATTGGGCTGGGGGCGGATATCTGCTGCTGTTCCGCTCATAAAACACTGCCTGTACTGACCGGCGGGGCATATCTGCATTTTTCGGACAGAGTCAAAAATCTGGCAAAACAGGCAAAAGCAGCAATGTATCTGTTTGCTTCTACCAGTCCAAGTTATCTGATTCTGGAATCTCTGGATCTGTGCAACGCATATCTTTCAGGGGAATATCCCCATGCCTTGCAGGAATGGCTCCCCATTGTGAAGCAGCTGAAATGGTCATTGCAAAAAAATGGCTATGATTTATGCGGAACAGAACCGATGAAAGTGACCATTCGGCCAAAGGGATACGGCTATTCCGGAAAGGAACTGGCGGATATTCTGGAAATGCAGCAGATATATGCGGAGTTTGCTGATGATGATTATCTGGTACTGATGCTGACACCGCAGAATACATTGGAGCAGATTCAGAAAACAGAACAGATTCTGCTGGATTTGCCCGGAAAACCTGCCATTGTGCGCAATGCCCCATGTATGCCGCCTCTGGTGAGAGCGATGCGGATTAGGGATACCCTTTTTGCGCCGAAAGAACGAGTGCCTGCGGAGAAAAGCGTCGGCAGAATCTGCGGCGAATTTGCGGTGAGCTGTCCGCCTGCGGTGCCGGTTGTGATGTGCGGAGAGCGGATTCATGGGGATGCAGCGGAATGCCTGCGGTACTATGGTGTGCAGTCTGTTCATGTGGTATGTGAATCTGCGGACTGCGGCATCTGAATAGAATCGGCGTTTTTTTGCCGGCATGCAGGATAATGCATCGGCAGTTGTTAGTCAGATCTGCTCTCAGATAAGATTCGTCAATCGAGCGGACACTGTGCGGTATTGCCGAAAATCAGGTGTGATTTTCGTTTCTTTTCGCTGAATCAATGGGAATTTTTCAGTGTCCCTTGACAGAAATGCTGTGACAGTGGTATAATCAATTGTTAACGAAACAATGCATTGAAACAATGAATACGATGTATCTTGTGAATGCATGGAATCCGGTGAAAGGGGGGGAGACTGTGAAGGAGAATATTGTACCATCGTATCTGCCGGCTGCGGCTGTGACCTTGGAGAAGAAAGATACCGGGGAAACAGCGACTTTGTATCGCCCCTATGAAGCTTTTCCTATGGATACATTGATACAGCATGGGGAGCAGAATGAGTGCGGTGCTTTGCTGCAGCTGGGACAGCGGTATCATTTTGGTGTGCTGGGCGCAGAACAGGATTATGACAAGGCTTATGCCTGTCTGAAAAAGGCTGCGGAACTTGGCGCACAGGATGCGCAGGCATTGCTGGCACTCTATTATATTCTGGATGAGCCGGGGATTCTGCCCCATGATGCAGCACAGTTTGTGAAAATGCTGACGCTGGCTGCGGAAAATGGTTCCTGGCGTGCAATGGAAGCATTGTCTAACGGATATCGGGAAGGCAGCGAAGGATTTTCCGTTGACCATGAGAAGGCCTTTGCATGGGCTGTACAGGCGGAACGAATGCTGAAATTCTACTGGGCTTTCTATGACCGTCCTGATTTCGTGGACTTTAAGGAATTACAGAAGGAAATTCTGATGTCTCACAGCAGAATCAGCCTGTTGCTGTCCCGTTACTGCGGCGACGGCATTGGAACAAAGCGGAATCTGCAGAAGGCAATGGAATGGACCATTTCCGGAGAGGCATTTGTTTGCAGCATTACGGGTCTTGCAAAGGTGCCGATGTTCCAGGAGCGCAGAAAGCAGCTGCAGGAACGTATGCAGAAGGAAGAACAGCGTGCCAGAAACAAGGAAAAGCACGCAAAAAAGAAGAAGTGAGGGAATATCGTGGTAAGAAATGATTTGAGAAACATTGCTATTATCGCCCACGTTGACCACGGAAAAACAACTTTGGTTGACGAGATGCTGAAGCAGAGCGGCGCATTCCGTGAGAATCAGTCTGTCGCAGAACGTGTCATGGACTCCAATGATCTGGAGCGTGAGCGAGGCATTACCATTCTCGCAAAGAATACTTCTATTATGTACAACGGTGTGAAAATCAACATCATCGACACACCGGGACACGCTGATTTTTCCGGTGAGGTGGAGCGTGTGCTGAACATGGTAGACGGCGTTCTTCTGCTGGTGGATGCGGCAGAAGGTCCTATGCCGCAGACAAGATTTGTGCTTTCCAAGGCTTTGGAAATGGGCCAGAAAATCGTAATTGTGGTGAACAAGATTGACAGACCGGATGCACGTCTGGATGAAATCGGTGACGAAGTTCTGGAACTGCTGCTGGATATGGATGCAAATGATGAACAGCTGGAAAGCCCTGTACTGTTCTGCTCCGGCCGTTCCGGCACAGCCTCCCTTTCCCAGTATGAGCCCGGTACAGATCTGAAGCCGCTTTTCGATACCATTATTGACTACATTGAGCCGCCTCAGGGCGAGCCAGAAGAGCCGCTGCAGATGCTGATTTCTTCCATTGACTATAATGAATATGTGGGAAGAATCGGTATCGGCAGAATTATTCGAGGTACTGCAAAGGTTGGCCAGCAGGTGCAGGTGGGCAACTATCACAGCGAGGAAAAGCCTGTGAATGCAAAGCTGGTGACACTGCTTCAGATTGAACAGCTGCAGCGTGTTTCCACACAGAGCGCAACTGTTGGCGATATCGTCTGGGTTTCCGGTATTGAGGGTATCAGCATCGGTGATACTATTTGCGCAAGCGGCAGCTATGAGCCAGTGGTATTTACAAAAATCAGTGAGCCGACAGTGGAAATGACATTTGCCGTGAACGATAGTCCGCTGGCCGGCAGAGAAGGCAAGTTTGTGACTTCCCGTCAGCTGCGGGAGCGTCTGTATAAAGAATTGCTGAAGGACGTTTCACTGCGTGTGACAGATACGGAAAATACGGACTCCTTCCTTGTGGCAGGCCGTGGTGAAATGCATCTTTCCATTCTGATTGAGAATATGAGAAGAGAAGGCTATGAGCTGGCTGTTTCTCCGCCCCGTGTTCTGTTTAAGGAGATTGACGGAAAGAAGTATGAGCCGATTGAAAGACTCGCAATTGATGTACCGGAGGGTGCAGTGGGTGCAGTCATGGAAAAGCTGGGCAGCAGAAAAGCAGAGCTGCAGGAGATGCATCCCCAGGGAAGCCGTATGAGACTGGAATTTCTCGTTCCTTCCCGAGGTCTGTTCGGCTATAAGAGCGAATTCCTCACAGATACCAAGGGCGAAGGCATCATGTCTGCTGTGTTTGAAAAATATGAGCCGTATAAGGGTGAAATTGAACGTCGTTCCATCGGTTCCCTCATTTCCTATGAAACAGGTGAGGCTGTAACATATGGTCTGTTCAATGCACAGGAAAGAGGAAGCCTGTTTATCCCCGCAGGTACACAGGTTTATGAAGGCATGGTTGTGGGATGTTCCCCGAAGGCAGAGGATATCGTGGTGAATGTCTGTAAGAGAAAACATCTGACCAACACCCGTGCCAGCGGAAGCGATGATGCGCTTCGTCTGATTCCGCCAAAGGATATGAGCTTGGAGGATTGTCTGGAGTATCTTGCAGAAGATGAACTGCTGGAGGTTACACCGGAAAATCTGAGAATCAGAAAGCGTACTCTGGATAATAATCTGAGAATGAAACAGAAATTCCGTAAGTAATCCGGAATATCAGAACTGGTCCCAAAATGCACCCCAAAGACCTGAATTATGATGGAAATGTGAATGTTTTGCGGTGAAAGTGTGTATGTTGCACAAAAATCTATGATAATTTTTGGGACGAATTGGAGCGAAAAAAGCTGGGATGCACTTGACTAATTTGATATTTTATGATAAAATACATATATCACTGGAATTGTAGCGTTTGTCCTGTGTCAGGCTGGATGAACCGCTTACAACGGTGATTCAGGCAAAAGCTCTGAATGCCGATAGGCGTACCGTCTGTTGCTGTCAGAGCAAGGGCGGAAAGCCTACAGTTTGAGGAGCCGAAAAAAACAATATCGGTTCCCAATACTAAAAAGAAAGGATTGAAAAACATGGGCAAATCTATTTTCTCCAAAATCGCTGCAGCAGCATGCAGCGTTGCAACAATGGCTGCTATGGCAATTTCTGCTTCCGCAGTTGAGCTGGTTGAGCCGGTTGCAGATTACGAGGGTATCACTGCAGGCAAGATGACTGTTGTTGGTGCAAAGATGTATGCAGAACCGGGTGAGGAGGTTGCTTACGAAGTTCACATTGTAAACAACGCTGGCTATGCAGCATCCGGTGTTGCTCTCACATTTGACGAGAGACTGGAACCGGTTCTGAAGAAGGACAAGGTTGTTATGAAGTCTGGTGAAGCATCTGACGATGTCAGCATGATTACATCTTCCAACCTCGCAATCAACAGAGTTGGTGCTGCTACCATCGGTGCAGAAGAGGATGAGGATGATGGTGTTTACTTCACTGCAACATTCACAGTTCCTGCTGATGCAAAGCCGGGCGATGTATTCCCGATGAAGGTTCTCGTTGACCAGATGGCTGACTACAGCGCACAGCTGATTGACTGCGACGGTGTTGATGGCTGGATCGCAATTAAGGGCGAGACAACAACTTCTTCTACTTCTACTTCTACAACTACAACAACAACTACTACTACAACAACAACAACCACTACTACTACCACAACAACAACTGAGCCTGAGACCACAACAACCACAACAACTACAACACCTGCAGGCAATGATGGTACAACAACAACTACTACCACCACAACAGTTCCTGTAAACGGTGCTTCCACAACAACCACAAAGATTAACGCTAACGGTGGTAACACAGTTTCCGGTACAAAGACTGGCGACGCAGGTGTAGGCCTGGCAGTTGCAGCTCTGCTCCTGGCAGCTGGTACTGCAGCAGTAACCAAGAAGAAGGAAGACTAATTTCTTCGACTGATTACAGCTTAGAGTAATCTGAATGAAACAGGGTGATGATTTTTCATCACCCTGTTTTTGTATTGACACAGAAGAAAATTTGTGTTATACTGAGTATACTATGGCATTGCCAAAATGAAAGGATGATTAAAATGAGCGAATGTACACACGACTGTTCCACCTGCGGCGAGGCTTGCGCAAGCCGTCAACCGGAGGACATGCACGAAAAACCACATGAACTGAGCAAAATTGGCAAGGTGATTGCTGTTGTAAGCGGTAAGGGCGGCGTAGGCAAATCCTTGGTGACTGCATTGACTGCAGTATCAGTGAAACGTACAGGTCATACTGTTGGCGTTCTTGATGCTGATATCACAGGTCCCTCTATCCCTAAGATGTTTGGTATCACCGGCCAGGCAGAAGCAGATAACCAGGGCATCTATCCAAGACAGTCCAAACTGGGCACAGATGTTATGAGTGTGAACCTGCTTCTGGAAAATCCTTCTGATCCGGTAATCTGGCGAGGCCCTGTTATTGCAGGCGCAGTTAAGCAGTTCTGGACTGATGTGATCTGGGGCGATGATGATTATCTGTTTGTGGATATGCCTCCTGGAACAGGTGACGTGCCGCTGACAGTATTCCAGAGTATTCCTGTGGACGGTATTCTAATTGTGACAACTCCTCAGGAGCTTGTATCTATGATCGTGGAGAAGGCTGTGAAAATGGCGGAAACGATGAATATTCCGATTCTTGGCCTGATCGAAAACATGAGCTATGCAGTATGTCCGGATTGCGGAAAGAAAATTAATGTGTTTGGTGAAAGCAATATTGAAGAAATCGCTACTACACATCATCTTCCTGTATTGGGTAAAATCCCAATGAATCCGAAGCTTGCAGGCGCTTGCGATGCAGGCTTGGTAGAATTGTTTGAAGGAGACTGGCTGGAGCCCGCTGTAGATGCAATTCTGAAGCTTGGTGAGGTGTCTGTACAGTGAATTGGACAGAGGTTACGATAGAGACTGAGAAGGCCGGACTCGATGTTCTATGTGCTATGCTGACAGATATAGGCTTTAAAGGCTTCAGCATCCATGACCCGGATGATTTTGACGAGTTGATGGCAGGAAAAGTGGGACATTGGGACTACCTGGAGGAAGGGCTTGCAGAGGTGCTGACTGCGGGCAAGCCAAGCGTAACAGTATATATACCGGAGAACGCCCAGGGCGCAGAGCAAATGATTGCGGTGAAAGAACTCATTGCGCAGCTGAAGCAAAGAGAAGATGCAGCAATGTTCGGCTCGTTAAGTCTGACGGGCAAGGGTCTGAAAGAAGAAGACTGGGCGAATAACTGGAAAAAGTATTTTCATCCCTTTGCGATTGGTGAGAGACTCTGGATTACTCCGACCTGGGAAAATGTGCCTGCTGAGTCAGGCAGAAAAGTGCTTCAGATTGATCCTGGCTCTTCCTTTGGCTCTGGTCAGCATGATACCACAAGACTGTGTCTCGGTCTGCTGGAGGGCTGTGTAAACGATGGCGCTAAGGTTCTTGACATCGGATGCGGAAGCGGTATTCTGTCCATAGGCGCAATGCTGCTGGGCGCAGAATCAGCTTTAGCAATTGACATTGAGCAGAACGCAGCGGATAGCGCTGCAGAAAATGCAGCTTTGAATGGAATTCCAACTGAAAAATACAAAACCTTATGCGGCGATATTCTGGAGGATGATGCGCTTGCTGAATCTCTCGGAAAGGATTATGATGTAGTGTGCGCAAATATCGTTGCAGACATCCTCATAGCGATGAGAGAACTGTTTGTACGGTATGTGAAGGGTGGGGGTGTTCTGCTGCTCTCAGGCATCATAGAAGAACGTCTGGAAGAGGTTCTGGATGCAATGAAGGAAGTGGGTCTATCGGTAGATAGTGTTGATCTGAGCGCAGGCTGGGCTGCTGTCAGACTACATAAGTAAAAATAAAGTCGCTTTGGATTAGTTTCTAAAGCGACTTTTGCTTTATCATTCAAATGAGAGATTCATTCAAACGATTTGTATAAAAGAATCTTCTAGTATGCAGACGAATATATACAAAACATAGAACCAAGAAAAAAAGCTGAAAAAAGGTTGACAAAAGG
>JAKSPJ010000009.1 GCA_024404915.1 Oscillospiraceae bacterium
TATTACATAGATTATTTTTGTTTTTTCTACTGTCTACTTGACAGGGGGCGGGTCAAAATGCATTTTCTCTCCCCTTTTTTTAGCTTTTTCTGCAACGCTGCCTTGTCTTATTTTTTCAGGTTTGCAAGCAATTGCAGGCCTTCAATGTATCCGGCAAAACCTTTTCCCTTAATGGTGGCAATACATGCCTGCCGAATATAGGAAACCTTGCGGAAATCATCCCGGATATCCGGGTCAGAAATATGAACTTCAACTGTGGGAATCTGCACCGCCTTGACAGCATCCAGCAATGCCACACTGGTATGGGTATATGCCGCAGGGTTAATCAGAATGCCGTCTGCTTTGCCGTAAGCAGCCTGAATCTTGTCTACCAAATCCCCCTCATGGTTGGACTGATAGCACTCCAGCGAAACACCCAAGTTCTCCGCTTCATGCTCCAGCATATCAATCAGATCAGCCAGTGTCTGTGTGCCGTAGTGCTGGGGCTCACGAATTCCCAGCATGTTCAAATTCGGACCATTCAGAACGAGTATATGCACAAAAATCCCTCCAGATTCTTTCAGCGGCATCCTGTACCGTTGTGTTGTTTTCAATTGCTGTATCCGCAAAACGCTGATACATCGGCATGCGAATCTCTGCCATTTTGTTCAGATCTGCATTTTGAGAAAGGGGCCGTCCCTCTCTTGCCAGCTTCGCAATCGGACGGCAAATCTGATAAATCCTGCCGTTGCTGCGCAGCGGTGCATAATTTTCTTCACGAGTTACCACACCGCCACCCGTCACCAGAATGACACCACGATTTGCGCTTTGTTCACGTACAACCTCTGATTCAATCTGACGGAACAATGCTTCGCCGCCCTCTGCAAAAATCTCCGGAATGGGCTTGCCGGCTTTCTGAATAATTTCTGCATCCAGGTCAATTTGTCTGCGGCCGGTGAGTTTGACCAGCGCATTTCCAATAGTGGATTTTCCGCACCCGGGCATACCAATCAACACGATGTTTTCGGCGTCCTTCTGCATTTCACCGCCAATATCCGTAATCTTCACATCATCAATCGGCTCACCGAAGAAGTGCTCTGCTGCCTGTTTTGCCTGTGCTACAAGCATGACCAGACCGCCTGCATATGGAATATGCAGTTCCTCAGCCTGTAACAGCAGCTGCGTTCTCTGAGGATTGTAAATCACATCTGCAACGCCCTTGATATTGGGGAAGTCACGCAAATCCACGAGAGATTTTCCTGCATTGGGATACATGCCCACTGGTGTGGCATTCACAATCAGTGTCGTTGTTTCAAAATGCTGCGGCAATTCCTCATAGGTATGCTCACCCACAATATCCAGCACAGTCAAGGATGCACAGCCATCCAGCTTTGCAATTGCCTGTATCGTCTGGGAAACGCCGCCATTGCCAAGAATTAACACATTCTGTCCATCAAAGCTCAGACCGCCTGCACGCATCATACAGCGCAGACCATAAGCATCTGTGTTATATCCCTTCCAGGTGCCGTCCTCCTGACGCACAAGGGTATTGACACTGCCAATGGCCTCTGCCAGCGGATCCAGGGTTTTGCAAAGGGGAATCACATCAATTTTATATGGGATTGTAACATTCAGTGCCTTCAGTCTGGTATCTGCCAGAAATACCGGCAATTCCTCCGGCTCCAGTTCATACAGGGAATAGTGCGGATTGCCCAGTGCTGCATGAATTTCCGGAGAAATACTGTGTCCCAGTTTTCTGCCAATCAGGCCATAGGGAGTTTGAAAATCGGTCATAATCATTGCCTCCGATATCGTATTCAGGAAATCTCTCAAAAACGGTATGCAGCCGTTTTTGAGAAAAATCGATTAATCAATTTCAAGTCCGATGTATGCGGTATTCGGGTGAACCATCAGGTTTTCACCAACCTGAACAGAGAAATCTGTCAGCTGAGCAACATCAGCGGTATAGGCGGTGCCTTCCTTGCCAAGGGAACAATCCTCAGCAAACACACCGGAAAGCTGCTTATCTGTTACCTTTTCCAGTTTCATCCATGCTTCCTCAATTTCCGGCTCGTTGGTGATACGCACACATGCGTATGCCTGGTCGGGTGCTGTCTGCATCATTCTGGCAAGGATATGAACCCGCTCTCTTGCCATTGCTGCAATCTTTTTGCTGGAAATAATGAAGCTGCCATAGCGGAAGGAATCAAAGTCTTCCTTGGTCAAAGTGCTCAGGCGTTTGATTTCATCACCTTCACGGTCATACATATACAGCACTGCATCGCTGTCAAATTCAATGACTTCACGTTCCAGAATCTGTGAACGGATGCCCCAGCCGGACTGTGCATCGTTTTCATAATCTGCCTTTGCCTCTGACATAGGAAGCCAGGTGCATTCTACCGGCTTTTCGTTCTGGTCATAAACCAGAGTAAAGGGCTGCTTTGCATCCGGCATTTCCTCTTTCAGCAGCATCTGCTCCACTGCAAAGGAAATCATATCACAGTATCTCGGGAAGTTTTCCTTGGTAGCATCCAGAATTTCAATTTCTCTCATGCCGCAGGCACGAAGTCCTCTTGTGGTAATCCACAGCTGATTGTCTTCTTCATTTCCGTGGAGCTTGAGATTATAGAGATAATCTACCAGGGGCGGAATATCGCTTTTTGCAGTCATAGTAACCCAGCCTGCCGGCAGCATTTTCATACGGGAGAAGTCCAGATATGTCACTGCATCCGGGCAAATCAGGTGCATCAGCTTCAGCTGGAAATGCAGCGCAAGGTCAGGCTGTTTCTCCTCAAAAGGCATAATGAACAGAACAACGCCTTCTGCATTTTTCACCTCATCCACAACATGGTCTGCAATGGGTGTTGCAGGGCGGAATTCTTCTACAGGCGGAACCGGCTGAATGGTAATCATCACCTGATAGATGTCCGTGGAACCATCATTTACACCAATCTGGAATGCCAGAACACCCTGTGACTGCTCTGCTCTGGAAAGCAGCGGAATGTATCTGCCGTCTTTTGCCAGAATCTTTGTAATGCTGTCAATGGTCAGCTCCTCCGGCAGGCGTGTGCATACCGCACCCAGCACAGATGAAGTCTGTTCGCATTCGCCCCGTACAGCAGCATTCACAGATTCGTCATACAGCGGCAATGTTTCGCCAAGCAGATCTGTCATGCAGCTGTTTCCGTTTCTTGCATCATATTTTTCTGCCAGTTCCTTTGCAATATCAAAGAAATAATTGCCCATGGCAGCAGTATCATAGCGGAAGTCTTCTTTCCACATTGCAAAATCAGGCGGCAGAATCAAAGTCAGCTGTTCTCCCTGTATACTGCGGAACAATCGTGCTGCGCCTTCTGCAAAATAGAACCGCATCAGCTGATTGCTGCTGCGCATGAAATCGGGCAATGTCTGGCGAAATACCAGAACGCCCATCTGGGGATTAACCGCTGCATAGTAGCGCAGCAGAATGCCTGTTTCTTTCAACAATTCCGGACGGCGTCTGACCTGCGGAAACAGATGCTTTGCAAATTTCATTGCGGCATCGTATTCACCTGTTTTTGTGTAGTATGCAACCAGCTGCGCAAATGTTTTTGCAGGTACTTTTTCACAGCTGATCTCGCCGCTGAATACAGGCGCTGCCATAGCAATCGCCTTCTGTGCATTGCCAAGTGCAAATTGAATCGCCATATCATGATTCCATTCACAGGCATCACAATGGGGAATTGAATTTTCATTTTCGTCGTGGTATTTTCCGTATTCCTCCTCCGGCAGGAGATTACCTGTCACTTCGGAAACAACCTCACGGAGATAATGGGCAGAATGCAGAGAATGGCCATCGGCTTTCAGTCTCGTTTCATAGTCTGCCAGATAACCGGAAATGGTATCCAGGGAAACCTGCTCGGACTCTGCGCCTTTCATAATCATCAGGCGATATGCCAGAAGGAGGTCGCTGCGGATGCCTTCACGGCTGCGCAGTTCTTCGCTGCTGTCATAGAGTGCCTTCATTTCGGAAAATGTCTTTGTCATTTCTGCATCATCATTCACTGTGGATGCAGCGGACATATAATGCTCACGGAATGAAAAGCTCCAGGATATGTCTTTGGCCTCATCGGCAGCTTTCACCGCCTCACGGATTGCCTGAAACCGTTCCTGCGGGTCTGCGATTTTTTGATAGTCATTCATGATTTTTCTTGCATCAAACATCGGATTTCCTCCATATTATTTATCGTATTCCTGCTGAAGAAAATCCAGCATCTGCTGAAATCCTTCATCACTCACAGGGAATTCTGCACTGCCCTCAATCTGTTCCCGTTCCTTAATAATTTCGTAGCATAAATCCTGCCGCCACACCTCTACAATCAGCATGCCGTCTTTTGGTTCAATCCGGTAGCGCATATGTCTGCGGCTTCCGGTGTGGATGTTGCCGGATTCAAAGTAAAAGGTTTTGGGAATATCAAACGCATTTCTTGGCTGATGTTCTTCCACGAATCGGGTACCTCCATGTAATAGAAGATTGCCCCCGCAAATTGAATTCTGCGAGGGCGGTTACAGCATACAGAGAGCTGCGTCAGTTCTTAACATCAATGGGAGCCGGTGCAGCACCCAGTGCATCCTCAATCTGGTCATAGACATTATACAAGTCAATGACGCATGCCTCCAGCTTTGTACAGATATGGGTATCCAGTTCCAGGGCATCCTGCAGCGTAATCAGTGCACGGCGCTCGCTGGGGTCCTCAAAGCCATCTGCAATGGCGAAGGAATACATTTCCATGTAAACCTTGCGCTTGCTGACTTCATTCAGCTGAGAAAGGGTAAAACGTGCTGCAGCGCAGGCTGCTGCATCGTAGAGGAAACCACGAACGCCCAGAGCGGCTGCGTATTCACTCAGCATGGCATCCTCTTCGGCGGTCACAACACCGTCCTCCTCAATCATTTCAGAAGCAAGTGTCAGAAATGCTTCAGCTTCAATTCGTTCAAATTCATGTAAAAACAGCATGATATGTCTTTCCTTTCAATATGATAATAGAATTGCATGTGTACTAATACAGTATATCACAAAACGCATAAAAAATCAAGCATATGAATACATTCTTGTTAAAATGTCATATATCGAAGCGGTGTTTTTCGTAACTGCAAAGAGGGAGATCTTTTCTCATTCAACAGAAATATTATTGGAATCCGCACCGCACAATTCTTTTATTCATCCTAAACTGGGAAAACAAAAAAGTCCGCACGTTATTGCCGTGCGGACTTCTTGCTTTGCTTATTTGCGGTAAATCATGTCCTTACGGTCAGGACCTGTAGATACCATAGTAATCGGGCAGTCAATCAGCTTTTCGATGTACAGAACATAATCCTTTGCTGCCTGCGGCAGGTCATCCCACTCAGTGATCCCTGCAATATCGCACTTCCAGCCCGGTACAGTCTCATAAATCGGCTTTGCGCGATCCAGACGATCACCGCAGGGGAAATCAGTGGTGCGCTCGCCGTCAACATCGTATGCAACGCAAACCGGAATCTCATCCAGATATCCGAGAACATCAATGAGAGAAAGAGCCACATCTGTAGTGCCCTGAACAGCTACACCATACTTGGTTGCAACTGCGTCAAACCAACCCATTCTGCGGGGACGGCCTGTGGTTGCGCCGAATTCGCCGTCGCTGCCGCCCTTTCTGCGGAGCTGATCTGCTTCCTCGCCGAAAATTTCAGTTGTGAAGGGGCCAGCGCCGACGCAGGAAGAATATGCCTTAACAACTGTGATAATACGATTGATTGCGTGCGGCGGCAGGCAGGCACCTACAGCGCCATATCCAGCCAGAGTAGAGGAAGATGTGGTCATGGGGTAGATACCATTGGTCAGGTCACGGAGAGAACCCAGCTGACCTTCCAGCAGAATGTTCTTGTTCTGCTTGACAGCCTCATGCATCAGGGAAGCCATGTTGCAGAGGTAAGGCTGAATCATTTCAGCAGTTTCCTTCAGATAAGCAAGAATCTCTTCCTTCTTCAGCGGCTCTGCATCCGGATACAGACCTGCGATGGTAGCATTCTTGATGGTAATAACACGGTCTACCTTTTCTTCCAGATTCTTGTTGAAGAGTTCTGCCAGCTGGAAACCGATTTTCATTGCTTTGTCAGCATAGTGGGGAGCGATACCGGACTGTGTAGAGCCGAAGCTGTTTTTGCCCAGACGCTTCTCTTCCAGCTTATCAAACAGAATGTGATACGGCATAACCAATTGTGCACGATCAGAAACAAGAATCTTCGGTGTCGGAACACCGCCCTTTTTCAGCTCATCCAGTTCCTTCTGGAAGTTGACAGGATTAAATGCAGCACCCGGTCCGATGATGTTCACAGTACCTTCCTGGAATACACCGGAAGGGAGAATATGGAGTACATATTTTCCATACTGGTTAATAATGGTGTGGCCGGCGTTTGCACCGCCCTGAAAACGGATGACATAATCTGCATCGGCAGCGAATACATCGGTCAGTTTGCCTTTGCCTTCGTCGCCCCAGTTACCGCCTACAATTGCACTAATCATAGTTCTATTCGTTCCTTTCAATCTGAACAGTCGGATTATTTTGGGATATGGCATCAGATAGCCATTTTTCCTTTAATATGATACCACAAAATTCGCTGATTGTCAAGCAAATCATGCATGAGAAAGGAAATCTGTTACTCTTTGGGCTGAAATAAAAATAAATCAAAAAAACATTCGGGAAAATTCACGAAATATATTGACATATCGTTAAAGATATGGTAAAATAATGTCAATATGATGAAAGTGTATCCTGGCAGCGCCACGAAATCAAAATAAAAACATAGAACAAAACGAAACAATAGTTCATCAAAGCATGAGGTTTAGTCCGGGATTTGTGAAGAAAGGAAAAGAAGATGAAACGCTATTTTAAGAAACTGGCCGGCTGCGTGCTGAGTGCATGTGTTTTGCTGGCAGGAACAACAGCTGCTCTGAATCCTGCTTATGCATTGACAAAAAACACAGTTGGAGAACGTGCTGAAGTTTATACCACATACGATGCAAGTCAGGATTTGAAAATCATTTTCCAGAAGGCATACTCTGCATATTGTCTCACCGCATCCTACAGCGGCAGAGCGACCTATGCAGATGTGACAATCAATGTAGTGCGTCCTCTGATTTTCCTGGACGAAGAGCATGTGGTATATGACACACCTGTTGCAAATATGAATATCACACTGCCTCTGTCCAACGGCACCTATTCCTGGATGCTGCCGATTCAGTCCATTCCGATTGAAAGCGGCGATATTATCAAAGTATCCGCATCCTACTATAATATGGCAAACAATGAAAAACAGTATGTGGATGCGGCAAATGGTACGCTTTCCCTTTGCGGCGGCGAAAATCTGAAATCTTCTGTGGACCAGGATTTTTACATCAACGGCTATAGTGACGGTACGGCAGATACTGCTGATGTCCGTGTGATGATAAAGCGTCCCCTTGGACAGAATTACAGCACTGTCAGCAGCACATATGCGAAAATTCCGCTGAACAATCATATCGGCACGATTAAGCTGGACCGTTCCGCACTGAACTATTCTGACGGAGATGTTGTTATGCTGGACTATACACTGACGAAAAATGGTCAGAAGGTAACAGACAGCAATACCAGCGTAACATTCAGCAATAAGCCCGGCAGACAGAAAGGCGATCTGAATGCGGATGGTTTCCTTTCTGAGCTGGATGCAGATATTCTGATTGGGTTCCTTGCCTGTGATGACCTGGATGAAGCAGATGAAAATGAAGAGATCAGCCTGCGCACCGCTGATCTGAACGGTGACGGCAAGATTACTGTAAAGGATTTGTCCATTCTGAAAAGCATGGCAATTCAATAATCCGGCGGCATTCAGAAGCGGCACTTGATTTTTGGACAATAAAACAGCCTGGGAAATTGGTTTTCTCAGGCTGTTTTTGTGCGCATTGCTTGACGAAAGGGATGGAATATGGTATGATATGCATAGTAAGACACCACTGACAGGAGGAATCAATTTGGTTAAACGGAATAAACACCTGTATCCTTCGGTGCACTGCGGCATTGTCAGGGCTGCGCTTTGTTTGCTGGAAAAAAACAGGCCACAGGCAGCAGGGCAATATTCCGAAGATGAAAAACAAATGCTGACGGAATCTGCGGCAGAGCCGGACCGCCGGGGCGACCGCCATAAAGGCCGTGGGCTGCATTACTATAATGCAGTATCCGCAAATGGGGAAGCAATGCCGCTTCACCCGATTTTACAGGGATACTGCAACGGAAAAGGCATGCCGGCGCCCTCTCCGCTGACGGTGCTGGAAGGAGAATACCGAACTGCATTGGCACTGGCATTTGCGGGAAAACGACAGCCTGCGATGAACAGCCTGACCAGAGCCATGCATATGCTTGCAGATATCTGCTGCCCGCCTCACAGCTGCAATCTGACTTATTTTTCCAGATATGCCCCTATGCACAAGCAATATGAAGCGGAGGCGGCCGCCATGTTCTGGGGTTCCAATCCCTGGAAAATATCCGAATCCGTCTGCGCTGCGGATTGGGCAGAAAAAGCCGCCGCAGAGCCTGTGCCATACGAAAAATTCACCCATTTGCTGAGAGGAGGCAGCCCCTCAGAAGACGGTTCCTGGAAGGGCAGCCGCTTTGCAGAAATCTGCAATGCATTGGCGGAAACATCCGCAAGGGAACTGGAAGCAGTTCTGAGCGTCGAAAAAGCAAAGCGTGCAGAATCCATCACAAGACAGATCACCTGCGCCATTCGCTGCTGTACAGCTTTGCTGAATGCCTTTGACCATAATCTACAGGTTTCGGCTGCGCATATATGGAAAGAACAGCAGCCCTATTGGCTGATACAAAACCCCGGGAAACTGTCTGTTACGGAAGAACCGCTGTTTTTGCAGTTTGCAGATGATGGAACAGTACAGCTTCGCACATCAGAGGGCAGATTTCTGGCTTTGCGTAAATGGGGCAGACTACAGCTGACGGATATGACAGAGCATATGATAACCCATTTCCGTTTTGGCAGAGAGCCACTTCTGACGCTGTATCCGGAGGAAAATCAGAATAGCCTGCTGGCATTCAGCGGAAACAAGCTGTATATGATTCCTCGATTCGGGAAATGGCAGAATGCCTTTCTGGCACGGCATACCATGTTTCTTCTTTCAGAGCATCCGCCAAAGGAACAGCTGTTTTGTCTGAAATAAACCGGGCAGGGCATTCCAATCCGAAAAAAAGAAAATCCTGCAAACCTCTGAAAGCGTTTGCAGGATTGCAAATCATGTATCGGCTTCTCTTCGGCAGATACGAAACAACAGGAATTCTGTCAAAAAACAGGGCAGGGCACCTATGGCGTAGCTGACCAAATCCCAGACAGAATATCCCGTGCCAATCAGAATCCGCAGAAGGGGCTGCGTGATGTGAAAACGATCACAGAAGCCCCAGAGCTGGAGAAATTCCACAAGGAAGGCAAACAGTAGGATGCCTGCCGGCAATGCATAGCCATTGGAAATCCGATTGGTCAGAATACTGCGTGCAATGGTATACAGCAGAATGACTACCAGCACATCCCCAAGATAGTTTCTGACCCATCCCCCTGCGGAAATGCCAATCCAGATTTCGGCTGCCAGTAAAAGCAGGGATGCGGCAGTCATTAACCAGCGAATTTTATTTTTCATACATACCACCTGCATCAATCTTCCAAATAGAGAGAATTATATGCCCGGAGGTACATCTGAGCTGAAAGTGTATCGGCATACTGTGCTTTTTCTTTCAGGTACTCAGCCCGGCCCGATAATTCACGCTTGAAATAGGACCAGTCAGAGGATTCTTTGAGCACGTCTATGTGTTCTGCCATGACACAATAGGCATCCACGGACAAATCACAGAGCACTTCGGGATCCAGTTCTGAAAGCGTGCCGTTTTCATAGCGGCTAATATTGTATTTGGCGATGACAGCCTCCGGACGGGAGAACACCAGCACAGAAAACAGCACAAGAAATGTGGTCAGCAGAATGGATGCTGTGGGGATTCTCCTGGTAAACTGAGAAATCATCAGCACCAGAAAGATTACGGCAAGCATCACCATAAACCAGGAAGTGAAAAGGCGGAGTTTGGTCAGGCCATAGGCGTTGATATACAAACCCATTTTGGTCAGTGCGGTGGCAATGATGAACAATGTAAAACTGCAAAGCACGGTGGAAAAAACAGTGAATGCGGTTGTACGCTTCCGGCCGCTGTTCTTTGCCAGATAATTCAGCGCAAGAATCACTGCAAGATTGATGACCGCCAGTGCGCAAAGTTCAAAAAAGCCTTTTCTTGCATATTCGGAATATACGATGCCGGTAGGGGCATTTCCCAGTAAAACGGAGAAGAAAAATTCAGCCTGAGAAAAAACATAGATGAGATACAAAAGGCAAATCGGTGTAACGCAGCTATACATTACCAGATTGGGAATGGTGCGCATTGCATCTAATTTTGCGCTCCATTCCGCTTCACTGTGCAGCGGATGAGATTTGCGGAGGGCTGCGGAAAGCAATGTGCCAAACAGCCAGTAGCCCATGAAAGCTCCGCAGATCACCTCAGCAATAATGAGCTGCGTATCCTGGAACAAGCTGAAATTCTGAAGCTGATCAAAGATATATCTGAACATTTTTTCAATTGCGGAATCGGCACTGGAGAGCAGTGCTCCGACGATGACCGTCAGCGGCACTGAAATCAGCAGACCGAGAAAAACAAGCTTCAGCTTGCCGGAACCTGCGTGATTCTTTCTGAAGGATGCTGTAAGGGAATGAGAAAAAGCGTTCCAGGTACCCATGGGTTTCAGAATGATGCCGGCAAGGTCAAGGGGGAAAAAGCGTGTTACGTAGCCGATTTCGCTGCCAATTGCATTGATGCGCCAGATATACATAATTGTAATCATTGCAAAGCATAGAAAATGCAGCATGATATCGGAGGAAACTGCACACATCAGGCTCAGTGCCCAGAGCAGAACACCTACGATGCGCTGGGGAAGCATAGGGCGTAATTTCTTGACTTTCAGATAGATATCTGTACAGGCAAATATCAGCCAATACACCGCTGCGGCAAGGATGCCGTCCGGGCGGAATACAATATAGCGCATAAATAGAAAACCTATCAGAAGGGAAATCCAGGCAGAAAAGGCTTCCGGAATGCCGGTGGGTAAAAGCGGTGGCTTTTCCGGAATTGGTACGCTGACAGGCGGCGCAATAAAAGGAACCGGAACAGATTGCGGTTCTGCTGCAGGTGCCCCTTCCATGGAGGGTGTGACGACTGTATCAAAAACGTTCATTGGATTCATTTCTTCCATGATGTGCTCCTTTCTGTTATAGTTCGGATTTGGTGAATTCCAGAATATCTCCGGGCTGGCAGTCCAGTTCTCTGCAAATAGCTTCCAATGTGGAAAAACGGATTGCCTTGGCTTTATTGTTTTTCAGGATGGACAGGTTGGCAGGCGTGATACCCACACGTTCTGCCAGGTCGCCGGCGGAAATTTTGCGTTTCGCCATCATGACATCCAGATTGATAATAATAGGCATGCGGTACGGCTCCTTTCAAATTGTATAGTCGTTTTCTTCACGCATTTCAATGGCGATTGCAAACAGGTTTTTCATAATGCGGAGAATAACACCTGCAAAGGCAGCCACGAACGCAACAAATACTGCCACCAATCTCCAGAATGAGAACATTGTCCAGATGGCAGCAACGCCGAAACAGCACCAGGAAATGACACGCAGTACAGAAAGATTTTCCTGAACAAAAATTTTCTTGGCAGTGATATTGTTCAGCATGCGGAACAGCTGCCATACAGCTGTAATACCGAGAAAGGCACTGATATACAGGACAATATTCAGAACCACATGGATGGGCGCCTGTGCGGAAACGGCATCATACCATTCTGTAATAATCGGGATGCAGAACAGGGATGCGGCTGCACAGAACAGCAGCACAATTGTCAGAATGCGGGAAAGTGCCAGGGATTGTTCATTGGTCCATTTCAGAAGAATTTTTTTCATACGGGGATACTCCTTTTTCTTTTTGTTGTCCCTAGTATAGCATATATTTTTCTGTTTGTCAATAGGAAATTATCGAAAAACAATAAAAATATTTTGAATATCGAAATATTCATATTGAAATACAGTAAGTGAAACGGAGGGGAATGCATGAAAATCCAGCTGATACGGGAAAATAAGAAAACCATATTATTTTTGTGCCTTCTGCCCTTCCTGGCGGCGGCAGGATTGCTGACTGTAAAAAATCTGTATATGCAGTATGCAGCACCTCATATGCCGCCCTGTTTTTTCCGTGTGATGACAGGTTACCGCTGCATCTCCTGCGGCCTGACGCACAGTGTTCTCGCCATATGCCGGCTGCAATTTGCAGAAGCATTCCGGCAGAACCCGATTGCGCCGCTGGGTTTGCTTCTGGCACTGGTTTACTATCTGGAACTGTGGCTGAAAGCATTGCACATACAGAAAACCTTGATTCCCCGCAAAAATGCATTCTGGCTTGGCGTGCTGTCTGCGCTGGTGGGATATGCTGTTTTGCGAAATCTAATAAACATATGAGGGCAGCAAAAGCCTGACCACACCCTGCAGGACATCCTGCAGCTTAGGAGGAGAAAAATGAAACGGTCATTGAAAGTGAACAAAAAAGGATTGATTGTAATTGCGGCAGTGTTTCTGCTGGCCGTGGGCTGGTATATCATATGGGATATCATTCGTGTGCGTGTACAGGATGCAGCCTATGAATCTGTATATGATGCCCTGACCTTTGATGGCGCATATTACCAAAAATGCAATCTGGAAACAGTGCAGTACTATCTGGAGGAGGTTCAGACACTGGATGAATCCCTATGCGGCACGCAGCTGGGAGAGCTTTCCTTCCCTACGAAAGCAGGCCAGGCACAGTATCCTGTTTTCGCCTGTTCTCCCATGGAGCAGAATGATATGGCGAATGCTCTGCTGATTATGGAACGGGAAGGGCAGTATGTGCCCTATGAGCTGACCGGTTTTCAGTATCTGGATTCCAACCCGGACATCTGGGCTGTGTGCGCATCCTACGGCATTGGTGCAGCCAAGGATTTTGCAGAAGTTGTGGTGAAAGACCAGGATGGCATTATTCTGCAAAGCATCACAGAGGAAGAAGCACTCTCACAGTTTTTTGACCGTTTTGTGAAACTGGGGGATTCCATGACAGATGAAGCACAGGCACAGGCGTACTATGATGCCTATGTGGATGCCTTTGGTGAATCTGAAAATCTTTATATAGAAAACGGCCAGGTACAGGCAAAGACAGATGAAATCTATCAGGAGGCATATGAATTCTGGGTAAAGGATATGCGCCTGGTGGATCTGAAACTAACGAATGGCCTGCAAATCAGGGGATGTATCTATCTTCCTGTTCCGAAGATTTTTTCCGTATACGGTGATTACGCTGTTACAGAGTCATTTTTTGAATAAGATTCTGACTGCAGCCATAAGCAAACTATATATCACATATAGGAAATCTGTTTTGGAAAAGTATTTGATATCTCTTGACATCTGCAAAAAAAAATAGTATAATAAAATTGGAAGTTTGTAACATATTATGTATGCAATCAGGAAGGAGATATACAATGTTTTGCAGAAATTGTGCAGAAGTTATTTTAGATACAGATATAACATGCCCTAACTGCGGATTTGCCGCAGGAACGGGTATTAAATATTGTGCGCACTGCGGTTCGGAAACACCTGCGAATATGGTGATTTGTGAAATCTGCGGCAACCCCGTAACAAATATTCTTGCAGGGGGACAGGCAGCGGCTTTCCAGCAGCAGCCCCAGTTCCAGCAGCAGCCGCAGTTTCAGCAGCAGCAGTTCCAGCAGCAGGAACAGTTCCAACAGCAGCAGTTCCAGCAGCCGCAGTTTCAGCAGCCGCAATTCCAGCAGCCGCAGTTTCAGCAGCCGCAGTTTCAGCAGCCGCAATTCCAGCAGCCGCAGTTTCGCCAGGCGGATGGCCAGCAGGGCGGTGCTTTTCAGCAGACCGAAAATCAGTACTACAGCAATGTAGCCTATAAGTCCAAGACTCTTGCAGGCTTGCTCGGTATTTTCCTTGGTTCTTTTGGCGTGCATAACTTCTATCTGGGTTATACCTCCAAGGCGGTTGTACAGTTGCTGATGACAATATTGTCATGTGGTGCCTTGGGTGCCGTTTCTGCCATCTGGGGTATTGTGGAAGGCATTATGCTTCTCACAGGATCCATTAAAACAGATGCAAAGGGTTTGCCGCTGAAAGAGTAATCATCTGCCAGTATTCCGACAGCATCGTAATGACAAACAGATAATGATTTGATTTTTTTCTTGTTCTTTAATTTTTGTTGCTTGCGGTAAGTACCAGGGGGAAGACCGATCAGATTTTATCTGATATCCAATTTCTGAGACAGCATTGACACATTCATGCTGTTTATAAGAAAAATAAGAAATGGAGGCAACATTCTCTATGGCAATCAGCACATTCCAACGGCGCGAGATTAAATTTCTGCTGTCAAAACAGCAGTTTGATGCGCTTCTCCCCATTGTGCATGCGCACATGAATCCGGACGCCTATTGTGTGGACGGAAAAGAGTACGGTATCTATAATATCTATTATGATACCCCTGACAATTTTCTCATACGGACTTCCATTGAAAAGCCATATTATAAGGAAAAACTACGTTTAAGAAGCTATTATTCCCCTGCAGATATGGATTCTTCTGTTTTTCTGGAAGTGAAAAAGAAAATCGGCGGTATCGTGACGAAACGCCGTGTTTCCATGCGTTTGCAGGAGGCAGAATTATATATTCAGACACGGAAAAAACCACAGTATACACGATTCATTGACCAGCAGGTCATGAAGGAATTTGATATCTTCCTTGATTCTTATTGTTCCATTCAGCCGCGCCAGTATATCAGTTATCAGCGTGCAGCTTTTTTTGGTATGGATGACCCCGACTTCCGGCTGACTTTCGACCGTCAGATTACGGAACGACGGGAAGACTTGACACTTGCAAAGGCAAGCTATGGTTCTCAGCTCATTCTTCCGGATCAGCGACTGATGGAAATAAAGGTTCCGGGTGCTTTGCCCCTGTGGATGGGAAAGGCTCTTTCAGAATTGGAAATCCGAAAGATCAGCTTTTCCAAGTACGGAACCGCATATAAGAATTATGTGCGCAGTTTAATCGCACAGAAAACAGAAAGGATGGATATCTATGCTTAATCCCATACTCGCCGCACAAAGTGCGAACATATTCGGTCGTATTTTTGAAGACCAGTCTGCTGCCAATCTGAACTTCCCTACAACCGGTGAGGTACTGTCATGTATCCTCAGCGCACTGGTTCTGGGCTTCCTGATTGGCCTTGTGTACATGTTTACACATCGTAAAACCGGCTATGCACAGAGTTATGTTCTGGCAATGCCCATGCTGTCCGGCCTGGTAGCAACAATTATTGTTATGATGTGCCTGATGGCAAGCAGCACCACCGGTGTTACCGCTGCAATTTCCCTGACGGGTGCATTCTCTCTGGTGCGATTCCGTTCGGCTCCCGGAGATCCCCGTGACATTGCATATGTGTTCTTTGCAATGGTAATGGGCACAGTCTGCGGTATCGGATTCATCGGATACGCATTTTTAATTTTTGTCATTCTTTCCGCAGTGCTGATTCTGTTAAGCGTCTGCAATTTTGCAGCTCCGAAAACACAGGATATGACATTGAAAATCACCATTCCTGAGAATCTGAACTACAACGGCGTATTTGATAAGGTATTTGAAAAGTACACAACAAATTATCTGCTTCGCCGTGTAAAAACAACAGACTTCGGCACACTGTTTGATCTGGTATACTCCATCCGCTTTAAAACAGACAGCGACCAGAAACAGTTCATCGATGAAATCCGTGCGCTGAACGGAAACCTCAACGTCACGCTGGTGCTCTATAAATACGATGATCAGATTTATGACCAGAAACAAAAATAAGAACAATTCAAAAGACTGAGGTTCTGCCTCAGTCTTTTTGCAAATCGGCTGAAACAAGCCGGTTCTGCAAGGGAAGGATGATTTGAAAATGAAGAAAAAACAACTGATATGGGCAGCCGCCCTGCTGTTGACATTTTCGCTGACATCCTGCGGACAGGAATCAGCGATTGTTGATGACCCCGGCAATGCAGAAGAAAGCATTGTGGATACGCTGGAAGATGATGCAGAGGATGAGGCATCTGAGGAGGAAACAGATGAAGAAACAGCATCATCCGAGGATACTGAGGATAGTGCTGCTTCTACCGGGAAGACAGAAAAGAATTCTGCGAAAACGACCTCTACCACTGCAAAAAATGAAAAAAATGAAAAAGGCAGTGCAGCGACAACTCAGAAGAATAATACTGGCTCCAATGCAAACAGCACCGGAAAGAACGATTCCGCCAACACACAAAAGCCCCAGCAGAATGGCACTGCAGCGGAAACTCCCGTGGATGAGGATGATGACCCGGAAGAGGAAGCCGAGCAGATAAAATATATCTACCTGCAGGGAAATACCGCACAGTATTCCGGTGACGGCATTGAGGTGCACGGCAATGTTGTAAAAATCGGAAAAGGCGGTGTTTACGAAATCAGCGGCACTTTGTCCAATGGCCAGATTCTGATTCAGACCGACAGCAAAAAGGTGCGTCTGCATCTGAACGGCGCAAGCATTACCAACCATGCCGGCTCTGCCATCAACTGTCAGAAGGCAAAGCGGCTGACCATCAAATCCATGGAAGGCAGTGTGAATTATCTGGAAGACGGCGGCGTGCATGATGATGACAAGGGTACCATCTTCACAGAAGATACTGTTGTCTTCAAAGGCACCGGCGAGCTGAATATCGTTGCAAACTATGCCCATGGTGTACAGAGCGATGATGATATCGTAGTGAACAGCGGTACTCTGAATATCACCTCTGCAAAATCCTGTCTGCACTCCAATGACGGCATTGAAATCAATGGCGGTTCTATTATGTGCAACGGCGGTACCAACGGCATCAAGACAGATGGATATGTTACCATCACAGGCGGAAACTCCGTATTCCTGGGCGGTGTGCGTGAAGAAAAAGGTGCCATTTATTGCTCCGGCACATTCACCGTAACCGGTGGCAGCTTCTATGCATTGGGTAACACCTGCACCACACCGGATGCTTCAACCACAACAGCAAACGTCATCGGCCTGATGTTCCCGAATCCGCAAAAGGGTGATACCATCGTAAATATCATCAGCGGCGGCAACACCATTCTGAATGCAACCTCTCCCAGACAGTTCAAGTACGTTGTTTACTGCGGCCCGGACTTGCTGATCAATGCAGAATACCAGGTGAATTATGGCGGCACTATTGCAGATGGCAGCTGGGTGAATTATGTCAATTACGGCGGCACCTATACAGGGGAAAAAGACGGCGGCTCCTTTGTTGCGGGCAACACCGTAACATTCTATACCGTTCCATAAAGAAAAGGCTGTGCAGACAAATTCTGTACAGCCTTTATGTTTCAAACGGACATGAGGGAGGGGTGCAGAAATGCTTTCTGTGGAGCATTTTCGTAAGATTTACAGATACAGGACAGTATCCTCCATATGGGATGCTGCCCTGTAATCATTATTTTTCATTTGTGCCTGTTCCAAATTTCTTGTCGGTATATCCCGGCTTTATTTTCAGTTCACTGCGCTCAACTGCCAATGCACCATCTGCCACATCTTCTGTCACAGTGGAACCGGCTGCAGTATAAGCACGATTGCCAATGGGAACCGGTGCAATCAGATTTGTATTGCATCCGATAAATGCATTGTCACCGATTGTACAGCGACGCTTAGCTGCGCCATCATAATTGACGGTTACACTGCCGCATCCGAAGTTCACCTGCTTGCCCACATCGCTGTCGCCCACATAGGCAAGATGTGAAATCATGGTGCCCTCCCCGATCTGACTGTTCTTCACTTCCACAAAATCGCCAATCAGTACGTCTGCACCAATCCTGGAATTCGGACGAATATTCGCAAAGGGACCAACAGAAGCGCCGGCATCAATCTTCGCTTCCGTGACATTCGACTGTGTAATGGTAACACCGTCTCCGATGACTGCATTATCAATTACGCAGTTCGGACCGATGATACAGTTTCCGCCAATAACCGTATTGCCACGAAGAATGGTGCCCGGCAGAATCTCTGTGCCTGCGCCAATGGTCACCTTCCGCTCAATAATAATGCCGTCTGTACAAATAATGCCTACGCCGTTATCCATATGACGGTTCAGCTCTGCGGTTCTTGCAACCGTATTCAGCTTCAGCAAACCCTTACGGTCATTGGCGCCCAGCACCACATTTGGATTCTGAGAACAGAAGGCACCTGCACGCAAACCGTTGCGCAGTGCAATTGCAATGGTATCTGTCAGATAGTATTCTCCCTGGGCATTTTCATTGGTAATCTGTCCCAGAAGATTGATCAGTTCACCTGTACGGAACCAGAAGCATCCGGAATTGATTTCGTGAATCTGACGCTGTGCATCCGTTGCATCCTTTTCCTCCACAACACCCTGAATACCGTTTTCCGAACGAAGAATTCTGCCGTATCCGAAGGGCTGTTCCACCTCAGCGGTAATGACTGTAACGGCATTCTGCTCCTGAATATGATATGCCAGGGAATTCCGAATGGTTTCCATGTCAATAAAGGGCGCATCACCGCAAAGAACCAGCGTATTGTCCTCTGCATTTTCTTTCAGGAACGGAATCGCCTGCATAACAGCATGACCTGTACCAAGACGTTCCGACTGGAATGCTGTGGCGCAGCGTTCTCCCAGGTAGGCCTCAATCTGGGCGGATTCATAACCGGTAATAACGCAGATACGCTGCAGGCCTGCAGATTCACAGGCACTGATAACCCATTCCAGCATCGGTTCTCCCAACACTTTGAACATCGGCTTCGGCATCGGGGCTTTCATGCGCTTGCCCTGCCCGCCGGCAAGAATGACTGCATTGTTCATTTATCTTGTTTCCTTTCTTTTATTACGAAATAGCAATTGTTTATATTATACCACAGGGCTGGCAATTAGTCAAGGCTGTTTATCAAAAGTTTGAAGGCCACAGCAAAAATAATAGTACAAATTTGCCATCCCCGGAACTGTCAGCGAATCAATACCAGCAGGAACAGCACCACACGTGTCAGTACGAACTGCATACCCAGCATCAGCACCACATTCAGAAAGCTGGTACCGCCTACACGCTGGAGTTCACGATGCATTTCTTCTTCTGTATCCACACTCTTTTTAATGCTGCTGATTCGCTTCACAGTAAAGCGATAATAGAAATAATTGGAAAACATGCCCCACAGGACCGAAAGCAAGACAACGGCAATCCAGCTGAACTGATAAATGCCCTGAAACAGTGCTGTGGAAACATCCACCCAGGGCAGTTCCACACCGGTGGCCTCATTCATGGACAGAATGGCCGCTGGCAGCGTGAGAATCGTTTCAACCAACAGTGCCAGCACCGCCAGTCCCCACATTTTCCGGCTGGCAAACCAGAACTGCGGACAAATCAGACTTGTCAGATTAAAGGATGTCTTTTTGCCTGTGCGCTTCATCAGGCGGAACAGCGGAAGATAATAGAAGCGGTTTGTCTGCACAAACTCAGCCACTTCACGAAGCTTTGCACCATCCATGACCTCTTCCGGATCCATGCCGCAGCAGGGATCCATCGCTGTCAGCCGTACACCGTCGTACATTTCGCCGTTGATCAGTCTGACGCCGTCGCCTCTTTCACGGTCCTCTGCCTGCTCCTGCTCCTCCTGCTTTTTCTGCTCTGATTTTTCCTTTATCATTTCATCATGGCGTTGATGAAGCCAGCTTTCCCCGCTTTCATGCAATGCCTGATTGATACAGCATCCATTCTGTTTCCAGCAATCCCGGTGATAGGGTGTTCCGCATTCCGGACAGGAAACGATATCATCCTGCGCTTCAAATATTCTGCCGCATACCATACACGGCTTTCCCTGATACTCCTGCATATACTGCTGTCCTTTCTCTTTATTATGACGCAGCGGCAGACCGCTGCCATCATTATTTCTATTTTACCATAATTTCCGCTCTTTTACAAGTAAATCCTTAAATTTTCATAAATCATACACGAAATGCTGTTTTTGGGCATCATTCTTGTGAAATCAGAAAAGTTTTTTCGGAAAAAGACTTGCATTTTTCAAAAAAGTATGTTATACTATAGATAATCGTATTTTGTGCTTTGCACTCTGTTCAAAAGAAAGGAAAATGAAAAATGAACATCGTTGAAATGATTGGCGGCATTGTGATTCTGATTGCCTGTGTACTGATTATCATTCTTGGCTTGCTTCAGGACCAGAAGCAGGATCAGAATATGACTTCTGCAATCACCGGCGGTTCTTATGATTCCGCATTCAGCAAGAACGAAGGAAACACAAAGGAAGCAATTTTGAAAAGATGGACCAAGTGGTCTGCCATTCTCTTCTTTGTTACAACCTTGATTATCACTATTGTACCTGTTTACATGAACTGATTCAAAGAAGCTGAAATACGCCCTGTACTCCATCCATGAGTGCAGGGCGTGAATTTTATATAAGGAGCATACTATGAAAAGACGACGTGATTTTCATAAGGGAAAAGCCGGCGGAAGAATAAAAAAAGAACGTGGCGCCGTCGGCGGCAGAAAAGACTATGAAGCAAAGGCAATGCGCATGGCCAGTGAAGAGGACATTGAACACTTTGCAAATCTCATTCAGACATTTTTAAGAAAGTCCGCTGCCAAACCTGTTTCCAGGGGAGAACTGGCTGCAAAATGCAGAGGAAAAGGCAATGCGGCGTATCTCTGCGCACTCCGTAAACTGGAACAGCAGGGCATCATTGCGGAGAAGAAAAGCGGCTATACCCTGATGAAGCATTCCGGTCTGATACAGGCGGAAATTGTGCGGATGAACCGCTCTTTCGGCATTGCCAAAGCGCAGGAAAAGGGAGATGAAATCTTCATTCCCGGAAAAGAACTGTTCGGCGCACTGCTGGGAGATGTGGTTCTTGTTCAGCCCTCCAGACAGTATCGGGAAAAGAAGGATGGCAAGGTTGTCCGCATTCTTCAGCCCTCGCAGATGCAGATTGCAGGCACCTTGATTGAAAACCAGGGTGTACCGCAATTTTTGCCGGATACCCTCTGCAAGTTTGCTTTGCAAATTGAAAATGCATCCGACTGGACCGCACATATCGGCGACAAGGTGCTGGCAGATGTTGTAAAGCGTGGAAAGCGGCATTCGGAACATATTGTCAGGGTTCATACTGCCCTGGGAAGCGCAGAATCTGCCAAGGCATGCGCAAAGGCACTGGCACTTGTCAGCGGGATTCCGATGGAGTTTCCGCAGGAAGTACTGGCAGAAGCCGATGCCCTGGAACAGCGCGGCATTACGGAAGAGGATTGTGCCGGCAGACTGGACCTGCGGCAGTCGCCCCAGCCGATTTTCACCATTGACGGCTTTGATTCCAAGGATCTGGATGATGCGGTTTCCATTTGCAGAACAGAAAACGGCTATCAGCTGGGCGTACACATTGCAGACGTTTCCCACTATGTCACAATGGACAGTGCTCTGAATCAGGAAGCCATCAGGCGAGGCACCAGCGTTTATTATGCAGATCAGGTGATTCCCATGCTGCCCACTGCCCTGAGCAACGGCATATGTTCCCTGAATCCCAATGTTGACCGCCTTGCCTTCTCCGCATTGATGGAATTGGACCAGGCAGGCGGAATTTTAAGCTACCGCTTCGCAAAAACCATTATCCGCTCTGCGGTCAAAGGCGTATACCGTGAAGTCAACGCAGTGATTGCAGGCACCGCCACGGAAGAACTGGAAGAAAAATATGCAGAGGTAAAGCCCTCCCTGCTCCTGCTCAATGAATTGCGGCAGGTGCGGCTGCAAGCCAGAAAAAAACGTGGTGCCCCTTCTATCGAAGCCGAAGAAAGCAAATTCCTGCTGGATGAAAACGGCATCTGTGTGGAAGTCTGCGCAAGAGTCCGTGCAGAGGGCGAAGAATTGGTGGAAGAATGCATGCTGCTTGCCAATGAAGCAGCCGCAAAATTCGGAAAAGCACAGCATATTCCTTTTGTCTATCGTGTGCATGCAAATCCGCCGGAGGAAAAAGTCGCTCGTCTTTCAGAGGCGCTTCACCGTCTGGATTTGTCCTATGAGATTCCGGAGGACCCAAAGCCCATGGACTATGCAAAGGTTCTGGAGGCTGCCGCTGACAGCCCGATGAAATCCGCTGTTCACCAGATCGTACTCCGCAGCATGTCAAAAGCGGATTATGAAACAGAGCCGATTGGTCATTTTGGACTGGCGCTGGCGGACTATACCCATTTCACCTCCCCCATTCGCCGCTATCCGGATTTATCCATTCATCATATGATGTCCCGTTGTCTGGCAAACCAAAAATCAGAGATTCCGCCGAAATATGCAGCCCTTGCCGCTGAAGCCGGCAGCCGAACCGAACAGCGTGCCATGCAGCTGGAGCGGGACTGCGATGAGCGTTATCGTGCAGAGTGGGCAATGCAGCACCTCGGGGAAGAATTTGAGGGCGTTATTTCCGGCATTACGGAATACGGTGTTTATGTCATGCTGCCGAACACCGCAGAAGGCATGATTGCTCTGGATACGCTTCCGGAAGATACCTATGAATTCGATGGCTATTTTACACTGCGTGCCTTGACCACCGGCAGACATCTGATGATTGGCATGCCGCTGAAGGTTCAGATTGCCCGTGCAGATATCAACAGCGGACATATTGACCTCACATGTATATCCTAACATTACGGAGATTTCATTATGAAAAGTTATATTGACCAGGAGCTGGCATGTGCACTGTATCGTCTGGCAGAACAGCGCATGCAGGCCGCTGACCGCAGTATGCCATGCTCAGAAGAAGTATATCTTCTGCTGACCACTGCGACTCCCGGAATCGTATCCTATCGTGATATGCAGCATCTCAGCAACCCGGATTTTCTGGAGGCAAGCTATCTGTTGCTGCTGAATCGTCCCCTGGATGAACCGGCACGGCAGGTCTGGGAACAGAATTACGACCTGCCAAAGGAAGCGTTTCATGCAGCTGTACTGAAAACCATCATTCAATCCGGGGAATATCAGCATATCAGAACATCAGTGACAGAATGCCCCCTTCAGCTTTGCGATGAGGAGCAAAAAAATATGCTGGTGGCATCCCAGGCTTTGCCGGAGCGTCTTGTCCGCCTGTATCAGAGTATGCCCCGCCCATTGCAGAAACTAGCAAAGAAAATTGCCGGAAAGGAATAAGCACATGAAAACACAAGTATACATTGATCTTTCACGTCTGTGTCTGACGCCCTTCACCTCCGGCATACAGCGTGTGGCAAAGGAAATTGTTCTCCGCCTTTTGCAGAATGATTCTCTTTCCATCACACTGCTTTCCGTTCTTCCCTCCAATCAGGCATGGAGAGTACTGCCCCAGGACGCTTTCACGGCATTCTATACGGAAAAACAGGGCAGTCCCTACGGCACAGGCAAGCCCATCATTCTCACCCCCAACGATATCCCCTCCGGAGCAGTTTTCTTTGATATCGACAGCGCCTGGAATATGCCTATGCATCGTGGCTGGCTTTTTCCCATTCTGAAGGCACATGGCGTCACCATTGTCACGCAGCTTTATGACCTGATTCCCATTACAGAGCCCCAGTTTTTCCATGAACAGACACTGCGGCAGTTCATATCCTGGACCACAGCGATTCTGCAGTTCGCAGACCAGATAATCTGCAATGCAGAAGCCACAAAAGCGGCACTCCACACACTGTGCCGGCAGCTAAACTATACTGCGCCTCCCTGCGCTGTGGTTCCCCTGGGTGCTGACTTCGCAAAAAAATCTGCGGAACTGGAAAAAACCGATACGGAGCTATTGGAAAAATTGCCGAAATACGGCTATATCCTCATGGTTGGCACCATTGAACCCAGAAAGAACCATCAGCTTCTGCTGGATGCCGTTCCTGCCCTTTCCAAACGTGGCATCAAGGTTGTCTTTGCCGGCAGAATCGGCTGGAATATGGAACAATTTGCCAAAGCCATGGACAAGCATCCCAAAAAAGGCACCGATTTCTTCTTTGCACAGGGGCCTTCGGATGCCACAATTCAGGCACTTTACAAAAATGCCCTTGCAGTCGCATTTCCGACAAAAAATGAGGGCTTCGGTCTGCCAATTGTTGAGGCATACCTCAACGGCACACCTGTACTGGCATCTGATATTCCGGTACTGCGTGAGGTCGGCGGTGATATGGCAGGATATTTCGACAACACCAGTGTAGATTCCCTTGTGGAAGCTGTGGACAATCTCCGCAGTGACATGAAGGCCTATGAAAAGAAGCGCACCGAAATTGCGGCATATCGCCCCCGCACCTGGGATGACACCGCAAATGACATGGCAAACGTACTTGCCGCATCCGGCAATCCCATTGGCACAATGCCGGAGGACTGCCGCATTTCCCAGATGGTTGTGCTCACTGCCCGCAATGAAGATCTGCTCCGTTCTCTGCCTTATTATGATTACTGTATGCCGTTTATTCAGCGTTTGCTGGTGTGCTGTCCGGAACGCAATGTCAGGGAATTGCAGGAAAAATGGCAGGGCAGAATACAATTGGATTTCTTTACAGATGAACAGCTTCTGGAGGGGGATTCCCTGCCGGAAGACCATGTGCGCCGCAATTTCTTCCTGCGTTCAAAGCTCATGAAGAAAGCACCGCTGGATGATGTGTTTATTATGACGGATGACGACTATCGGCCGTTGATGCCCATTACGCAGGAATTCTTCCTGAAGGACCGCCGCTGCCAGGCATATTATTTCTATGATCTGACAGAATGGAAGGGTACACAGAGCGCATATACATCCTTTGATCTGGGCATGTTCCGAATGCGTGATTTCCTTGTGAAACACCGTCTGCCCACACTGCAGTACTCCTCACATCAGCCCCAGGTCATTGTGCGGAAATATTTCCTGGAAATGATGGAGGAATTCCCGGATCTGATTTCCATCGGGCCGGACGAATGGAACATTTATTTCAACTGGTGCATTGCCAAGCACACCACGGACTTCAGCACACAACGATACTGCTGTATCGGATGGCCGGGTGCCATCAGTGACTGGCAGTTATGGTGTCAGCCCAGATCCCTGATATTCGAGAATTTCTATGAAAGCTTGTACGAAAAGGGCCATATTTTTGAGGGACTTTCCACCACATTCTGTGCAGATACATTCACCATGGAAAGCGCAGAAAAAATTGCACGGTGGAGCAGAGAACTGGAAAAGCAAACTGCATACAGTGCATCCTGGAATACTTATCGTGAAATGTACCGTGATGTTCACGGGAAATCGCCTGAATTTCTGTTGACCAGGCAGGAGAACGGCGTTCTTCTGGATATCCCGGAACTGCTGTATGTACCTGCCGGTGCAGTGATGCATCTCCCGGTGCTTGCGGATGCAGACCTTCGGAATGCAGATACCCCGATTCTGTACGAAGTCACCGACGACAGACAGCACTGTGTGATTCAGGAGAAAACCCTGCTTCTGCCTAACGTGGATGCAGGTGTCACACCGGAATTGATTCTTGCAATGCCGCCGTATGCATTCCGTGGCATTCTTACCATTCATTACGGTGAGCTCACATGCAATTGTGCCATTTCCTGTCTGGAATAATACACTGGCTGCTGAATTGCATACACCCGAAAAGCGTTTATCCTGCGCTCCGCATACATAACCGCATAAAAAACACCTCTGAAAAACTCAGAGGTGTTTTTGTATATGTCGGAATTATTCTTCACTCTTGGAGGAGTGACTGCCGGTTGTTGACTGATAGAACATAATTTTCAGGTTATCCAGGAATACCGGATGCGGCACAACAGCGCCCTCATCGGACATGCTGCACATAATACCGATGCCCCGTGCAGGTGCCTGGGCATATTCAAACACATAGCTGATGGCGTGACGATGATCGGAGAAGTCCATCGCTGTAACATCCGTGGTAACATTATTGATTACGGCACTGAAATAGCTGTCCAGATTTCGTGCAACACGGGCACCGCCGTCTACTGCGCCGTTTCCGTGGGCATTATCATCACCAATACACTGGTTCAGAAGCTGTGCAATTGACAGACCAATGACTGTGCTGCGTTCCTCCTCACTGGAATAGTTATTACTGGTCAGCAATGTTTCCAGCTGCTTGTTATCCAGAAGTACAGCTGCCTCTGAAGGACGAAGGCCGTCATCCTTAATGGGGACCACATAGGATACGTTTCCGATTAAGTTGACCATTGTCTGGAAGCCCTCGCTGTCCATCTGAATATAGTAATCAATGGGCTGCTCCAGCAACTCGGAAATAGCCGTCTTCAATGCTTCCGGCTTATAGTCCGTGTAGCATGCGCCGACTGACATATTTCTGCCCTCATAGCTGACCTGCAGATCCAGAGGAACACCTACACAGAACATAGCCTTTCTGACCGGGTCAAAACGAAGCATCATGATGGCAGTCTGTCTGTCCGGTTCATCCGGATCCAGGATAAACAGTGTTGTTTTGATGTCAGCATCTGAAATGCTGGTGGTTGCACTCTGCATCATGGGAAGCTCATCTGTCTTTACAGTGATCTTGTTATAGAAATAAAGTGCAACGCCGCCAAATACAATCAGAGAAATCAGAACCGTAATCATAAAAGGAATTGCGGTGCTTCCCGCACGGGGACCGCGTCGTTTGTAATAGGAATAACTCATGTCTTTGTTGCAGTGCATATGATGCAACTGCGGCTCCTTTCTAAAAACTGAAAATAAGTGTGTGCCGGCACAGACTGCTGCTGTGCTCTCTGCAGGGAAATAATACGCATTTCCATACCGGCCTGCTTTGCCATGCGGATGGTCTGCCCTGTGCCGGAATGAGAATCTTCTGCCACGGCAATGATGCGCCGGCAATGATCAACCATATATTGATTTCGCATGCGGAATGCGCCGGGATGGTAGTGCGGACAAACCTGAATCACGGCATCTGCCGCATGGAGAACCGATTGAAAATGGTATCGGGTACTCCCTTGCAGATGATGATTGAATTCGGGATAAGGCATAGCGCAAATCAACCGGATATTCGGATGTTGTCTGCGAAAATACAGGATGATGTCCGCCGCCCACAGGTCAATGCCGAGAGACATACCCACATAGAATGCGGATGCACCGTCTGCAATGGCATCTTCGATTTCACGATACAGCAGGCTCAGCATCATTCGCAGGGGGGCGCCCTCCGGCAGCTTTTCCGGCCGATGTCCGGAAATACAGACAGAAAAGGGTTTCATCAGCTGGTGAAAATGGAACCGCCGATGAACTCACGCACCAGCGAGCTTTCCGGAATCCAGTCGTCAGAAACCGGGGTAATTGCCTCCAGGAAACGGCAAAGGGCAGGGATGCCTGTTTCCAGAGATGCCGACAGTGCAAGCTCCTGCACGATACCCAGAATCTGCGGGGCATATACGGCAAGTTCGTAACCGATGAAAGTATCCAGCTCATAATTGGCCAGATGCTTATAGGGCATAATGTACAAATTCTCACCCCTTGAAATACTGGTCAGCATCTCAAAGGATTCTTCCGGTGCTCTGCCTCGTGTACGGCTGTCACGAATCAGTCTCCGTGCAAATCGAATCAGGGAGGGGTGCAGTTTTTCGTCCCCCATCTGAATTCTGGTGCGCACACTCAGATAAACACGGCTGGCAATATCATGGGACTGTCCTGTCACTTCCGGATTCAAAGCATGAATGCCTTCCATGATAATCAGCTCATGGGGATTTCTGCGAAGAATTCTGCCGGACCTGCACTGTTTCTGTGCTGCGAAATCAAACTTCGGCAGTTCAACGGCTTCTCCCCTTGCCAGCTGCTCCAGCTGTGTATTCAGCAGGTCAGTGTCCAGGCGCAGCGGAGATTCATAATCCGGTCTGCCAAACTGGTCCACAATATCTTTATTGCGTGTACCGTCTGCATAATAGTCATCCATAGACAAGGTATGCGCCTCATAGCCTGCCGCATCCAGAATCTGCTCCAGACGGTTGGCAGTAGTGGTTTTTCCGGAGCCGGACGGACCGGAAATCAATATAATCGGACGTTCTGATGCATGCCGGCAGACATCATCTGCCAGATGGCGCAGCTGACGGTCATAAGCCGCTTCCGAATCAATGACGAACATTTCCGGTGTTTCCTGTGCCTGTTGGTTGATATCCTCAAGTGTGATAATATTCATCCGTTTGCCTCCTAATTCATAGAATTTGCCATTTTCTTTTGCAGCCGAATATCTTTTCCATAGAACTGCAGGATTTCTGTTCCGGAGATCAGTCGTGAAAGCACACGGTCTCCGTATTTTTTCTGCAGTTCATTGTGATTCAGATTGGTATTGATAATCAGTGGCTTTCCATTCCCGATGCGTGAATTCACAATATTATATATGGCGGAACGTGCAAATGTGTTATCAAATTCCGTTCCGAAATCATCCAGTATCAGCAGGTCACACTCCAGAAGCAGAGACATGGTATCTGTCGCAGCCTCACCGTATCCTCTGTGGAATTGTTCCTGTTCCAGCTTTCGGAGCAGATTGCCTGTGGAATCGTAGATGACATTATATCCCTTCTGCAGCACTTCTCCGGCAATGGCGAGGGAAAGATGTGTTTTGCCGAGGCCGGTATTGCCCAGCATCAGCAGGCCGCCGGAGCGGTTCAGGGAAAAGCACGCCGCATAGTTTTTGCAGGTCTGCAGAATCTGTTCCATCTGGTGATACTGATTCTCAGGAAGGCCCCTGTAATACTGCAGCGAGAAGGAACGGAAACTGCTGATGGAAAGAGGTGACTGGGCATTCAGCTGTTCAGAGCCGATTCTGCCGATTTCCCTTACCAGGCAGGTGCAGGGCTGATTATTCAAAAAGCCTTTGTCATTGCAAAGTGTACAGGTGAAATGCGGGTCCAGATAATCAGCAGGATACTTATGTGCTGTCAGCAGATTGCGCATCATGGCATCTGCCTCTTCCCCCTGCCGGATAATCTCTTTTATGCGCTGACGGCTGTTTTCTGTGCCAAGCACCTTTGCGATGCTGACGCAGGTACTGCGGAGCTGTTTGTCCACCTCAGCAATTTCAGGAATTTCCCGATAAATCTGATTGGTACGGTTTTCCTGTTCCAGTTCAGCAGATATTCTTCGTTTTTTTATATTTGCAACGGCCAGCTCATAAATTTGCTCTTTGGTCATAATTGATCTCCCGTTTCTCAAAACCGATTAATCAGCTTTGCCACATCAGACATATCAATGGAAGAGGCACTGTCTCTGGCGGCTGTACCGCCGGCAACTGCTGCCTGTTCCTGTTCATAGGATGCACGGAAAGCGGCATCATCCTTTTCAGCGGCCTCAATGGTTCGGATACCGCTGGAAATCCATCTTTGCAGAATGCCGTTCAGGTAATAAAAGGAGAATTTTCCGTTTTTGTTGTTCAGAGATTTTTCGTAAGCATGCCGAATCAGCTCCAGGGATAAACCTGCCTGCTGCCATTCGTCAATCGCCTGCTGCATTTTCTCCGTGGGACGGCGATCCATCTCCATCATTTTTACAATTTCGCCGGTAAAGGAACGTGCGGAAGCACGTCTGCTGATGTCACCTTCCGCCTGCGTATGGGTAACAATGCCCCGTTCCTGCCATTCCATGGCGATTTTTTCCATGTACCGCACCTGAAAACAGTTTGACTGAATACAGAAAGCAGCCAGCATCATCAGAAGGTCGGCGCCCAGTCCGAGATATTCTGTCATCCAGATAAAGCTTTTCTGCTCCGTCATGGTGAGGGGCTTTCCTGCTGCTTTTTCTACAAAGTGGAAAAGTTCTGCCAGATTCCTGTTGTTCTGTATTCTGTCAGCAATTTCAGAAGGCATAATGGAGAAATTGCTGCTGGAGGCCTGAAGCTTCGCATCAGATGTTTCCGCAGGCTTTGGCTGTACCGGCGGTTCTGCAGGTGCTGCAGTCACCCCGGGGACGGTTACAGCAGGCGTGCCGATGACAGCTGCAGGGGCAGGGGACGGTTCCTGTGGAGATATGGTTGTTTTCACAGCAGGCTGAACATTATTCAGAATGTTCACATTCTGCCAGAAAACAATCGCTTCTTCAACGGAAGAGGGAAGAACTTTGCAGTTCTGCGCAATCTGTTCCGTGGTCAGATGTCTGTCAGAATAGCACAGCAGATACAGCAGAACCTTGAGTTGGTCATGGCTGGCAATCCCCAGCAGATGCTCTGCAACTGTAGTGGGGACGGAAAACGAGTGTCCCTGATTGAGAAAATATTCCATTTCTGCAATCTCCTTCCCTCGAAAGTTTTTCTGTTCTATGTGTAAGCGGACATAGCAATACATATATAGTATATCACAAAATCAGAAAAAAGTAAAGTCCAGAATGGCGGATTTCTTCGTTTGAAAGATATCAAGCCGAATTCACAAAAAAGAAAATAAAAGCATCTCCGCTTTTGTACTGAATTGCTGTAGCTGCCGCAGCTGAAACCCTGAACGGGTCATCGGTCGTTTTCGTGGTTTCTACTTGCATAATTTCATCGAATGTGGTATAATAATGAGTAATACAATTACTTAGATGCAACCTAAAAAAATGTGTAGTATTAATTATTGGAGGATTTTGCTATGGAATGGGCTATCCTGGTCATCATAGCAATTGCGTGGCTGCTGTCACCGATTGTTTTGCTGCCGATCGTTTTATTTGTCAGAAAAAAGCTGAAACGGCGTGATATACTGCTGACACAGCTTTATTTGCAGAACAGAATTCATTTCCAGGAGTTGCAGGAAGCAGGCATTCCGGCGAATGCCTTAAACAAGCTGACGCCTGTACAGACCGGTATATCTTCAGACAAAAATCTGGAGACGGCACAGAAGCTGGCGGAATTCGCCGCAGAATCTTCCATTGCCACAATGCAACTGCAGAACGATATTGCAGCGGCAGAAAAAGCTGTTCCATCAGTGGAGTCCCCTGCAGCGGCGACTCCTGCTGCAGAACACGCTGCTGAAACAGTTCTGCCTGCAGAAGAAGCAGCGGAGGAAGCAAGCATTTCTGAAGTCGCTGCAAAGGAAACTCTGGTTCCGATCACAGAGCATATCCCTGGGGAAGCCGCAGCAGCCGAACCGGAGAAGGAACAGCCTGCCTTTACCGCAGAGCAAAAGCCGCAGGAAATGGTTCCGCAGGCAGCCCCTCAGAAAGAATGGCCGCAGCAGGTTTCTCCGGAGCCTTCCCGTCTGTTCCGTTTTTCGCCTGTTTCCGTTCTGCTGACAGTGGGCGTGGTACTGGTGGTGGCGGCAAGCTTCCTGTTTGTGCGCTCAGCCTGGGGCACGCTGACTGACGTGGGCCGTCTGATGACATTGGCGGCAGGCAGTGTATTGTTTTTCGGTACATCCGCACTGGCACGCCGTATATGGCATCTGGAGCGCACCAGCATGGCATTTTTCACATTGGGAAGTGCATTCTTCCCCGTTTCCATATGGGCAGCAGGATATTTTCATTTGCTGGGCAGCGGCCTGTCAGGCCCGGATAACCCCTGGCTGTTTGCTCTGGCATTCTGCTCCTTTACGATTGTCGCCGCCTGTGCGGTCAAGCTGTACCGCCAGGTCAGCTGGTGCATTGCATCGCTATGCGGTATGACTCTGTCATATTTTGCCTTTGCCATTGGCATCGGAAAGGCAATACAGACTGTCTGCACTCCTCATGAGAAGTACGATACCCAGCTGGGAGATGCGGTATTTCTTCTGGCATTGTCCCTGTTTGCGGCAGCAATCATCTGGGTAAGCAGACCGCTTCGCAAGCGTTTGTCCTATGGCTTTGAATGGGTCATAGAGCCCTTCGCACTGGCTGTCAGCATTCTATTCACTCTGTTTATGGTCGGTACCATATTCCAGGACCATTTCCGTATTCTGGGTACCGTGGCATTGTTTATCTCCATGACTGTTTATTTTGCGCCTGCAATTACAGATCGGCTGAAAGGATTCAGTGCACCGCCGGCGGCCCTTTTGGCGATAGGCGGATTCATGTCCCTGTTCAATGCTTTCAAAACCATCCGTGATATGTTCCATGGGCTGGAGCTTTCCCTGGGTGCATTCGTATTTGTCTGCTGCGCAATTGTTTGGGCGGTTATGCTGATGATAAAGGGATTCCCTGACCCTGCGGAAAAAGGCCATTTTCTGACGGCAATTGCCCTGTCGCTGATGACAGATGCATTTCTGATTATGGGTGCCCTGGATGGCGAAGGCGAAATCTGGATGATTCCGCTTCTGGTACTGATTCTCATGGTTCTGACTATTGTGGCAGGCGGCAAACAGCCTGTCAGGGCAATCTGCTGCCTGGTGGCTGCTGACTGCATTGCCATCTGCGTCGGCATTTCCAACAGCATTTCACTGATTGAATCGGCAGGAAATTCTATTGCCGCCTTGGCAATGATGCTGCTCTCACTGCTGGCATTTGCTGCATTCTTCGTAACCAGACGTTACCGCACAGTGCTTTCTGATCTGGCATTTCCCATTCTGATTGGTGCTGGTGCATTTGCCCTGATGGATCCATACAATTCTGCTGAAGCACAGCTGCATCCGGGATTCTATGTCTTCGTCATCACAGGGATAGCATTGTCATTGCTGTTCTGGTATCTGGCACTGGAAAAAGACGAGCCGCATCCTGCCGGATTCCTGTTTGCATCGCTGGTTCCTGCTGCTTTGATGTTCACTGTGTGTATCACCCTGAATTACGTCAAAAATCAGATGGCATGGTGCATATGGAGCGTTGTGTCATTTGCACTGGGCTTTGCAACCTACTACACAACGAAAAAGAGATTCCATACTGTCCGCAAAGCATTGTTTTCGCTTCTGATTGTGCCTCCTGCATTGTGGGCTGTGCTGCATTTTGATACATATCCCTTGAAGATGCTTGCCTGGACCTGCGCCACACAGCTGATTGCCGTGGCGGCTCTGTTCCTGGTATGGCGCATTTTCTCCAATCACGGATTCCGCAGTATTGCAGGAACAGCCTTTGGCACTGCCGTCATTCTGATGTGCGAAGCATCCTTCCTGGTGATGAAGGAGGGCCTTCACAGTTCTTTCCCTGCCTGTGTCATGGTATCGGGAATGCTGGTGCTTCTGTTCAGTGCGGTGGCCGGCTACATTTCAAAAGAGGCAATTCGCTTTGTCGGCAGCCGTTCCTTTGGCGATGCAATGCAGCTGATTGCCCCCTGCACAGCGCTTTTGCTCAGCTTTTTGGTGCTGTACGGCCTGAACGAGAACGAATGGTCTGTATTCTTCTGGCTCTACTGTGCTGCAGTGTGCCTGCTTTCCTGGCTGGTAAGCCGCCCGCATCACCTGATTATGCCCTGCGTCAGTACATTTTCCCTGCTGATCTGCCTGGAGGCGCTTCGTGTACACCTCTATGATGATGAAAACAGCGCACGCTCTTTCGCAGCGGCAATGGTTGGCGCTCTGGTACTGACAATACTGTTCCCCTATATGGGCTATGTACTGCGTGAGGCAGAGAACAATCTGAAAAAACAGCGCCGTTCCTGGTCACTGACTTTGTTCGGCGGTGCTGTGCCCCTCTGGGTACTGACTATGACCATGGATCTGAATAACGTCTGCTACGACCACACGGAAGAACGCTGGCTGTTATTCCTTGTGCCTATACTGATCGGCGGATTCATCCTGCATTTTGTGCCGCAAATTGAAAGTCATGACTGGAAGCGCAGACTGATTGCAGCGGCCTCCGGCTGCGGCCTGCTGGCCTGCTGGATTCAGCCCATGTTCGATGTAGATGGCACCTATCTTGAGAACAAGCTGCATCTGCTTCCGCTGATTGCCTTCGGCGTGCTGATTCAAAAGCTCTACGGTCAGAAAACAGGCAGCAAATTCCTGTTCAGCATCGGCGTATACGCTATGATTCGCCTGATGTTCTGCGCATTTGATACGGAAGCAGCGGAGGATCTTCTGACATTCCTTGCAATGGCATTGATTGTCACCATCGGTTCTTTCTATGTAAAGCAGAAAAAATGGTTCCTGCTGGGCGTTGGTTCTTTGATTCTGGTCGCATTATATCTCCAGTCGCAATTGTTCTCAGGCGTCATCTGGTGGGCTTACCTGCTGATTGCCGGCCTGGTTCTGATTATTGTGGGTGCGGCAAATGAAACGCTGAAACAGCGTGGGGAATCCCTGAAGACGAAAGCAGGAAGACTCTGGAACGAATGGGAATGGTAAGAAAGGAAAAGGGAAATGAAAAAACAATATCTTGAAATCGGTAAAATTGTCAATGTGCATGGACTAAATGGTGTTGTAAAAATCATGCCCTGGTGTGACAGTGCAGAATTCCTCTGCGAATTTGAAATGTTATACCGCGGCAAAGAACATGTGCCCATGAATATCGAAAAAGCAAGCGTCCAGAAAAATATGGCTTTGGTCAAGTTTGAGGGCATAGATACCCCCGAAGCGGCCAATGCGCTCCGCAATACTGTGCTGTACATGGACCGGGAAGATGTGGAACTGGATGACGATACTTATTTCATCCAGGATCTGATTGGCATGGATGTAAAGGATGCAGACAACGGCAAGATTTATGGCAAACTGAATGATGTTTTGCAGACCGGTGCAAATGATGTATATGAGATCAAAACCGAAAGCGGAAAAATGCTGCTGGCTCCCGTGATTCCGGAGGTTGTTCTGCAGATTGATTTCGATGCGGACACCATTCTGATCCGGCCTTTGGAGGGACTGTTTGACGATGCGGATTGAGATTGCAACGCTGTTTCCTGAAATGTGTGAGGCGGTTCTATCGGAAAGCATTATCGGAAGAGCCCGCAGCAAAGGGGCAATTGAGGTGCACTGCCACCAGATTCGTGCATACACCAAGGACCGCCACAATCGTGTAGACGATTCCCCATTTGGGGGCGGCATGGGTATGGTCATGCAGGCACAGCCCATCTACGACTGCTGGCGTGCAGTGCAGGCGCAATCTGATTTGCCCATGCATACCATTTATCTTTCTCCCAAGGGGAAAGTACTTACGCAGGAACGGGTTAAGGAACTGGCAGCGATTCCGAGACTGTTTCTGCTGTGCGGTCATTACGAAGGCATAGACCAGCGTGTCCTTGATAAAATAGTGGATGAGGAAATTTCTGTAGGAGATTATGTGGTGACAGGCGGCGAGCTGCCTGCCATGATTCTGACAGATGCAGTGGCTCGTATGTGTGAAAATGTGCTTCCTTCTTCAGAGGCATATGAGGAAGAAAGCCACTACAACGGTCTGCTGGAATACCCACAGTATACAAGGCCGGAGATTTGGGAGGATATGGCTGTCCCCTCTGTATTATTGAGCGGACATCACAAAAACATTTCACAATGGCGGACAGAACAGAGCCAAATGATCACTCGTGAACGCCGTCCGGACCTTTGGACAAAATGGTCAAATAAATAATGCGGTCTGGTTCTTGTGACTTTCAACAAAATACATTGTTGAAAACTATGCACACCACCTATAGTTTTCAACATTCTTTTTTCGTTAAAGTGACCAAACGAAATGGTTTTACTATCGGTTGAATGTAGCATAGAGTAGAATTTTGTTATATAACAGACACTTTGTGAATAAAAACGATTGACGAAACGGATAAAAACAAGTATAATGTTAGCAGGGTTCCGAGAAGAAGGAAAACAGACGCTTGAAATATGTTCCGGTGTGCATCTGCACAAACCGGCAGGGAGATTGATACAGGATGTCTGATCAGGCTCAGTACATTATGTAACGGGGATAGCCGTCTGGGATTTTTCGTGTGCTGTATGTGCAGCGCATTTCGGGACAGTGAATGGATTTTTAAATAGTAAATTCATAAAAGGAGAGAATGATTATGAAAATTGCAGATGTACTGGTTCAGAATCAGGTTGGTCTTCACGCTCGTCCGGCAACATTCTTCATTCAGGAGGCAAACAAATATCGTTCCGCTATCTGGATTGAAAAGGAAGAGCGCCGTGTAAATGCAAAATCTTTGCTGGGTATCCTTTCCTTGGGTATTGTTGGCGGAACCGCAATTCGTATTATTGCTGACGGTACAGATGAAGAGGATGCTGTTGCAGCTTTGATTGCTCTGGTTGACAGCGGCTTTTCTGATCCGCCCGCAGCACCGGCACAGTCCTGAAAAGTGAATAGCAGTACGCCTGAAATACTGCGTATAAACATTGACGGTGAGGGACGTTTTCAGTGAAAACGTCCCTTTTCATTTATCGTTTGCACTCGCATAAGGAGAATCATTATGGCTTTTGAAAAAATCAATCCGGAACAGTGGAATGCAAATCCCTTTCATGCAATTGGCAAGCAGTGGATGCTGCTGACCTCCGGTGATACTACTGAGGGCTGGAACACAATGACAGCCTCCTGGGGCGCAGTTGGCGTGATGTGGAACAAGCCTTCACTGACCTGCTACGTCCGCCATTCCCGGCATACATTCGGATACATGGAGAAAAACGACCTGTTTTCTGTTTCCTTCTTCGGCAATGAATACCGTGATGCATTGAACTTCTGCGGTTCTCATTCCGGAAGAGACTGTGACAAGGCTGCAGAAACCGGTTTGCATCCGATGGAGCTGGACGGCACAACCGCATTTGAAGAAGCAGAAACCATTCTGATCTGCAAGAAAAAATATGCCGCAGAAATTGACGCTGATGAACTCCCTGTGGAGATTGTGGACAGCTTTTATTCCAGCCACGATGCACACAGAATGTACATTGCAGAAATTGTGGCCTGCTATGTGAAAAAATAAGTATTTTTAAAACGGAGACACCTTTTAAAGGGTGTCTCTTGTTTTGAACGATGCTGCAGCAAAAAGTATTTTCTCAAAAAACAGAAAAAAAACCGAAAAAGGTATTCCATTTTTCTGCATTTTCTGGTATAATATAGTGTAGGCGTTATTGCCTGAAAAAGGTACACGCCTTGTGTACGGACATGCGGTGCGGTGTTGACTGTGCCGGAATAAAGTGATTACAGGAGATGATGATATGCCGAAAAAAATATTGGCTGGTTTCTTTACTGCTGTGATGACGGCAGTGACTTTTGTCGGGCAGCTGCCCGGACTGAAAGCAAAAGCTTTGCTCTTTACGCCGAATAATACGGTGCAAAGCGAGTCTGCTATCCTGATGAATATGGATATCGGCGAAATCGTATACGAAAAGAGCGCCGACCTGAAAAAGATGCCTGGTTCCCTGGCGCAGATTATGACAGCGGTTCTGGTATTGGAAAACTGTGACAATATCTCTGGTGAGAAGATTACTGCAAAAGAAGATATGTTCACAGTGTTTGAAGAAAGCGAATACCGTGAGGATTTGCGCTATGCGGATATTGAGGCAGGAGATACCCTGACTGTGGAAGAACTGCTCTACGCCATGATGCTGACATCCTCCTGCGAAGCAGCTTACATGCTGACAGACCATTTCGGAAAAGGCAGCCAGGATGCCTTCGCAGACATGATGAATGAAAAAGCAGAAGCCCTTGGCATGACAAATACACGCTTTACCAACGGTACTGCGCTGTACAGCGCAAGACAGCTTTCTACTGCAAGAGATATGATGACGCTTCTCTCCTATGCAATGACAGTACCGCAGTTCGAAGTGATTGCCTGTTCCAGCGCCTTTGAAACGCAGTCCAAGTCCTCCGAAGAAGGCGGCGACGTCTGGGAATGGCAACATTCCAACCTGATGGTGGATGAATCCAGCGATTACTACTGCAACGGCGTGCGCGGCATCAAGACAAGCACCTCTCAGGAGGGCGGCAGAAGCATTGCCTGCAAGGGTTCCAGAGACGGCAACAACTATCTGCTGATTTGCATGGGCGCTCCCAATCAGGATATGGAGGGCAATAACCGCTTCTATCATCTGGAGGATGCAAAAAACGTCTTTGAATGGGCATTTGCACATCTTACCTTCCAGGAGCTGATTTCCACCAACACACAGCTTGACGAAGTTCGGGTCAATAATGCAGATGGCAACGATTATGTGCTTCTGAAGCCGGAAAAGAGCTTCTCCTGCATCTGGTGCGATACAACCGATTTGTCCAGCGTACAGCAAATTACAGAGTGGCCGGATGAGGTGGATGCACCTGTCATGGCCGGCGATAAAATCGGAAAGGTAACTTTGAAGCTTTCCGGAGAAACTCTTGCCGAAATTGATGTGGTGGCTGCTTCCAATGTTGAGCGTTCCGCATGGAGATACAATCTGAGTGAAATCCCCGGATTCTTCCGATCCAAATATCTGAAATCCAGCTGGGTATTGGCAATTGTATTGTCTGTGGTTTATATCGCAGCCTGCGTCTTCTTCGCATTCCGTTATCATGAGGAGCGGAAAAAGCGTGTTGCAGTTCGTGCAGGCCATATGCAGAAAAAGCAGAAATGAGAAAAAGCGGTCGGATTTGCTATCCGGCCGCTCTTGATTTTTTTGGCGTAATATGGTATACTGATATCATACCATTTCCATATTGCAAGGCAAAAAAATACGCATCATTCTCTACGAGTTTACGCAGAGAACGATACGCGAAAGAGTGTGTGCTCCTGTTCAGGAGCAACATGAAAAAAGGGGGATTGCGGGAGCGGCATATGCCTCCCGACAAGGAATTGGTGAATAAAAGCGGTTCCTCAAATCAGCGAACCGGATTTGCAAGGAAATTGCTGAGTGCAGCTTCCAGCTTTGCAATCTCAGCTGCATCATCTGTATGTGCCTCCAGCTGAATGGGCTGCTCACGATCCAATGTGAAGATACCCATGATGGACTTCGCATCAACGGAATAGTTGCCGATGTGAAGCTGTGCATCGAAAGAAAAACCGGACATAATATTTACAAATTCTGCGACATTGGCAATTTCTGGCAAATAAATTGTTGTAACAAACATCGCTAAAACCTCACTTTAAAAATAAACGGTGAACGGGGGTGCAAGCGCAGCGTGACGAGAGGGAATGGCACACTGTGAATAAAGCTCAGCTCCCGCGCACCAAATCATTGAGAGGGTTGTCATGAATCACCCTTGACCAAATAATACTCCTTTTTGCACAAAATGTCAAGTGAATTTTCGTCATTTTGTACAACTGACTGATTTTTTGATGCGTTTACGTGCTTTTTTTCAACAATTCAAATATATCAGAAATACTATACAAAATATAAGTGTTGAATTTATGCAATATGCACAGGAGAAGAACATGAAATACCGTATTTTGACACTGGGATGCAAAGTGAATCAGGCAGAAAGCACCGGCTTAGGCACTGCTTTGCAGCAAATGGGCATGCAGCAGGCAGATTCCGATGCGGATGCGGATGTATTTATCGTAAACAGCTGTGCTGTGACCGCAGAAAGTGTGCGGAAAACCAAACAGCTTCTGCGAAGCATCAAGCGAAAAAATCCTGATGCCAAGCTGCTTCTGACAGGATGCTGGCCCCAGGCCTTCCCGGAGGACGATTTTGAGGGGGCAGATTTTGTAACGGGCACAAAAAACAGAGAGACACTTCTGCAGTGGCTGAATAAGAACATGGATTCTGAGGAAAAGCGCATGATTGCGCCCTATCAGGCGGATGAACTATTTTCGTCGCTGCCCTGTGCGGATACTGCAAGAACAAGAGCTTTTCTGAAAATACAGGACGGATGCAATCAGTTCTGCAGCTACTGCATTATCCCCTATTCAAGAGGACGCTGCCGCTCCATGCCGCCGGAGCGCCTGCAGCAGGAGGCAGCCGCACTGGCAGCCCAGGGATTCCATGAAATTGTACTGACCGGAATCAACTTAGGATTTTTCGGCATGGATACCGGGCAGTCCCTTGCGGATGCTGTGGAGGTTTGTGCGGCACAGGAGGGGATTCTGCGTGTACGCCTGGGCTCTCTGGAGCCGGAGCGTATGGATGCCGCTGCCTTACGGCGTTTTGCGGAATGTGAGAAGTTTTGTCCGCAATTTCATCTTTCCCTGCAAAGCGGATGCGATTCTGTGCTGAAACGGATGAACCGCCGCTACACCGCAGAGGAATACCGCAGCCTGGCAAAGAATATACACGAAATTTTTCCCGATGCGGCACTGACCACAGATGTGATTGTGGGATTCCCCGGAGAAACAGAAGCGGATTTTGAGGAGACCTGCCGTTTTGTACGGGAAATCAGGTTCTCAAAGGTACATGTATTCCCTTATTCTGTCAGAAAGGGCACCAGAGCCGCAGCGTTCCCGGATCAGATTCCTCAGAGCATCAAAAATCAGCGGTCTGCCCGATTGCAGGAAATTGCAAATGAGATTCGCCGGGAACACCTGGCAGGTATGATCGGAAAGAAAGTATCTGTGCTTTTGGAGACTGAAAGGCAGCAAAATGCACAACGCTTTTTCCAAGGACATACACCGGATGGTACACTCGTGAAAATTTTTTTAGAAAATGCAGAAAAAGGTTTGCAGAATTCCGTAATTTGTGTTACAATAGAGGGGTACGAGGATGATTGTCTGCTGGGACGGTAACTCCGTTTCCGGGAGTGGACAATGCTCGGCGTTACCTCATGGCAAAGTCAATCTGTCCTTCAGATGACTTTTGCACTGTGATATCGCCCATCCAATTCCCTCTTACTCATAATATTATCATAATGGAGGCTGATTTTTTATGGCTGTTTATCGTATTTATACTGAGAAAAAGCCCCAGTTCGCCGTGGAAGCACAATCTGTTCTCTCTGATTTGCATACCGCACTTCAGCTGGATGTGCAGAGCGTCCGTGTCCTGAATCGCTATGATGCAGATCACATTGAGGAAGATGACTTCCGCCGTGCAATTTCTACCGTCTTTTCTGAGCCGGCTGTAGATTATGTCTATGAAAAGCTGCCGATGCTTTCCAATCAGGAGCGTGTGTTTGCAGTGGAGTATCTGCCGGGACAGTTCGACCAGAGAGCAGATTCCTGTGAACAGTGTATCCAGATTCTGAACGGCAAGGAGCGCTGCCGTGTTCGCAACGCCCGTGTCTACATTATCTCCGGTTCCATTGATGACGAACAGTTTGATCGTCTGAAGAAGTATCTGATTAACCCAGTGGAAAGCCGTGAGGCTTCCCTCAGCACCGTGGAAACACTGGATATGAATTATTCGCTGCCGGAAACAGTGGAAACACTGGATGGCTTCTGTGAACTGAATGCCGTGGGCAGGGAAGAATTCCTGAAGCAGTATGGTCTGGCAATGGACCTGGACGATATCACATTCTGCCAGGAATATTTCCGTGGTACAGAACACCGTGACCCCACAATCACAGAAATCCGCATGATTGATACCTACTGGAGTGACCACTGCCGCCATACAACATTCCTGACCACACTGGACAATGTTAAGATTGATACACCCTATATTCAGGATGCCTATGACGAGTATCTTGCAATCCGAAAGGAGCTGGGCAGAGAGGATAAGCCGATTACCCTGATGGATATGGCTTTGATGGCAATGCGCAAGCTGAAGGCAGACGGAAAGATTCCGGCACTGGATGAAAGCGAAGAAATCAATGCCTGCTCCGTAAAAATCAAGGTTGACACTGAGAATGGCCAGGAAGACTGGATTCTCATGTTCAAGAATGAAACTCACAATCACCCCACAGAGATTGAGCCTTTCGGCGGTGCAGCGACCTGTCTGGGCGGTGCAATCCGTGACCCGCTTTCCGGCAGAAGCTATGTATATCAGGCAATGCGTGTGACTGGTGCAGCAAATCCGCTGGTACCGGTTGCAGATACCATTCCCGGAAAGCTGCCCCAGAGAAAGATTACCGTTGGTGCAGCAAACGGCTACAGCTCCTACGGCAACCAGATTGGTCTGGCTACCGGCCACGTTTCTGAGGTATATCACCCGGGCTATGTGGCAAAGCGTCTGGAAATTGGTGCTGTTGTTGGTGCTGCACCTGCTGAGAATATCCGCAGAGAAAGACCGGAGCCGGGAGATATTATCATTCTGCTGGGCGGTAAAACCGGCCGTGACGGCTGCGGCGGTGCAACTGGTTCTTCCAAGTCACATACACTGGAATCCCTGACCAACTGCGGTGCAGAAGTTCAGAAGGGTAATCCGCCTGAAGAGCGCAAGCTGCAGAGATTGTTCCGTGACCCTGCTGTCACCAAGCTGATTAAGCGCTGCAACGACTTCGGCGCAGGCGGTGTATCCGTTGCAATCGGTGAGCTGACAGATGGTCTGGATATTGACCTGAATGCAGTACCGAAGAAGTATGAAGGCCTTGACGGAACAGAGCTTGCAATTTCCGAATCTCAGGAGAGAATGGCTGTTGTAGTTGCACCGGAGGATGTGGACACATTCATGGCTGCTGCTGCAAAGGAAAACCTGCTGGCAACGGTCGTGGCAAAGGCTACAGACACCAACCGTCTCCGCATGAACTGGAACGGCAGGACCATCGTTGACCTTTCCAGAGAATTCCTGAATTCCAATGGTGCAGAAAAGCACACAGATATCGTTGCTGCTGCTCCAAAGGCAATGCCGAAGCGTGACTCCCGTTTTGAGGACACACCCCAGGGCTGGCAGGAACTGATGAGCAGTCTGAATATCTGCTCTCAGAAGGGCCTTGTAGAAAAATTCGACTCCACCATCGGTGCAGGCACTGTTCTGATGCCCTACGGCGGCGTATATCAGCTGACTCCTACACAGGCAATGGCCGCAAAGATTCCGGTTCTTACCGGAGAAACTTCTACCTGTTCCGTAATGGGCTGGGGCTTCAACCCTGTGGTTTCTGAGCACTCACCCTATCATGGTGCAATTACTGCTGTCATCGAGTCTGTAGCAAAAGTCATTGCAGCAGGCGGTTCATGGCACCAGTGCTGGCTGACCTTCCAGGAGTATTTTGAGCGTACACAGAATAATCCTGAGCGCTGGGGCAAGCCCTTCTCTGCTTTGCTTGGTGCATTCCGTGCACAGCTGGAGCTTTCCTGCGCATCCATCGGCGGCAAGGACTCCATGTCCGGTACATTTGAAAACATTGATGTTCCGCCCACACTGGTTTCTTTTGCAGTATCCGTTGCAGATGCAAAGCGTATTGTATCTCCGGAATTCAAGGAAGCCGGCAGCACTGTTATCCGCATTGCACCGGAATATTCCAGCAGCGGTCTTCCGAACTGGGACAGCGTCCGTGCTGTATTTGACCAGTTGGAGCAGATTATCACAGAAGGCCGTGCAAAGGCAGTCTGGACCGTCAGCAGCGGCGGTGTGGCTGAAGGTATTGCAAAGATGGCATTCGGCAACCACATCGGCTTTGAATTCACCAAAGTGCTGCCGGAGCGTATTCTGTTTGACCCGTGTGCAGGTTCCTTCATCATTGAGCTGAATGGCGCTGCAAAGGCAGACGAAGAAGTCATCGGCCGCACAACAGCACAGTATAAGATCTTCAGCGATACCCAGACCATCAGTCTGGACACCCTGCAGAAGGCATGGGAAGGCAAACTGGAGGCTGTATTCCCTTGCCGCATCAAGACAGCATTTGCTACTATTGAATCCTATGCTCACAAGGCAGAAAGCCGTCCGTCACCTGCCATCAAGGTGGCAAAGCCCCGTGTGCTGATTCCGGTATTCCCTGGTACAAACTGCGAGTATGACACTGCAAGAGTATTTGAACGTGCAGGCGCTGTACCGGAGATTCTGGTCATCCGCAATCTGTCTGCATCTGACATTGAGGAATCTGTGGAAGCAGCTGTGAAGCTGATTGACAATTCCCAGATTATCATGATTCCCGGCGGATTCTCCGGCGGTGACGAGCCGGATGGTTCCGGTAAGTTCATCACAGCATTCTTCCGTAACCCCAAAGTCACGGATGCTGTACACAATCTTCTGAAAAAGCGTGATGGTCTGATGCTGGGCATCTGCAATGGTTTTCAGGCATTGATTAAGCTGGGTCTGGTTCCTTACGGCGAAATCACAGATATGAGCGACAATTCTCCGACATTGACCTTCAACACCATTGCACGTCACCAGAGCATGATGGTAACCACCAGAATCGCATCCAACAAGTCCCCGTGGCTGGCTGGCTGTGAAGTCGGTGATTTGCACTCTGTGCCGATTTCTCACGGTGAAGGCCGATTCATTGCATCCGGTTCCTTCCTGCAGCGTCTGGCAAATAATGGCCAGATTGCAACGCAGTATGTTGACCTCTCCGGCAGACCCACGATGGATATCCGCTTTAACCCCAACGGTTCTGTGGATGCGATTGAGGGTATCACTTCACCGGACGGCCGTGTATTGGGTAAGATGGGCCACAGCGAGCGTATGGGCCAGCTGATCTGCAAGAACGTACCCGGCGAAAAGGATCAGAAAATTTTCGAAAGCGGCGTTCGTTATTTCGCAGATTGATTCTCCCGGAATCAATCCGACAGACAAAAATGAAACCAGACAGATATCTTTGTGGTATCTGTCTGGTTTTGATAATATGCTTTACAGGACAAAGACGCCGTCAAGCTGACCGGTTGGCTGTATGTGCGGCTTTTAAGAAGAAGGATGCTCTATGGAAATGCGGCGGAAAGACCGTGAAGTCACGGATATAAACCAGATATATGATATTCTGAGCAGATGCGATACCATCACTCTCGGAATGAACGGCGGCACAGCCCCCTATGTCATTCCCATGACCTTTGGCTGTTCCTTGTCAGAGGGAAAAATTACCATTTATTTCCATTCTGCTCTTGGCGGAAGAAAATGGGAGATTCTGAACCGTGATCCCAATGTTTGCGCAGAGGCACATCTGTACTATCAAACGGTAAAGACAAACGGCGGAATCACCGCAAAATATGAAAGTGTTATCGGCACAGGCACCGCTGAAATGATTACAGAAAAATCTGAGAAGGTAGCAGCATTCCAGTATATGCTTGACCACTATAAGCACAGTGGATTCCCGGCAGAAAGCTGCAAAGGTCTGCCCAACTGTGCTGTGTTTAAAGTTGTTCTGACTGAGGTCAGCGGAAAGCATAATCTTTGAGAAGCAAAATTGCAAAAAGCCACGAATCACACACAGGATTCGTGGCTTTTATTATCTGCTGTTATCGTTTCACATTTCCGATATTGGTGACAACCTGATAGCCTGCGGATGCCACACGTTGTTCCAGGCATTTTCTGCACTGAGCAGATTCATCTCCGGTGCAGATTTTATTATCGTAAATCGCATATTTTTCTCTATAGGCCGCAGGAGAAAGATTCGGCATCACCACATTTGCACCTGCCTGCAGTCCCAGCTCCCGTCCATGGGGATGAATGGTGCCCAGTGCAGTGGTGGCGGGCAGCAGGGCATATGGGAACATCAGCCGCAGAATAGAAATCATGCGCAGTGTCAGCGTCAGAGAACCGCCTTCCTGTTCCGCAAAGGGCGTATTTCTGGCAGGAATAAAGGGGCCAATGCCAATCATGTCGGGAGAGAGTTCCTGCAAAAAACGCAAGTCAGCCAGCAGATGTTCCTTTGTCTGAAAAGGGGAACCCACCATAAATCCGGAACCAACCTGATAGCCGATTTCCTTTAGCTGAAACAGACATTGCTTTCTGTGCTGCGAGGACATATTCTCCGGATGCAGCATGCTGTAGTGGGCTTCATCTGCTGTTTCATGCCGCAGAAGATAGCGATTTGCACCTGCGTCAAAGAATGCCTTATAGCTTTCATAGGATTTTTCACCGATAGAAAGCGTAATTGCACAGTCGTCATATTGTCTTCTGATAGAAGCAACAATATCGGAAATGGCATCATCATCAAAAAACGGATCTTCACCGCCCTGGAGCACAAAGGTGCGGTAGCCCAATGCATAGCCTTCTGCACAGCATTCCAGTATTTCCTCTTTGGTCATGCGGTATCGCTGTGCTTCCGGATTTCCGCACCGAAGCCCACAGTAAAAGCAGCTGCATTTGCAGTAACTGGTAAATTCAATCAATCCCCGCAGATAGACATCTGTGCCGTAGTGTGCTCTTCTTACACCATCTGCCAGTGTGCGGAGTTCCTGGTCAAAGGCATCTGTATGCATTATGGTAAGCAGTCCGTCATCGGACAGATTGCGATTGTCTCTGAGTTCTTCAATTATAGTCATGGCATATCCCTTCATTCTGATTTGGCACTGCATTCTTTCCGGGCAGCATTGCCTACGCTTTCTGTATGAATAGATTATAGCACAATCAGACGAGATTTGTCAAGGAAAAATACGCCTTATTTTCTCAGCATACGAAGGGCGTTCAATACCGCAAGAATGGTGACACCCACATCACCGATAACCGCCAGCCACATATTTGCAATGCCGAATGCACCCAGAATCAGCAGAAGCACTTTCACGCCTATGGCAAATACAATATTCTGCATCACAATCTGCTTGGTTTGCTTTGCCAGCACAATACCCTCTGCCAGCTTGGTCATTTCATCTGTCATCAGCACCACATCGGCAGCCTCAATGGCTGCATCAGAACCCAGCGCACCCATAGCAACACCCACATCTGCACGTGCAAGCACAGGAGCATCATTGATGCCATCACCGATGAATGCCAGCTTTTCACCTTCCGGCAGTTCAGCGAACATTTTTTCCAGTGCTTCCACTTTCTGGCCAGGGAGCAATTCTGCATAATAAGCATCCAGCTGCAGCGTGTTAGAAACGGATTCTGCAATTTGCTTGTCATCGCCTGTCAGCATACAGATTTTCGTAACGCCTGCACGGTGCAGATCTGAAACAGCCTGTTTGCTGTCTTTTTTCAGGGTATCAGCGCACAAGATGCTGCCCACATATTTCTGATTGGATGCCACATAAATTTTGGTGCCGGCATCATTCAGCTTTTCATAGACGATGGCATTCTCATCCATAAAAGTGCTGTTGCCTGCAAGGATGCGTTGATTTTCCGTTTCTGCGCAAATGCCTCGCCCGGAGATTTCCTGCGTTCCGGCAGGTGTAATTGTATTTCCCTTGAAAGCAGAGAGAATGGATTGTGCAATCGGGTGATTGGAATTCTGCTCACAGCAGGCAGCCAGTGCCAGCACATCCTGCTCTGTAAAGCCCGGTGCAGGTACTATTTTTGTTACCTGAAACTGACCTGTTGTCAGCGTACCGGTTTTATCAGCTGCAATTTGTGTGATGTGGCTGAGGGCTTCCAGGGTATTGCTTCCCTTGACCAGAACACCGTGACGGGATGCGGCACCGATACCGCCGAAGAATGTCAGGGGCACGGAAATAACCAGTGCGCAGGGGCAGGAGATAATCAGGAAGACAAAGGCTCTGCGAATCCATTCAGACCATACGCCATGGAACAGCAGCGGCGGAACAATTGCCAGTAATGCGGCAAGCACCACGACAACCGGGGTGTAATATCTTGCAAATGTGGTGATAAAATTCTCTGTGGGAGCTTTTCGGGCAGCGGCATTTTCCACCATGTCGATAATCTGTGAAGCGGTGGATTCGCCATAGCTTTTTGTTACCTCCACGGTCAGTGTACCACTTTCATTGACACAGCCGGAAAGAACAGCATCCCCTTTTTCCACATGGCGTGGAACGGATTCACCTGTAAGCGTTGCCGTATTCAGGTCAGATACACCCTCTGTCACAATGCCGTCCAGGGGAATGCGCTCACCTGCTTTCACTAAAATGCTATCACCAATCTGCACCTCAGCTGCCGGGACAGTATGAACGGTGTCTCCCTCTTTGCGGTTGGCAGTATCAGGACGAATATCCAGCAGTGCGGCTACGGATTTGCGGGAGCGATTGACGGCGGCGGACTGGAAATATTCGCCAATCTGATAGAACAGCATTACTGCAGCTGCCTCCGGGAATTCGCCCAATGCAAATGCGCCAATGGTAGATACACTCATCAGGAAGTTTTCATCAAAGATTCGGCCCTTGAGAATATTGCGGACTGCACGCAGAACCACGTCATAACCCAGAATGAGGTACGCCAGCAGAAGGACAACGGTAGAGGGGAGTTCAGCATCCACCAGCAAATGCAGCAGAATGCCCACAGCATATACGCAGCCGCCCAGAATCAGGCGTTTTGTCATGTTGGTACCATGCTCGTGGTCGTGCTCATGCTCGTGCTCATGCTCGTGCTCATGCTCGTGCTCATGGTCGTGGTCGTGCTCATGGTCGTGGCAGTGCTCATCATGACAATGTGCGTGCTGCTGCGGCTTCGGAGCAGTTGCTTTGTCATATACAGATACTTCCACATCCGGCTCATGCTTGTGCACGATTTTCTCCACATCATGCAGGATACGGTCGGCATCGTCAGTCGTTGCTTCCACCAGCAGAGACTGCTTCATCAGATTGACGGCAGCAGATGCCACATATTCCAGCTGATTGACATCGTGTTCAATTTTTGCAGAACAGTTCGGGCAATCCAGGCCCTTCAGCAGATAAGTTTGTTTCATTTTTCGCAATCCTCTCTCGTTAAATTGTTGAGCAACTGTTCAACTAAGCTTCATGAAAAAGCGGATGAAATATCCGCAGAGTTTTTATTCGGAAATGTGTTCATAACCCATATCCAGAATACCTTTTACATGCTGGTCAGCCAGGGCATAAAAAACATTCTGTCCACTGCGCTTCGCAGTGACCAATCGGGCCAGACGCAGGGATTTCAGCTGGTGTGAAATGGCGGATTTCGTCATGCCGAGTGTACTGGCAAGATCACATACACACATTTCGTGCTGTTCAAGCGCATGCAGAATCTGTAATCTGGTGCTGTCTCCGAACAGTTTAAACAGCGTTGCCAGGTCATCATACTCAGACTTTTTCAGCATGGCATCTTTTACATCAGACACGATTTCTTCATGAATCGTACTGCATGTGCATTCAAAATCTTTCTGTTCCATAAGCTTCCTTTCCTTGTGGTTGAATGGTTGCTCAACTGTTTGATCACATTATACCAGATTTTTTATGATTTGTCAAGTGCAAAATAAAAAAAGATTTATTCAGTTTTGGGAACTTAGAGAAAAATCCGTTTATGATATGAAAGAAGTATCACTTTGCAGCGTGATTACGGAACGGGAACCTTTGCCACAGGTTCCCGTTTTTTCGCATTCTATGGCACGAAATCACACAGCTTACCGGCAGCACGGGCATGCTGTTCCAGTTCTCGGTTTGCTGCATTCATCGTACCGTAATGTTCAGTACAGCAGATAACCTTTTCGCATCGTTCCATTATGGAAAAGGCTTTTCCGACAGATTCAGAACTGATTGGTTCAAAAGCTTTTTCTGTAACAACAACAGAGGCAAGTGCATTCGCCACAGGGTATTCCAGATCGCTCTCATGAAGAACACCTGCGGCAAACGGGATGCCGAGACGATGAAGCCTGCGGTAAATGGTGATTCCTGCGCCGCCGCCGCCGATTACAAAAATCCTGGGATTCCACTTCAGCGCAGTGGGTTCTGCGTTTCCGAATCGTGGATCATATGTGCCATGCTGCATTTCATACAATGCGGAAATATAATCTCCCGAAAAAATCTCCTCCGGGATTCCGATGCGTTCTGCCTTGCCCTTGTGAATACAAATCACCATATCCGAAAACTTTTGCGCAAGGTCCAGTTCATGAAGGGACTGTATCACAGCAATCTGCCGCTCTCTTGCAAGTTGGCGAAGCAGCGTCAGAATATGCAGTTTATGACCAATGTCCAGAAAAGATGTGGGCTCGTCCAGCAATAGTATTTTCGGCTGCTGCGCAATGGCTCTGGCAAGCATAACACATTGTCTCTGTCCGTCGCTGATTTGTCGGAAATCTGTATGGTACAAAGATGCAGCACCTGCAAGTTCCATGGATTCTTTCACAATTTTCAAATCATGATCAGACAGAATCCCCAGTGTTCCTGTATAAGGATACCTACCCGTTCCAACCACGTCACCACAGGTCATGCGCTCCGTTGAAAGCTTCTGCGTAAATAACACAGAAAGCCGCTTGGCAATGTCTTTTTCCTTCAGACTGCAGAGAGCGTCCCCACACATGGATATATCACCTGATATAGCGGAAAGCTGAGCAGAGATGGTTTTCAGAACAGTGGATTTTCCAGAGCCGTTTGGCCCGATGAGGGTACAGATTTCGCCGGGCATAATGGAAAAAGACAGGCCATCCACAACGATTTTCCGATGATATCCCACTGCAAGGGAATCCGCCTGAAGAACAGCATTTTCCCTCATATGGTGCTCCTTTCATTTGCACGGTACAGCATCACAAAAATCACCACCGGCGCACCAAAAACAGCTGTCACCGTGCTAACGCTGAGTTCCTGGGGTGCGAACAGTGTGCGGGCAATCAGGTCGCATCCCATGCAGAACACGCCGCCCCCGAGAAAAACCGCAGGAATCATAATCAATGGTCTGGCAGTACCGAACAGTCCTTTCATCAGATGCGGAACAGCAATGCCGACAAATGAAATCGGGCCTGCGAACGCAGTAACACAAGCAGACAGTATGCTGGACAACAGAATCAGGAAAATACGAAAAATGGGAAGGTGAACACCCATATTGGCTGCGTAGGATTCCCCTAATTGATAAGCACTGATTGGTTTGGAAAGGAGAAATGCACAGACAGATGCAGCTAAAATAAGAATTGTCATTATTCGGACATCTTTCCATTCAGTTCCCGAAAAGCTGCCCTTTGACCAGTTGTGCAGATTTACGATATTGGCATCATCTGCAAATGTGACGGCCAAATCTGTCAGTGCATTGCAGATATAGCCAATCATTACACCTGCTATGACAAGCTGCGCACCGCTGCGTACTTTTCCTGAAAACAGTAAAACCATCAGCATACACAGTATGGCACCAATAAACGCAGCAGAAACCATCATCCCTGATTGTATGACAAAGCTGTTCTTCAGCGCAAAAATCATCAGCAAAGCAATTGTCAGCTTTGCGCCGGATGAAATTCCCAACACAAAAGGGCCTGCAATGGGATTGCGGAAAAAGCTCTGAAGCAGGTAGCCTGACACGGACAACCCACCGCCTAACAGAAATGCAGAAATGGTCCGTGGAAGACGGATATCAAATAAAATACGATACGATGCGCCTTCATGAAGTGTCCCCTTCAGCAGACCATAAACAGCAGCAGGCGGTATACTGCTGCTGCCACATATCAGGCTGAAATAAAAAAGCAGACCTGCAGTGATGCATAAGAAAAAATAACAGATTACTGTGCGCTTCATACGCTGTTTTTCCATAGGTTTCACCTCAGTGAATACGGTGCAGATAGTGCAATTGCTCTGCTGTATCTGCCTGCCCGCAAAAGATTTTCCGAAGGTCAGCAATCATATCAGCCGCACCGCTGGTCTGCTGATAAAAATTCTGTTCCGTACACCAGACATTATCATTCTGTACTGCACGAAAATCCTGAAATACAGATGACTTTTCTATTAATTGGGAAATGGAATTCAATTGTCCTTCAATTGTGCTGTTATAAATCAGGATATCCGCATCTTTTGCATTGGCATAGAAAGATTCCATTTGAATATTCATAGTGGAAAGTGCATTGTCATCCACATGCAGCATATCCGGTGCAAATATATATTGTCCGCCTGCCAGTTGAATCATCTGAGAAATATAATCTCCCGGCTTTCGGATTGTCACTGACCCATTGGTTGTAATGCTGAAAAACGCAGCCGTTTTCTGTTCCTCCGGCGGAATATCATCTGATTCGACTGCCTGCAATACTGCCGCCTTCTCCTGAAATACAGATTCTGCCGTTTCTTCCTTTCCCAGAAGCAATCCATAAAGCTTCATCCATTCCATTCTGCCCAGAGGGTGCTGTTCATAGCTGGAACGCTCCACAATGACAGGAATCCCCAGGGATTCAATTTGCTCCCTGACGGAAGGACTGTGGGAAATCATCATATTTTCAATCGCCAGAGGACAATCTGATTCTGTCAATGCCTCATAATCCGGCGCACTGTACTTTCCGATGAACACCAGTTTTTCATGCTCCATAGCCTGCCGCACATTTGGCAGTGACCATCCGTCTTTATCCGTTGATGTCATAGATACCGCATCCATTCCGCCAATGGCATCAAATAAATCCATCGCCGAAGAGGAGGCAAGATAAATATTTCCGGAAGGCTGAAAAATTACCGGCAAAGTATTATTTTCCGGTACACTGCATCCTGTCGGCACAAACAAATAGTCCTCCTCAGCAATATGAATCAATGCGCATCCGTTGTCGCAGTAATCCACCCCAAACTGTGTCGCATACTCCAGCTGCATCTGACCGCAGATTCCATATTCGGAAGCTTCCGGCATGTCCGATTTCCCACAGGAAACCAGCCACAGAAAGCAAAATGCGGAAACGGAAAACCGCCGTGTCATTGGATAGACTCCGAATCAAAATACAAGGTATATTCGATTTCATGGGGCGTACTCATGGCAATGGTATCCGCAGCTATTTTCAGTTCATAGTCAAATTCGGAAACAGGAATTTCAAAAACAGAGTATTCAGCAGTATCTACAGGGAGATATTTTTCTCCCTCCACAATCATATAGTCATATTTATTGCTGCTCCAGATAATTTCAGCATAAGCCAGTTTATCCGTAATAGTCAGTCTGGCCGGGGACTGCACACCTGCTCTTCCTGAGCCGCCCTTCAATACAACATCCACTGTATATTCTCCATCAGCAAGGGACAATGCTTCCGGGGTATTTTTCTCACGCTGCGGCAATGCATCCTCCGGCAGAGAATCCGCACGGAATACCAGCTTGCGATCATACCACAGCTGTTTTTTACGGCTGAATGCAGCACAGTCGATTTCCTGGTTCAATGCTTCCAGCGGGAATGTAAAGACGGAGCTGTCATCTGTGATTTCCGGAGAAATATACGCAGAAGCATCCGCTGAAGATGCCTGAAGTGCTGTTCCTGCATAAAGATACTCATAGCTTTTGCTGTTGATGACAAGACTGACAGTCATACTGCCGTCTGCAACCGTCAGACTGCAGGCTGCAATCTTGAACATAGATGAGCTGGAATCCACCTGAATCTCATATGTGCCGTCTTTGACAGATGCAGCTGATACAGGCACCATTCCTTCAAATCCAACCGCATCTGCCTCAATGACATCATCTCCGGATGCAATCGGCAATGCAGATTCCACTGGGCTGACATCCTCGGTTTTATCTGTTTCCTTTCCGATGCTTTGTGTCTGCTCTGTTGTTTCCGAATCAGATACAGCAGTCTGTCCGCAGCCGGCAGCCAGAAGCATGCAGAGCAATGCCATCGAAATTATCTTCTGTTTCATATCTATTCCTCCTGATACAGAAACCGGACAGCCGAAACTGCCCGGTTGTTATATTTTACTGAATGGAATCCATCGCAGCCTGTGCATGCTCAACATAGATTTTGCGGATTTCTTCGTTTTCACCCAATCCACGGAGCAGGCAGATTACTTCATAGCCGGCATTCTCAAATGTGGTTTTCCAGGAATCATCCTCGTCACCGGCCATATCATTGTTTGCGTGATCACCTGCAACCACCATAAGCGGCTCCAGAACCACACGCTCATAATCGCCGGACTGCACCTTTGCCAGCACATCTTCCACAGAAGGTGTTGCCTCAACAGTACCAACATAATAATTTGTATGGCCGTCATTCGCAAGCATATCCTGCATTTTCTGGTATACTGCGTTGGAATCTGCTTCTGTTCCATGGCCCATAAAGCAGATTGCGGTCTTTCCGTCATCGTATTCCTTTGTCCAGTCAACGATTGCATTTTCCACCCGCTGGAAGTCATCCTCACTGGTAAGCAGCGGTTCTCCGAATACAACCTGATCAAAGGCATCTGCCACATTGCCAACCTGTGCCACCAGGTCATTGTACTCCAGGCCATTCATCAGGTGTGTAGGCTGAACAACCAATGTTTTGACATTGTTGTCCATCGCACGCTGCAGTGCAGCATCTACATCATCAATCAGAATGCCATCCCGGCGATTTACATGGTCAATAATGATATTTGCGGTAAAACCACGGCGAACACTATAGTCCGGGAAAGCCGTATCCAGGGCATCCTCAATTGCACCAATCGTCAGACGGCGGCTGTCATTATAGCTGGTTCCAAAGCTGAGAACCAGCAGTTCCTTTTCTCCGATTTCATCCTGATTCCGAACATTGTCAAGGGATGCATCACCGGTTTCATAGTTTTCTTCATCCTCTTCTTCCGGCTCATTTTCCTCTTCCTCAGAGGGTTCTGCTGTTATGGTTGTATCAGCTTCTTCGTTTTCCTCTGTGGCAGCAGCTGTTGTTTCAGCAGCACTGCTTTCTGCAGACTGGCTTTCTGTTTCTCCGCATCCTGTGACACATGCCAGCATTGCAAAACTGATAATTGCAGCTATCTTCTTTTTCATTTTCATACAATCCTTTCAAAAAAGGGTATGCATCGCAATAAAAATGCTTTCTCTCCAACGGAAAGAAAGCATCACAGACAGACTCTTCCGATGAAGAGCCTGTATACAGTACGATCAATCCCTCGTGATCCGAGTCTTACAACTCTGTACCAACATAAACGGCAGGTTTCCTGACTTATGTATCATCGCAGAATGCCGGCCTTCCCAATTTCTCAGTGACCTGTCCGCACAATGCAGACAACAGCATCCCACTCCGCAAATACAGTGACGAGATCGTGCAGGATTCAGACCTGCTTCCCTTTTAACTGTCATATCCCCAACGGAGACTGACAGCACCGCATGCTATATTCAATTTGTTCATGAACAAAGACATTATAGCGCAAATAGAAAAAATATGCAAGCGTTCCCCCAAAAATCTGCAAAATCTACAGTTTTTATTCGCTGCTTTCCTCTTTTTTATCAGCTAAATAAAGCAATGCATTGCAAATTGCCGCAGCAACATTGCTGCCGCCTTTCCTGCCACGGGCAACAATGCAGGGAATACCCGTGGAAATCAGCATTTCCTTAGACTGCACCACATTTACAAACCCCACCGGTACACCAATTACCAGCTCCGGCAAAAATTGGTTCTGCTGTATCAGCTCCGTCAGCCGGATCAGGGCAGTCGGTGCATTTCCTACAGCATAAATCACAGGTTTTTCCAGTCGGGAGGCCTTATCCACAGAGGCAGACGCTCTTGTGGTCCCGTTTTGTTTCGCAGTCTCAGCAATATCCGAATCCGCCATAAAACATTCGCAGCTGCAGTTATGGCGAGCCAGTGCAGATTTATTGATACCTGCCTTCGCCATATTTGTATCTGTAATAATAACTGCGCCTTTTCTGATTGCGTCCATAGCAATCTGCATGATATTCGCTGAAAAATACAGATTGGCGAGATAATCAAAGTCAGCAGTCGTATGAATCACACGCAGCAAAACGGGTTTGATTTCCTCCGGTATTTCATGCGCAATCTCCGACTCGATTATCTCAAAACTGCGGCGTTCAATATCCGCAGGCAGAACATAATCCAGCTTCATATTGGTTCCTCCATAATCTGATAGATTTTGGGAATATCCAGATTCTTCCGTACAATGTCAGCCAGAATGTCAAGCTGCTGTTCCCGATGCGCTTTACGGTCAAGGGCTTCTCCATGGTAGGAAAGCCCCTTTGCCGCATACAGTGCCCGTATCAAAGCACCGCACACGTCTTCACTGTCAAATATGCCATGCACATAGCATCCGGCAATGTTTTGACTGTAACAGCCAACACTTTCCGTCAGAAGGGCGTTTTCGCAGATGGTAACTCCCAGATGCACCTCATATCCATAATACTTCGCATGAGACAGACATGAGAAAAAACCATTTATTTCATAAAACATTCCATTTGTGCGCTTTTGGGTTTTGTCTGTCTGAAAAACAGTGCGGCATGGAAGCAGGCCAAGCCCTTTGATGATACCGCCGCATTCTGCGGAAAGCGGATCGGAAATGCTTTCTCCCAACATCTGGAAACCGCCGCAAATGCCGAAAACAGGAATATTTCGTTGGGCCAGTGCCAGAATTGCCTGTTCCAATCCTGTTTCACGCATCCACATCATATCTGATATGGTGCTTTTCGTTCCGGGAAGAATCAGTAAATCCGGATTGCCAATCTGTTCTGCTTCTGAAATATATCGGACCGATACACCTTGATACTGGGAGAACACATCGAAATCAGAAAAATTGGAAATCTTTGGAAAATGAACCACGGCAATATCTATGACACCGGAATTATAATTTTTTTCAAGTCTCCGGGAAAAGCTGTCCTCATCCTCCAGATGATGCTGTATGTATGGTACCACACCAAGCACCGGCTTTCCGCTTCTTTGCTGCAAAATATCAATGCCATCCTGAAACAGGGAGCGATCACCGCGAAAGCGGTTTATAATCAGCCCTTTTACATAACTCTGCTCATGGGGCTCCAACAGTGAGCAGGTGCCAAGAAGCTGTGCAAACACACCGCCGCAGTCTATGTCTCCCACCAGCAAAACGGGAATGTTCAGCATTTCCGCTAAGCCCATATTGACGATATCATCCTTTTTCAGATTCAATTCCACAGGACTTCCGGCACCTTCCACCACAATGATATCATACATTTCAGACAGCTGTTGATATGCCTTCCGAATATCCGGAATCAGCTCTTTTTTTCTGCGGAAATATTCAGCTGCACGCATATTATCCAGCACTTTGCCATTGACAATAACCTGTGAACCTACATCTGTTGTAGGTTTCAGAAGGATTGGATTCATCAGTGCAGACGGCTCGATGCCGGCTGCTTCTGCCTGTAAGGCCTGCGCTCTTCCAATCTCCAGACCATCCGCCGTGATATAAGAATTCAGTGCCATATTCTGCGACTTGAAAGGGGCTGTCCGATAACCGTCCTGTCGAAATATACGGCATAATGCAGCAGTCAGCAGACTCTTTCCTGCGCCGGACATCGTTCCTTGAATCATAATTGCTTTTGCCATGAATACACCTCTTTCACCGCCGCAATGAACGCTCTGTTTTCCTCATGAGTACGCACTGCAATACGAAAATGTTCCGGAGTCAAATAATGAAAATCCATGCATCTTCGCACTAATATACATTTTTGTTCCATAACGTCTCCAAAATCAGAGGGTGCCTGTATCAGCAGAAAATTTGCTGTTCCATCATAGACAGTCAAACCGGCATCCCGTAAAGCATCAGACAAATATCTTCGTTCTGCACGAACATACTGCACTGTTTTTTCAATCCAGCCCGTTTCCTCCAAGGCGGCAATGCCGGCATTTTGTGCAGGGACGGAAACACTCCAGAATTGTCCTGTTTTTCGTAGTCTGTCCGCAATCTGTTCCGAACCGCAAAGTGCATATCCCAAACGCAGTCCGGGTATCGCATACAGCTTTGTGAATGCATTCAGAACAATGATGTTTTCATACAGGCATTTCCTGAGACTATATTCCTCCCATTGCTCCGTAAATTGCAGAAAGCATTCATCACATACCAGAATTGTATTTGTTGAACGGCATTTTTCCGCAATGTTCTTCAGCATTCCCGGCGGTATTCTCTGCCCTGTAGGATTATTGGGCGTACACAAAAATACAATATCCGTATCTTCCCGAATAGCTGAAAGAAATCCTTCATCCAGCATAGTATCCTCTTTCAGATGCAGCGGATACTCCTGAATGAAACATCCTGTCTCTTTCAATGCAGCACCATACTCTGAAAAAGACGGTGCCGGAATCAGCGCACGTTCAGGCGCAAATGCATATACAATCCGAAAAATCAGATCCGCTGCGCCATTTCCGCACACAATCCTGGAAGCGGATATATTTTCATATCCGGCAAGTCCGGCAGTCAGCTTTGTGCAGTACGGATCCGGATAACAGATGCAATCGGAGGCGGACTGTATAATGGCATGCCGTACAGATTCCGGCATGCCCAGTGGATTGATATTTGCAGAAAAATCAAGCATTGCTTCCTTTTGATATATATTTCCGCCATGCACCCTCATGATTGCAATACTCCTATTATCAAACAGCGCAGAACAATGGAAATGAAAAGCATCACAGCAGATGCACCGTACATCAAGCGATTTGCTCTTCGTATATCTTCCGATTCAATTTCCCGGACAGGATCGCCAATATACGGCTTTTTATGCAGCATGCCAAAATACCATGCATCCCCTGCCAGCCGCACATTCAGCGCACCTGCACAAACAGATTCCGTCTGTGCGGAATTGGGACTGGCATGTTTTCTGCGGTCTCGTTTCCAGATACGAAATGCCCCCTGCATATCCAGATGCAAAAAAGGACACACGACAATCATCAGCAGCGCAGAAAGCCTGGATGGAATATAATTCAGCACATCATCCAGTTTCGCTGCAAATCGGCCAAATTCTGCATAGGTTTCATTTTTATAGCCAATCATAGAATCCATTGTATTGGCTGCTTTATAGAAGAATCCGCCGGAAGCACCGCCAATGGCAATATAGAACAAAGGCGCAATGACTCCGTCAGATGCATTTTCAGCAACAGTTTCCACTGCCGCACGAATAATCCCATTCCCGTCAAGTACCTTTGTATCACGCCCCACAATCATGGATACTGCTGCTCTCGCACCTTCTGTATCTCCTTCTTCCATAGCACGGCACACCTTCATACTTTCATCACAAAGGTTTCTTGCCGCCAGCAGATAACAAATGAGAACGCTTTCGGATATGATGCCGAATATCGGATGCAGCCAATAGCAGAAGCAAAGAAAACAAAATGGAATCACAGAAGACACAAGTAAAACAATCAGAGTCAATCGGATTCCTCCGCTCCGTAAATTTCTGCATTTTTTCCGGATAATGCGTTCCAATGCAGAAATCATCCTGCCAATCCAGCGAATGGGATGCGGAAAATCATATGGATCCCCAATCAGCAGATCCAGCAGGAATCCAATCAATAACGGCAATGCCGCAATCAGATATTTCATGTTACCGTTTCTCCAATACCGTGATAATTTGATCTTTGCACTCGCAAAGCCAGCCATGTCCATTTTCTGTCATCCAGTCATAATAGTCTTTATGCGGCTCTGCAAATCGTGATAATATCGCCATAATTGTTCCCCCATGCACAGTCATGGCAATACTTTCTGCAGCAGAATAGGTCTTTATCATCTCAAGAAAGCCCGCACAGCATCTTTGTCTGAAATCATCAGAGGATTCTCCATTGGGGAAAGGGCGTGTTCCGCCGCTGTCAATCCATGCCTGATACTGTGGATTGCCATTCAATTCCTTATAATTCTTTCCTTCAAAGTCGCCGAAATCGCATTCCTGAAAGGCCTCCATAATATGGATATTCTGCTCTGGGAATAAAATCTGCGCTGTTTCTACGCAACGCTTCTTCGGACTGCTGACCAGTATTTCGCATGGAGAAAAGCTTTGCTGTTTCAGTGCTCTGACTCCCTCAGAGCAAAGCGGCTCATCCGTTCTGCCAATATATTTTTTCTCCTGATTTCCTTCCGTCATGCCATGCCGTATGAGCAGAATTTTCATGGCAAATCTCCTTTTATCGCAACCGGGATTCCGCAGATACAGCGAATGACAGTATGGGCATGCTGTGCAAGGATACAGCCGCATCGCCCTACAGATTCCCGCCAGATTCGTTCCTGCTTTTCCATGGGAACAATACCGCTTCCCACCTCGTCAATCAGCACAATGCAATTCGGATTCTCTGCACAGATATTTCTTGTGAATGCCTCCGCATCCATATTCTCCGCCATCAATCTGCGAACCGTTTCATGATACCTGTTCAGAATCTGTGCATGTCTGATAGTCGCCAGATCACAGCTTGCACCATCCGTTATTTCATAATGAAAATGTGCCTCTGTGTAGGCCGTTTTCCCCTGAAAAGCACCGCCTGTTATAAGTATCATATCTTCACAACCTCATTCAACCCCTGTGCCAGTACCACAGCAAAAAGCATGGAGATTTCACAAATCTGCAAAAACCATCCGCAGAGATCGCCTGTGATTCCTCCAAATTCACGATAGCTGACATGTTTATAATACAGCATACAAAGCAGTGCCGCTGCAAGAGATGCACATCCGGCTCCGATATCTGTCAGAAGCATTCCGCCGCACACAGCTGCTCCCGACAGGCCAATCATTGCGATATTGGCCGTACGGTGGGCCGGCTTTACAAAATCCTGCAGCGATCCTTCTTTCTTGGCGCAATGAAATGTCATTGCAGAAAACCCGCTGAACACTCTGGAGATCACATAGCTGAAAGCAATGACGGCAGCACTCCGGACCTCGTGGATTTCTGAAAAGAGGGCCGTCTGTAAAATCAGATAAAGGCAAAGACGAATGACAGCAAAGGAACCAATATGGGGATCAGACATAATTTGCAGACGTCGTTCCCGATTGCCGTAGGATGCACGTGCATCGTTCACATCACAGAATCCATCCAGATGAATCCCGCCTGTCACCATAACAGGAAGCAGAACAGCAACTGCCGCAAATATAAACTGATTCCAGCAAAGCACATTGCAGAGAATGCGCCAGAGTATCAGTAAGCAGCCAATCACCACGCCAACGATTGGAAACCAGCCCATGGCATAGCGGCGGTTTTCCTCTTTCCATTGCACCTTAGGAGCAGGAATACGAGAATACATCAACAAAGCAGAGCACAAAGATTTCAGCATAGAATTACCCCTTTAATACAAGCGGAATACCGTAAACACATTCCACTACAGAATCTGCATAAGCAGCCAATGCCTGATTGATTTTTCCCAGAGCGGCAATATATGCAGATGTTCCTTTTTCATACCTGAATCCGTCACTGCCAACCTGATTTGTCACAATGACAAGCAGCTGCAGTCTTTTATGCAGGCACAGAATGTCCGCTGTTATTTTGTCTGCGCAATCCTGAATGGCATCACCGCAGAACATTTCATTTGCAAGCAGATTCCCCATACATTCCAGAAGGGCAGCACCACCCTCCGGAACGTCTGCACGGTCAATGTCCGTATACTGTTCAACAGTCTGAAAATGCTTTTCCGCACGCATTTTTCTGTGGCGGAAAATCGCTGCATGTGCTTCTTCACCATAGGGCTGCATGGTGGCAATATAGTATTTTGAATCAGTGTATTGTTCAAACAAGGACTCCGCATAATGGGATTTTCCGCATTTGGAACCACCTGTTACAAGAATCATCATGATTGCTTCGTGTACCTTTCTATGTGCTCCTGTTCAAATGTATGTGCATGTCTGTATAAAGCAAGCGTGCCATCCAGAAGCGGCAGTAAAAGCAATCCGCCTGTGCCTTCACCAAGCCGCAGTCCTGCATCAATCACCGCCTGCAGATGCATTTTCTGCAGCAGTCCACTTGCCGCAGGCTCACCCGAACAATGGCTTGCAAGCATATATTCGCCGCAGATTGGCGCAATCTGATATGCGACAGCAGCTGCCGCCGCCGAAATCACACCATCGATAATGACGGGAATATGATAGATTGCGCCCCCGAGAAACAGTCCTGTCATGGCTGCAATTTCCAGGCCGCCAAGGGTCTGAAGCAAATGAAAAGGCCGACTGGCAGAGGGATGATGCAGTGCAATTCCTCTTTGAATTGTGCAGATTTTTCGCTGCAGCCCCTCATCAGAGAGTCCTGCCCCTCTTCCTGTGATTGCGGCAGGCGGCAAATCCAGCAGTACCGACGCAAGAGCAGCGGCAGCAGTTGTATTTCCTATTCCCATTTCGCCGGATGCAATGATATTGACTCCGGATGCCTTCAATTCCTCGGCAATGTCGATACCGGTTGTAATGGCGTGACACATCTGTTCTTCTGTCATTGCAGGTTCTTTGGTAAAATTTCCGGTACCGCTGACAACTTTTCTCTGCAGTATTTTATCTGTCTCCGCATCATGAATCATGCCCACATCAACTGCAATGACCTCTGCATGAAATTCTGTTGCAATGGCGTTGATATTGGAAGTGCCCTCTGCAATGGCTTTGGCACAGATTGCGGTCACATCGCTTCCGCATTGTGTAACACCTTCGGCAACAATACCATGATCTGCACAGAACACTACAGCTGCTCTCCTGGAGATATCCACGTCCGGTGTCCCCTGAATGGCAGCAATGCGCTGAATGAGTTCTTCCAGCAATCCAAAGCTGCCCAAGGGCTTTGCAATCAGATCCCATTGGTTCTTTGCAGCCTGATAAGCCATCAAATCAGTATGTTTAATCTGTTGTATACGTTTCATCTTTTTCTCCGTATCCGGCACAGGCTCTGGCAAACCGAAGTGCAGTCTGTATATCTGACGGAAAATACAAATGTGGAAATCCGGCATACATGGAATCACTGATATGGCAGCATCTCCAGCTTCGGCCATCGGGCTTTTCCGCCGCAAATCCATTGCCGCTGTCAGTGCTGTCCCAATAGTGAAATTCGTGTGCCTTCAGCGTTTCTCCCGCTCTGCAAATCAGATTGTCCGCCTGGGACGTCATAGAAATATAACCGAATCGCTGCAGCTTTTTCGTATAAAACACTTCTCCCCGGATTACACCGGCCATTTCAAAGACTTCATTCTCTTTGCTGCGCAAAGTATCATGCAAATACATAAAGCCGCCGCATTCTGCAATTGTGGGCATCTTGTCCTGTATTGCTTTCTGAATATCCCTTCTCATAGTCCGATTCTGAGAAAGCTTTTCTGCGTATAATTCCGGGTATCCGCCGCATAAAATCAATCCGTCTGCCTGAGGCAAATGGGAATCCTCCAAGGGTGAAAAATAACGGATTACACAGCCGAGTTTCTCAAGCAATGCTATATTTTCTGCATACTGAAAACAAAAAGCCTTATCCCTTGCCACTGCTATTACAGGCTTTGAGGAAAGCTTCGGAATACAGGGCATCTGTATTTCAGGAAGGAAATTGCATGGATGATGCAGTATTCTGTCAATTTCAATGTGTTGTTCTGCCAGTGTTCCAAGAGCATCCATTTTTTCGCAGATATCCGAAATCTCATTTGCAGTTACCAGACCAAGATGACGGCTTTCCAAAGTATATGGATGCTTGGGGAGGCAGCCAAAATACGCTGTTCCACACTCTGCACAAAGCTGTCTGACAAATGGGATCAGGCTTTCCGGCAGTTGATTGAAAATGAATCCTGCAATCTGATTCGGATGCTGATAATGCAGAAAGCCCTTGATTATCGCACCTATTGACTCTTTCATTCCTCTGCAGTTCACCACCAGAATAACAGGTACAGAAGTGATTTCTGAAACACGGTATGCAGAACCATCCCCCCCGTCATAAAATCCCATTGCACCTTCAAGGACGGCAATTTCCGTACCCTGACTGCCTTCTGCAAGCTGATACCGAAGCATATTTTCATCGCAGAAAAAGCTGTCCAGATTATGAGCCTCCGCATGGAGAATCTCACGATAAAACATGGGGTCAATATAATCCGGGCCGCATTTGAAAGCGGAAACACGAATGCTGCGCTGCCGTAATGCTGACAGTATTCCGCAGGTGACAGTGGTTTTACCGCATCCGCTTCCTGTGCCTGCAATCATAATGCGTCTCATTGTATGCCTCCTGTCAGCAGCCAGATGGGATTCTGGGTATCAGGCATTGTATAGGCTCCCAGTTTTTTGGTGCGCATAACAGCAATCTGAAGAATCCGGCAATCTGTACAATACTTCTGAAAGCCCGGCACTGCCTCCATCAGCGTTTCAAGAGATACCGCCGTCATGGCGATATTGGCTTTGGTATTCCGCTGCGAGATTTCCCACAGGATTGCTTCCAGGTTTCCTCCGCTTCCTCCGATAAACACGGCATCAGGAGTGGGATAATCACAAAGCACCTCCGGGCAGTTGCCCTCTGCCGCAATGATATTATCACAGGAAAATCTGTGTGCATTCTGCAAAGTGAGCGCAACGGCTTCCGGGTTATTGTCAAATGCATAGACCTGGCCGCTTCTGCAATGAAATGCCATTTCAACAGATACAGAACCGGTTCCGCAGCCAATATCCCAGCATATACCGTTATGCGGAATACGCAGTGCAGCAATCACATTGCAGCGGATTTCGGATTTTGTCATGGGGACTTTGCTGCGGATAAAATCCGTATCGGCAATCCCGGATGGAATATATGGCAGATAATTTGGGTTTTCTGCAATCAGCACTGCAAGCGCATCTGTAGAGACAGTCAGAAAATCAGCGGCAGTACCATGGAGTATCTGTTCATTTTCGTATCCAAGCTGCACACCGATATGTACCCGTACATCCGGGAGACCATATTCGCAAAGTCTCCGGCAAACCATTGCAGCAGACAACTCGCCGCCAAGAAGAAAGAAGCAGAAGGGATTTGTATGAACATGAACAGCAATATGGTCCGTATTCCCATGAAGGGATAAAAAGCGCATCTGCTCATAGGACAACCCGCATCGGGCGCAGAATGCAGACATGGAGGAAATCCCCGGAATGATACTGACATCCAGGTCATGGAGCAGCGGAAGCAGCTTTTTTGCGCCGCTGAAAAAACCGCTGTCACCCGATAATAAAACAGCGCCGCATGCCGCAGTACTGCCATGAAGAGTATCCGATATTTGCTGCGGCAGATACTGGCAGAATAATGCTTTCTCTGTATTGAAATAAGGAGCAAGCATCCGCTTTGCGCCAATGAGAATATCTGCGGATTGTATCGCAGCTTCCGCATCATTTGTAAGTGTTCCTTGAATATTGGTTCCTGTACCGATCAGATATACTTTTTTCATATCGGATTCTCCTGAGCGCGCAGTATTTTTTCTGTAATTTCCGCAAAGGAAAAACCATTTTCCTTTGCCCTGCAAAGCGTTATCAGGCGAATATTTGCCTGCTTTGCAGCTTCGGCTTTTTCCGGATATCCCCCGATTTCGCCGCTTTCTTTTGTAAGCAGTATTTTTGCGCCGGTTTGCTGAATATCCCGCAGATTATCCTGAACAGAAAAAGGGCCTTTGGCCTGAATAAAATCACGGAAGCCAAGCCGATACAGCAATTCCGCTGTTTCCTGTGAGGGAAGAACACGCAGTCTGATACGCTCCGGAAAATGCTTTACACTGGTCAGCATCTCCGCTGATTTACTGCCCAGCGTACTTAAAACGATATCACGATTCTGATTGAGCAATTCTGTGATTTGTGCCATTGAATACACAGCTTCCCCTTGTACGGGAAGCATTTTCCGCAAAAGACGCCAATAGGGTACCTCCTGCAAACGGCAGGCATTGCGGATGTTTTCGGTTACTTCCGTCGCAAAAGGATGTGTTGCGTCAATTACACAGGTATATTGCTTTTTCTGTATCAATGAACAAATTCCATCTGTATCCAGCCGTCCTGTCAGTATGCCGATATTTTTGGGAAGAAGCTGTGCACCATATTCTGTTGCAGAGGACACATCCGCAGAAATCTGATGTGCAGAACAGAATTCGGCTAGTTTTCTGCCTTCTGTTGTTCCGGCAAATATCAAATATTTATGCATGCGGATACCCTCGGGGCGTTACCATTTTTTCACCGATTTTTTTTGTTTCAGAGTTGCCTATGTACACTGTTGTAAACATATCCGCCTGCACATTTCTTAATTCAGCCAGGGAGCAGATCTGATAGGATTCTCCCTCTCTGCCGATATTTCTGACATAGCCGCAGACCGTTTCGGGAGAACGATATTTCAGAATGATATCACAGGCATTCCGCAGATAATCTTTGCGGGTTTTAGAAGAAGGATTATAGAGGACAATGACAAAATCGCCGTCTGCCGCACACCTCAGGCGATGCACTATTTTTTCCATAGGCGTCAGTAAATCTGACAGACTGATTATAACTGTATCATGTGTCAGGGGTGCACCAAGCAAGGCCCCTCCGCTGAATGCTGCTGTTACCCCCGGCACAACTTCCAGTTCCGTTCCGGGGTATTCTTCCAGATATTCATACGCCAGCGCAGCCATGCCGTAAAGCTCCGGATCACCGCTGCAAATCAGAGAAACCGTCTGTGTCTGCCCATACTGCAAAGAAAGGCGGACACGTTCTGTTTCCTGTCTCATTCCACTTTCAAGAAAGGATTTTTGTGGAAAGAAAGGCTTCATCAGTGCCGTATAGGTTTTATATCCTATGATGAAATCACTTTGCATTAATGCCTTTTCCGCAGCTGCAGTCATACAGTCACGGGCGCCGCTTCCAATTCCAACAATATAAAGCATCACAGCATCCTCCTCTCAAAATCAATTTCGATGTTCATTTCACATGCCGCAACAGTTACTCCATCCAGTGCAGTCTTCGGTATCTTCAGTGTTCCTCCGCTGCACAGAACTGCACTTCGTTCACAGATATTATCTGCACCCGTGATTTTTTGCACAAAAACCGAGTGTTCAAAATCACCGTCAGCCTGCATCAGCTGACCCGCAGAAAACGTTTCCAGCGGAATGTCCATTTGTCCGCAAAATTCCAGAAGACCGGCTTCATGTGCTTTGAGGTCAATGCTCGCCGCTTTGCAGATTCGCTGCGGAAGAATATGATATTGTTCCAGTGCTGACATCACAGCTCTTGTAATCTGCTGCACAGATGTCCCTTTTTTGCAGCCGATTCCTAATACGATATTTCGTGGAATCAGATGCAGCGTAACGGGGTATGGGGCAATCTCCATGGTATCTGCAATCACAATGCCGTATTTTGCATGATTACAGATGCGAATCTGCGACGGCAGATTGCAGCAGGGGAAACGACAGCCGAGACCTATGGTTTCCTGTCGCAGTACTGCTGCGGCGATTTCTTTGGCAGCGTTCATGTCTGCAATGATCAGCTGATTGGCTTTGGCAAAACTGTCCGGGGAAAAAAGGCCGCCAATATCTGTAGCCGTCGTAATAACTGCGTTTGCATTGACTCTGTCTGCAATGATTTGCGTCAGTGCATTTGCGCCGCCAAGATGACCTGAGAGCAATGAAATCACATGGGTGCCGCATTCATCCATGACAATTACAGCAGGATCCGTTTGCTTTGAACAAATATGCGGTGCAATCATCCGAACCGCAATACCGCAGGCACATATAAAAACCAGTGCCTCATATTGCGGAAAAATCTGCTCTGTCAAATTCGCAAGGCTTTCAAAATTCTCTGCTTGAGCATCACTGTGTCTGAAAAAGCAAAACCTGTAAATCTGAAAGTCCGCCAGTCGGCTTTGAAGGCAATGAGATAATGCTCTGCCACGTTCTGTCAGAGAAATCACCGCAATTTTTCTCATGCCTTCGCCTCACGGAATTCCGTTTCAAATGAGGGATCATACAGCAGCGATAACGTATAATCATCTCCAAGGAAGTCACCCACTGTTATCAGTGCTGTTTTTTGAATATGATTCTTTTTTGCAGTTTCCGCCAGTGTCCCTACTGTACAGCGGCATATTTTTTCATCCGGCCAGCTTGCTTTATATACAATGGCAGCAGGCGTATCCTGGGAATACCCTCCTGCAATTAATTCCGATGAGAGTGTTTCTGTCATACCTGCGCTTAAAAAGATAACCATAGTAGCATGATGTACCGCCAATGCTTTGATCTGTTCACGCTGCGGTACAGGCGTGCGCCCTTCCATACGGGTCAGAATGACGGTCTGTGATACTGAAGGCAATGTGTACTCTGCTTTTAATGATGCTGCTGCACCACAGAAGGAACTGACTCCGGGGCAAATTTCATACTGAAAGCCCAATGTGTGCAATATGTCCATTTGTTCACGGATTGCACCGAAAATACAGGGATCTCCCGTGTGAAGACGCACTGTCATTTTCTTTTCCGATTCTGCCTGCTTCATCACTGAAATCACTTCATCCAGTGTCATTTTCGCACTGTTATATATTTCGCAGCCATCCGATGCATACTCCAGGACCTCCGGATTCACCAATGAACCTGCAAAAATAATGACATCTGCCTGTTGAAGCAGCCTCATACCACGGACTGTAATCAAATCAGGCGCCCCACAGCCGGCACCCACAAAATATATCATAATCCTTCCTCCGTCATTGCATCAATGATTTTTTCCGCATCCTGCGTTTTCAGCAGCAGCTGATGCTGAGTTGAGAAAATGACAGCTCCCGTTTTCAGCTGACTCTTCACACGGGCATCCAGATAATATGCGATTCGTTCCGTAAGAATATGCAGCATATCCTGCATACAGGGAGATTGCTCCAGTATTTCCAGTGCACCATCCGTTGTTACGCAATCCGTAATCTGCGCCAGCAGTTCACGCTGCATACCTGCAAGTGCGCCGCATGCAATCAGGGTTTCCATTCGCCCATCAGCATACGCAGAATGTGTATTCATGATACCGGAACCCAGCTTCACAAGTTTTCCGATATGTCCAATCAGTAAAATGCTGCGAAAGCCAAGGGAGACACCGATATCAAGTGCTTCACCAATAAAATTACTGCACATGACGGCACGCTCTGCCAATTCAGGATGAAATGACTGCAAAAAAGAATCGCTGTAATTTCCCACCGTCAGCAGCAGATGATCAGAGCCGGACATGCGGCGCATATTTGCTTCAGCACGAATAGTATCAATCAACGCCTGATTACTCATCGGCTCCACAATTCCTGTAGTACCAATGATAGATATTCCATCCACAATGCCCATGCGGGGATTAAATGTCTTTTTTGCAAGCACGGTGCCCTGGGGTGCAGAAATCGTTATCCGGAATCCCCCCTCGTACTGATTTTTCTGCGCAAGTGTATGCAGTTCATCAGTAATCATGCGCCGAGGTGTGCTGTTGATTGCGGATGCGCCCACCGGCTGATCCAGTCCGGGTTTCGTGACAGTGCCAATGCCCTCTCCTCCGGTAATTATGATACCCGTTTCACATAGAGAAACACTGGCATATATGAGAATCCCATTCGTAATATCGGGATCATCTCCACTGTCTTTCTGCACCGCACAGGACACATGATCCTCTTTCTGAATGATATCCAGAACATCCAGTGTCAGCGGGATTCCGGCAGGTGTCCACAGTGAAATCTTTGATATGCTTTCTCCGCTAAGCAGCATTGCAGCAGCTGCTTTTGCGGCAGCTGCTGCACAAGAGCCTGTTGTATAGCCACAACGCAGCTTTTTTGTTCCACGGTAAATATAATGTTTCAAAATTCGATCCCTTTTCTTGCTTTTTCTCCCTTTTGAAAGGGATGCGCAATGCAATTGAACTCCGTAATGTAATCTGCACAGCGAATCAATTGTTCTGTTTTTTTATGTCCTGTAATGATGATTTCCGTATTCGGCAGCTGCAAAATTTCACGCACCAGATCCGGATGAACGGCCTCCTTCTCAATGGCATCTCCCATTTCATCCAAGACAATGAACTGATAGTTTTCTTGTATAATGTGCTGCAAATTTTCATTGTGAGAACAGGTGACAGATCCACGCTCCTGTTCATTCATTCTGCTCCAGAATCGCAGCGGCACAGAATGACATGCCAGGGTATCAATACCGCATTTTTTTAGCAGGGCAATCTCACTGCTGGAACCATTTTTCAAAAACTGTACCATTACACAGCGAAGGCCGCTTCCGGCAGCCCGAAGGCAGGCACCCACTGCCGCAGAGGTTTTTCCTTTCCCGTTTCCATAATAAAAATGAATCATATCGTCACCGCCGTTTGATTTCACAAATTATTTTATATTATACCATAAATATAAAGAAATTGCAACAGCACCCCAATTCGACGGATATTTCATGCACTGCCTGCATCATTCCAAGCTCCTGCGTTTTTACAAAAATACGGCTTCCTGTTTCTGACCGCTTTCAACAGAAAAAGATATAAAAAAGCGGATGTCGTATTGACATCCGCTTTGACTGTTATTTCGTTGTCTGCTTGACAATTTCTTCCAGCTGGGCTTGCTTTGCAGCAATATCCTTTGCCAGCGTAAGCTGACAGCGTGTGCGCACAAGATTATGCTCCGGATACAGCACCTTGAAATACTTGTCTCCGGTGATGTAATCATCCAGGAAGCGAGAAGCAAGCTCAATAGTAATAGAGAAGGACGCAAGCACCAGGCTGTCGATTTCTGCCTGTGTCAGGCTGCGGCCGACTTCCCCAAGAAAGCCCTTGCAGAATGCGGCGAACTTCTCTGTATCGAAGGATACGAGAGAAAGATCTGCTTCATCCTCAGCAGCAGTATTCGCAATAAAGCGAACTGCATCGCCAAAATCGTACATCGCCATACCCGGCATAACGGTATCCAGGTCAATGACCACGATAGGCATTTTGGTTTCCTTGTCAAAGAGTACGTTGTTGGATTTGGTGTCATTATGTGTGACACGAACCGGGAATGCGCCCTCTGCGTAACGTACAGACAGGGAGCCTGCCAATTCTCTCACAGATGCCAGGTAATCAATTTCTGCCTTGACATCTGCAACACGCTGGCAGGGATCCTCTGCCACATGTGCAAAGAGTGTATCCAGACGTTTTTTTGTGTTGTGGAAATCCGGAATGGTCTCAAACAGCTTGGAACCGTCAAAATCAGAAAGCTGATTCTGGAATTTACCGAATGCAGCACCGGTCGCCTCAATGACAGCCAGATCTGTACAGGTGTCAAAGGTGATGGAATCCACCCAGTTCATGACACGCCAGAAGGCATCATCATCTGTGAACAGATAGTTTTTGCCCTCTGAGGTGTGGTGGAAATGCAGTGTGCGCTCGTTGGGGCACTTGCTGCGGATATGTGTGGTAACCAGATCAATGTTCTGCATAATCTGAATCGGATTATGGAAAACAACTGTGTTGATTCTCTGGAAAATATAGGACTTTTCAGAGCCGTCTTCATTCCTGTAGGTTACACGATAGGTTGTATTGATGTTGCCGTTTGTAATTGTGGTATACGCAGACATTTCACCCGGCAGACGAAATGCTTTACCAATTTTCTGAATTGTCTCCTGCATATGATTACTCCACAGTAACAGACTTTGCAAGGTTACGGGGCTTATCAACATCAAAGCCCTTGCCGATGGAAACATAGTAGCTCAGCAGCTGCAGCGGAATAACTGCCAGGCTGCCTGCAAACAGCGGATTGATCTTCGGAACATAGCAGGTGAATTCTGCGGTATCCTCCAGGAAATACTTTCCGGTGGTTGTAACGGCCATCAGCTTTGCGCCGCGGCTCTTCACTTCAACCATGTTGCTGATTGTCTTTTCTGTCAGTGCATCCTGTGTTACAACAGCAATCACAATTGTGCCTTCCTCAATCAGGCTGATCGGGCCATGCTTCAGCTCACCGGCTGCATATGCCTCGGAGTGAATATAGCTGATTTCCTTCAGCTTCAGGCTGCCTTCCATGCCGATTGCATAGTCAATGCCACGGCCGATGAAGAAGGAATCGGATACGTTAATCAGCTTGCTTGCATACCACTGAACACGCTCTCTGTCTTCCAGAATGCGGTCAACCTTCTCCGGAATAGTGTTGATATCCTCCAGAAGTGCCTGGTACTTCTCGTCATCGATTTCATTTCTTGCCTTTGCAAACTGGAGTGCCAGCAGATAACCTGCAACCAGCTGACAGCTGTATGCCTTGGTTGTTGCAACGGAAATCTCCGGGCCTGCAAGTGTATAGAATACATTATCTGCTTCACGGGCAATGGAAGAACCAACCACGTTGACGATACCCAAAGTCTTGATGCCCTGATCCTTAGCCTCACGGAGTGCAGCAAGGGTATCAGCAGTTTCGCCGGACTGGCTGATGACGATAACAAGGCTCTTGGGGTTCAGTGTCATCTTACGATAACGGAACTCGGAAGCAAGCTCAACACGAACCTGCAGAGAAGTCAGTTCTTCAATGACATACTGCACAGCCACACCGACATGATAAGCAGAACCGCAGGCAACAATATAAACCTGGTTGATATCCTGCATTTCCTCATCGGTAAGCTGTACCTCGCTGAAATGTACAGTACCATTGTTAACAACAGAGTTGATGGTATCACGAATCACCTTAGGCTGTTCGAAGATTTCCTTCAGCATAAAGTGCTCGTAGCCGCCCTTTTCAGCAGATTCTGCATCCCACTTGATTTCGGTCAGCGGCTTTTCAATTTCCTCACTGTCAATGTTATAGAATGTAACATTGCCGCGCTCAAGCTTGGCAATCTCCATATTGCCGATGTAATAAACATTGCGTGTATACTTCAGAATTGCAGGAACGTCAGATGCAACATAGCTCTCACCGTTCTGAATACCGATAATCATCGGACTGTCCTTACGTGCACAGAAGATCTGGTCCGGATAATCCTTGAACATGACACAAAGTGCATAGGAACCACGGATACGAACCATAGCACGTGCAATTGCCTCTACCGGCAACTGAGAATATTTCTTATAGTAATAGTCAATCAGCTTAACAGCAACTTCTGTATCCGTCTGGGACTTGAAGGAATAGCCCTTCTTAATGAGCTTTTCACGCTGTTCCTGGAAATTCTCGATAATACCGTTGTGAACAGCGATTACATTGCCATCATCGCTGGAGTGGGGGTGTGCATTGACTGCGGAGGGCTCGCCGTGGGTTGCCCAGCGTGTGTGACCGATACCGCATGTACCCTTTACAGCCTTGCCGTTGTCAGTCATTTCTGCCAGAACACGGAGCTTTCCTTTCTCCTTGATGATTTCGGTTGCGCTGCCGCCGTCACGGACAGCGATACCTGCGGAGTCATATCCACGGTATTCCAGTTTGGACAGGCCGTCCAAAAGTACCGGAGCAGCCTGATTACTTCCAATATAGCCTACAATTCCACACATAAATTTGTTCTCCTTATTCGTTTGATTTCGGGGCGGTTTGATGTTCCTGTGTATCTTCTGTCATTTGCGCATTGAATTCTTCCGGCGTTGTGAATGTCGGAACAATCATATGCAAAGCTTCCATTGCGGCAGCTTCTTTATTCTTGCGTGCTGCATCCCGGAGAGAACGCAGCTGCTTGATAAACAATGTTTCATCAATGGGAATCTGCTTGCCGATATAAATCAGCTCATTATCCGTCTTTTCCAGGCCTTCTTCGTCCATGAGCAGCTCTTCCATAAGCTTTTCGCCGGGGCGGAGTCCTGTAAAGGTAATGTTGATATCCTTATAGGGTTCCTTTCCGTACATGCGAATCAGGTTTTCCGCAAGGCTGACAATCTTGACAGGCTGTCCCATATCCAGAACAAAAATTTCGCCGCCCTTTGCCATTGCAGCAGCTTCCAGCACCAGGCTGACAGCCTCCGGAATGGTCATGAAGTAGCGGATGATATCCGGATGCGTTACGGTGACATCCTTGCCCTGTTCAATCTGACGCTTGAACAGCGGGATAACAGAGCCATTGGAGCCAAGCACATTGCCGAAACGTGTTGCCACAAACTCAGTCTGGCCCTCATTCTGCTGTGCCAGGTACTGCACAATCATTTCGCAGCAGCGCTTGGAAGCACCCATTGCGTTGGTGGGGTTCACAGCCTTATCCGTGGAAATCATAACAAAGCGTTCCACATTGTGATACTGCGCCAGAGTAGCAACATTGAATGTACCGATGACATTATTCTTGATGGCTTCCATGGGAGAAACCTCCATCAGCGGCACATGCTTGTGTGCTGCAGCATGGAACACCACATTCGGCTTGTAGCGTTCATACACCTGATTGATACGGTAGTAGTCACGCACAGAAGCAATGAGCACCACCAGATTCAGGTCATTGCCATATTCCAGCAGCAGTTCCTGCTGAATTTCATAAGCATTGTTTTCGTAAATATCAACAATGATAATCTGACGGGGAGAATACTTGGCAATCTGACGCACAAGCTCAGAACCGATGGATCCGCCGCCGCCGGTAACCAGGCACACCTTATCCTTGATAAAGGATTTGATGTTCTGGCTGTTGAACTTGACAGGGTCACGGCCCAGCAGTTCTTCTACACGGATATCACGGACCTGCGTCAAAAGACTTTGGTCTTCATTAAAAATCAGAGAACCAATGAAAGGAACGATTTTCAGCGGCAGCTTTGTTTCGCTGCAGGCATCAATGATAACCTTTCTTGCCTCTGTACCCAATGACGGGATTGCAAGAATCAGCTGTTCGATTTTATAGAAATCAACGAACTTGGAAATTTCCGATACTGTACCGACCACCTTGACGCCATGAATCTCTGTTCCGATTTTCTTTGGGTCATTGTCCAGAATACAGAGTGGCTCATAGCAGGCAGCACGAGCGTTCTGTGCATTATAGGATGCCGGGCATCTGGCGCTGAAAATTTCGTTGAGCAGCATTTCGCATGCAGCGCCTCCGCCGATAATCAGTGTGCGCTTCAAATTTTGGAATTCGTGTGTATCCATTTCTAGTCTTTGCACCTCACTTGGATAATATCCTTAATATTTCGACTTTTACTGACAACTGACAGACTTTCTATACAGAAAAGAACTATCATGCTATGATGTATATTCTTCTTTATTTTACCATATTCGAGTTAAAAAGTCAAGCATTCAGCATTAAAAAATAAAACTGAAATAGCCCACAATGAACAAATTGCTTTTTCAGGCATTTCCCTGCATAGATTCTGCCTGCCGCAGGAATCCGTATCTGCAATTGTTTTCAGATGGACTTGACAAGGATATCGTCCTGTGCTAAAATAGATATTAAGAATATACTTTGCTTTTTGCGGTATGTTCTACAGAAAATAAATGCAGGGGGAAAAACTATGCTGGAAGAATTGAAACAGGCTGTATTTGAAGCCAATATGGAATTAACTGCCCGTGGTGTGGTAATCTACACCTGGGGAAATGTCAGCGGCATTGACCGCAGCAAAGGCATCATTGTAATCAAGCCTTCGGGAGTGGAATATGATGCGATGACTCCGGAAGATATGGTGGCCGTGGATCTGGAAACAGGCAAAACCGCAGAGGGAAAATGGAAGCCTTCCTCTGATACCAAAACACATCTGGAGCTGTATCGTCAGTTTCCGGAGCTGGGCGGTGTCACTCACACCCATTCTGTCAATGCGGTAGCATTTGCGCAGGCAGGAATGGATGTGCCTGCCCTGGGTACAACCCATGCGGATTACTTTTATGGTCCTGTGCCCTGTACGAGAGCACTGACGCAGGAAGAAGTTGAAACAGACTACGAAGGCAATACCGGGAAGGTCATTGTGGAAACGCTTCATGACCGGCAGATTGAACCCCTGGCTGTTCCAGGCATTGTGGTACGCAATCACGGACCGTTCACTTGGGGCAAGGATCCTGCTGCATCGGTATATCATGCTGTTGTGCTGGATACCGTGGCGGATATGGCAATAAAAACACTGGCACTGAATTCCGGTGCTGCAATGCCGCAGTACATTCTGGATAAGCACTATATGCGAAAGCACGGACCAAACGCCTATTATGGTCAAAAATAGTTGAATGCAGAAAAACTCCGATGGATGACATCGGAGTTTTTTGTTTCACTATATCAAATGATGCTAATTATGATCAGACAGATTCCTGCTTTTTGCTTTTGTCCAGAAATTTGATTTCCGTGCCGTTTTTAATGCGTCTGAGATTCGGGAAATGGCGCACAATCATGCAGGCACACACAACGGAAAGCATGAGACTCTGTATGGCATTATGGGTAGTAAACCACCACCAGATGGGCGTTGCCAGTGCACAGGCAATGGTTGCCAGTGCAATATATCTTGTGGTGAACAGCAGTACGGCAAGCAGCAGGATGTACACAAGAAAACATTTCCAGCTAAGAGCAAGTGTCATACCCAGCAGGGAAGCGAATCCCTTTCCTCCGGAAAACTGCATCCAGAAAGGATACATATGTCCCAGAATGACAGTGACGCCAATCAATACAGCAGCATGCTGAAGCTCGTCCGGCAGATGAAACACATGCCGCAGGAGCCATACCGGGAGAAAGGCCTTCAGAATATCCGTAAGAGCGGATATCGCCGCTGCTTTTTTGCCCATGGTCACAAGGGCATTGGAGGCGCCTGCATTGCCGGAGCCCTTTCCACGGATATCAAATCCTTTGATACGTGCAAGAATCGCAGCTGTATTCACACAGCCCAGGAGATACCCGGCTGCGGCAAACAGCAGATAAATCAAAAAAGTTTTCATTCGTTTATATTCACCTTATGAATGCCACCGGAAATGATGCGCTCACCGGGAACAGCGGCAAAGTGTTTTGCATTGGCACTCTTGATGGTAATTTCCGCATTGGTATCAATCAGTGCCAGCTTTGCATCATCGGTGTAACTGCCCAGATCCAGTGCGGAGGTTCCTTCCGCCTGAATATTGATATCGCACTGACGCAGACTGATATTCGGCGCATCGTTGCCGGAGCCGACTACCAGAATCTTTTGTCCCATCAGTTCTGCAGCCACGTTGCTGTCCCGAAGAGTCAGTTCGCCGCCGCCGGCAGAAGAGCCAATGCAGAAGATTTCATTTCCGGAATTATGGAATGCGGCACATACAGTATTACAGAGAATTCTGGGTGTGCCCTCTCCGGAACCGATGGACACACTGGAAGCAATTCTTGTATTGAAATTCAGGGAGCAGCCGGCAAGACTGATATCTGTCTCGCCGTCCATTACGCCGATGCCCACACCATGTTTTCCGCTCATTTCAAAGAACAGCTTTGTGCCCGTAATGGAAATGATTTTGTTTTTGCCGATGCCGCAGCCGATGCCGATGCAATCACTGCCGTTGGAAATAATATTCAGGCAGCCCGACAAGTCAATATAGATATTGCCGGCAGCAAAGTCCGAATCATTGCCGATGGCATAGGATTTGGTATCGTCCACACGGATGCTGAGATTGCCGTTTCCTGTCAGCTGCAGGGTACTGGATTCAGGCACCTGAATTCCGCCTGCATCCATACGGTTATCCCCCTGAAATTTCAGTGTTACTTTGGAATTCCGTCCAAGAATTATGGCAGGCAGAGAGGTCTGCTGTGCAGAGCCCAGATGGACGTTATACAGCGTAATAACACAGTCGTTGTCATCCTTGATTTTGATGCGGATGCCGCTGGTCTGGTTAAAGTCGCCCACAATTTCCAGTGACGGCTGTGATACAAACAAATCTGTATAGTGTTCTGCATCCAGCTGGGGCAGGGAAACAGAAGCCTCACCAGAAAGAATATATGTTTTACGAATCGCCTGCTTGGAAGCCGTCGCACTGAATTTGGCAATCTGTGCGGCGGTACGGCTTTCGATTTCGCTGACAGGTGCAGAGGCCGGCAGCGATGTAAAATTACCCTGAATCAAATCCACGCCGAAACGAATCACAGCACGCATTTCTTCCATGGTCTCCACACCCTCTGCAAGAGCCATAAATCCGTTTGCATGGGCAAAATCGATGATATTGACAACAAAATGCTGCTTCTTCGGTTCTTCCTGAATATTAGAAATCAGGCTTCGGTCGATTTTCACATAATTCGGAGAATAGCGCAGCAGATTGGAAATATTGGAATAGCCCGTTCCATAGTCATCAACTGCTATTTCCATGTGATTTTCCATACAGCGCCGCTGCACCATGGTCAATTCTTCGCCTTCGGTCTCTGCCTGCTCCGTAAATTCCACTACCAGCTTAGAAAGAATATCACCATATTCACTGCAAATCTGCTGGTAATCGGATTCGGTCAGAAAATGGCCCGGAATACTGTTGATGAAAACACGCTTTCCCTCAAATATGGCGTAGTGATTCCGGATATACTGCAGGACATTGAAATAGGTCAGATATTCAATCTCATACAAACGATTGGTCGCACTGGCATAATTCAGAATGGCAAGAGGCGAAATACGGGGCTCACCCGAGGTACGCATCAATGCCTCATAGGCATAAATCTGTCCATTTTTAGAGTTTACAATCGGCTGGAAATGATATACCAGCTGGTTCTTCTTCAGAATCTGATCAATGCGTTCTGCATTCTGTTCCTGTATAGGCTGCGCAGCCGATGCACCCTGGTCCTTCTTCTGGGCATCCTTGGCAGCAACTGCTTCCTGAATCAGACTTTCCAGGCCAATGTGCCCATTGATAGTGCCCTGCACCTTTCCAATGGAAATATCGAGAGAATAGCTCTTTCCGGAAACCTGGTTATAGCTCATCAGACGTTTTTTCAGCACACTGATCAGGGCTTCCGCCGTATTCATACGAACCGTGGAACTGAAAAACGCAATCAGGAATTCATCTCCGCCCACACGGCCGGAAACGGCATCGCTGTCAATACTGTCATTGATTGCGCCGGCAAGGCTGAGCAATGCCTGGTCTCCCTCTTCTCTTCCGAAAATAGAGTTGATCTGATGCAGACGATTCAGTCCGATGACTACCACAATCAGGCGTTCTCCGTCATGCTTTTCCGCCTGCAGACGGTCACTCAGTACTTTCAGAATACCCTGGATATTCAGCATACCTGTCAGGGGATCACGGATACGGGCTGCAACCAGCTTCTCATTGAGATTGCGCAGCCGTGTGGTAATCAGAGAGGTTGCCATGACTGCTGAAATTGTATGAAGAAATCCCGGGAGACGGAAAAATTCCTCTTCCAGCTGATTGCCGTAATAAACGTAATAGCCGTAGATTTCGTTCTGGAGAAAAACAGCGTTCACAAAAATGGTATTGCCGGCATCCAGAATATTCTCCAGGTCAGGAATCAGCTTGGCACGCTGTACAATGGAAAACTGTCTTTCCTTGCCGTTGTTTGTCAGGACACTCATCAGCTCGTTTTCATCGCTGAACTGCATCAGCTTTTCCGGCTTCAGATCCGGGCTTAAATTGTCACGGAGACACAGACAGGAACGCTTCGGAAGATAGCCCGCAAATGCATTCTGGAAATCAATTGCCGTCGGCTGTTTCTGATGCATAATGGGTTCCAGGAAACCATAGACGCTGGATTCCTGTTCCATCAACATCTGCACTTTTCTGTGAAGCGCAAAAACGATGTCGCTCTGATCCTTCTGCTCTGTGGCACAGCATCCGCAGGATTCGGAAATATGCAGCAGAGGCTGAATCTCCACACAATCATCTGCATTTCCGCCGTCTGCAATCAATTCCGCCATATCAACCGCCGCACTGCCCATCTGCCGGACATCCACCTGGCAGGAGGTAAGGTCAGGGGAGCAATACTGTTCCGCAGCGGCACCCTGCAAACCGATGACAATAATATCTTCCGGCACACGCAGCCCATTCCTGCGCAGCACAGAACAGACGCTATATGCAGCTGCATTATCTCCGCAGAGAATGGCTTCCGGAGTGTCATATTTCAGAAATTGCCGCACGGCAGCCTGCACAGCGGCTTCGGAGTCGCTGCCATACCCGACACGTTCATCTTCAAAATCAATATGGTACTGCTGCAGTATACTGCGGTAGGACATAACCAGCTTTTCAGAACAATAATCGCCTCGGGAGCCGGTCAGAAGATTCACACGGTGACAGCCGTGCTTTTGAAAAACATGCGTCATCAGCGATGCAGCAGCTGTTTGGTTTTGGGAGCAGACCGATGAGACACCATCAATTACACCATCATATGCCATAACCGGAATGCGATGCACCTTCGCCTGTTCCATAATGCTTTGAAGAACTGCTTCATCATTGATGGCATCCGGCATGCATACAATCAGATCCACCGCAGCAAACGGTATCAGCTGAAAAACGCTGCTGCAGTTTGCCTGATGAACTTTTCCGGATTCCAGGGATGCATTAAATACCATGACGGCATATCCACGGGATTCGGCTTCCTTTATGAATGCAGAAGCACTTTCCAGCACATTCGGCATATGAAGCTTTGAAGTACATAAGGCATAAACAGGGCGATGATTTATCATCGGGCTATCCCTCCCTTCTCATCAGATTCAATCACCTCTATTTTACCACATCAGGCGGTATTTGTCAATGGAAAAATAAAGGAAAATCGCATATATCATTTTGACACCGTGACAAGGCGGGGACTGTAAAAATTCAGCCCGTATTCCGGAAGATACAGAGAATCGGCAAGCGTGGATTCAGCTGTGCAATTCACCTTGACAATTCAGGCGAAATATGATAAAATAGCAGGGAAAGCTTAAAAATCCGCATGAAAGGAGGGCATCCGTTTCCTTGAATTATTATGCTGATATTCACGCACAGATATTGCCGGGCATGGCAAGCCTGCATCGCCGCCCCCTGACGGAAGGGGAAGCGCAGCAGCGTCTCAGCATGTTCCACGACAGCAATATCAAACTTGCGGTCGCTGCACCCTATTTTGATGCAGAACGAACAACCCTGGACACCTTTCTGAAGCAACGTGCGGAAAAAATACAGTGGGCAGAACAGACGGATACTGCGGTACATATCGTACCGGGTGCAGTGGTGAAATTCTCCTATTGTATGGAATCACCCCGGCTTCTGCGTCCGCTTGCAGTTGAAGATTCTGATTATATTCTGGTGGATCTGCCCCATGTTCCTGCAGATGAAGAACTTTGCAATGCCCTTTCCAGGCTGCGGATTGTCAGCGGATTGTCGCCCGTAATTGTGGACGTGGATCGTTTTTTTGACATCTGGTCTCTGGAAGACTGGATTGCAATGCGCCAGACCGGCATATTGCTTCAGATTTCCGTGGAAGGGCTGATGATGCAGAATTATCGGAAGCTTTCCCTTTATCTGCTCGCCAATCAATATGTGCATTTTATCGCCACAGGGGACGGACAGATGGAACAGCCGTTGCGGTTTATGGAAACAATGCGGATGGTACAGCGCAGTCTCCCTGCACAGATTTACCGCAGAATCAAGAATAATGCAGGCATGCTGCTTTCCAACGCAGCGTTGTCCTCTTTCCTGTAAGGCATCACGACACATTCAATCCATCAAAAAAAGCACCGCTAATGCGGTGCTTTTTCAATGCGATTATTTCTTGGAGGACTTCTTCTTGTTCTGATCTTCCTTAGTGTCTTCTGTCGGTTCAGTCTTTTCGGTTTCTGAATCAGCATCGGTCTCAGCAGCTGCTGTTTCCAGTTCCATCTGCTTACGGCGTGTTTCCACAACGATTGCTTCAATAAAGCTGAGTGCAAGGAATGCCACTAACAGCAGAATTTCAGTACCGGCTGTAGGAATTACAGCCTTTGTAATACCGCTCTTCACATTGGTTGCAACATCAGAAGTTGCCGGTACCAACACGTTGAAAGCATTGGAAAGAGAAACGTTCTGATAATAGTCATCTGCAGTATCATTTACAAGCTGAATCAGCTGGTTGACCTTTTCATTCAGTTTTGCAAGGTCAGATTCAATTTTCTTCACCTTGTCGGTGCTGCCGACTGTAGTACGCTTCAGAGCAGTCAGTCTCTGCTTGTAGTATTCGATATACTGTGTGGTTTCGGAAAGATCGCTCTGTGCAGTAATCTTACGGTTAATCAGGTTGTCATATTCCTCAGATGCGATAGAAGATTCTGTATTTGTGGTGCTGTCGCTGAAAATAATAATCTGGTCTTTTTCATAGCTGTCCAGGGATTCCTGAATCGTTGTGAGCTTTTCTTCATTCTTCTTTTTCTCACGCTCCAGATTTTCAATGCGGTATTCATAGTATGCCTGAAGTCTGTCCTTGTCCTTTGTGATGTTGTAAACATTCAGATAAGAAGAAATCAGATCCAGATCCAGATCCATTACAGTGCCGATTGCAGATTTCAGATCAGCGAAGGTATAACCTGTAACAGCGGAGCGGAAACGTGTGGTATCATCATTGGAAAGGCTGTTCACATAACGGTTCAATGTATTCAGGGAAGTACGGAACATATCCACTGCTTCTGCGTAGTCATATTCGGTATAGTCCTGAGAAGCCAGTGCACTGCCCAGTGCCTCGTTGTATCCGTACTGCTCAAAGAAGTAGTCACGGTAGCGATCCATAATCGTATTCAGAAGCTTTACGGCATTCTGACGTGTCAGACCGGATTTTTTATAGTTGAATGTTACTGTATACTGGGTAGAAAACCAATTTTCTGCCAGCATCTGCTGTGCTGCATTGATCTGGCTTGTGGATGAATTGGTATCAAAAATCTTTTTATATGTAGTCAGACGCTCAACAGTATCCTCAGGAATGATGGAATCAATGACGATATCACGTCTGATGGTTTCCAGAAGCTGCGGGTCCTCTTCACAGTCACGCAGTGCCTTTTCAATGACGGATGCCTGAATCAGGGAATACGGATCGAAGTCGCTTCCATCCGGATTCTTTCCCTTTTCAATACCGGGATAGGTGAAGCTGACCAAGGTACGAACCGGTGTGGTAGCACTGGTGGTGGAGAAAATGCTGGCGCCAACAATGATACCGCCGATAATAACTGCTGTAAGCAGCCATGCTATAAAATATTTCCTGATCTTTTTGAACACACCCGATAAAGAAACGATTACTTCGTTCTGACCTTTTTCCTCATTCTTGAGGATGATGTTCACATTCTGGTTGCCTTCCAAATTTGCCATAGAAGAATCCTCCGTTTCATAGAGTTTTATTATAGGACAATACTATTTTTAGTATATCATATTTCCAGTTTGATAGCAAGTAGATACTGTTATTTTTTCACATTTCTGCGATTTTAACAAAATTCGGTCCGTATATACATATAGCGATGGATAATATGATTGATAGCAGGGAAGTTTTAGAAAAATGCCTCTGCATTCTTCATAGATATTTTATATGTAATTTACTTGACAGCAATAATGAAATATGGTATAATATACAAAATATAAGTAATAGACAGCATTATGCATTTCTATTGCGCAACAGGAGGCAAAACGATATGACTGCAAAAGAAAATGAAAAATATCAAATGCTGATAGAAAAAGGCGAGGCGCTGGAGGAACTTCTGCACAGTGCAAAGCATTCGGAGCAGGAAAAACAGGTACATCTCATGGAATATCTGAATCTGCTGAATACAGAGCGTGCCGCGGAAATCGGCGTATCCTTTACCAACCGCCTGCTGAGCCGCATCAATGCCGCATTTGAAGCACATCCCACTGCAGATCTGGCAGTGGACCAGTTATATACCTGTTTGCTGCTGCAGCAGTTCCACTCTATGCAGTTTGATTTGTGGCGGGCACACTCTGCGATTGAGCTTTGCCGCAATGCCCTGGAAATGCTGGAGGCGGAGGGCAGATGGTCAGACTGCCTGCGGTATTGCCAGGATACGGCAAATGCTTATGCGGAAATTCATTTCTGGCCGGAAGCACTGCACTATGCAGCACGTGCACATAACAGTATGCGTGAATTGGTGGCACAGGATATCCGTGTGCTGGAAAACGGCGCACTTCTCGATCCGGCAGATACGGCATTTTCCGTTCTGACCTGCGCACTGCATACCGCTGAGGGCGTAACAGCAGAATTGCAGACACTGCTTCAGGCAGACCTTGGTGCAGACGGCTACGCTGAGGCGATGGCAGAAGCACAGGATGCAAAGGATGAGGAACCAATGTGTGATCCTGTGGAAATGGAGCCGGAATACCTTGCAATCCGCTATGACCTGGAAGAAAAAATTGATGAGACTCTGGATCATGAACGGGGCTATTACGGCTACTGCCAGGAGTATTGGATGGCCAAGAAAATGATTCTGCGGTCAGAGTACGGCATACGGTGGAAATCACCTGCGGCGTTGAATCCGAATGAAGATTTTGAAGGATAAATCAAAAGCTGATACACAATGATCTGTGTATCAGCTTTTTATTATGATTGAAAACGATGCAGACATTCCTTCCGCACAAGGTTCTCCAGTTCCTCTGTCAGACGATGATTGGGATCCCACTCATTTCCGAACTGTTCTGCAACGGGTGCATATTCCTGATACAAAGCAGTTTCTGCGTAGTTTGAAAGCAGCAGCGGCAATGTTTCACCCTGTTTTCTTGCCTTGGCAATCGCCAGGCAAAGGGAAATATTCACCTCTCGGCGGCTGCCCACACATTCAAAAGGCTTATTGGGCAAAATACCGCACAATTCCTGCAAAACAGGCTCCATCTCAGGCAGATTCAGCATATCAGAACCCAGCAGCCGCACAATCTCCGGGTAAGGAAGGAAAGGCGACAGAATCACAGTCACAAACAGACATTTGGCACAGTGACCGCACCAGCAGTCTTTTTTTGCACCTGCATTGCAGCTTCTGAATATCTCATGGAAGGCGGTATCACAGGAAGCAAAATAACGTGCAATCTGGAACTCCGTCAACGGACGAAGCAGGCTGAAGTAAGCAACGCCGCAGCGCAGATACTGCTTTTCGTATGCTGCAAAATCAGATTCAAATGCAAAGCTTTTGGAATACTGGTGGTTGATTTCCTGCTCTGACAGTGCAACAGTTGCTTCACTGGCAGAGGATTCATTGGACAAAACAACGGTCTGAATGCCATGCAGATAAGCTGTCAGCACCGAAGAAAATGCCACAATTGCAGAAAACGGTGTATGTCCGTTCAGGAAGCCTCTTGCATTGCACTCCAGCATGTTCTTATCCAGCGTTCTTGACACTTCACACATGCGCTCCTTCGGAATGCCTGCCAGCAGCGCAGCCTTTGCGGAAGAATCACGGTGGTTAATCTGGAAGGCACAGGCATCATCCAGCTGCTCCTTCAACAAATTCAGCGTCACAATGGAATCCTTGCCGCCGCCAATGGGAATCAGTTTTCCGGAGAGTTTCTTCTGACCGGGTGCATCCGGCAGCATGGCATCTGTACATTCCATCTGCATAAAGCTTTCTTCATCTGTAGTGACCTGATTGCGGTAGAAGAATTCGCCCAGACCACCGAAATAAAGCTTTTTCCACCATTTCTTCTGCTGTTCCGTCAGAGCATAGGGCAAAGATACCAGTGGGGAACAGGTGATTTTCCAATAACTCACCAGCTCTGCCATTCCCAGGGAAAAAAGCAGTCTCTGCAATGCAGGCTCATTCAAATCCTGCGGCTGCGGACAACGGATTCTCCATGCTGGCTGAAATGTGTATAGGCCGGGAATTTCAAAATGATACGAAAAACAAAGTGCGCCATCATTGTACTGCACATCCATGCCGTGAAAAACGAACTTCGGATATTGTGTGCGCAATTCAGAAAACGTCATGAGCCTAAGCTCCTTTCAACAGATAATGCGAAATACGGAGCGCATTCCGTATTCCGCATTATGAGCATTGTTTTAAATATGCAGGTATCGCCGGATGATGTCCTGCTCAGCCGGACCGATACATGCCAGATTTTATTTTGCCTTGACTGCCTCACGGACAACCTCTGCAATATGTTCTGCAGAAAGGCCGAACTGCTTGAGCAGATCCACAGCAGGACCGGAGTGACCAAAGGTATCATTGACACCGATGCGGCGAACCGGAACGGGGCACGCTTCACAAACAGCCTCTGCTACTGCAGAGCCGAGACCGCCGATAATGCTGTGCTCTTCTGCTGTAACGATGGAGCCTGTCTCCTTTGCAGCTTTCACAATCAGTTCCTTATCCAAAGGCTTGATGGTGTGAATGTTAATCACACGGACGGAAATGCCCTCTGCTGCCAGCGTATCTGCGGCGATCAATGCTTCGTTCACCATCAGACCGGTAGCAACAACAGTCACATCGCTGCCTTCACGCAGTGTAACGCCCTTGCCGATTTCAAAATGATAGGTTTCCGGATCGTTGATGACCGGAACAGCCAGTCTGCCGAAACGGCAATATACCGGGCCATCCAGTTCGATTGCTGCTGCAACGGCTGCCTTTGCTTCTGTATCGTCTGCCGGATTAATAACAGTCATGCCCGGAATGGTACGCATAAGAGCAATATCTTCGCAGCACTGATGTGTTGCGCCATCCTCGCCAACGGAAATGCCGGCATGTGTTGCGCCGATTTTTACGTTCAGATGCGGATAACCGATGCTGTTTCTGACAATTTCAAATGCTCTGCCTGCTGCGAACATTGCAAAGGAAGAGGCAAAAGGAACCATACCTGCTGCTGCAAGACCTGCTGCAACGCCCATCATATTTGCTTCTGCGATACCGCAGTCATAGAAACGGTCTGCGTATGCCTTCTTGAACATGCCGGTTTTTGTAGCGGCTGCCAGGTCTGCATCCAGAACCACAAGATTTTCATATTTTTCAGCCAATGCGACAAGTGCTTCGCCGTAGCTTTCACGAGTCGCCTTCTTAATCACATCGCTCATGATTCAGCCTCCAATTTCTCCAGTTCAGCACGCAGTTCTGCCATTGCCTTTTCATACTGTTCTGCATTCGGTGCAGTGCCGTGCCATCCAACCTGATTTTCCATGAAGGATACACCCTTGCCCTTTACAGAGCGCTGAATGATTGCCACCGGCTGACCGGTTACTCTTTCTGCCTCACGGAATGCACGGTCAATATCATCAAAATCATGTGCATCCATCTCAATTACATGCCAGCCAAAAGCAGCAAATTTATCTGTAATCGGCTCCGGAGAGCATACTTCTGTAATCTTGCCGTCAATCTGCAAACCGTTATTATCCACAATTGCAGTGAGGTTATCCAGACCGTAGTGTGCTGCAAACATTGCAGCCTCCCAAACCTGTCCCTCTTCGATTTCGCCATCGCCCAGAACAGTATAAACGTGATAATTATCACTGCGGTGCTTGCCTGCCAGTGCCATGCCGCAGGCTGCGGAAATTCCCTGACCCAGAGAGCCGCTGCTCATATCTACGCCGGGAATGGTGATGCAGGGATGTCCCTGGAGCATTGCGCCGATGTGACGCAGAGACTTCATCTCATCCATGGAGAAGAAGCCACGTTCTGCCAGTGTTGCATACAATGCCGGAGCAGTATGTCCCTTGGAGAGAACAAAGCGGTCACGTTCAGCGAAATCCGGATTATCCGGGTAAACGTGCATTCTGGTAAAATAGAGATAGGTCATCAGATCCGCAATTGAAAGCGATCCGCCCGGGTGGCCGGACTTTGCATGGTAAACGCCTTCAATAATGCCCATGCGGATATGGCATGCATGAATTTGCAGTTCTCTGCGAAGCAATTCGTCCATATCATTCATCTTCCTTTCTATTTACGTCTCAAAGACATAATACGATATTATTATACTATAAAACGCGAAAAAATGCAAGTGATTTCTTGCTATCTGCGAAAACAGATTTTGCTTTTTTTATTTATCATCCGGCAATTGTTCTTTTTGAACGCTGCATTAATACAACTTTAAGGCAGCCTTAATGATTTCAGCTTGATTTTCCACGGAATTAGTGATATAATATTACTACAACAATATCATATCTGTATTGCACGATTACACAATAAAAAGGAGAATAACATGCTAGAAACCAAAAACCTTTGCAAAACCTATCAGCCGAAAAAAGGGGTTCCTGTTAAAGCAGTGGATAATGTTTCCCTGCGGTTCCCGGAAAAGGGAATGGTGTTTCTTCTGGGAAAATCCGGCTCCGGAAAATCCACCATGCTGAATCTTCTGGGCGGTCTGGACCAATACGACGGCGGTGAAATTATTATCAAGGGAATTTCCTCCAAGGATTTCAACCAGCAGCGATTTGACAGCTACCGCAACACCTATGTCGGCTTTATCTTTCAGGAATACAATGTGCTTGAGGAATTCACAGTAGGCGCAAATATTGCACTTGCTTTGGAATTGCAGGGCAGAAAAGCAACAGATGAGGAACTGAATCAGATTCTGCATGCAGTAGACCTGGACGGTTATGGAAACCGAAAGCCAAATGAACTTTCCGGCGGTCAGAAGCAGCGTGTCGCCATCGCCCGTGCCCTTGTAAAGAATCCCGAAATCATTATGGCGGATGAACCCACCGGCGCACTGGACTCCAACACCGGCCGTCAGGTACTGGATACACTGAAAAATCTATCCAAAGACAAACTGGTCATTCTTGTTTCCCATGACCGTGAGTATGCCGAACAATATGCAGACCGTATCATTGAAATGGCAGACGGACAGGTCATTCGTGATGTGGAGGCAGTTCAAAGCCCGGAGGAACAAACAGAAAAGAAGCTGATTTTCCGCTCCACTTCCATCGAGATTCCTGCGGATTATCACCTGACGGAAGAAGACCGCATTCAGATTAACCAATATCTGGACGAGCTGAAAACAAATGCCTCCCTGATGCTGCCGGAAAAATCGCAGAAATTCCGGGAAACCGATCAGGATGCCATCCCGATTCAGGACGGTTCAAAATTTAATCTGATTAAATCCAAGCTGCCGATGAAAAGTGCCTTCAAGATTGGAAAAAGCAGCCTGAAGCACAAAAAATTCCGTCTGGTAACAACCATTCTGCTTTCTGTTACCGCTTTTACCACCTTCGCATTGGTGGATACATTCAGTTCCTATAATCATATCCGCACCTGCACCGATTCTCTTGTAGATTCGGACATCAGCTACATTTCCGTCAACAAAGCCATAAAGCGAGGCAGGGGACTGAATGAATGGTGGGACACCTCCAGCGAACACATTTCCTACCAGGATCTGAAGGATATCCGTGAGGAAACAGGCTTGCCGGTCAGCGGCATTTTCATTCCAACGGATGCAGATATGTCCTTCAACGAACAGTATGATTCATCCTATGAGTTTTCAAAGGGCGACTATACAACTCATCTGCAGCACTTCTGCGGATACGCCGAAATCTCGGAAGCCACACTGGATGAACTGGGATTCAGATTAATCGGCGGAAATCTGCCGGACGGTTCCAAGAAAGAAATCGCCATCAGTGCGGCACTGGCAGACACCTTCGTTCAGGCAGGCTACTATCCGCCGCTGAAGGAGAATGAATCTGCAATTGAACGCCACAAGAGAAAGCAGGGACTGCAAAAGATTTCCTCCCCGGTGGGCATGGTTGGCAAAACACTCCGCATTATGGACACGGATTATACCATCAGCGGTGTCGTTGATACCAGATTCGATCTGCACAGATATGATACACTTCTGGAGGATTCCAATCAGAATACGACCTCTGACAGCATTCTGGAATATCTGCTGTATGAAGAATATTCCATCAGCGTGAATTACAGTCTGACCGGCTGTGCGCTTCTGGGTGAAGGTGCCCTGCAGCCCATCATTGACGACAATCCGAAAATGTACAGAACAGGTTCTACGGACTACAGCATTCAGCTGGAATGGGATGTGGATGCAGAAGCATACGGCAATTGCTATGCGGAATATCTCACATATCTGAAAGACATGCCGGAAGAAGACATCGTCTGGCTGACAGAACCCAAGACAGAATTGAAGGAAAACGAAGTCATTATTTCCTTCGACAATATGTACATCAGCAGCATGCAGGAGAAAACTTCCAATGAAATGGACGCTTTCAAAAACGACATTATAAATAACAAAATAGAACTCAATGCTGAAAATCTGCAGAAATACTTAGATTACGCAGATGGTCAGAAATGGCAGTCTTGTATATACGACTTCAGTGCCAATTCCGGAGTATATGAACCTGACACGACGGATGTTACCATCGTGGGATGTGTGAATCCCAAAAGCAGATACAGCAATACGTGTGTTCTGGCAGATTCTGAATGCGATAAATACATCGTTGATAAGGAAGGCATATTTGATTCTGCTGTGGGACCAATGCCGGACAACAGAAGCGATATTGAAACTATCGTCCGCTGGTGCTACCGCAACGGAGAAGATGTTGAAAACCGCTTCGCTTTGAACAACGCCATTACTTACGAGCTGGATTCCATCAATTCCGTTCTGAAGGTTCTTTCCAAAGTATTCCTGTATATCGGCCTTGCCTTTGCAATCTTCGCTTCTCTCCTGATGGCAAACTTTATCACCACAAGTATCCATTATAAGCGGCAGGAAATCGGCATCCTTCGTGCAATCGGTTCCCGTTCCGCCGATGTTTTCCGCATCTTCTTCTCGGAAAGCTTCATCATTGCCATTATTAACTTCGTATGCTCTGCCATCATCTGCGGTACCGGTGTATTCCTCTTCAACTATATCATCCGCAGGAATGCAGGCGTTCTGATTACAGTACTGCATTTCGGCATTCGCCAGATTATTCTCCTGCTGTTCATCAGTGTTTTCATTGCAGCAGCTGCAAGCTTCTTCCCGGTACGAAAAATCGCTTCCAAGCGACCTATTGACGCAATCCGGGATAAATAACAACCAAAGGATATCCGGAACATTCCGGATATCCTTTTTGTTTGAAAATATACATTGCACAAAAAGAATCCCCCTCATTCAGAGGGGGATTTGTTTTCAGTCTTTCTTTGCATTCTTCTTCGGCTTCTCATCACTTGCAACACCGGCGGAAGCGATGCCCTTCTGGCGGTTGGCCTTGCGCTCACGCTCAGCCTTCTGCTGTTCCTCAACCTGTGTAATGTTTTCGTGAATTGCCCACTTCTTAATGCGCAGCTTATTGCGCTCTGCGCCTGTTTCCAGCACTACGGTTTCTTTCTCCACACGAACCACAATGCCCACAATGCCGCCTGCGGTACAAACCTCATCACCCACACGGACATTTTCACGCATTTGCTGTGCCTCTTTTTCACGCTTCTGCTGCGGTCTCAGTAAAATCAGATAAAGCAGAATCAGCGCAATACCAAAGGGGAGCAGCTGAAGCAAAAGCGCAGCAGTGGTAGGAGCTGCAGTCTCTGTTGCAGCGGCCTCACCCTCTGCAAATACTGTGGCACTGAATGCACACACGGACACAATTGCTCCGGTCAATCCGGCAAACCATTTTTTCATAAGAAACACCTTTCTAACCTTTCTTTATTTGATATCTTATTATACCATACTTTTTTTATTTTTTCAAGTCAATTATTGGTCAAATCAAAAGGTTCTTCTGCATTTGTCAAGGTCAATTCCAGAATCTTTCCGAAGAACCTGGAAGGATTCCTCAGAACACCCTCTCCGATTTTCACAGCCTCTGCCTCTGTCGGTGCATTGATACGCAGGAAGAACATCTCCTTTGCACGGTCGAAGCACTGCAAAGCCACATTCCAGCCATTCTCGTCCTTTTCGTATTGAATCCGTAAATCACGCAAAGCACGCTGTCTGGATACATGGCGGATTGCCGCAAGATGCACACGGTCCCGAAAAACTTTCGGCACCATCAATCGCAGTTTCTTAACCTTATCTTTTCCATTTTCCGTCAGGACCACATAGGTTTCATCCTGTTTTCTGCATAGCTCCACTGCCTGGGCTTCCACCAGTCCGCCGAGTGCATCGGAGTACACAAAATTATTCAGGTATCCATTTGACACCATAATATCAAAAAGCCATTGCTCCGGCAGTATGCCGTCAAATCTTTGCAGAACATCCGCAATCAGAATCCGTACACTGGTATACGGCAGCTGCGAAATATCCGGTACAGGAATCGGGTGCTGCAAATGAATCCGAGGAGCGGGATCATCATTTTCCATTTCAGGGAAAAAAGCCATCTGTCCGGTCAGCTTCTCTTCCTGTTCCAGAATCATGTCCTCCTCTTTCATTGTAACACCACCCTTCCTCAATATTTATCGTTATACAAAATTAGGATAATCCAGCAAATGAGACACAAGTGCAATATTCATTGCTGCCTCCACAGAAGGAACTGCCTCCGGCACAAGACATGGATTTGAGGTTTCCGCAGTCTGCACCACTTCATTTGTCATGGCAGAATAGTCAACTGTCTGCTGTGGCTTTGCAATAGAAGCCGTCGGCTTAATGCCAACACGGAAGCAAATCGGCATACCGGAAGAAATACCACCCAGAATACCGCCGTGATGATTGGTCTTTGTCTTCACATGTCCCAGGTCATCCACATAAAACGCATCATTGCACTGGCTGCCTGTCATTTTCGCCGTCAAGAAGCCATCACCAAATTCCAGGCCACGGACACCGGGAATGCCGAACACCAGCTGCGCAATGGAATTCTCCAGACCATCAAAAATCGGGGAGCCGATTCCTGCAGGCACATTCACAGCATAGCAGGTAATGGTACCGCCAAGGGACTCGCCGCCCGCTGCTGCGTTCTGGATATCAGCCAGCATTTTTTTGCCCTGTGCAGGGTTATTCACGGGGAATCTCCTGTTACGAATCTTCAGGAGCTCCTCTTTGGTAACCTCCGTCATGGAAAGGGCTCTGTCTTTTATATTATGCACAGAGGTGATCTGCGCACCAACATAAATGCCTCTGCGCTGAAGAATCTGCTGGCAGACTGCGCCGGCAAAACAAAGGGGTATCGTCATTCGTTCTGACAGATGGCCGTTATTCCGTACATCTGCAAAGCCTCTGTAGCGCAATGCTCCGGTATAGTCTGCATGTCCGGGCCGTGCCACTCTTGACATCTGCTGATAGTCAACCTGCTGCATGCCACGGGGGTTATTCAGAAATGCACACAGCGGAGAACCGGTTGTGCGGTCATTAATGAGGCCGGAAAGCACCTGGGGAAAATCCAGCTGTTCCTGCTGATGCGCAGGATCATCCGGAAGAAAAATGGAACGGGTTCTGCGTGTCATATAGCGAGCAAGTTCCGTAATGTCCACATATTCTCCAGGAGGAATATTGTCCAGTACCACACCAATGGCAGGACCTTCTGCCTCTCCAAATAATGATAAACTAATTCGATGATTCCAAATTGATGCCATTTCTGCCTCCTATCGTTTTAAGGGAACAGTATTGCCTTACCGTTTCAATGATTCATATGTTCAGTCTTAAAATTTATAATTTTTCTATATTGATGCAGTTTTATTACTCTTATATTATACCACAGCTGCCGAAATAAAGCAAGTATATTTTGAATTCCGAAACAAAAAAGCAGGCAGAGATTTCTCTCTGCCCGCTCATATTTGGGTATTGCGGATGCCGGATTACTTAGAAGCTCTGTCAGAGTTAGATTCATCCCAGTGATAGCCGCTATCCATGTTAATGTCATAGCCAACTACATCTGTCCAAGTTGTATCCTTCATCATAACAGTATTTTCGAGATAGTATCTCAAAATATGCTGTGCGTCAGTTGCTGTGATAGCAAGCGGATCTTCCTCATACTCAACATTGACCAGATAGAAGATCAAGCCATCTTCGCCATCCAGAACATCCTTGTACTTCTCAACGAGAACCTTGTTGCCGCTGATCAGAACATTGCCGTCGGAACTGGTTGTAAAGACAATGCCTTCCTTCTGCAATACGGTCTTATCCAGGTAGTATGTCAGGGTATCCTGAGCATCCAGGGAGTCAACTGTATTGTTCAGAGTGTAGTCACCCTTTACAGCGATGAAGATTTCATGAATACCCATGAGAACCTTATCGTCGAACAGGAACAGATCACTTACCTCATCCTGAGCCAGAGTAGAATCATAGTAGATATTCAGCGGATATACGTTATCGTGAATATTTGTCTGACTATCTGCTTCCAGCTGATCCTTACGAGCATTGAATTCATCCTTCCAGATATCGGACGGGCTTGCAACGCCATAGTTTGCACCATCGCATGCGAATTCAATTGTCAGATACGGAGTGATATCCAGAGTACCATTCTTTGTATCAACAATCTTGCCGTCTGCATCGTAGAATGTCTTCTTAACGGTGAGCTCTGCCTTCATGCCTACCAGACCGCCTGCCTGCTCGAATGTACGAGTATCGTGTGACCAGTAGTTGATACGCTTAGGCGGTGTGAAGTTGATGCTTGTTACGATTTCACATCTTGTAGTCTCAACGGTGCCGGATGTTGTTGTAGTGGTTGTACCGCTCTCAGTTGTGGTTGTGCCGG